>CAXUHM010000054.1:12495-22096 GCA_964250935.1 uncultured Terriglobus sp.
CCCTAACCGGCCTAACCGCCAAAAAACCCCCCCCCCCCCCCCCCCCCCCGGGGGGGGGGCCGCGCTGCTCCTTCACACATCAGGAGGAGAAGCCGGTATTTTCTCCGGTCATATCTTCACCCGGTAAGGAAATGCGCAGGGACTTTAAAAAACTGACATCGTTCTGCGTAAACTCGCCCGTTTCAGCTTCTGCCTCTTCGCTACTCTCCTCGACATCTTCGGTTACTTCATTCAAGCCGATCGTGGCTTCGAGCATCAACAATACATCGAAACCCTGCTCGCGAATCTCTCGAACCACGCCGGAGATGGATTCAGAGTCAGAAACTGACTCGTGGATGGCTTCGCCCAACTGCTGAATGAGCTGCTTGATCTTTCCGTTCATCGCCACCCCTTTTTCGAGTTTGGCCGTTGCGCAAGAGTATCGTCGCGAGCATGTTGGCACAAAACCTGTCCTAATTAGACGACATTCGGTGCATGAACGATACGGCAATCTTGGCTTGGTACTCGGCGAACCATAACCGCATCCTTTAGTCATGCGTGGGTATGGTGATCCTGCCAAGCATCCTGCAATTGGTGTGCCAGAACCGTTACTGGTTGGGTGCGTCGCTGCCACACTAGAAAGCCTGCAGCCGCAGCACACACACCACCTACCGCCCATATTAAATTTCGCATTCCCTGACCTGCCCTGTCTCGTTGCGAACATGCTGTCGCATGGTGGTATTGGATGCGGGAAACGATCGCGCGTAGCCTAACCGCTGATTTTGATCTCGGGCAAGTGTGCGCCTTCAGCTCCTTGCGTCGCGTAGACTCGAAAAATGGATAGGGTACGGCTTGGACGTGTGCTGGGGCGAGGTGCGCGCATGGCAGCGCGCACGGCGTACGACGCACTGGACGCGGCAACCGCTGTTCCACCAAACACGGCAGGTCGCCCGCCGATTCATCCGGTGCCTTCCTCATCAACAGCGGTGGCCCTACCACCCCACGCCGCGCGCTCAGGAAGGGGCCCCGGAAAGACAACCACCCGGATCTTACGTGCGACTGCGCGGTCGGGAGGGAACATCTTGACTCCGGTGCGCCGAGCGTCACGCGCGGTCCTGCTCGAAGTGACGGGAAGCTTCTTTACGCTTTTTGCCTTCTCCTTTGCGCTTGGCCTATGGCGTATACGGGCAGACCTGCTTTTATCGCGGCATGCTGCGGCACCGGAGATCGGGAGATTCTTCCTTTACGTTGTGATTATTCTGTTTTTTGGATACTGCGCGATCACCAGTTTCGTCCGAGCGCGCCGGCTGCGGTAATGCTTCGGGGTGCGCCTTTGTATCACTTACCGACCAGTACGCTTTGGGCTTACGTGCGCGACACCGGCCTGCACTGCATCTTTGGCCAGGGGAGCTGCGGGATCGATGGTGAAGTCGTACACCACGACCACACCTGGCCGGCTCTGGTGCGGTACAGGCACAAGCGCATAGTCACCCGCAGCCAACGCAGTTTGCGGGGTAAGCCGGAGCCAACCACCTGGCAACGACTCTGCTGTCAGGCATACAAGCGGCGCAGCACAAGCGGTACCCTGGGCAATCTGGTCGAAACGCACGTGACGCAACGTGCGATTGCCGTTGGACGGCAGCGCCGGCACCATCGCCCAGCCTGTAGGATTGCCACGTCCAGCGTCACCGGTGTTTTCGGTTCGATCATTCGTGTGCACGAAGAATGTTGGCGTTGTACTCCTCAAAAATGTATGCGCATGAGGGCCAGCCAGGGTATGGTTTAGCTCCGGGGCGTCCTGTCCAGCGGTGTCCACATTGGCAGGCTCAGTAATGGAGGAGTGGTGTACCGGTACTAACACCGGCTTGCCATCGCTGGATTCAAGCGCCCATGGCAGATTGCCGTTTGGCACTTTCAGTCCGGGTGCAGCCAGAGGCTCGCCCTGTGACAACGTGTAGCTGCCACTCTTGGCAGCAGGTGCCCCGGTGACCGGGTTCGGTGCCGTTGCCGTCGGGTCCGCCGTTTGGCCGTAAGCCGTACCGGCCATTGCCACGCATGCCGCGCATTGCAAAAAGGACCGGCGAAGTTGAGCTGGGACACGCACAGGCGAAGCATACGCCTGCGTACCATGTGATGCCAGCCCGGTCCGGCAAAATGACTAGACGGAGACCTTGCCGCACGCTCGCCCGATCCCCACCAGCTTCCAAATTGCGCTGCTATCCTCGAGAAGAGGTGCCTGTATGAGCACGGTTGACCCTTCTATTTCTGCACCGTTCGTTCCCAAGGTCGCTGACGGCCACCAGCCTGGTACACCGCTGCGCCGCACCGCGTTGTTTGATGTGCACCGTTCCCTGGGCGCGAAGATGGTTGATTTTGGCGGGTGGGAGATGCCGGTGCAATATGCCGGGTTGGTCGCGGAACACAATGCCGTACGCAATGCCGTGGGCGTGTTCGATGTGTCGCACATGGGCTGCATTCAGTTGCGTGGACCGGGCACACTAGCCGCCGTGCAAAAGCTGCTGATGAACGATGCTAGCAAGCTGCAAATCGGCCAGGCCCACTACAGTGCAATGCTTACGCCGGAAGGTACATTCGTCGACGATGTGGTTCTGCATAAGCTGAGCGAGAACGATTACCTGATCGTGATCAACGCCGGCACGCGTGAGAAGGATGTTCAGTGGGTGCGGAAGACCGTCGGTCAGATGCCTTCGGTGCATATCAATGACTACAGTGACCTGTATACGCAAATTGCAATCCAGGGGCCGAAAGCGCAGGATACGCTGCAAAAGCTGACCGATACCGACCTGAGCACGATCAAGAACTACTGGTTCACCTGGGGCAAAGTCGCCGGCTTCTACAACGTCCTGATTGCGCGGACCGGTTACACCGGCGAGGACGGCTTTGAGATCTACGTTCCAAGCGACGTACCCACTAGTGAAAAGGTCTGGGAGGCTGTCTTTGAGGCAGGCGAAGAGTTCGGTATCCAGCCAGCGGGCCTTGGTGCGCGCAACACACTGCGGCTTGAGAGCAGCATGGCGCTCTACGGCCACGAGATCTCGGACACGATTAACGTTTTTGAGGCAAGGCTCAACCGCTACTGCAAGCTCGACAAAGAAGCGGATTTTGTGGGCAAGCAGGTATTGTCAGACATTGAACGGCCCGGCCGCGAACTGGTGGGCTTGGTCATGGTCGATCGCGGCATCGCGCGCGACGGCTACCCGGTGCGCACGCTGGAAGGCGAACTCATCGGCATTGTGACTAGCGGCACGCCGTCGCCAACGCTGAAGGTCAATATCGCGATGGCTTTTGTGCCGGTGAGCGAGGCTGTACATGGCAACGAAGTAGCGGTAGAGATTCGCGGCGCGCTGGTGAAGGCCAAGGTCGTCGGCACGCCGTTCTACAAGCGGTCCAAGAAGACGGCGGAAATCGTCTCGTAACAGAGACGAAGCACAAGGGGCGGTGCAAGCGCTGGTGCTTCAGGCACAAACTGCTTACGAAAGCCCGCCAAACAATCTTGGAGAGACGGCGACGCTTGTTCGACCATGTCAAGCGCGAAGTAATGATGATCCGTTTCGCCGGTCGGCACTTGAGCAGAGAGCGATCCGAGCTCAGTCTATATCTACAACAGATCCAGGGGAGCCCGGCGATCGTCTTCCTCTCACTATCGACGTCCTCGTTGGTTACCACCTCGCGCGCGCATGGGTCAGTCATGGGGTGCCATAGAGGGCCCGAGAAACGTTGGCAGTCTCGAAGGTCTCAAATAACTGGCTGGCACTCAAGGTTCGGTAGGTCGTTCTGCATCGACCTGCAGCGCCGCCTGCGCTGCCAGGCCGACCTTTTTCAAGCTGCCGCGCAGAGCGCCGCGTTCTGCTGGACACAGTGGTGCCATCAGCGCGTCGACATCTCGCTCATGCTTCGCGTACAGCGTCTCAATCAGGGCTCTGCCGCAATCGGTAAGCTCCACCGTGCGTACCCGCCGGTCGGTCTCGCCGCTCTGCCGCTGCACCAGGCCACGATCCCTCATGCGGTCAACCGCGGCCGTCATGGATGCGTTGGCTAGATGCACCTTTTCGCCCAGCGCGGAAATGGGCATCGATCCTTTGTGCAGCAGCGCCTCCAGAATCATAAAGTCGCTCAGGCCAATGCCCAGCGACGCAATGGATCGCTCCATCAGTGCCTGCAGCGAGCGGTGCGCCTTCATTAAGACCAGCCATACTGACGCGGCAGTTGGCGTTGGGTCTGAGGCTGCGGATTGGATGGCGTCCGTCATGGATCTGCCTTTACGATGCGCCTCGCTGGCTAAACGCGTGCCCACTGTGTCAGGTGCGATGTTTTCGCGCAAGATTCCGCACAATTCCGTCACGCGCCCACTCTCGTCATAGAATCAGGAGCATGAGCTACCCAGCGACTTACCGCTATACCAAAGAACACGAGTGGATCGAAAACAATGAGGGTGCCGCCACGATCGGCATCACCGATCATGCGCAGCACCTGCTGGGTGACATCGTCTTTGTTGACCTGCCTAAGATCGGAACGGAACTCAGGAAGAAAGAGTCCTTTGGGTCGGTAGAAAGCGTCAAAGCTGTGAGTGACGTATATGCGCCGGCCAGTGGTTCCGTGGTGGAGATCAATGAGGCGTTAACGGGTGCACCCGAAACCATTAATACCGATGCAAATACTACCTGGCTGATCAAGGCTACGCTCAGCAATCCGTCGGAATTAGATTCCCTGCTGGATGCCGCGGCGTATGAGCAATACGTGAACGAAGAGACCGGCCACTAACACCCGCACCATCGCTGTCCCTGGAGAGTGCAATGCGCTACCTGCCGAAATCCCCTGCTGATCGTGTGGCGATGCTCAAAGAAATTGGTGCGGAGTCGATTGACGACCTGTTCTCGACGGTACCGGAGCAGTTCCGGCTGGCGCGCGATCTAGATATCCCGCGCCAGCACGGTGAGCAGGAAGTGGTAGAGGCGTTCAAAGCGTTCGCCGCCAAGAATGCAACGGGCTACTCCTGCTTTCTTGGTGCGGGTGCCTATCGCCACTACCGGCCAGTGCTGATCGATGTGTTGAGTCAGCGGGGTGAGTTTCTAACCAGCTACACACCCTACCAGCCGGAGATTGCCCAGGGCACACTCCAAGCACTTTTTGAGTTTCAAACCATGATTTGCGAGCTGACCGGCATGGACATCGCCAATGCCAGCATGTACGACGGATCGACCGGTGCAGCTGAAGCCGTGATGATGGCTGTGCGCGTAACCGGCCGCAACACCGCCGTCATTGCACGTACCGTACACCCGGAATATCGTGAGGTGCTCGGCACGTATGCGCAGCACCAAGGCATTCCGACGAGCGAGGTAAGCTACACCGCCGATGGTCGCGTGGACCTCGATGCGCTCGACGCCGCGATGACGATGGATACGGCTTGCGTTCTGATCCAATCGCCAAACTTTTTTGGCACCATTGAGGACGTTGCGAAAATTGCGGAAATAGCGCATGCCAAGGGTGCGCTGCTGATTGTCAGCATTGCCGAAGCAGTGTCTCTTGGGATTGTGAAGCCACCCCAGGAAGCAGATATTGTGTCGCTGGAAGCACAAAGCTTCGGCGTAGCCGTGGGTTACGGCGGACCCTACTGCGGCGTGATTGCCGCCAAGGAAAGATTTCTGCGACAGATGCCGGGCCGCCTTGTAGGAGAAGCAAGGGATACGGAAGGACGCCGTGGATTTGTGCTCACCCTCTCTACCCGCGAGCAGCACATTCGACGCGAAAAGGCGACAAGCAACATTTGTACAAACCAGTCACTGGTCGCCTTAATGGTGACAATTTTCCTGACGGTTTACGGCAAAGGATTGCGAGAACTAGCAGAGCAGAACCTGGCAAAGGCGCACTTCCTGGCGGAGCAGCTTCAGGGGATTGAGGGTTCGCAGGCCTTGTTTGCGGGGGCGCCACGGTTTAATGAATTTGTCTTGAAGACCAGCGTACTGACAGCGGAGTTGAACGAAGCCCTGCTGGTCAAGAAGATCATAGGTGGGTTGGCATTGGCCAAGTGGTATCCGGAGCTCGGTAAGGACGCCTCTCTCTGGTGTGCAACCGAGCTGACGACGCGTGTAGAAATTGACCAAGCAGTGGCCGCTGTAGCTTCTGTGAGTCACGGCGTTGGCGAACTCGCGCTTGTTTAAGGGTTGGCTGCAGCGCAAGCTGGATAGTAGAAATGCGAATCGCGTGGCAGTCAGTACCGCAAGAGTAGCCGCTGGCCGTAGATGAGCTGAAAGGACGACGGATGACGAAGGTTCTTCTGCTCACATTTCTGGGCTGCTCGCTGACCAGCCTCTTTGCTGCTCAGGTCGGCTGTGCTTGCGAAACGCCTTTTCAGATCCGCTCCATGCTTCTTGGTATGTCAGGTACTAGACAGGCCCGACACTTTAATAGCGCCGTCGATAGCACACGTTGGCCTCTTGTTGGGCAGCCCTTACCTGCTGTGGTACCGAACCGCGCCCAAAAAGCGCGGTGCCTGCTGGTGAGGACTTTGTTATTTCAGGGAACACGGTTGCAGAAAAGGAGTCATGGTGCTCTGGAGCCGCTGCCATGTTTTCGTAGGCGCTCGACCTCCACTACG
Organism: uncultured Terriglobus sp.; assembly: GCA_964250935.1. GTDB lineage: Bacteria > Acidobacteriota > Terriglobia > Terriglobales > Acidobacteriaceae > Terriglobus. The sequence goes on from CAXUHM010000054.1 coordinate 19,091, forward strand.
ATAAGAGCCGAGGTAATGCTTACGCCATCGCTTAGTCTGAGTGTCATCACTCAGCAAACGTCTCTTGCGATTTTTAGAATTCCGGCGGCCGCATGATGAGTGACCTTTCTCTGCTGCACCGCGAGGAGTTGACTGCAGTCGAATTCGTGGAACGTTTTCTGCAACTTCGCTTCGGCGAGGTGCTGCTCGCACTTTACGTGTGGCCCGACATCGCAGATCCGGACGGTATCTCCATCGCGTACGGTGAGCCAGGCTATCGCGATGCTCTGTGCATGCTGATCGGAGAAACTGTACAAGCTGCCGAACTGGAGCCAGGCCGCTCTCTCACTGCAGAATTTGAAAATGGCTACGTACTGGCGTTGAGTCTGCGCGAAGAAGATGTTGACACCGCCGAATCGGGCAGCATCACTGGTCCCAACGGCGACCTGCAATTTTGAGAGGCATGATGACCGGAAACCCTCACCGTTACACCTGTACCCTAACCTGGACAGGAAACCGCGGCACTGGCACGTCAGGGTATCGCGACTATGACCGATCCTATGACCTTGCTGCTGCCGGGAAGCCAGCGCTGGCCGGGTCTGCTGATGCCACTTTTCGTGGAAACCGCGAGAAGTGGAACCCAGAGGAGATGTTACTGTCGGCGCTCTCGTCGTGTCACATGCTTTCGTATCTGCATGTGTGTGCGGATGCGGGCATTATTGTGGTGGCTTACAGCGATGCGGCGACGGGCAAGATGGACCTTGCTGCAGACAGCAGCGGACGATTTATCAAGGTGACTCTGCGGCCGCAGGTGACGATAACGGAAAGCGACGCCGAGACAGCGGAAATCCTGCACCACCTGGCTCATGAAAAGTGCTTCATAGCCAACTCAGTTAACTTTCCAGTTGAGGTCGAGCCGACGATTCTTTCTTCCGCCAAGATGAGAAGTGTCTCGGGAGTTCGCACTTAACCCTCGACTTCGGCCTATTCGATGGGCATGAAGGTATCGGCTCTAGAAAGGCTAGGCACGGTGCGCCCTGTAAGCAACGAAACGATTCGGAGTACACAATGAGCACAGCATTCGCACCACTCGCTACAGACAATGCAACGACGACGCACGAAGCGGGTACTGCAACAAGGATGCCCTTTGTCGGAACGCCGCGCAAGGCAACGACACACACCAACCAGAATGAGGGACTCATCTTTGAGAAGAGCGCGCCTGGCAAGAAGGCGTACCGCCTAAGCGCACTCGATGTACCCACGGTAGATTCTGCTGCTCTGCTGGGCACTGTGCTGCGCACGGATATGGGCGTGATGCCGGAACTAGCGGAAATCGAAATCGTTCGCCACTTTACGCGGCTGTCCACCTGGAACTACGCGATCGACCTCGGCATGTTTCCGCTGGGCAGTTGCACGATGAAGTACAACGGCCGCGTGAACGAGGCAGTGTCGCGGCTGGAGGGCATCGCAGAAGCGCACCCCTACCAGCCAGAGTCGCTGTCACAGGGAGTTCTCGGCATCATGAAACTGTTGCAGGATTGCCTGCTTGAAATCACCGGTATGGACGCTATTACGCTACAGCCTGCGGCCGGCGCGCACGGCGAGTTTACCGGCATCCTGATGGTGCGGGCGTACCACGAGAGCAGGGGTAATGCACGCAAGACGGTGCTGGTGCCGGACAGTGCCCATGGCACCAACCCGGCAACGGCGGCCGTGGTCGGGTATCAGGTCAGGAACCTGAAATCGAATGCGGAAGGTGCAATCGATCTGGACGAGTTGCGTGCTGCCGTTGACGATGACACGGCGGCCCTGATGCTAACGAACCCATCCACCATCGGCGTGTTTGAGTCGCAGATCCATGAGATTGCCGAGATTCTGCATGCCAGGGGTGCACTGCTGTATATGGATGGTGCGAATATGAATGCGCTGGTGGGCAAGACACGACCAGGGGATTTTGGTGCAGACGTGATGCATTTGAACCTGCACAAAACGTTTTCCACACCACATGGAGGTGGTGGTCCGGGATCAGGACCTGTTGCGTGCAAGGCGATTCTGGAGCCGTTTCTGCCGAGACCCACGGTGATCGAGAGGGAAGATGGAACGCTTGTCTTCGACCACGATCGACCTCAGTCGGTGGGTCGGGTTCGGATGTTTTATGGCAACTTTGGCATGTTTGTTCGAGCGCTTGCTTACACCCTGGCAAATGGACCAGATGGGTTGCGTTTGACGACGGAAGATGCGGTGCTGAACGCGAACTACATCCGTGCGAAGCTGGAAGGCTATTTTGAGCTGCCTTACAAGACGCGGTCGATGCACGAGGTTGTTTTCAGCGACAAGCTGCAGGCAAAAAACGGTGTGAAAACCGGAGACATGGGCAAACGACTGATCGATTACGGCTTTCACGCTTACACGGTCAGTTTTCCAATGATCGTGAGCGGTGCGATGATGATTGAGCCAACCGAGAGTGAGTCTCGTGAGGAACTTGACCTGCTGATCGACGCTTTGCAGCAGATTGCTCGTGAGGCCGAGGAGAATCCAGAGCTGGTCAAGACCGCTCCACATTCAACGCGCATTCGTCGTCTGGATGAGGTTGCTGCCGCGCGAAAACCGATTCTGCGATGGAAAGCACCTGTCGCTCAAGAGCAGTTGCAGACTGACACAGCTGCGAAGGAGTGGTGAGTTGGCAGTCTTCCAGGAGCGCAGGGACGAGCTTGAGAAGTACGAGTTCATGATGGGAATGGCTCGAGGACGGCTTGCTGTTTCGATGGATGTGTTGACGGATGCACTCTCGTTGATTGGACAGCATGGAGTGTATTGCGTGTCGCATCGAAATCCATCGAAGCCTGCGCTTGATTTGCAAGCGGTGATGCAGGGGATCAATGATGCAAAGGAGCTGGTTGGATCGGTGATGGAAGAAATTCGGCAGGAGAAGCTGCTTGCCGAGAAGTCTTCCAAACCGGTGTAAGCTAGTGGACAGGCACCCGTAGCTCAGCTGGATAGAGCGGCAGCCTCCGAAGCTGTAGGTCA
>CAXUHM010000055.1:0-21255 GCA_964250935.1 uncultured Terriglobus sp.
CAGTAGCGCATCCGATTCTGCGTGGGTTTCTGCATCCGCCCTCAGCGCTAAGGCCAACGGCGCACAATCTACCAGCCTAGGCCGAAGGCCCAAGTAAACGCGCCACGAAAGACGCAAGGGCTGAAGGCACGCCCTACAGTGCCACCAGACAAGTGAAGGAGCGAAGCCAAATGGGCAGCGAACATACACAATCTCCTGTTGTGTATCTCTTCTTTGGGCTCATAAGCGGAATTTTGTTCAATGAAATGACTCGGCAGGTGAATCGCGCGAGGGTAATTCCTAAAATCAGCCTTTGGTGGACCTGGAGGCGCGATCCTAGAAACCTATCACTTGTCTTCCGAAAACACCGGGTGCTATACCCGTCCAGTAATCTTCGCCTCTCCTTCTGGACGTGCCTTCTATTGTCCTTACTTTTCTTCGGCATCTTTATCTACGAATCAGAGTCAGCTCGAGTGACAGAAACTGACTCGCAATCAACTTCGCAAGCGTTTCGATAGGCTAGGAACCAATGGCAGCAGCAACTACACCCCGCATCATCGTCGTCGGCGGCGGCCTCGCCGGCCTCTCCTCCGTCATCAAAATCGCTGAAGCCGGCGGCAAGGTCGACCTCTTCTCCATTGTCCCGGTCAAGCGCTCGCACTCCGTCTGCGCCCAGGGCGGCATCAACGCCGCCAAAAACCTCAAGGGCGAAGGCGACGACGTCAGCAAGCACTTCGACGACACCGTCTTCGGCGGCGACTTTCTCGCCAACCAGACCCCCGTCAAGCAGATGACCGCCATGGGTCCGGCCATCATCGACCTGCTCGACCGCATGGGCGTCCCCTTCAATCGCACACCGGAAGGCCTGCTCGACTTCCGCCGCTTCGGCGGCACGCTCTACCACCGCACCGCGTTCGCCGGCGCCACCACCGGCCAGCAGCTCCTCTACGCGCTCGACGAACAGGTCCGCCGCTACGAGTCCGAGCAAAAAGTCCAAAAGTACGAGGGCTGGGAGTTCCTCTCCGCCGTCCTCGACACCGCCGGCGTCTGCCGCGGCATCTGCGCCATGGATCTGCGCACCATGGAGGTTCGCACCTTCCCCGCCGACGCGATCATCATCTGCACCGGCGGCAACGGCGCCATCTTCGGCAAATCCACCAATTCCGTCGTCTGCACCGGCTCCGCCCAGTCCGCGCTCTACCAGCAGGGCGCGTACTACGCCAACGGCGAGTTCATCCAGGTCCATCCCACAGCCATCCCCGGCGAAGACAAGCTCCGCCTCATGAGCGAGAGCGCCCGCGGCGAAGGCGGTCGCGTCTGGGTGCCGCGCAAAAAGGGCGATCCCCGCCCCGCGCAGACCATCCCGGAGGCCGACCGCTGGTACTTTCTCGAGGAGTGGTACCCCAAGTACGGCAACCTCGTCCCCCGCGACATTGCCACCCGCGCCATCCACAAGGTCGTCTACGAGCACGACCTCGGCATCGACGGTCAGGCCATGGTCTACCTCGACGTCTCCCACATCGACGCCGAAACCCTCAACCGCAAGATCGAAGGCATCCTCGAGATCTACGAGAAGTTCGTCGGCGACGACCCCCGCAAGGTGCCGATGAAGATCTTCCCCGGTGTCCACTACACCATGGGCGGCATGTGGGTCGACTTCGACCAGATGACCAACATCCCCGGCGTCTTTGCCGCGGGCGAGGCCGACTACTCCATCCACGGCGCCAACCGCCTCGGCGCCAACTCACTCCTCAGCTGCATCTACGGCGGCTTCACCGCCGGCCCCAACGCCATGACCTACGCCAAGAACCTGCCCGCCATGCAGGGCGACGGCGGCCACGCGGCTGAAAAAGTCCGCCAGACCGGCATGAACAACGTCCTGCTCTCGAACGGGGGCAAAGAGAACCCCTTCAAGCTGTGGCGCGAGCTCGGCGACACCATGACCCGTCACGCCACCATCATCCGTTACAACGCCGGCCTGCGCGAAGCCGACGAAAAGATCGTCGACCTCCTTGCCCGCTACCAGAACATCAATCTGTCCGACAAGTCTGCCTGGGCCAACACCAGCTTCGCCTTTACCCGCCAGCTCTACAACATGCTGCAGCTCGCCCGCGTCATGGTGCAGGGTGCGGAAGCCCGCGATGAATCGCGCGGTGCCCACTACAAACCCGACTTTACCGAGCGCAACGACGAGCAGTTTCTCAAGACCACCATGGCCTGCTACGACGAAGCCAGCAACGCGCCCAAAATCGGCTACGCAGACGTCGACACCCAGTGGATCACCCCGCGTCCCCGCCGCTACGACGCCACCGCATAGACCGGCTTCACGAACACGCAGGTCGCCATGACCCCTGGTTTCAAGCTCGTTCTGCTCTTGATCGCCGTCTTCTTCGTTGCAAAAACATTTGTCGGCTGGCGCGTCCTGCGGCTGCACCGCAGGCGCACCCTGACCGCGCGACCGCCATCCAACCCGGAATGACTCCAGCAATCCTCGCCGGCGCCGGCGCCACCCTCCTCGCCGCGCTTGCCTATGGTGCTTTCGTTCTGTACGGTGCAAGCATCGACGGCAAGCGCCAGTCGTTGCGCGACCGGGGCAAACAGCCGACCACGACCGCAGACGGCAAGGTGCAGGCGAAGGAGATCCCAAAAGAGTGACAACCCTGTTCAGGCTCGGCGGCATTTGGCTCTCACTCACCGCGCTCACGCTTGGCGCCCAGGCCCTGCCCGGCCCGGAACAAGCCGCCGACCGAGCCCACCGCGATTCTGCCATCCATTGGCCCGCCGCCTACGATCCCTCCGTCGCGCCCGTCTTCAGCCACAACGAACTTCTCCTTCACACCACCTGCCACCGCGCCTTTACCCCTCTCGCGGACGCCACGGACTGGCCCCACTGGCTCATCCTCGTCACAGACGTCGCGCTTGAAACGCCCGGCAACACCGGGGTGGGCGCGCTGTACCGCCTCAAGATCTTCAACAGTCCCATCCAGTCCCGCATCGTGGAATTCGTCCCCGACCAGCGCCTTGCCTGGATCCCCTTTGGCGCCGACGAGACGGAAACCCGCCACGGCCACTATCACAGCTGGCACTTCGTCCCCCAGGGCCCGCAGCAGGCAAACTGCCTCGTCACCACCGAAGAAACCGGCATCGGCCCCGGCGACCTCGCGGACCCGGCCAAGGGCAGCCACCTCATGCACAAGGCACACGACCTCTGGCTCCAGAGCCTCCGCTACACCGCCGAGCCCTAACCGCCGCCGGCAGCGTAAGTTGTCGCGGTCGCTGCAGCCCAGCCGCTGTACCCTCTCCTGTCACCAGGTGAGGTCCAGCCGTGATGCTGCACGTCACGATCCGTCGGGAGATTGCCGGCCAGGTCGGCATCCACTTGGTCCTGACGAAAGCGTTCCGCGCGCCCTGGCCTTCCGCCTGAACGAGCATGCGGTAAATTCTGTCTCGAGCCGGGGCTGGGAGACGTCAAGAACGGCAGCCTGCTAAAACTCACCACTCATACTGGATTTGGCGTTCTCATTACGGCTGATAAAAACCTCTCAAACCAGCAAGTCACCTTCATGCTGCCATTCGCCATTCTGGTGTTGTCCACGAATCACTGGCCCACGTTGCGGCAGCATGCACAAGCGATTCGCAACGCGCTGCAGCAGGCAAAACCCGGACAAACCTTGGCCGTCGACTGTGGGCGCTTTGTTGCATCGCTGAAGCGCTCGGCACGTTCACGCACTTAAAGCTGAACCTGCCGAACCATAATCGAACAAACCGGCCGCCTCTCGCGCAAAACAGAAGCCAGCCGCACCCGCAACCCGCTAATCTAGTAACCGCAAGCAAGAGGGATATCCACCCATGGCCACCGCAGTTCTCGACGCACCGCCCATCACCACCGCGCCCAACGGCGCCCGCACTATTCGCGTCGACATCAAGCGCCAGCCCTCCCCCGACGCCCCCGCACGCACGGAGACGTTCGCCATCCCCTATCGCAAGGGCATGAACATCACCTCCCTGCTCGGCGAAATCGCCATGGAGCCCGTCACCGCCACCGGCGCGGAAACCACCCCCATCGCCTACGACGCCAACTGCCTTGAGGAAATCTGTGGCTCCTGCGCCATGCTCATCAACGGCAAGGCCCGCATGGCCTGCTCCGCACTCGTCGACAAGCTCATGGCCGAGACCAAGGACGGCACCATCTCCCTCGCGCCGCTGTCCAAGTTCCCCATTGTGCGCGACCTGGCTGTCGACCGCAGCGTTCTCTTTGAGAATCTCAAGGCCGTCAAGGCCTGGGTTCCCATCGACGGCTCCTACGACCTCGGCCCCGCGGAGCGCCAGTTTCCCCAGATCCAGGAGGAGCGCTACCCACTCTCCAACTGCATCTCCTGCACCATCTGCATGGAGGTCTGCCCCCAGTTCAACGACCAGACCAACTTCGTCGGCGCTGCCACCATTGCGCAGGTCAAGCTCTTCAACCTCGATCCCGCCGGCAAGCAGCTTCGCGAAGAACGCCTCCGCGCCCTCGCCGGCGATGGTGGCGTGCAGGAATGCGGCTATGCCCAGAACTGCGTCCAGGCCTGCCCCAAGCAGCTTCCCCTTACCGAGGCCATCTCCGACATCAGCCGCGACGTGATCCTGCAGCAGGTCAAGGACTTCTTCGTTCGTTAAAAAGCCCTACCGGCGTCTTGCTCCCTGCCCCGCATCGAACACGAAGTTGTGCAGGTTGAAGGAATGTCGGCTGAATTGCATCAAATGCATCACGTCTCCCTGCGTCGGCGGTGTCTCGCCTTTCCGCTTCAACACCGCCGGTGACCCCCACTTCTCATAGTCCTTCACCGGGTCGGCGACCATTTGCGGCCAAAAATGTTCGGCAATCTTTTCCTGCGGCTTGGTGGTGAAGAGCGGCTTGCTACCGACCTTCCGCCACCGGTACAGCACCGCATGCACATCGGCGGCCGCGATCTTGAACTCCAGCCCCTTGGTCTTCAGGTAGTCCTCAATGGCTCTCTCCAGGGCTTTTCGCTTGTCGAACCGGCGTTGCAGGTTCGGCGCAAGAACGGCCGCACCACTCCTTCGAATAAACTCCTCCAGCGTGGACGGATCCTGGTACTTCACACCGTTCTGCCGATCGAAGATATAGCCCCAAAGCCCCCGCGCCGAAGCCAGTGCCGATCCCAGGCTCGCATACAGTTCCAGCGGGGAGTGATCCCAACCGACTCGCACCGCAACCGTAAAGTTATTGGTCACCGCGCGCATCACCACATGCCACTGCAGCCGGTGACTGAAGTCGCCATGCAAAAACCCGGCGCCCGGATCCTTCGGCATAAACCCCGACGTCAGGTTCTGCAGAAACAAATCGGCGGGCACGGCTCCCGCGTACACCATGTGCGTCGAAGGAAACCAGCAAAAGCCCTCATAGCACTCCAGAATGCGGGACAGGCGCGCGTAGTTTGCGTGCGTCTTGCCGGAAAACCGCTCGTCATCGGCCTCCGCGTTTACCTTTGCCTGCGCAATCTCATAGTCGAGCGTCGCCATTGCCTGCTCGACCGTCGTCCGGTCCAGCATCAGCGCCGCCAGCCGTTTATAGTCGTCCAGGTATGCCGGATCGTGCGGACAGACCTGCGGCACCGCGAGCGGCTTTGTTTTCACGCCAGTATCGAAAATGGTCCAGTGATCCTGGCAAATGGCTCCGGAAAAGCCCCACGCCGGACTGTTCGCAACCGGTGCGCTCGCTGAGGTACAGCCGGTAATGCAGCACATCATCCCCTCCTGCAGCGTGGAAGCAGAGACGACAACACGAGAAACTATAACCTACGGCAAGCATGCGCGGTGGGAACGACAAAGACCCCGCATGTCGCATCTCAGCAGGGGAAGAACCACTTCACAGGAGTTGTTTATGAGCACCACCACCCCCGAAACCGGCCACACCGTCACCCTGGAAGAAGCGCAGCGCATCCTTGCTGCCGGCCACAGCAAGGCTGAAGAAATTGGCCAGCCCATGAACATCGCTGTTGTCTGCGCCGGCGGCCACCTGCTCGCGTTCGAGCGCATGCAGAACGCCTGGACCGGCTCCGTTGACATCGCGATCAAAAAAGCCTGGACCTCCCGCGCCTTCGACATCGAAACCGGCAAGCTCGGGACCCTGTCCCAGAGCGGCGACCAGTTCTTTGGCATTCACGCCTCGAACGACGGCAAGGTCATGATCTTTGCCGGTGGCGTCCCGCTCATGCGCGGCGACAAAATCGTCGGTGCCGTCGGTGTCTCCGGCGGTCTTGGCGCGCAGGACCAGGCGGTCGCAGAAGCAGCCGCAAAAACCCTTCAATCCTGATTGCCGGCAACGCCGAAAGCCCCGCGAACAGCGGGGCTTTTGCATCGCTTTTCTGCAGGACAGGCTTCCTGCCGCAAACCTACCTACTTGGTAAAGATGTCGCCTTCATTGTGCGCAATGCGGTTCATGCCCCGCTTTGCCGAATCTTCCGCAATGTGATCCAGATGCGACTGGTGACCTGGCTCCGGCTCTTCCAGGGAGTTGATGCCCGGGCGCGCCGGGGTATCGGCCATGTTCACCTTGTCCTTCGCAATCCCCTCGCCGTCGCCGGCCATGCCATTTCCAGTCATGCTGCTGCTCATGGTTCTTCACCTCGGCAAGATAGACGCGCCCCGCGCCCCGCAGGTTTTCCGGCCCTCGGCTCGTTCGACTACTTTGCCGCCAGGCCCGGGTTCGGCACAAACTTCGGCGGCGTCGCGTCCGTCCCGAACCGCCATGCACTCAGGTACGCAAGTTGCAGAATTTTCTGCATCTTGGCAAAGTCGATCTTGTCCACGGTGTCCGTCGTGTGGTGGTAGTCCGGGTGGAACCCCGTAAACCACCAGAAAGCCGGCACATCGTGCAGCACAAACGGAAACTGGTCAGACCGGAAGAACACGTTCAGCACCGCGTCGCGATCGAAGCGGTCATCGAGCGTCAGGCCGACAGCCCGGTTCGCCTCCTTCACCGTGCGGTCGTAGTCCGGCGAGTACAGGGCACCGATCAGGTTGAGCCGGTTCGTTGTGTCCTTCGGAATGTCGATCAGGCCATCGGTTTGCGGACTGGCCGCCTCGTCCCGGCCGATCATGTCGAAGTTGATCTGCGCGCGGGTCGTGGCCAGCGGCCGCACCGGGTGCGCGGCCAGGTAATACGACCCAAGCAGGCCGCGCTCCTCGCTGGCAAACACCGCAAACAGGATCGATCGCTTCGGCCTGGCCGGGTTTGCCGCAAATGCCCGTGCCAGCGCCACCACGCCGACGGTCCCGGAGCCGTTGTCGTCCGCGCCATGCCAGATCTGCGGGCAGGGGTGCGGATCCGCCGGCACGCTCACCGGCGGGTGCGCCGGGTCGCTGCAGGGTGCCATGCCGTCGTGGTCGTGGTGTGCCGAAATCAGAATGGTTTCCGCCGCCAGCGTCGGGTCGCTGCCGGGCAGCAGGCCGATCACGTTTTCCGTTGTTCCGGTCCGCTGGCTCCCATTGCGGAAATGCAGGGTCAGCACCGTATCCGGCAGCACCATCGACTTTGCCGTCAGGTCGCCGTCGATCGCGGTCTGCGCCGCGGCTGGCGTGGTGCCGCTCAGCGCAAACAGCTCCACCGCGGCGGCATCGTTGATCGTTGCCGACGGAATGCTAACGTCGTCGTCCTGGATCGCCTGCAGGGGCAGCGGCACCGCGCGCACCGCGCTGGACCCGATCTTTGCGCGACGCTCCTCGTTCGTCAGGTGTTTGCGGTTCGGCTCCGCCACCAGCAGCACGGCAACCGCACCGTGGGCCTGCGCGTTCAACAGCTTCACCCGGGCCGTTGCATACCGTGTGTTGCCCGTGCCGTTAAAGATCGACCTGGGATCGTCCTCCTGCGGCTCATGGTCGAAGATCAGGACAATCTTGCCCGCAACGTCCACCTTCGCATAGTCGTCGTACCCCAGCTCCGGCGCGGTAATGCCGTAGCCCGCAAACGCGACCGGTGCTGTCAGATCGACGGCCGCCTTGTACGCGCCGCTGCCATAGGCCGGCGGCCAGACCACGGTCTTCCCGCCGCGAGTCAGGCTCAGTCGCGTCGCCGCGCGGTCGGCCCGGTATTCCACCAGCGTGATGGGCTGCAAAAAGCTCATGCTGCCGTCCTTCGCCGGCACCGCTGGCTTCAGGCCCGCCTTGGCGAACTCCGCCGCTACCCACTGGATTGCGGCCTCATCCCCGGCCTGCAGGCTTAGCCGCCCACCCAGTTCGTCGCTCGTCAGGTAGGTCAGGTCGCGCTTCAGCTCCGGCTGCCCGATGGCGGCAAACCCGGCGCGCTCCGCATCCGGCACCGCCGCCGTCTGTGCCGCCAGCGGCACTGCAAGAGGCGCCGCCAGCATCGCCAGAACACCCCATCGTCTTCGCATCCCCACCCCTGCACCACCTCAAACCCGTGCTGCTGTTGTAACACCGGGGCACGCCGCCCTGCCCATTCCGCCTCGCCCATTCCGCCCCGCCCACCCAGCGATCGCCTGCGGCGTGGGCAGCGACGGCCCTGGCATGCCAAGCTTGTACCAGCAGTCAAGCTCGCAGCAGGAGTCAGGATGTCCGACACACTTTCCCAGGCACAGGCGCTGCATGCTGAAGCGGTCGTTGTCGATGGCCACGCAGACACGCCGCAGCGCTTCCTCGACGAAGCCTGGGAATGGACCGATCCCGACCTGAAAGGCGGCCAGCTTTCCGCCACAGCGGCCCGGCAGGGCGGCCTCGACGCCGGATTTTTCGCCCTCTGGGCACAACCGGAGCCATGGGCCGGCCCCGCGGAAGAGCGCACCTCGGCGCTGCTGGAAGCGACAGAAGCGCAGCTCGCGCGCCACCCCGACGCCCTCACGCTCTGCACCTCCGCGGCCGACGTCCGTCGCGCCAAAGCTGCCGGCAGGTTCGCCGTCCTGCTCGGCATCGAGGGCGGCCATTCCATCGGCACCGACCTCGACCGCCTGCGCAGCTACCATGCGCGCGGCGTGCGCTACATGACCCTTACCTGGTCCAATACCAACGCCTGGTGCGACTCCAGCGGCGACGTCGAGCATCACGGCGGTCTCACCCCGTTCGGCTGCGAGGTCGTCCGCGAAATGAACCGGCTCGGCATGCTGGTCGATCTGTCGCATGTCTCGGACGCCGCCTTCTGGCAGGCGGCAGCGGCCAGCAGGGCACCCGTCATCGCATCGCACAGCTCTGCACGCGCGCTTACCCAGGCACCGCGCAACCTGACGGACGATCAGCTTCGCGCGGTGGCGGAGTCCGGCGGCGTCGTTATGGTCAACTTCTTTGCCGCCTTTGTCAGCGAACCCTTCCGCGCCGCCTGGAACCTGCAGCGCCCGCAGCGGGAGCACACCATCGAACAGGCGCATCGGCAGGCCACCGAGGCCGGCAGGACTTTCCGCTTTTGTGACGAACTCGCGCTCGACCGCCACTTTGCGCGGCAGCTGCCTCGCCCGCCGCTTGCCGCGCTGCTTGCCCACGTCGATCACGTCCTGCGCATCTGCGGCACCGCCCATACCGGCCTGGGCTCTGACTTCGACGGCATCCCTCTCGCGCCAACCGGCATCGACACCGCCGCCGACCTGCCCAATCTCACCGCCGGCCTGCTCGCGCGCGGTTGGCGCGCACAGGACCTGAAAGGCCTGCTCGGCGAAAACATTCTGCGCGTCCTCGATCAGGCGCAGTCCTGAACCGAATCCGCCCTGAACCGAATCTCCGCCCTGAACCGAATCTCCGCCCTGAGCCGAATCTCCGCCCTGAGCCGAATCTCCGCCCTGAACCGCGTCTGCAGTCCTGAATCCCATCCTGCCCGGCCTCGCGCGCGGGATTCCTTCCCCGGTCCCGGAGCGTTATCCTGAACCTGCGATGAATTTCCGACTCCTCAGCCTTGCCGCCGCGCTCAGCCTTGGCAGCTCCACCGCCTTTCCCCAGACCGGGACCACGTCCGGAGCCACACCCGCCGCACCATCCCAAACAACTCCTCAGACGGCGCCCAAAACCAGTCCAGCGACCAGTCCAGGCACCGAGCCCTCCGCCACCAGGCCGGCAGAAGACCTGCCCGACACGCCAAGCACCGTCGAAGGCATCGTCGTGCCGCCCGCTCCCAACGGCCCCACCGCCGTCTTTGACACCAGCATGGGCCGCCTTACCTGCCAGTTCTTCCAGAAAGAAGCTCCGCTGACCGTTGCCAACTTCATCGGCCTCGCGACCGGCACCAAGCCGTTCACCGACCCCACCACCGGCCAGCCCATGACCCACACCCGCTTCTACGACGGCACCCAGTTCCATCGCGTCATCGCCAATTTCATGATCCAGGGTGGCGACCGCGCGGGCACCGGCCGCGGCGATCCCGGCTACTTCATCCCCGACGAGTTTGCACCGGGCCTCCGCTTTGATCGGGAAGGCCGTCTCGCCATGGCCAACGCCGGTCCCGGTACCGGCGGCTCGCAGTTCTTCATCACAGAGGCGCCCACCCCCGAGCTCAACGGCAAGCACACCATCTTCGGTCAGTGTGACGCCCACTCCGTCGTCATCGTGCAAACCGTTGCCCGCGTCGAAAAGGATGGCCAGGACAAGCCGCTCACCCCGGTGACGATCAACCATGTCACCATCGTGCCCGAGGGCATGCCCCTGCCACCGGAGCCGGCGCTTGCCCCCGCGCCGGCATCGCCCACACCCGCGTCCGCCGCCACACCGCCGCCGACGCAGTAACCTGTCTACATTCCGCATCCAACGCAGAGCAATGTAAGGAGAATCACCCCATGGCAGACCTCACACCCGGCACCTACGCAATCTTTCACACCAGCGAAGGCGACATCACGACCAGACTGTTCGAGGCAGACGCGCCGGACACCGTCGCAAACTTCATCGGCCTTGCCGAAGGCACCAAGTCCTGGGAGAGCCGCTCCAAGAAGGGCGACAAGCTCTACGACGGCAGCGTCTTTCACCGTGTCATTCCCGACTTCATGATCCAGGGCGGCGACCCTGAAGGCACCGGCATGGGCGGCCCCGGCTACAAATTTGCCGACGAAACCAAGGGCAGCAAGCACGGCTTTACCGCGCCCGGCAAGCTCGCCATGGCCAACTCCGGCCCCAACACCAACGGCTCGCAGTTCTTCATCACGGTGGCGCCCACCACCTGGCTCACCGGCAAGCACACCATCTTCGGCGAAGTCGTCAGCGGCATGGACATCGTGGAAAAGATCAGCAAGGCCAGCCGCGACGGCATGGACCGGCCCAGAAAGCCCATCACCCTCGACACCCTGGCCATCGAGCGCGTCTAGCCCTGCTGTGCCGCACCTGGCCTGCACCTTTGCAGGGTCGCCCGCTCCCTCACCCTCCACAGCGAACCAAAGGCGATCCGTCGCTACCATCGCCAACGCACTCGCCACGGAGTTCCACCCACGGATGCACAGAGAACAGGACAGCAAAAGAACAGGAGACCGTCCCGGCTGGGACGGTCTCCTGTTTCTGCTTACCGCGGCCATCGCCCTCTTTGCCCGCTTCCGCACACCCACGCTTCTGCTCGCGTCCTACCAGGACGACTTCTTTTACTACCTAAAAATCGCGCAGAACCTCGCCCTCACAGGCACCAGCACCTTCAACAGCCTTACCTCCACCAACGGCTACCACCCGCTGTGGATGCTTGTGCTGACCGTGCTCGCAATCCCCTTCCAGGGCATCGGATTCTTTGTCGCGCTGCAGGTTGTCAGCCTTGTCGCCGCGCTCTGTTTTTTCGTCTACCTCCGCAGGACACTCCGCCTCCTCACAACCGAGAACCTCGCCGGCCCCGCCTCACTCGTCCTCGGCCTGCTTGCCGTTCTGCTCATCCGCTACGGCATGGAGGTGACGCTCGCCCTCCCGCTCGGCATGTACCTGCTCTACCGGCTCGCAAACGACGGGCTCCCGGCTGACAGCAGGCACGCGGCAACGCTTGGCCTCGCCGCCGCCGCTCTGGTCCTTGCCCGGCTTGATGCGGCAATCCTTGTCGCCCTCCTCTGCCTCGCCGCCCTTCCCGAACTCGCCCTCAAAAAACCCACCCTCGCCAGACCCTCGCTCGCCAGACCCTCGCTCGCCAAATCCGGACGTCGGCCCGGTACTGCCGCCCGCCTTGCCACGTTCCTCAGCTGCCTTCTCCTGCCCATTGGCCTGTACATCGCCATCAACTGGCACGTCTTTCACCTCTTAATGCCGGTCTCCGGCCTCGCCAAGCAGATGCGCACCTCACACCTTCCCGCCGCGCGCGCCTACGAGACCCTTCTGCCGTTCGACCGCCAGCGCCTCATTCTCATCCTGCCGCAATCGTTGCTCCTGCTCACTGCCCTGTTCTGGCCGTCGGACCGCGACCACCGGCTGCGCTCCCGCGTCTTCCGCGCCTTTGTCGTTTTCCCCTTTGTCCACTGGTTCACCCTCGGCATCCTCAGCGACTGGCCGACCTGGCCGTGGTACACCTACTCGCTCACCCTCGGCTGCGCCGGCGCGCTTGCCCTCCTGCTCGAGCGACGCACAACCGCACCCGCTCCCCTTGCGGTCCGCCTCCCGTTCTACGTCTATGCCGCCGCGCTCGGCGTCTACATCGCCGGCTATGCCGTTCTCGGTCCAGACTCCGTCAGCCTCGTCCGGTCCTCCAGGCAGGTCGCCCGTTTCATGGACGCGCACCCGGCCATCTACCTCATGGGCGACCAGTCCGGAACCACGGCATACCTGTCGCACCAGCCCATCGTGCAGACCGAGGGCCTGGTCATGGATCGCGCGTTCCTGCAACGGATGCGCGCACGAACGCCGCTCGCGGCCATCGCGCAGCAATACCACGCCCGGTACTATGTCGCCGTTGGCCAGTACCAGGTCGGCACCTGTCTCGTGGTCCGGGAACCCGGCAATGGCGGCCGGACCTCGCCCACCATGGACGGCCGCATCTGTCACGCTGCCCTGGCGACCTGGTATCGCGATGGCGTTCCCATCCGCGTCTTCGATACCGCTTGGATCGAGCCGCTGACGCCCTAGGCGCCCACCCGCCGGCCCGCCTCCAGCGCATGGTCCAGCCCCAGCACCCGGCGCGTCCGCTCCTTTTGCTCGGCCAGCAGGTCCGTGTTCGCGCTCAGCGCCAACCCAAAGCTCGGCACCAGCGCCCGCAGCTCCTCCGCCCCAACCCGTACGCCCGGCACGCCCTTCTGCAACAGCTCCAGCATGATGGCAACCGCTGTCGACGCCCCCGGCGACGCGCCCAGCAGTGCCGCCATGGAGCCGTCCGCCGACCGCACGATCTCCGTGCCAAACTCCAGCCGGCCGCCCTTCTTCGCATCGCCCTTGATGATTTGCACGCGCTGCCCGGCAATCTCCAGCTTCCAGTCCTCCCCGCGCGCGCTCGGCACAAACTCCCGCAACGCCTCCACCCGGTCCGCCTGCGACTGCATCACCTGCCCGACCAGGTACTTTGTCAGCGGCAGGTTGGTCGCACCCGCACCGAGCATGCTCACCAGGTTTCCGGTGCCGATCGACCGCGGCAGGTCCGCAAACGACCCACCCTTCAGAAACTTCGTCGAAAACCCGGCGAACGGCCCAAAGAGCAGTTCGCGCTTCCCCTCGATTACCCGCGTGTCCAGGTGCGGCACGCTCATCGGCGGTGCCCCCAGGGCGGGCTTGCCATACACCTTCGCCGCATGCTCCTCAATCACCGCGCGATTGGTGCAGCGCAGCCACTGCCCGCTTACCGGAAACCCGCCATAGCCCCGGCCCTCGGGAATGCCGCTCCTCTGCAGCAGCGGCAGCGCCCCGCCACCCGCACCCAGAAACACGAAACGCGCCGTCACCCGCGACTTCTTCTTCATCCGCAGGTCTTCTACCTGCGTGTACCAGCGACCGTCCGGCAGCTTCGTCAGGTCGCGCAACGCATGGTGGTAGTGCACCGTGGCATGCGCGCCTCCAGCACTGGACGATCTCGTATCCGGCGAAAAACGGGGTGCCCCATGTCTCGCGCCTGAGACATGGGTTCCCTTCGCTTCGGCACCATTCCCGGACACCGCCACTGCATCGGGTGCCCCATGTCTCGCGTCTGAGACATGGGTTCCGCCCCCCTCGACACCATTCCCGGAAACCAGCGCCTCCAGCAGTTGTCGCGTCAGCGCACCAAAGTCCAGGTCCGTCCCCTCGTCGGACCGTGTTGCCGCCACCTTCTGTGCCGGGTCCCGGCCCTCCATCATCAGCGGCATCCACTCCCGCAGCACCGCCGCATCGTCCGTGAACTGCATGCCCGCAAACAACGGCGACGCCGAGAGCGCCTGGTGTCGCCGTCGCAGAAAATCCACCGCCTCCCCACCGCTCACAAAGCTCTCGTGCGGCACGGCATGGATAAACTCGTCCGGCGCGCGCAAGAGGCCGCGCTCCACCAGCGTCGCCCAGAACTGGCGCGACTGCAGGAACTGCTCGTTGATCTTGACGGCTCGGTCGATGGCGATCGAGCCATCCGCACCTTCCGGTGTGTAGTTCAGTTCGCACAGCGCCGCATGCCCCGTCCCCGCGTTGTTCCACGCATCGCTGCTCTCCGTCGCCGCCTCGCCACGGCTCTCCACAAACGCCATCCGCAGCCCCGGCGATACCAGTCGCAGCATCATGCCCAGCGTTGCGGACATGACGCCCGCGCCGACCAGCAGCACGTCGACCTCCGCCGCTATCGGCTCGACGCTCCCCACGCGTTGCGCCTGCCCGGTCAAGCCGCCTTCTTCATGTTCTCGACCATGCGCTCCGCAAACTCGCTGGTCTTTGCCGTGGTCGCACCGTCCATGCCCTTGCTGAAGTCCAACGTCACGAACTTCTGCGCAATCGTCTCCGTCATCGCGTCTTCGATCAGCTTGGCAGCTTCGTTCCAACCGAGAAACTCGAACAGCAACACACCGCAAAGCAGGACCGACCCCGGGTTCACGACGTCCTGGTCCGCCAGCCGCGGTGCCGTTCCGTGCGTCGCCTCAAACACCGCAAACCCGTCGCCCACGTTCACGCCCGGCGCAATGCCCAGCCCACCCACCTGCGCTGCCGCCGCGTCTGAAAGATAATCCCCATTCAGGTTCGTCGTCGCCAGCACGCTGTACTCGCTCGGCTTCAGCAGCAAATCCTGAAACATCGCATCGCAGATCCGGTCGTTCACCAGGATCATGCGCTTCCACTTGCCGCCGCTATGCGTCGATCCGATCGCGGCAAGCACACCCTTCACCTCGGCCACGATCTTCTCGCCGAAAGCTGCCGGCGCAAACGCCATTCCCGGTTCCACAATCTTTGCTAGCGCCTCCGGTGTCGCAGACGGGTCCTTATCGAGCGCGCCCAGCATCCAGCTCTCCCGCTCCGTCACGATGCGGTCGCGAAACTCGCCCTTCGCCACCTCGTAACCCCATTCCAGGAACGCACCCTCCGTAAACTTCTGGATGTTGCCCTTGTGCACAATGGTCACCACCTTGCGCCCGTGATCGACGGCGTACTGCAGCGCCGCCCGCACCAGCCGCTTCGACCCGCGCACGCTGATGGGCTTGAGCCCGATCCCTGCATCCTCCCGCAGCCGCTTTTTCGTGTTCCCCAGCAGTTCCGTATTCACGAACTCGCGCAGCTTCGCCACATCCGCCGAACCTTCCTTGAACTCGATTCCCGCGTAGATGTCCTCCGTATTCTCGCGGAAGATCACCACATCGACCTCATCCGGCTTCACCATCGGGCTCGGCACGCCGGGGTAGTGCTTCACCGGTCGAATGCACTGGTACAGGTCCATCGTCTGTCGCAACGTCACGTTCAGCGATCGGATGCCGCCGCCCACCGGCGTCGTCAGCGGCCCCTTCAGCGACACCCGAAAGTCGATGCACGCCTGGACAGAATCCTGCGGCAGCCAGTCGTTGTGCAGCCGGTATGCCTTTTCCCCGGCAACAATCTCAAACCACTCCACCCGCCGCGCACCGCCGTAGGCCTGCGCCACCGCTGCATCCATCACCGCACGCGCATTCTTCCAGATGTCCCGGCCACTCCCATCACCCTCGATAAACGGCACAATCGGGTGATCCGGCACGGTGTACACACCGCCGCTGTACTGGATCGCTTCGCCCGCATCGGGCGGCCGCACGCCGTTGTATGTTTCCTGCATAGAGCCAAAGCCTAGCAGCCCGTCCCAGCGGCGGGCAATCCGAGTACCGCCCACCCGTGCGATACTCGCGTCCTACTTCGCCGGTTCGGCCAGCATGCGTCCGCCCCACTGCAGGTACGGCTGCCATTTGCCGTTCGCCAGCAGCACGGCAAATTCGCCCGTCATCTCTGTCTTGTGGGTAAACGTGTCGGTGTTGCGCTCATACCTCAATCGAAAGCGTGGGCCCAGCGCGCTCTCGTCCGACAGAAACACCGCAAAGTCGCGGCGTCCGTATGCTCCATCCTCATGGCGCAGGCTCACGTCATAGCGAATCACGTGCCCCTCCGCATCGAAATAGATCGCCTTCAGCGGAGCTCCGGCGGAGTCCTGAAAGACGTACAGCAGATCGCTGTGCGCGCAGACCGCCGACCCGGGCAGGGTGCACGTCACGTCCGTCGTCGACCGCCGCGCCAGCACGTGGCCGTTCAACTCACGCACAAATGCGTACGACCCCGCGGGCTTCGCGTCCTTGCCCACATCCGCCGCCCACGTCCCCTCCAGAAAGCTGAGCGCATCGATCGACAGCAGGGGCATCGGCTTCACATCCAGCGCCTGCGACCCCTGCTGCGGCTGCGGCGTCTTCTGTGAAATCGTCTGCGCCCCCGCAACGGCACCGCCCAGCAGCAACGCACCCACGGCAGCAAAACGAAACAGGTTCGACATGGGAGTAAGGTATCGCACTCCGCCGCCGCCCACCTACCGCGCCCGTGCGTCTGCCGAAACGCCGGACCCCGTATACCAGCCGCACCACCTGGCTGTCGGTGCCCGGGTTGGCCGACGCCGTAGAAGCGTTCGACAGGTGCCGAAAACCATACTCCGCGCGCCATCGCTCGCCAAAGCACAGCCCGCACCCGCGTCGAACCGAAATGAAACCCCCTCGAAGCCGCTTACACGTGCGCCAACGCCGCATCAGGAAGCGAATTGCTTTCGCTCCCGAACTGCCGTCGCATGGTCGCAATCACGTCGGTGTACTTGTTCCCCGCACCGGTGTTGAAAATAACAACCCGGTCGCTTGCCGACAGAAACCCGTTTCCAAGCAGGACGTCGTAGGCCGCCGTTGCCGCCGCACCCTCCGGACTCAGCAGGATGCCCTCGTGCCGTCCCCAGTCCTCGATAGACCGGTACATCTGCTCATCCGTCTGCGAGATTACGGTCCCGCCACTCGCGCGCACCGCCTCCAGAATCAGCGAGTCGCCGTACGGCTTCGGCACGCGCAACCCGCTCGCCAGCGTCTCCGCACCGTCAAACATCTCGCTCGCCTCGGCGCCGCTTTCAAACGCGCGCGTCATCGGCGCACATCCCGCAGCCTGCACGGCAATCATCTTCGGACGCTTGCCGCTCACCCAGCCCAGCTCCTCCATCTCGGCAAACGCCTTCCACATGCCGATCAGGCCGACGCCTCCACCCGTCGGGTAAAACACCGCATCCGGGTACGTCCAGCCGCACTGCTCCACCAGTTCGTAGCCCATCGTCTTCTTGCCTTCGACCCGGAACGGCTCCTTCAGCGTCGACACGTCGAACCAGCCTTCCGCTTCCTTGCGCGACGCCACCAGCTTCGCGCAATCGGAAATCAATCCCTCCACCAACGTCATGTGCGCGCCGTACGCCATGCACTCCACCTGGTTGGCCAGGGGAACGTCCTGCGGCATAAAGATGTGGGCTTCCATCCCGGCGGCAGCGGCATACGCGGCCAGCGCACCGCCGGCATTGCCCGCGCTGGGCACGGCCAGCTTCCGCGCACCTCCGGCGTGGTCGGCATAGTGCTTCGCCATCGTCACGGCCAGCGCCAGGCCGCGCGCCTTGAAGGTCCCCGTCGGGTTGTACCCCTCCTCTTTCAGCAGCACGTTCGCATAGCGGCGCGATGGCAGCATCGGCGTCCATCCCTCGCCCAGCGTCACCCGCTCCACATCCGGCAGCACACAGGCATAGCGCCACATGCTGCGCACCTCCGGCAGCGCGTCGCGAACGGCAATCCCCTCCGCCGCAGAAAGGTCATACCGCACAAAAAAAGCTCCCGCGCACACCGGGCAAACAGTCTTTGCGGTCCTTGCGCTCTGTGCGCGTCCGCATCGTGAACATTCCAAATGATCAATCGCCGGCATGCTTGTCAGCATAACGGAACGCCCACGTCTGATAGCGGACAGTGCCGCACGCGCGAACGACGTTTACAGCCGAACATCGCCGGTTTACGGCCGCAGCGCCGTCTTCCCCGATGCCGTCTTGCCCGGCCCCGTCTTGCCCGCCGGGCTCTTCCGCAGCGCATGCTTCGCGGCAAGGCTGCGCAGCTTCCTCTCTACATCGTCCGGATGGTGCAGCAACCGCAGCAGGCGTGCACCCGTTCCACCCGCGCGCTGCCACAGCGCGGCCAGCCCCAGCGGCAGCCGCAGCACCGGCCAGGTAAACAGCCAGTAGCGAAAGTTCCCGCCAAACGTCGTGCGCAGCAGGTCTTCCGCCTCGTGCAGCGCAAAGTGATTGCCCCGGTCGTTTTGCCGCAGCTCCAGCATCGTCGCCGGAAACCACTGCCGCAGCGCAATGTTGCTGAAGATGGCTGTCAGGCGTGGTTGGCCCGGCAGTAGGCGCCTTACCGTCTGCACAAAGCCGCCGCCAAACACCTCTCCAATGCTGTACCCGCCACCGTTCATCTGCCGGCCCAGCACAAACCTCTGCCACAGGATCAGGCTCTGCCGGTGATCGCGCAGCAGCGGCAGCGTCCAGCTCAACTGCGTCAGGTGGGTGCCGATAAAGGCCTCCGGCGCTTCCACCGGCGCCGCGTGCGATGCATCGCCGCCCAGCAGCGTCAGCAGCCGCTCCCGGTGGACCACCATGCCACTGATAAACGTGATCATCACGTTCACCCGCAGCGCCATCTCCCGCGCGGACGTGACCACCTGCGCCTGCCGCCCGTAGGGGTCCGGCCGGAACTCCTCCCGCCAGTTCGTTTGAAACGGCTCGGGCGGCAGAAAAATCCAGTCGTACGCCGCCGTCCGAACCGCCTCCAGCACCGCCGCCACCGCACCCGGCCGCAGAATATCGTCGTCCCCGCACAGCCAGAAGTAACGTCCCCCCGCCTGCCGAAAGCAGTACACAAAGTTACGGTCCGAGCCGATGTTGTCCGCCTGCCGCATGCGCCGAAACAGCCCGCGCGCACCCGCCGCCTCCAGCACCGTCTCCGCCTCGTCCAGCACGGCGGCCGTGCCGTCTGTCGATGCGTTGTCCGAGACGAGGAATTCTACCTCGCCCGGGTATTGCCGGTGCGCCGCAATCAGCTGCGGCAGCAACTGGCTCAGGCTCTCGCGCAGGTAATCCGCGCGATCGAACGTGGGAATGGCAATGGTCAGCAGCGGCGTCAGGTCAGGCATGCCACAGCCGTCGATACTTCACAAACGTCAACCCGCCCATGCCCACACCGACCACAACTGTGACCGCCAGAAATCCTGCAAGCATCCCCGTCGGACCGTACCATCGGCCCAGGGTCAGCGTGCTCAGCGCCACCAGCAACCCGCCCAGCACGGAGTTCAGCAGAAACTTCTCCTGCTTGTGCGCACGCAGGTACAGCGCCATGCTTGCCACGGCCTGGTTCAGCACCATGGTCAGCAACAGCAGGCCCAGCGGCAGCGGCGGCAACAGGCGCTGCGCAAACCGCACACCCGCATGGTTCATCGCCACGTCAATCAGCCACACCACCACCGACCCGCTGCCGCACAGCAGCAGCGCCTGCGTCGCCGCACGAAAAAACGTCCGGTCCAGGTCCGCAAACTGCCGGCGTGCAATCATCGCCCCAAAGGGCGCGGCCTTGGTCGCAATCCACGAGATCGCGACGCCCGCCAGGGCGTTCGCCAGGTTCAGGCTCATGCCCATGCGCCCCGCCACCACGGGCCCAAAATAGTGCAGCAGCACCGGGTTGAACAGCTGAAAAATCAAAAATCCGGACGCGTACGAAATCGCGATCCGCCATTGAAACGGCCATACCTCTTCGCTCCAGCGCACGGCGTAGCTGCCGGCCCTGGTGCGCAGCAGGCCCAGCAGCAGCGGCCGCCGCTGCAGCAGGAACCAAAACCCGACAACCGCCTGCCCGGCAATGACCAGCGCAGGCGCAAACAGGCCATGGTGCAGCGCCAGCCCGCCCCATGCCAGCACCGACCCGGTCACGGCCTGCACCGTGCGCGTGCGCGCCACCCGGCTCACAAAGCCGCACCCCTCCAGAAATGAAAACACCGGGTCGATCTGGAACGTAAAGCACGATGCCAGCACCACCGCCACCCACGGCCCGCGCCACGCGGTTGCCGCGCTGCCCGGGCTGGTCGCAAAAAAACGCCACCCCACCGGCAGGAGGACCAACCCCATCAGCCCCGCCGCCACGCTGTACCAAAGCACCGTCTTCTGCAGCACGCTTGCCAGCCGCGCCACGGGCTGCACCCCGCCGGCAATGGTCCCGTCTTCGCCGATCTGCAGGTGCGCGGCTTCGTGCGTCGCAAGCTGCAGAATGACCACTGAAAAGCCCAGCTCGAAGACAATCTGCAGCGCCACCAGTGATCCAAACGTGTAGTAATAGCCCTGCTGCTCCCGGGTCAGCGAACGCGCAATCAGCGCCACCGTCACCAGGCCCGACAGCGACCCCCAGGCACGTGCCAGGATCGTGTATCCAATCGCCCGATCGATGCCGGCACTGCGCAGCGTCCGTCGCCACCGCGTCTGCTTCGTCGGGACGGGTGCGGCAGGGTATCCCGCCGCCGCCGCGACATACGCCTCCCCCGCAGCCGAGCTCTCCGGTTGCGGTACGGCGACCACCGTATTCTGGTTCAGCGATTCCACGTGATGCATGCGACCCGTCGTAAATCCCAAGTTCGACGGCCGCACCTGCGTTGGCTGCCGCACCGACCATCTTAGCAGCCGGCCCCCCTTTCCTAGCGAACGGTAAGATCAGTGCACCGGTGAGGCATGGACGTGCTGCAGACGCAACAGAATGGCCCGGGAGCGCCCACGGTGCTGGCCGTCCTTGTGCTCTATGGCATGCGCGCGGAAGACAGCCCGGCATACGGCGCCCTGCTCACCAGCCACGGCGGCAGCGTTCCTGGCAGCGGTACACATACTCCAGCACGTCCAGC
>CAXUHM010000056.1:0-20882 GCA_964250935.1 uncultured Terriglobus sp.
GTACGGGACTGGACGACGCGGGTTTTGCCGGGGCGGGCGCGGCCTGTGCGGGGGCAGAGGTGCTGTCCTGCGTGGGTTGAGCGGGCTGAGCGATTTGTGCGGGCGGAGCCTGGGCGAAGATGGCGGAACTCGGACTCGCCGTCAACAAAAGCGCAAGCGCCGAAGAGATGAAGCGTGTCATGGGTCGTCGGATGAGCGAGGGAGGGCCGAGGTTGCAGGAATCGGCGTAGCAGGTCCGAGTTTGTGGGCGGGGAATGGTCTAGTCTCCCGGTGCCGGCGCGTGCTCCAGGCCGGGGGTGCGGACAGCCTTGGCGTCCACCGGCGAGGGCGCGAAGAAGGCGCGAATGCGATCAAAGGTGAGGTAGACCACCGGCGTTGTGAAGAGGGTGAGTGCCTGCGAGACGATGAGGCCGCCGACGATGGTGATGCCGAGAGGGCGACGAAGCTCCGACCCGGTGCCGGTGCCAAAGGCCAGGGGCACGGCGCCGAGCAGGGCGGCGAAGGTGGTCATGGTGATGGGACGAAAGCGCAGGACGCATGCCTCATAGATGGCGTCCACAGGAGCTTTGCCGTGTTCGCGTTCGGCGACAAGGGCAAAGTCGATCATCATGATCGCGTTCTTCTTGACGATCCCGATGAGCAGGAGAATGCCGATGTCTGCGATGACGGAGAGGTCGGTTTGAGTGAGAATGAGCGCCAGAATCGCGCCGACACCCGCCGAGGGCAAGGTGGAGAGAATGGTGAGAGGGTGAATGAAGCTCTCGTAGAGAATGCCAAGAACGATGTAGACGGCGACGAGGGCAAGCAGGACGAGGTAGGGCTCCGAAGAGAGTGAGGCTTTGAAGGCGGCGGCCGTACCCTGGAAGCCGCCGCTGATGGATGCCGGAATGCCGACGACCGTGCGTGCGTGATCGATGGCGGCGGTGGCCTGCGAAAGGGAGACGCCGGGCGCGAGATTGAAGGAGAGCGTGGCCGCGGGCGAGAGTCCCTGGTGGTTGACCGCGAGCGGGATTCGCTGATTTTCAAAGTGGCTGATGGCGGAAAGCGGTACCTGCGCGCCGTTGGAGGCCTTGACGTAGATCGTCTTGAGGGCGTCCGGCGACTGCTGAAACTGCGGCGCGACCTCAAGAACGACGTGGTACTGGTTGAGCGTGGTGTAGGTTGTGCTGACCTGACGCTGACCGAATGCCGCGGAAAGCGTGTTGTCGATGGCGAGAGCCGTGATGCCGAGCCGCGATGCGGTGTCGCGGTCGATGATCAGTTGTGCCGCCAGACCCTGGTCCTGCTGGTCGGTGGCGACGTCACGCAGGTCCGGTTCACGCTGCATGGCGGCGAACATGAGCGGCGCGTAACGGTTCAGGTCGGTGATGGAGTCGCCTGTCAGGGTGTACTGGTACTGGGTGGCCGACGAGCGGCCGCCGATGTTAAGTTCCTGCGAGCTTTGCAGGTAGGTGATGACGCCGGGCACGGACGAAAGCCTGGGACGCAGGCGCGCAATGATCTGGTCGGAGGTTTCATGGTTGCGCTGAGCGAGCGGCTTGAGAAAGATGAACATGTTGCCGGTGTTGGACGCGCCACCGCCGGGACCGCCGCCGCCGACGGAACTGAGCGCATTGAGAACACCGGGATCGCTCTTCACGATCTCCGTCATCTGCTGCACCTTGATCTTCATGGTGTCGAAGCTGACATCCTGCTGGCCCTGAATGCGCCCCTGCAGACGGCCCGTATCCTGCTGTGGAAAGAAGCCCTTGGGGACGAGGATGAAGAGGTAGATGTTGAGGATGAAGGTGAGGATGGTGATGGTGAGGACAAGCGCCTGATGGCGCAGGACCCAGCGCAGGCCGCGCTCGTACTCCGCCAGAATGAAGTCGAAGCCGCGCTCGGAGAGCCTGTAAATGCGACCATGCTTGCGCGCGGAATGAGGTTCCAGAAAGCGCGCGGACAGCATGGGCGTCGTGGTGAGCGAGACGACAAGTGAGACAAGGATGGCAACGGAGAGCGTGACGGCGAACTCACGGAAGAGCCGCCCGACGATGCCGCCCATGAGCAGGATCGGGATAAAGACGGCGATGAGGGAGATCGACATAGAGACGACGGTGAAGCCGATTTCGCGCGAGCCGAGCATGGCTGCTTCGTAGGGCGTGAGGCCGTCTTCCAGATGGCGCGAGATATTCTCGATGACGACGATGGCGTCGTCGACGACGAAGCCTGTCGAAATGGTGAGAGCCATGAGCGACAGGTTGTCGAGCGTATAGCCGAGCAGGTACATGATGCCGAAGGTGCCGAGAAGGCTGAGCGGCACGGACACGGACGGAATGAGGGTAGAGCGGACCTCGCGCAGGAAGACGAAGACGACAAGGATCACGAGCACGATGGTGATCAGCATGGTGCGGGTGATGTCTTTGATGGAAGCGCGAATGGTGGCAGTGCGGTCGAGCGCCACCTGCAGCCGGATGCTGGGCGGAATGGAAGCCTGCAGCGTGGGCAGCATCTTGAGGACGTTGTCGACGGTGTCGATGACGTTGGCACCGGGCGACTTGAACACAATGATGAGGATGGACGGCTGGCCGTTGAACATGCCAAAGGTGTGAATGTCTTCAACCGAGTTGATGACGCTGGCGACATCGCCAAGGCGAACGATGCCTGCAGCGTTGGTGGTGGTGATGGAGGTGTTTGAGCCGTTCGGGTTGAGCGCAGCGGATTGAAAGCCGGTCCCGGCATCGAGGTTGGCGGTCGTCGGCGCGGCGGCATTGCCGGTGGCTGCAGCGGCGGTTGTGGTGGCTGCCGAGGAGGCGCCGGCACCGGTGGTGTCTGTGCTGGTCGTTGTCGCGGTCGAGCCGGTAGCCGAGGTGGAAGAGGCCGCGGTGGCACCGCTGCCGGACGACGCAGTTGCCGTGCCTGTGCTGTTGGTAGATCCGGTGCCGCCGGTTGTGGCGCTGGCAACATTTGCCTGCAGGCCGTTGGTCGCGGCGGCATTGGACACGGGACCACGGCTGGTCGCAATCACGAGGGGGCGGTAGGCGTCCGCGCCGAACAGCTGGTCTGTGGTGCTGATGGACCAGCGGAGGTTGTCGCCGTTGAGGTAGCCCTTGGGCTGGTTGACGTTGAAGGTCTTTGCCGCCGCCTGCACGGCGTTGAGGGACAAGTTGTAGCTGGTGAGCTGTGAGGGATTTGCCTCAATGCGAACACCGGGTTTGCTGCTGCCACCGACAAAGGTCTGGCCAACGCCCTCTACCGAAGCGAGTTTTTGCGCAAGGATGGAGTCGGCCGCGTCGTAGAGCTGCGGGACGGTAAGGGTGTCGGACGTGAGCGCGAAAATCAGGATGGGTGCGTCTGCCGGGTTGATTTTGCGATACGTGGGATTACTAGGCAGGTTTGCCGGAAGCTGCGCGCGGGCGGCGCTGATGGCGGCCTGGACATCGCGCGCAGCACCATTGATGTCGCGCGTGAGGTCGAACTGAAGCGTAATGCTGACCGAGCCCTGCTGCGATTGCGACGTCATTTGATTGACGCCGGCGATGCGGCTGAACTGGCGCTCCAGGGGTGTCGCGACCGAGGAGGCCATGGTGGCCGGGTCTGCACCGGGAAGACCTGCGCCGACGGAGATGACCGGAAACTCCACATCGGGCAGGGACGAGGTGGGAAGAAGCTTGTAGGCAACGGCACCGGCCAGAATGATGGCGAGCGACAGCAGGAAGGTAGCAACAGGGCGCCGAATGAAAGGCGCAGAAAAATGCACGTTGCCGATTGGCTCGCTGGCCTCTTCCGTTTCCGCGTTGCGCTGTTCTTCCGATGCCGAGGCACGGTCGCGCGGCGTGGAATCGCCGGCACGCGTGTCAGGGCCGCGGTCGTGGGCGAGGGCATTCAGCTTTGCCGCATCGCCTGGATGCTGATGGTCGCGAGGGTCGCGGTCTCCGGGTTGAGCTTCTGTTCTCACGATTCAGGTCCTAATCGCCGGCGGCGTATTCGGGATGCTCGTGCGCATGCTGCTGAAACTGGCGATCTGCCTCTTCCGTCCCGAGGTAGCGGCGGCCGATGCGATCGAAGAAGAGATAGACGACCGGGGTCGTGAACAGGGTAAGGATCTGGGAGAGGATGAGGCCGCCGACGATGGTGATGCCGAGGGGGCGACGGAGCTCTGAACCGGTACCGCTGCCGAGGGCGAGCGGAATGCCGCCAAGCAGCGCAGCCATGGTCGTCATCATGATGGGGCGGAAGCGGAGAAGGCAGGCCTGGTAGATCGATTCCTCGGGGGTCTTGCCTTGTTCGCGTTCGGCTTCCAGGGCAAAGTCGATCATCATGATGGCATTCTTTTTCACGATGCCGATGAGCAGGATGAT
Source organism: uncultured Terriglobus sp. (assembly GCA_964250935.1). Taxonomy (GTDB): domain Bacteria; phylum Acidobacteriota; class Terriglobia; order Terriglobales; family Acidobacteriaceae; genus Terriglobus. The sequence goes on from CAXUHM010000056.1 coordinate 4,341, forward strand.
GCCGATGAGTGCGATGACGGACAGGTTGGTGCCGGTAATTTGCAGGGCAAGGATGGCACCGACACCGGCGGACGGCAACGTGGACAGGATGGTGATGGGGTGGATGTAGCTTTCGTACAGCACACCCAGCACGATGTAGACGGTGATGAGCGCGGCGAGGATGAGGAGCGGTTCGTTGGTGAGCGAAGCCTCAAACGAGGCCGCCGTCCCCTCAAAGTTGGCGTTGACGCTCAGCGGCGCATTGATTTCTTTTTCCGCCTTGCGCACCTGGGTGACGGCGTCGCCGATGCTTGCACCGGGAGCAAGATTGAACGACAGGTTGACCGATGGAAACTGGCCCTGGTGCGAGATGGCGAGGGTCGTCGGTTTCTGCTCGAAGTGGGTGAAGGTGCTGAGCGGCACCTGCGTGCCGTTTGAACTCTTGACATAGATGTTGTCCAGCGCGGAGGGATTGCGCTGGAACTTGGGGGAGACTTCGAGGATGACGTGGTACTGATTCTGCTGCGTGAACATGGTGGACACCTGACGCTGGCCGAAGGCGTCGTAGAGGGTGTCATCGATGTTCTGGGGCGTAATGCCAAGGCGGGATGCGGTGTTGCGGTCGATGGCCAGCGAGGCCTGCAAGCCGTCGGTAGTCTGATCGGTGGCGACGTCGGCCAGGGCGGGCAGTGTACGGAACTTACGCAGGATGATATTGGACCACTGCACAAGCTCTTCCGTGCTGGCATCCTCGATGGAGTACTGGTACTGCGTGCGGGAGGTACGGTTTTCAACGGTGAGATCCTGCAGCGGCTGCAGGTAAGCCTGGATGCCTTCGACCTGGTTGAGCTTTGGCTGCAAGCGGCGGATTACGCCTTCGGCGTCCGTCTTGCGCTTCTCCTTGTCCCGCAGGTTGATCTGGATGCGGCCGGAGTTGAGCGTGGCGTTGGTGGCGTCGATCCCAATGAACGAGCTCATGGACTCGACATCCGGATCTTCCAAGATGACGTTGGCCAGAGCCTGCTGCTTCTGACTCATGGAACGGAAGCTGGTGTCCTGCGCGGCGTCGGTGATGGCAAGGATCACGCCGGTGTCCTGCACGGGGAAGAATCCCTTGGGCACGACCGAGTAGAGAATGAGCGTGAGGACAAAGGTGGCAAGCGTCACCAAAAGCGTCAGGGTCTGATGACGGAGGACGAAGCGGACGCCGGTGGCGTAGCGGGCGATCACCCACTCGAAGAACTCCTCGCTCTTCTTGTAGAAGCGACCTTTCTGGTCTTCCGGCGTGTGGCGCAAGAGCTTTGCCGCCATCATGGGGGTGAGCGTGAGCGAAACGACGGCGGAGACAAGAATGGTGACGGAGAGGGTGACGGCGAATTCGCGGAAGAGCCGGCCAACGATATCTCCCATGAAGAGCAGGGGGATGAGCACGGCAATGAGCGAGATGGTGAGCGAGACGATGGTGAAGCCGATTTGCTCGGAACCCATGAGGGCTGCGTCGAGCGGGCTGTGCCCTTCTTCCAGGTAGCGGTCGATGTTTTCGACCATGACGATAGCGTCATCGACCACAAAGCCGGTGGAGATGGTGAGTGCCATGAGCGTGAGGTTGTTGAGCGAGTAGCCCAGCAGGTACATGACACCGAAGGTGCCGACGATGGAGAGCGGTACGGCGATGGACGGGATGATGGTGGCGCGCCAGGAGCGCAGGAAGAGGAAGATGACGACAACCACAAGGCCGATGGTCAGCAGAAGCTCGAACTGCACATCCGCCACGGACGCCCGAATGGTGTTGGTCCGGTCGGTAAGAACCTCAAGCTTGACGGAGCCGGGAAGTGTTGCCTGCAGGCGCGGGAGCAGGGCCTGGACGCGGTCGACCACACCGATGATGTTGGCGCCGGGCTGACGCTGAATGTTGATAATGACCGCGGGATGGGTGACCGGAGCTTCACCATCTTCAGAAGCACGTCCCATCCATGCGGCCTGGAACTCATTTTCCGCAGCGTCCACGGAGTTCGCGACATCGCGAAGGAAGACGGGCGATCCATTGCGATAGGCGATGATGACGTCGTTGTAGCCGGCAGCCGTGAGGATCTGGTCGTTGGCGCCGATGGTGTACGACTGGTGCGCGCCGTTGAGATTTCCCTTTGCCTGGTCGACATTGGCGGAGGCGAGCGCGGTACGCATGTCCTCCAGCGACAGGCCGTATCCCGCGAGCGCCGTCGGATTTGCTTGGATGCGGACGCCGGGTTTTTGACCGCCGGCAATGGACACGAGACCGACACCGGAAAGCTGAGAAATCTTCTGCGCAAGCACGGTGTCTGCAAGATCCTCGACCTTGGTGAGCGGCAGCGAGTCGCTGGTGAGTGCAAGGGTAAGGATCGGCGCGTCGGCCGGATTGACCTTGTTGTAGATGGGCGGATTGGGCAGGTCTGTGGGCAGATAGCTTTGCGCCGCATTGATGGCGGCCTGCACGTCCTGCTGCGCGACGTCAATGGATTCGCTGAGGTTGAACTGGAGCGTGATGATGCTGCCGCCACCCGAAGAGGTGGAGGTCATTTGCGTGAGGCCGGGAATCTCGCCGAACTGCCGCTCCAGTGGGCCGGTGACGGCGGAGGACATCACCTCGGGACTGGCGCCCGGGTAGAAGGTCTGAACCTGGATGGTGGGATAATCCACCTCGGGCAGCGCCGACACGGGTAGTTGGAAATAGGCCACGCCGCCCGCAAGCAGGATCGCGATCATGAGCAGCGCGGTGGCCACAGGCCGCAAGATGAAGGGACGGGATGGACTCATCATGTACCTCTGCTGTCACACTGCGTGCGACTCACGGCTGCGGGGCTTTGGCGGGCTTGTGTCGAGGCCGCGGCGGAACACCTGGACCGTCGCGATCGCCGTTTGAGCCGTTGTTGAAGCTGGAGTCGGGTGTTCGGGTGGATCGTGTGTTCGACGTATCCGGAGTGGTGCCGGGTGCAACGGCGGCATTGCCCGTGGTTGCAGGGTCGACTGTCTGTGCCGGCCGGGGAATAACCTTGCTGCCGTCCTTCAGCTTTTCTTCACCGTCGACGACAACATGGTCGCCGGCCTGAACGCCGCCATGGACCACGACGAGATTGCCCTGCGTCAGGTCGATGGCGATGTTGTGGGTATGCACGAGGTAGCTGGTTTGCCGCGGTGCGCTGGAGCGGCCGCCAGCTGTGCCGCCGGCACCCGTGGTGGTGCCAGTGCCAGCGGCCCCGGTCGCCCCGGGTGCACCGGGTGCACCGGAGGTTACCGGAGCATTGGATTCCGTTCCCGCGGTGGAGGGCCTGCCACCTGTCTTGCCCCCGCTACGCTGGGCGGAGGTCGAGGTATCGGGTGCAAGCGGGTGCGCCATGTCGATCCAATAGACGTACGAGCCGTTTGAACCGGTTTGCACGGCGGCGGCGGGTACCGTGATGGCGTTGGCACGGTTCTCAAGCACGAGGCGCACGTTGACGAACTGGTTGGGGAACAGCGCACCATCGGCGTTATTGAACACGGCCTTGAGCTTGGCGGTGCCGGTAGTCGTATCAATCTGGTTGTCCACGGTCAGCAACTGACCGCTGGCAAGCCGGTGGAGGTTGGCGCGATCCCATGCTTCCGCGACAAGCTGGTGACCACCACGCATGCGCTCGAAGACCTGCGGCAGCTGATCTTCCGGCAGGGTAAAGATGACGGCGATCGGCTGCACCTGGGTAATGACGACGAGACCGGTGCTGCTGTTGGCGGCGACGATGTTGCCGACGTCTACCTGGCGAAGACCGACGATGCCGGAGATGGGCGAGGTAATGCGGGTGTAGGCAAGGTTGACCCGGGCTGCCTGAATGGCGGCGCGATCGCCTTCCAGCGTGCCACCTGCCTGGCCTGCCGTACTTTCCTGCGCCTGCGCCTGCTCGCGGCTGACGACGCCGGCAGCGTAGAGCTGGTTGTACCGCTGCTGCTGGGCGTCGGCGTTGACGGCGTTGGCCTGATCGCGGACGAGGTTGCCCTGCGCCTGGGCGAGGGCCGCCTGGTAGGGCCGGGGATCGATTTCGATGAGCAGCTGGCCCTGGCTGACGCTTTGGCCTTCGCGGAAGTTCACGCGCACGATCTGACCGTCGACGCGGCTTTTGAGCGTGACGGTGTTGTAGGCCGTAACCGTGCCGAGCGCTGACAGATAGATGGGGACGGCACGTTGCTGGACCACGTCAAAGGCAACGGGAATGGGCCGGTTGGCGGCAGCCGCGGCACCCTTTGCCTGCTGTTGGGTCGCCTCCTTGTTGCTGCGTACGCGATAGACGATGAACGCGGCAACGGCCAGCAACACCAGCGCAATGAGCAGGATGCGCAGCCAGGAGCGCTTGCGGGGCGCTGCTGCAGGCCGGGGCTCGGGATGCTGCGACGCATCACCGGCCAAGCCGGTGGACGCAGGAGACGCGTGCTCAGGAAGTGAGCGAACCTCGTGGGAAGCGACTGTCGAGTCGTGCTCGCTCGTTGTGGGCGATGCCATGTCGGTGGTAGGCCTTCAAAAAAGATGGATGAAAATACAGCGGCTCACCGCGAGCGGTTCGCCTTTTAAGACTACTCATAATGTACGTTCGGCGCTGCGGAGAGTTTCGCAGGCCGGCTTTGTTTGAGCCTAGTACAAGATTGGACGCCTCCTGAAAGCGGGTGTGAGTGCCCTCTTTATAATCATCGAAATGCCAATCCCTGCCCTGGAACGAACCTGATGATGGCCGAGCCTCGATTGATCGCACCACCCGACGGGAGTACAACAGCGGCAACCGCCGAGGTTCCCCTGTGTGTGGACCTGGACGGGACCCTTGTCAAGAGCGATACGCTGGTGGATGCGGTGCTGTTGCTGGCGCGCCAGCAACCTGGAACGCCCTTACACTGGCCGGCGTGGGTGAGCAAAGGGCGGGCCGGGTTTAAGCGGGAAGTTACGAGCCGCGCAGTGGTGGAAGTGGAGCACCTGCCCTACAACGAGACGCTGCTGGCGTTCCTGCGGGAGGAGCACGCGCGGGGTCGACGCATTTACCTGGCAACTGCCGCGGACATCGGCTTTGCCGAACAGGTGGCGGCGCATGTGGGGATCTTTGACGGGGTGCTGGCCTCGGATGGGACGTTGAACCTGGCGGGCAAGAACAAGCTGGCGGCGTTCCAGGACCGGTTTCCTGAGGGGTTTTCCTACATCGGCAATGCGCTTCCGGACCGGACGCTGCTGCAGGCCAGCCATCAGCCGATGGTGGCAAATCCGCACGGCAAGCTGCGTGCGGCCATGCGGCGCGATGCAGTCACCGTACACCGTGAATTCCTGGACCAGCGCAGCCCCCTGCGGTCGTTGTTCAAAGCCATCCGCATTCACCAGTGGGCCAAGAACACGCTGGTGTTTCTGCCGGTGCTGCTGGCGCATAACCGGCATGCAAACGCGCTGGTTGCGTCGGTGGTCGCGTTCTTTTCCATTTCTTTCTGTGCCAGCGCGACGTACCTGATCAACGACCTGCTGGATATCGAAGCGGACCGCAGGCATCCGCGCAAACGGAAGCGGCCGTTTGCGGCGGGCGACCTGTCGCCTTTCACGGGCGTGCTGGTGGTGGGATTGTTCTTTGCAGTGGCGATCGTGCTGGCACTTGTGCTGCCGCACGTGTACGCCGCGCTGCCTGGACTGGACGGCGTACCGGAGGTGCTGGCGCGGCCGTACCGCTTTCTGGAGTGGCTTGGCCTGTATACCGTCACGACACTGGCGTATTCGTTTTACCTGAAGCGCCTGGCGCTGGTGGATGTCCTGGTGCTCAGTGGCCTGTACACAGTACGGATCCTGGCGGGGTCCGCGGCAACAGAGATCGATGTGTCTGCGTGGCTGGCTGCATTTTCGATCTTTTTCTTCCTGTCGCTGGCGTTTGTAAAGCGGTTTGCCGAGTTGCAGCTCATGGTGACGAGCGGCCGCACCAAGGCCAGCGGTCGGGGTTATGGTACAGACGACATGGAGCAGCTGCGGTCCTTCGGCACAAGCAGTGCGTTTGCCAGCGTGGTGGTGCTGACGATGTACATCAGCGGGTTGGCGGACGTGCTGTACCGGCACCCGTCGCGACTGTGGCTGCTGGTGCCGGTGCTGATCCTGTGGCTGTGCCGGGTGTGGCTGCTGGCAAGCCGCGGACAGTTGCACGAGGACCCGGTCGTGTATGCCGTTACCGACAAGACAAGCTGGCTGCTGGGGCTGATTTCCGCGGCCATTGTGTGGTGGGCGTTGTAAGTGCAAGGGCGTACAAGAAGGACTGGCGATGTTGGATCGCGGGTGGCGGCCAGGCGAAGATCCCGATGAAAGTACGCTGCACGCTATGCTGGAACAAATGGGTCTGACGTGGCAGGAGAACATGCGGTGGTGTTAGAGGCAGCGGGTAAATGGAGTGCGGGTGTGCCGGACGTTGCCGGTCAGGGCGTTGTGGATGCAGACGGCCGAGACTTTGCGGGCGCGAACTGCGAGGAGCTTGAAGTTCTGATCCGCGAGCGCATCGACCTCCGTCTGGAAGCCATGCGAGTGGACGGTTTGCCGGTCCCGGCGTCACAGGTGCTGGCCGCAGCGTTGTCGGTGGCCGCGTGAGTTACGTCCTGCCCGAAAGCCCTGACTTCTCGGACGAAGCCGCGATTGCCGCGGCTTTCGAACATGCGGGAAGCAATCTGAAACTGGAGTACGACGCGATCGGTAACGCGGAGGATCTTGAACGCTTTCGGGTGCGATGGGTTGGAAAAAAAGCCGGGCTGATCAGCAAGGGGATCGCGTCCTGGGTGAAGCTTGTGCCGTCAGAGATGCGCGGCAGGTTTGGCACCTTCTTTGGCGCGTTGAAAGCGTCGGCCGAGGAGTACCTCGAGGGTGCGCAGGCCCGGCTTGCTTCAGAGCATCCGATCAGCAATCGTCTTGGCGGTGAGCGCGAGGGACCTCGTACTTCTGTAGCCAGTGCGGGTCTGGACCTGTCGCTGCCGGGCATTCGGCGGCAGGTGGGCGTGGAGCATCCACTGACGCGAACGATGCGCGAGATGGTGGCGGTATTTGCGGCGCTGGGGTACTCCGTTGGGGTTGGGCCCGAGGTGGAAACGGATTTCTACAACTTTGAAGCGTTGAATTTTCCGCCAGACCACCCGGCACGCGATACGCAGGACACGCTGGTGGTGGCGGACCAAGCGGGCAAGCCGCTGCGCGAGCGGCTGCTGATGCGGACGCACACGTCGCCGGTGCAGATTCGCAGCATGATCGCCGAGGCGCCGCCGCTGCGGCTGGTGATTCCGGGCAAAGTGCACCGGAACGACGAGAGCGACGCGACGCATTCACCGATTTTTCACCAGGTGGAAGGGCTGTGTGTGGATCGCGGGATCACCTTCAGCGATTTGAAGGGAACGCTCGACCATGCGATGAAGGCCTTCTTCGGATCGTCCGTGCGGACGCGCTTTTTTCCATCGTTCTTTCCGTTTACAGAGCCAAGTGCGGACGTGCAGATTTCGTGCCCCTTCTGCGGCGGTACCGGGTGCCGCAAGTGCAAGCACAGCGGTTGGATCGAGCTGCTGGGCTGCGGCATGGTGGATCCTGCGGTCTTTCTGGCGGTGGATCAGCGGCGGATGGAGAATGGCCTGGAGCCGGCGTACCACCTGCCGGGCATCAGCGGTTTTGCGTTCGGCATGGGTGTGGAGCGCATTGCCATGATGAAGTACAGCGTTGGAGATATTGGGCAGTTTTACTCCGGCGATATACGCTTTTTGAGACAGTTTGCCTAAAAGGGATGGGGGATGGTCGCAGCACGACCTGGTTGACAGACCAAGTCGCTCGCCTGCCGGCTCGCTGCAGCTATGAATGTGTTGACCAGGTGGTTGCGCGAATATATTCCCGCGCTGGATGTGAGTGACCGGCAGTTGGCCGAGGATTTAACGCTGCGCGGCATCGCCGTCGAGGGTGTCCATGCCTTGCCGACGGGTGGACACCTGTTTGAGATGGACATTACGACCAACCGCGTGGACGCGATGAACCACTACGGCGTGGCGCGGGAGGCTGCAGCCATCTATGGGGTTCCCCTGCTGACGCTGGAAGACCGCCGCGTGACGCATGCGGATGCCGGTGCTGTTGCGGCAGAGCCGGTACCGGTGCTGGAGGATGAGTATTCCGCAGGCGAGTATGCCGTTCCGCACGCAGACCTGGCTGCCAGCGCAAGGAACGCGGCACCTGCAAGAGGTGCGGCGGCGTACCCGGTTCGTATTGAAGCGGAGGACCTTTGCGGCCGGTTTACGGCGCAGGTGGTCCGTGGCGTCACGGTCGGACCATCGACCGGTTTGCTTGCCGAGCGGTTTGCGGCATTGGGGCAAAAGCTGATCTCGAACGCCGTGGATGCCACCAACAATAACTGGCTGGCAATGGGGCATCCGACCCACGTGTTCGACCTGGACACGCTGGAGGGTGGCATTGTGGTGCGACGCGCGAGGGCGGGCGAGACGCTACGGCTGCTGGACGGTACCGAACACACGCTGACGACCGAGGATCTGGTGATTGCGGACGAGCGGAAGGCGCTGGGGCTTGCCGGCGTGATGGGCGGCTGGGATTCGCGCGTGACGGAAGCGACCAGGAATGTTCTGGTGGAGGCAGCGTGGTTTGCACCGGCAGCGATTCGCGCAAGCTCGCGAAGGCATGGGCTGCATACAGACGCGTCGCACCGGTATGAGCGAGGAGCCGACCTTGGCGCGTGCGCCGTGGCAAACCGGCTGGTCACGCTGTCGCTGGAGACCAGTTGCGGCGGTGTTGCCGATGAGGCGATGACGGATGTGACGGTGACGGCGTGGGAGGCGAGGACGACGCAGCGACCGCACATCCTGCTCCGTGTGAGCCATGCGCAGCAGTTGCTGGGAACAACGATGGAGGCAGGCGAAAGCGGCAACGTGGTGCCTGCGGACAAGGTGGAGCAGTACCTGGAGGCGCTGGGATGCCGTCTGCGACCGACCGCGGATGGGGACGGGTTTGAGGTGACGCTGCCCAGTTGGCGGCTGGACCTGGAACGTGAGATCGATCTGATGGAAGAGATTGCACGGGTGTACGGGTATAACCGGTTCGCAAACACACTGCCGAGCTTTGGTGGCGGCGTTGTAGCGCTGCCAAACGCCGCGCAGGACGAGAAGGTGCGCGAGGTACTGCTGAGGCTGGGTTACACCGAGGTGCTGTCGAGCACCTTTGCCGGCGAGACGGAAAGCGCTCTGTTTGGGGCCGAGGCACCGGTGGCGATGGAAAACCCGCTGTCGGCGGAAGCAAGCGTGCTGCGGCCGTCGCTGCTGCCGGGTGCCGTGTCCATGTTGATCCAGAACAGCACGCGGGATGTACGCGCGGTGCGACTGTTTGAGATCGGCAACGTGTTTAGGGGTTCGACCCAGAACGTGGCGGAACAGCCATCCCTGGCAATAGCGGCTTATGGGGACAGCGTCGCGACACGAACGATCAACGCGGTCGATGCGCTGTTCTTTGAGGTCAAGGGGACATTGGAGGACCTGGTCGGCTCGTTTGCGACACCGCCGCTGAGCTGGTCTGCAGATGCATTGCCAGGTTGGGTAGAGCCCGGCCGCGGCGCGCGCGCGATGCTTGGCGGCAGGCCGCTGGCGGTGGTGGGCGAGCTCAGCACGGCAGAGCGGGACGCGCGCAAGCTGCGGGAACCCGCCGTCCTGGCCGAGGTGCATCTGCCGGTCCTGTTCGCCTCTCCGCTGCGGCAGCCGAGCGCGGTGGAACCGTCGCGGTTCCAGGCCGTCGAGCGGGATCTGTCCTTTCTTTTCAGCAACTCGGTGCGTTGGAGTGATGTGGTGCACGCCCTTGAGGCGCTTGAGATCCCCGAGATGGTGTCTTTGGAGCCAGTCGAGATCTTTCGCGATCGGAAGGGGAAAACCGTGCCCGCAGGTGAGTATTCCCTGCTGTTGCGCATGGTCTTTCAATCAGCGGAGCGGACACTGCGCGAAGAGGAACTGACAGAGTGGCAGGAGCGGGTGATTGCGGCGCTGACGGCGCAGGGCGGACGACACCGCGCGCCTGAAGCTGCGGATGCAGACCCCACCGCTGTGAGATAGAGGCAGGGGCCAGGAGGGTACATCTGCACGGGCGATGACCGGAGATAGCGGTTGCCGTTGCATTCCGAGAACGCGCATCATAAGGGCATGTTGCAGAAACGCTTACTCAATACACCGCTTGCCGAGCCGCTTACCACAGAGATTTTTGTCAATGGCTGGGCAGTTCCAGCAGCACCGGGCGAGTACCTGATTGAGACACTCAATCGCGCAGCGAAGCTGGCAAACGACACGCTGCGTGAGGCGGGCGACCACCTGAGCGACAAGCTGCTGTCCCCAGGCGAGCGGCGGGCTGCACAATACGAAAGCAACCAGACAACGTCGCAATACTCCTCGCCGGAGCAGCACCCCACATTTTCTCCGGACTCTTCACTCTCTGCCGGCAATGGTGAGTACCGCAGCGTTCCGCAGCTGTGCTACCACCAGCAGCTTGGGCCGATCCAGACATGCGATACCTGCATGGTCGAAATTGACGGCAAGCTGGTGCGGGCGTGCGCGACGGAAGTGGTGCCCGGGATGCACGTAGCTTCGGAATCGAAGCGAGCGGACATGGCGCAGCGGGAGGCCATGGATCGCGTGCTGCAGAACCACGATCTGTACTGTACGGTGTGCGACAACAGCAACGGCAACTGCACCGTGCACAATGCCGTGGGCGAGATGCAGGTAAAGCACCAGGTACGGCCGTACCAGCACAAGCCCTATCCACAGGACCACTCGAATCCCTTTTATCGCTACGATCCCGACCAGTGCATCCTGTGCGGGCGATGTGTGGAAGCCTGCCAGGACGTGCAGGTGAACGAGACGCTGACCATTGACTGGACCAGCAAACATCCGCGCGTGCTGTGGGATGGCGGCGAGCAGATTGCCGGGTCAAGCTGTGTGAGCTGCGGCCATTGCATTACGGTGTGCCCATGCAACGCGCTGATGGAAAAAGGCATGCTTGGCCACGCGGGTTACCTGACCAACCTGCCGGGCAAAGTGCTGGACGACATGATTGAAGTGATCAAAGGCATTGAACCGGAGCTTGGATACCCGCCGATTCTTGCGCTGAGCGATATGGAATCGGAGATGCGCGAGGCACGGATCAAGCGCACAAAGACGGTGTGCACCTACTGCGGTGTGGGTTGCAGCTTCGAGGTGTGGACGAAGGACCGGCACATTTTGAAGATTGAGCCGGAGCATGGACCGGCGAACGGCATTTCCACCTGCGTGAAGGGGAAGTTCGGGTATGACTTTGTGAATTCCCCGACGCGGTTGCACACGCCGTTGATTCGCAAGAACGTTCCGGGTAAGGGCGAGACCTACGTGGAGGCGACGTGGGATGAGGCACTGACGCTGATTGCGACAAAGTTCACGGAGATCAAGGAAAAGCACGGGCCAGATGCGCTGGCATTTATTGCTTCGAGCAAATGCACGAACGAAGAAGCGTACCTGATGCAGAAGCTGGCACGGGCTGTGATTGGCACAAACAATGTGGACAACTGCAGCCGGTACTGCCAGACGCCGGCAACGATGGGCCTGCAGCGGACGGTGAAGCTTGGCGGCGATGCGGGATCGATTGCGGATATCGAGATGGCAGGGTGCGTGGTGATCATTGGGTCCAACACGTCCGAGAGCCACCCGGTGCTGGCGACGCGCGTGAAGCGGTCGCACAAACTGCGCGGGCAGCGGCTGATCGTGAGCGACATTCGGAAGCATGAGATGGCGGAGCGTGCCGATACCTTTATGCGGCCAAATCCGGGTACGGACATGGTGTGGATCAGTGCGGTGACGAAGTACATCTTCGACATGGGATGGGAGCACAAGGACTTTATCGAACGGCTGGTGAACAAGCGGGATGAGTACGTGCAAAGCCTGGAGCCGTTCACCATGGAGTTTGCGGAAGAAGTGACAGGCATCGCTGCCGATACGCTGCGAGGTGTGGCAAAGGAGATTGCACACGCGGACGGCACCTGTGTGCTCTGGGCGATGGGTGTGACACAACACTGCGGCGGGTCCGACACCTCAACCGCGATCAGCAACATGCTGCTGGCGACCGGCAACTATGGGCGGCGCGGCGCGGGCGCATACCCCCTGCGTGGGCACAATAACGTGCAGGGCGCGGCAGATTTTGGGGCCATGCCGAACATCCTGCCGGGGTATCAGCTTGTGGATGACGCAGAGGTGCGCGCCAAGTTTGAGGCAGCGTGGCAAGTATCGCTGCCGGTGACCAAGGGCAAGGACAACCACGAGATGATGGAGGCGATCGAGAAAGGAACGCTGCACGCGCTCTACATCAAGGGAGAGGACACGATTACCAGTGACGGCAATGCAAACCAGGTCGGCAATTCATTGGCCTCTGTCGACTTTCTGGTTGTGCAGGACATTGCCTTGAGTGAGACGTGCAAGTTTGCGAATGTGATCCTGCCGGCGTCGCCTTCGCTTGAGAAAGACGGCACGTTCACCAGTACGGAACGCCGCATTCAGCGCCTGTACAAGGCACTTGCGCCGCTGGGTGAGTCATTGCCGGACTGGCAGATTCTGCAAAATATTGCGAACCGGCTGGGAGCGGGATGGAGCTATGCGCACCCGAGCGAGATTATGGCAGAGGTGGTTGCGTTGACCCCCCTGTTTGCCGGCGTGACGTATGAGCGCCTGGAGGGCTTCAAAAGCCTGCAATGGCCGGTCGCGGCAGATGGGACGGACTCGCCTTACCTGTACAAGGATGGCTTCCCCTTCCCGGACGGGAAAGCGAGATTCCACGCGCTGGAATGGATCGCACCGTCGGAGGAACAGGACAAGACATTTGACCTGCACCTGAATAATGGACGCATGCTGGAGCATTTTGAACAGGGTGCCATGACGGACCTGGTACCGGGAATCAAGGCGATTACGCCGAGCAACTGGCTTGAAGTTTCGCCGGAACTTGCGGTGGAGCGTGGGCTGGACTCGGGAAGCAAGGTCGAGCTGACGTCGAAGTGGGGTGTGATTCGGGCGCGGGTCCTGATTACCGATCGCGTGGAAGGAAAGCAGATGTACATGGCGATGAACTCGACCACGGAACCGGTGAACCGCCTGACCGGGCCGCATGTCGACCGGGCAACGCATACGCCGGCGTACAAGGAGCTGTCGGTGAATCTTCGCGTGCTGACGAAGCGCGGGCGATCGCCGCTGACACCGGAGAACTTCCGCAACGGCAGCCGCACACCGCAGCAGGGCGTGGAAGTGGAAAAGAAGTGGGAACGGGCGGACTATTACCTGCCAGGTACCGGGCGTGGTGATGCGCTGGTGCAGATCAACACAACGAAGATTTAGAGGAGACTGCGATGGCGAATCCAATTGCATTTACACCGCGTCCGGTCGATCCGCGGGATGGCCTGCGCAAGAAGCTGGATGCCGCACCGCTGGAGCATGCGGAGGCGCTGCTGGTGGCGTACGACGTGATCCAGGCGGCTCACGATGAAGGCATTCTGGACCTGCTGCACGGCATGGTGAAACACAAGAACACCGTGTTCGAGCACTTGGCGGAAGCTGCCAAGATGCAGGAGAGCGTGGATGCGCTGCGCAACGTGATCAGCCTGGGCAAGATGCTGGGCTCGATCGAACCGGAGACGATGAGTTGCCTGACGGCATCGCTGTCTTCTTCCTCGAATCCGAAAGAAGAAGCCCCGCTAAGCCTGGTAGGTCTGTTCCGGCGTGTCACTTCCGTCGAAGGGCGACGTGGGCTGACCATTATGGTGAAGCTGCTGGTGGCGCTGGGCACGCGACGGTTCGCCGGTCCGAATGCAACGCAGATGACGAAGGCAATCAGTCGACCGTAGGCATGTCCACAGACGGGCCGGTATGCGCTCGCGCAGCTTCCGTTTCTTTCAAGCAGCGGCGTGATTGCCCGAAGACGCAGTTGGGCGGAGTGCTAGCGCGTTTGCGTGATGTCGGGATGGAGCTGTTCGCGTGGATCCGGTGCGGTTGCTGCAGGAACAGGTGCAGGTTCGTGCGGTGAATCGACGTGTTGCTCCAGCCCGGCGCGTAGAAGATGGAAGGCCTGTTCCGGTGTGTCCGCGAACTGGAACAGATCCTTGTCCTTGAGGGCGATTGCGCCTTTCTCTGCGAGCAGGTCAAGGTTGATGACGCCCTGCCAATACTTCGAGCCGTAGATGACGATCGTCATCTCCCTGGCAAGTTTGTGGGTCTGGGCGAGCGTGAGCAGCTCAAACATTTCGTCGAGCGTGCCAAAGCCGCCGGGAAAGACGACCAGCGCCTTGGCCAGGTAGGCGAACCAGAATTTGCGCATGAAGAAATAGTGAAACTGGAAGTTGAGCGACGGCGTGATGTACGGATTGGGCTGCTGCTCAAAGGGCAAGGCGATGTTGAGACCGATGGTTCTGCCACCGGCTTCGTAGGCGCCGCGGTTGGCAGCTTCCATAATGCCAGGGCCGCCGCCGCTCGTCACGACAAAGCGGTGACACGGTCCAGGCAGGCTCTTTGCCCAATCGGTGAGCAGGTACGCCAGCGTGCGTGCATCTTCGTAGTAGCCGGCCATTTCGACGGCGGTTTCAGCCCGCGTGTGCTGCAGGCTGCTTGCATTCAGTTCGCCAGGGCGGGCAGGTTGTTCGTCGGGCGGCGCGGGCTCGGTAGAGCCGGTATTGGCGAGCAACTGCATGCGCTGGGACGCCTCGGCCTGCGCATCTTGGAGCGCGTGAAAGCGGGCCGAGCCGAAGAAGACGACCGTGTCTTGAATGCGCTCGCGATGAAAGCGGGCCATGGGTTCCTGGTACTCCGCAAGGATGCGAAGAATGCGGCCGTCCGGGCCAGTGAGGAACTCTGTGTTTTCGTACGCGAACGGGACCTGGTCGAGGGTGGGAATTGGAACATCGCTCATGCAGTGGCCATGGTACAGGGTTCAGGGGCGCCGTTGCGGTTTAGCCTGGAGCTACCTCCACCCGGAGGATGTCGCGGAACGTGAAGTTGCATGAGTCCACATTGGCGGAAGACATCGCGCGGAAAGGGCTGGAGTCGGTACTTCAACGCGTGCGAAGCCGGCACAGCATGCTGCTGCTACTGGTTCAAGTAGCTGTCGTACTGCGATTCGAGCACGCCAGTGTTGCGCGCAAGCTGTAGCTTGGCCTGGTTGAACTGGAAAAGCGCATTGACGAGTTGGGACTGTGCGTTGGCCAGGGTTGACTGCGCCTGAACCACAGGCAGGGTGTCGTCGATGCCGGCGCGGTACCGTTGCAGGGCATCGCCAAGCGCATCATTGGCCAGCGTCACATTGGAGTTTGCGGCCTGCACGAGCTGATTGAAGGTGGTGACGTCAAGCATGGAAGAGCGAATCTGCTGGTCAACGTCGGCGTGAAGGCTGGTGATCTGAAGGCGCAGACGAGAAAGCTGCGCGTCGGCGGCTTCGCGGTCACCGCGGAAGCGGACCTCCTCAAAGATCGGGAAGTCGATGCCACCCTGAGCCACGAAGTCGCCGTGATACAGGCCGAATGTTTCGCCGATGACGCCGTAGTAGCCGGTGACCTTGGCCACGGGCAGCCGCTCATAGGTGATGGCTTTGCGCTGCAGGCGGGCGGATTCGTACTCCGCCTCGAGCATGCGCAGATCCTTTCGCCGCTTGTAGGCGACCTCTCTGGCGACCTCCAGCGGGAGTGCGGCGAGTTCGTGATAGGGCACAGGATCGACGAGGTCGAGCATCTGGTCGGCAGCGAGGCCCATGTCGCGATTCAACTGGATTTTGTCTTTGGCCAAGGTGTTGCGGTCCTGCACCAGTGTTTGCTCGCGCTGCTGGCGATCGACGGTGGTCCGCAACAGGTCCAGATTGGTGCCGGTGCCGGCATCCTTGCGGGCCTGTGCCTGCCGCTCCAGCTCACGGTCGGTCAGGAGCTGCGAGGCGGCATCGCGGATAGAGGCTTCGTCGGCAAGAACGCGGAGATACTGCTCCGCAATGGTTTCGACAATACCCGAGCGGTCAGAGAGCGCCTGCAGATCGGTGATGCGGATCTGGACCTTGGCGGCTTTGTAGATTTCAAAGGCGGGCAGGTTAAACAGCTGCTGACTGAGGTTGACCTGGGCACTGGTGACGTCGTACTTGACGATGGTGTTGAAGATGAAACCAGGCGGCAGGAGCGCCTGCACCAGCGCCGGGTTGAAACCCCGGGCCGACAGGTTGACCTCCTGCGTTGAAGAAAGACCGTTCGCGCTGAGCGTAGGAATGAGTGCGTTGAGCGCAATCGACTGCAGGCCGCTGATCTGCCGCGCAGTTTGCCGGTCGACGAGGATGCTGTAGTTGTGTTCCAGGCCGAGCTGCACCGCGTCGTCAAGCGAAAGCCTGAGCGGCTCCTGCGTTGCAGTCGGCGTTGTTACACCGTTGGCCAGCTTGCGCGGAGGCGTGGCGCCAAGCGGGCCGGTCACAACGAGCGACGGATGCTGCGGCTCCGGCGCAAATGGAAGGTTCGGCGCGTCAGCAATGGGTGGCTGCCGCAAGACGGGCTGCGCGGTTTGAATGGG
>CAXUHM010000057.1:0-5705 GCA_964250935.1 uncultured Terriglobus sp.
GCGAGGGCAGGCCCTTGAAGAACCAGACGTGCGAGCAGGGGCTGGCGAGCTCGATATGGCCGAGGCGTTCGCGACGGACCTTGGACAGAGTGACTTCGACGCCACACTTGTCGCAGATGACGCCGCGGTGCTTCATGCGCTTGTACTTGCCGCAGAGGCATTCCCAATCGGTAATGGGTCCAAAGATGCGAGCGCAGAAGAGGCCATCGCGCTCGGGCTTGAAGGTGCGGTAGTTGATGGTCTCGGGCTTGGTGACTTCGCCGTGCGACCAGCTGCGGATCTTTTCGGGCGAGGCAAGCGAGATGCGGATTGCGTCGAAGTCGGTGATGGGACCGGACAGTTCAAAGGGGCTGGAACGGAACATGCGGTTTGTCTCCGTGCAGGCTTGGCGTGGTGGCGCCGGTCTGCTGCTGGTGCTGCTGTTCGCGATCGCTCGGGGCGGATCGCATGCCCTTTGTCTTACAAGCTTTAGGCCTGCCTGGTACCTGGAAAGAGAACAGGCACCAGGCACCAGGCGTTAGTCGGCCGCAGCGGCGATCGGCATGGTCGGGATCTTCTTGAGGTCTTCCTGTTTGACGAGTTCGACATCAAGGCAGAGCGACTGCAGTTCGCGGATGAGGACGTTGAACGACTCCGGCACGCCGGGTTCGATCGCCGCCTCGCCCTTGACGATGGCCTCGTAGATCTTGGTTCGGCCAAAGACATCGTCGGACTTGGCGGTGAGCAGCTCCTGCAGGATGTAGGCGGCGCCATAGGCTTCGAGCGCCCAGACCTCCATCTCGCCGAAGCGCTGGCCGCCGAACTGCGCCTTGCCACCCAGCGGCTGCTGCGTGATGAGGGAGTACGGTCCGATCGAACGGGCGTGGATTTTGTCGTCGACCAAGTGCGAGAGCTTGAGCATGTAGATGTAGCCGACGGTGGCAGGCTGCTCGAACGCCTCGCCGGTCATGCCGTCGAAGAGCTCGGTCTTGCCGGAGCTGGGCAGGCCAGCGGAGGCAAGGAGGGCTTTGATCTCGCTTTCCTGGGCGCCGTCGAAGACTGCCGTGCCGAACCAGATGCCCTTCTTCATGCCCTGCGCGGCGCGGAGGGTCATCTCATCGTCGAGCTCAAGCAACTGGGTAAGGGCCGCGGTGCCCTTGAAGCGTGCCTTGAAGAGCTCGCGCACTTCGTTGGCATTCTCTGCCTTGGCGGCTGCCTCAGCAACGGCGGCGCCGAGCGTGTGCGCGGCCCAGCCAAGATGCGTTTCAAGGATCTGGCCGACGTTCATACGAGACGGCACACCGAGCGGGTTGAGGACGATCTGCACCGGCGTTCCGTCGGGCAGGTAGGGCATATCCTCTTCCGGCAGGATGCGTGCGACCACACCCTTGTTGCCGTGGCGGCCGGCCATTTTGTCGCCCACGGAGAGGCGGCGCTTCATGGCGATATAGACCTTGACCATCTTGATGACGCCCGGGCTCAACTCGTCACCCTTCTGCATCTTGGAGATCTTTTCGTTGGTGATCTTGCGGAGAACGTCGATCTGCCGCGAGGTCATCTCCTCGATCTCGTCGATCTGCTCGTTGACACGCGGGTCCTTGTCGGCGTAGCGAATACGCTTGAGGTTACGCGTGCTGATGAGCTCGATGGTGTCGCGGTCGAGCAGGTCACCCTTGCCGAGGAGCTTCTTGTTGGTGCGCTCGTCGTGCAGGTCGGCCTGAACTTCCTTGGCGCCCAGGATGGCCTCGAGGCGCTTGAGACGCTCGTCGGTGAGAATACGGATCTCGTCGGCGAGGTTCTTCTCGAGCTTCTCGATCATTTCCTGCTCGATGGACTTGGCGCGCTCATCCTTTTCCTGACCCTTGCGGGAGAAGATGCGGACGTCGACGACGGTGCCTTCGATGCCGGGAGGGCACGTGAGGGACGCGTCGCGCACGTCGCCGGCCTTTTCGCCGAAGATGGCGCGAAGCAGCTTTTCTTCCGGCGTGAGCTGGGTTTCGCCCTTGGGCGTGACCTTGCCGACGAGGATGTCGTTGTGGCCGACCTTGGCGCCGATGCGGATGATGCCCGAGTCGTCGAGGTCGCGCAGGGCGTGCTCGGAGACGTTGGGGATATCGCGCGTAATCTCTTCCGGCCCAAGCTTGGTGTCGCGCGCCTCGATCTCAAACTCTTCGATGTGGATCGAAGTGTAGTAGTCCTCGCGGACGACCTTTTCCGAGATCAGGATGGCATCCTCAAAGTTGTAACCACGCCACGGCATAAAGGCGACGAGGACGTTGCGGCCAAGGCCGAGCTCTCCCTGTTCGGTGCACGGACCGTCCGCGATGACCTGACCCTTGAGGACGCGGTCGCCCTTGCGGACGATCGGCTTCTGGTTGATGCAGGTGTTCTGGTTGGAGCGCTTGAACTTGGTGAGCTGGTAGATGTCGGAACCGACCTCACGCGAGAGCTGCGTGGGGTGGTGCTCGCCTTCGACGCGCACGATAATGCGCTCGGAGTCGACCGAATCGATGATGCCGTTGCGGCGTGCGAGGATGACGGCGCCCGAGTCGCGGGCGGTGACGCCTTCCATGCCGGTGCCAACGAACGGCGCTTCCGCGACGAGCAGGGGCACGGACTGGCGCTGCATGTTGGCACCCATGAGGGCGCGGTTGGCGTCATCGTGCTCCAGGAAGGGCACGAGTGAAGCGGCAACCGAAACGAGCTGCTTGGGCGAGACGTCGATGTAGTCGACCTCTGCCTGCGGCACGAGGACGAAGTTGCCCTGCTTGCGGGCGTTGACCAGGTCCTCGGTCAGCTTGCCGTTCTCGTCGAGGTCGATGTTGGCCTGGGCGATGGTGTGGCGATCCTCTTCCCACGCGGACAGGTAGAAGGAGAAGGGCTCGGTTTCGAGCACACGCTTGCCGTCGCGCGCAAGCTGCTGCTTGAGCTCGTGGGCCTCGTTGATCTCGATGGGATCGCCCTGACGCATGCCAGACTCGCCGGCGTTGGTGACGGCGACGTAGTCGACCACCTTGCCGTCCTTGACCTTGCGGTAGGGCGACTCGATGAAGCCGTACTCGTTGATGCGCGCAAAGCACGACAGGGACGAGATGAGACCGATGTTCGGGCCTTCCGGCGTTTCGATGGGGCAGATGCGGCCGTAGTGGGTGGGGTGCACGTCGCGAACTTCAAAGCCGGCGCGTTCGCGGGACAGACCGCCAGGCCCAAGCGCGGAGAGACGACGCTTGTGCGTGATCTCCGACAGGGGGTTGGTCTGGTCCATGAACTGCGACAGCTGCGAGGATCCGAAGAACTCGCGGATGGCGGCCATGACGGGCTTGGCGTTGATGAGGTCGTGCGGCATGGCCGTCGACATCTCCTGGTAGACGCTCATCTTTTCCTTGATGGCGCGTTCCATGCGGACGAGACCGATGCGGAACTGGTTTTCCATCAGCTCACCGACGGCGCGCACACGGCGGTTGCCGAGGTGATCGATGTCGTCGACGAGGCCGATGTTCTTGCGCAGCTTGAGGAGGTAGCGGATGGTGCCGTAGAAATCCTCGGGCGTGAGGGTGCGCTTGTCGAGCTCGGTCGCGGCCTGGTTTTCATACAGCTTGATGTTGAACTTGAGCCGGCCGACACGCGAGAAGTCGTACTTGCGCGGATCGAAGAACATGCCTTCAAAGAGCGCGGTGGCGGTGTCAAGGGTCGGTGGGTCGCCCGGACGCAGCTTGCGATAGATCTCGATGAGGGCTTCTTCGGGCTTGCGGACGGAGTCGCGCTTGAGGGTGTTGGTGATGATGTTGCCGACGTCGTCCTTGTCGGGGAAGAAGACCTCAAACGAGGTGGCGCCGGACTGCGCAATCTTGTGCAGCTTGTCGGTCGTCGCTTCCTGGTTGGCTTCGTAGAGGAGTTCGCCAGTGGTGAGGTCGACGACGTCCGCGGCGAAGATGGCATTGTCGAAGTCGGAGGTGGCGACTTCCACTTCCGTGACGCCGGCGTCGCGCATTTTCTTCAACAGAGACGGCGAGATCTTGCGGCCGGCTGCGACGATTTCTGCGCCGTCGGTGCCGGTGATGGCATTGGCGGGCTTGATGCCGGTGATGTTGGTGCCCTTGTCTTCGCTGCCGACGGACCAGAACATTTTGCCGTCACGGAGGTTGACGGTGTCGGCGGTGTAGAAGGTCTTGAGGATGTCCTCGTCGGAGCGGAGGCCGAGCGCGCGCAGGAAGATGGTGCCGAGGAACTTGCGCTTGCGGTCGATACGGACGTAGAGGGTGTTCTTCTGGTCGTATTCGAACTCGACCCACGAGCCGCGGTAAGGGATGATCTTGCCGAGAAAGTAGGTGCGGTTGTTCGCCGTCTCAAAGAAGACGCCGGGCGAACGGTGCAGCTGGGAGACGATGACGCGCTCGGTCCCGTTGACGATAAAGGTGCCGTTGGCGGACATGAGAGGGATGTCGCCAAAGAAGACTTCCTGCTCCTTCATGTCGCGCAGGGTCTTGACGCCGGTCTCGGGGTCCTTGTCGTAGATCTTGAGGCGGATGGTGACCTTGAGCGGCGCGGAATAGGTCATGCCGCGCTCTTCGCACTCGGCCTGGTCGTACTTGAGCTGCAGGCCGACGGGGTCGCCGCACTTGTTGCAGAAGTCGGGGGTGTTTTTGTTGTAGGTGCCGCAGAAATGGCAGAGCACATCGCCCGGGTGAAAGGGGTCGGTGATGACCATGTGGCCGCAGTTGACGCAGGCCGTGCGCAGGTGGTTCAGCCCCTTGAGGTAGCCGCACTTGCACTCCCAGTTGCCGATGGAGTAATCGACAAACTCGAGCTCCGAGACGTTGCGGAAGTCAGTAATGGGAAACACGGAGGTAAAGACGGACTGGAGGCCGTTGTCTTCACGCTCCTGGGGCAGCTTGTCCATCTGGAGAAAGCGCTCGTAGGAGCGGCGCTGCACTTCGATGAGGTTGGGGATCTGGATGGCGGTGGGAATTTTGGAGAAGTCGAGCCGGGTGCGAAGGGCACGGGTTGCCATGCTATTTGCCATACGGGTGGTAGCTCCCTTGTGTGGTCCTGCCGAGACCTCTGGAAAGTTCCGGATCGAACACGTGCGACGTGCCGGATCGGGGTAGCCAGAGTCCGAAGTGTGCCGTGGTGGCGGCGATCTTCGTGGAGTGGTTTGCGCTGCGGAGATGCCAGGAATCGCTCTCGGTACAAGCCCTGGCGCGCGGTGAAACCGGGAAGATCCCGGCCGAAACGTGGAACAGATGGGCTAGGTTGGCTTGCTAACGAAGAAGCGGATGATGCCAGTGGCTGGGCCACCATGGTGCGAGAGACGCGAAAACGCCCACGGGGACAGAAATGTCCGTGAGCGCAAGAGCCAACTTTTGCACTGGATGAATGGTCTGAGTGATACCTGCCGCCCTGCCGAGACCTGCGATGCCCCGGAACTGCTGCCGCTGTGGTGCTGTGAGCACAAACTGAATCCCGCCGCCCGGATTCAACTGTGGCCGGCTCTCAGTGAGCCGGAACATTCCTGGAAGAATAAGTCCGCAGCGACGTTACGCAGAGCCACGCTGAACGGATAAGACCAACCACTAACCTACGCCAACTGCCCGGAAATTGCAACTACCCGGAAAGCAGAAGAGTGGCCCCCGCCCCAACCCCCGGGCCCCCCCCCCCGCAACAAATTGATATCGCCGGTTTCGACCCCGTGGCACATATTTGGGCCCCCCGCGTCCACGGGCGTT
>CAXUHM010000057.1:5715-20808 GCA_964250935.1 uncultured Terriglobus sp.
CACCCCACCCTCCCCAAAAATCCAACCACCCCCCACCCCACACCCGGCCCCCCCCCCACCCCCCGGGCCCCACCGCAGCCGAAACTACTTGATCTCGACGGTTGCGACGCCTTCGAACTTCTTGGCGACCGCGGCTGCCTCGTCCTTGGACACGTTTTCCTTGATGGCCTTGGGAGCGCCATCCACGAGGTCCTTCGCTTCCTTGAGGCCGAGGGAAGTGACTTCGCGCACAGCCTTGATGGTGTTGATCTTGTTTGCGCCGGCATCCTTGAGCATGACCGTGAACTCGGTCTTCTCTTCGACAACGGGGGCAGCGGCGCCGCCGCCGGCTGCGGGTGCCGCAACGGTGGCTGCTGCCGCGGACACGCCGAGGCGCTCTTCGAGCTTTTTGACGAGCGCCGACGCCTCGAGGAGGGTCAGGCTAACGATCTGGTCTTCCAACTGCTGCATGTCTGCCATGGTGAATCTCCGTGTGATCTAAGTCGTTGATGATAGGTGGTGCAAACTGCTTTTCCGACGCGGTGGGCTGCGGCGGCTGCCATCGTCCTGCGGGGTTTCCGATGCGCCCAGACTGCGCACCCCGCAGAACTTCGGCGATCTTTAAGCGCCTTCGGCCGGAGCCTCGGTCGCGGCGGCTTCCGCCTGCGGGGAAGCACCTTCGGTGTCCTCGGCGGCGGGTGCGGCTCCAGCGGCGGCGGGAGTCGACTCAATGGCTACTGCGGCAGGTGCGGCTTCCGCGATGGCTGGGGCGGCTTCGGTGGCGGCTGCTATTTCCGGAACAGGTGCGGATGCGGCAGCGGGCGCGGCTTCTGTAACGGCTGGAGCGGCGCCTGCGACGAATTTCTCGGCCTGTACCGCCTGATCGACGACCACGGCCAGGTTGCGACCTGTGGCATTGATGACGGTGGCAATCCGGGTTGCCGGGGAGTTGATGAGGAACAGCAGCTTGGAGAAGAGCTCTTCCTTGCCGGGCAGGGTCGCGAGGTTGTTGATCTCCGCGACATCGATGACCTTGCCGTCGACGATGCCGAGCTTGAAGGTAAACTGCGCGTTGTCCTTGACCCAGGTGGAGAGGGCCTTGGCGAGGGCGACGGGATCGCCCGACGTGTACGCGACCGACGAGACACCCTTGAGGCCGCCAAGCGCGCCGGCAATCTCGCTATCCTTTGCCGCGATGGGTGCGAGCTTGTTCTTGACGACGTGGTAGCTGCCGCCCGCTTCACGGATGACCTTGCGCAGCTCAAAATCCTTGCTGGCGGTCATGGCGGTAAAGGTGCCGACGATTGCGGAGGTTGCGCCCTGCAGCTCTGTGGTGAGCGCGGCGACTTTTTCGATCTTTTTTGCTCTGGTCAATGCCATGGTGTTTAGCCCTTAGCCGTTCGCTTGAGGTTCTGTCTTGCTGCGATGTGCTTTCGCGGATCGCATGATCATGGGTGCAGGCGGCGCCTTCCGGGAGGGAAAGGCGCGTGGCTGGCTGCTGCGCTTACGCCTTGCCTGCTAAGTCAACGACGGCCTGATCGATCTCAACGCCGGGGCCCATGGTCGACGACATAAAGATGCCTTTGACGTATTTGCCCTTGGCGGCTGCCGGCTTGGCCTTGACCACGGAGGTGATGACGGTCATGGCGTTGTCGATCAGCTTCTGCAGATCAAAGGACGATTTGCCGACCGGGACGTGCACAAGGGCGGTCTTGTCGGTGCGGAACTCGACCTTACCGGCCTTGATTTCCTTGACGGCGGAGGCGACGTCGGTGGTCACGGTACCCGTCTTGGGGTTTGGCATCAGGCCCTTGGGGCCGAGCACCTTACCAAGACGACCGATGCTGCGCATCATGTCCGGGGTAGCAATGAGGGCATCAAAGTCCGTCCAACCCTCTTTCTGGATTTTTTCGACGAGCTCTTCGCCACCCACGATGTCCGCGCCGGCTTCTGTCGCGAGGCGCTGGTTTTCAGCGGTCGAGATGACGGCGACAGTCTTGGTTTTGCCAAGGCCGTGCGGCAGGATGACAGTGCCACGGACCATCTGATCGGCGTGGCGCGGGTCGACGCCGAGACGCAGCGTGAGGTCCACGTTTTCGTCAAACTTGGCGAACCGGATGGCCTGGATGAGGGGGATGGCGTCGGCGAGCAGGTAAGGGCGAGCCTCAACACCTGCGCGTGCCTTGACAGTATTCTTAGAAAGCTTGCGTGCCATGGTACTTCCTTCTGAGCTGGTCTCCCACGGCCGGAACCTTTGGATGAAGCGGGCTGATTGATTGTTCTAGCCCAGCGGGTATGCCTCGCGTTGACTTACGCATTCAACGAGGGCCCCACCCTTCCTCCGCAGCGCGACTTTCGCACTGAGCCCGCCCCGAATTGCTGTTACTCAACTTCTGCGGGGGACGAGCCGTTCGGCTGTGGTGATGGACGCAGGTGGCCAAGGTTTCCCTGGTCCAACTGCGAAGTACGGTGAGGACCGGGCGGTACAAGACACGCACGGGGGCTCACTGCACTCTGAGTAGTATGCCAGAACTGGATGGCCAGCGCAAGGACCGGACCCCCCTTTGAGGAACGGAAGCTCTGCCAGGCGGCCAAGGAGCTGTTTGCTGTGCGCGGGGCCGAGCGGAGGGAAGCCGGTGGGTTGAGGAGGCGGCGGGTTGTTCTGTGCGCTGTCAGGAGGGGTGGTCCGAGGTGCCGGCCGGCGGGCTCCCGGGCACCTCGCCTTCGATCGTTCCGGGGGCAAAGAGCAGGCCGATGCCAGCAATGGCAAGGTTGTCGCGGGTACTGCCCTTGACGTGGTACATCATGTCGTCGGCGGACTTGATAATGCCTTCGAGGGTGGAGCCGTCTTCAGGGTAGGTGGCCATGCCGAAGGAGCCACGCAGCTCAAGCGCAACCCCCTGGTCCTGCAGGAAGCGGGCGTCGCGCAGGGCCTGGAAGAGCAGGCGCGCGATGGCGGTTCCCTGCTGCTTGTCGAGGCCGGGCAGCAGGATCACGAACTCGTCGCCGCCGTAACGGAAGGCGGGATTGATGTCGCCGACGCAGGCCTTGACCATGGCACCGACCTCTGCAAGGAGGCTGCTGCCGACCAGGTGGCCGTAGACGTCATTGACGCGCTTGAAGTGGTCCAGGTCCATGAAGAGGAGGCAAAAGGAGCGGTCGGCCGAGTGCTGCAGGTGTTCTTCGAGAAGCGTGTAGAGATGGCGGGCGTTGTACAGGCCGGTGCAGTCGTCGGTAATGGAGAGCTCGTGGATGCGCTTCATGTCGGCGGCATTGCGGACGGCGATGGCCGAGAAATCGCACAGTACGCGCAGGAACTGGATGGAGGTGTCGGAGAGCAGATCGATTTTCGAGTTGAGCAGCTGGATGACGCCGACCACACCCTGTGCCGAACGGACGGGGACGCAGGCGATGGAACGAACGGAGAGACCGGGGTGCTTGCGCTCAAACTCGATCCATTTGGGCTCGACGGTGGTGTCGGGGACGACCATGGGATTGCCGGTAAGGGCGACCCAGCCGGCGATTCCTTCGCCCATGGGGACGCGCAGACCGTTGAGGCTGTCGGAGTCTTCGCCGACGGCGATGACGTAGTAGAGGTCATTCTGTTCGCGGTCGACGAGCATCATGGACCAGCGCTCGTTGCCGAAGAACTGGGACATCTTTTCCATGATGTGGGTCAGAACCACTTCAAGCTGCAGGGTGGACGTGAGCGCCCGGGCAACATCCACGAAAAGCCGCGTGTAGTCCTGTTGCAGGGCCTGCGTGAGCTCAAGCTCGCGCTGCCGTTCCCTCTTTGACTGCCGTCCGATCATCGATCTCCACCTGTGGGCACTGCTCTGGAGGTGCGACCCACTGGACACCTTAACGGCTGACTTGCCTAAGATCCCATGCTTGTAAGGAACGTATTGTTCCGCAGACTTGTTTCAGACACGTGTCAGATTGCGCCTAAGGGTCTCACACCGGATGCACGCCGTCGATGGAAAACGCAGAAGCTGCACCATGCAGGGACATGGCGGGAGAATGGACCAGGGAGAACAGGTGGACAACGAGACGGAACGGGAGGGCGCAGTCGGGCTCAACCGCCAATATGGACCATGCTGCGCGACGGCTTGAGGAAGCCTGGCTCGCCAATGTGGTGCCGCCTCTCCTTGCCTTCGACGACTTGCCTGAGGTACGCACGAAGCGCGTCGTCGGATTGGCCCTGCAGCATGCGGCCATACAGGTCATGGTCGGTCTGCGAAAAAAGACAGGTGCGAATTTTGCCGTCACTGGTAAGGCGAATGCGGGAGCAGTGACCGCAGAAGGGCCTCGACACGGGAGCAATGATGCCGACTTCGCCGATGCCATCGACAAACCCGTAGCGACGGGCGGTTTCGCTGGGGTGGTTGGGCGGCAGAAGGACGAGGGGTGCGACCTGATTGAGGCGCTCGACGATTTCACTCTCGCGCACAACGATGTCAGGCGACCAGATGCGGTCCTCTTCGAGCGGCATGAACTCGATAAAGCGCAGGATGACGTTTTCACGACGGGCGAAGTGGCCGAATGACTCGATCTGATCGTCATTCCAGCCGCGCAGCAAGACGCAATTGACCTTGACCGGCGCCAGACCCACACCCTGGGCGGCACGGATGCCCTGGAGAACACGCTCGGCGGAGCCGGGAACGCGCGTGATGCGGGCGAACGTTTCAGGATCGACCGCGTCCATGCTGACGGTGATGCGGTCGAGCCCGGCGGCCTTTAGACCGGCAGCCATGGTGCCGAGCAGGTGGCCGTTCGTGGTGAGTGCGATCTCGATGGGGGCACCGTGGTCGGTGGGGTTGCCGTCGCGATCGAACGCACAGCGCAGATGGCGGATGTCGCGGATGAGATCGAGAAGGCCGCGACGGAGCAGGGGTTCGCCGCCGGTAAGCCGGATCTTTTGCACGCCAAGGGAGACAAGCAGGTGAATCATGCGACGGTAGGCGTCGATGGGCAGCTCGGCGACGAGGTTTTCGCCTTCGCCCTCGCGGCAGTAGACGCAGCGGTAGTTGCAGCGATCGGTAACGGACACGCGGAGGTCGGTGATGGCACGACCGTATTTGTCGCGCAGGGGAACCTGCGGGGCGCTCGCGACGTCCTGGCAGACGGCTCCCAGGCCAGAGAGACTCGTACCTTCCAGCGGTGGAGCAAGCGTTGCCAAGCGGGATCCTCTGCCGATTGGATGCGCGAGCGACGGTTTCGATACCGTGCCAAGAGGTGTGGACGCGATCGAGGACACGCGTCAGGCGGGTGAATTGGGAATGGGATGCGGAACGACACGCGGCGGGGCGTGTGTTGGTCCGGCCAAAAGCACAGGCGTTGAGCCGGACAGCAGTACGGGCGAGGCAGGCAGGGGCAGGTGCAACTAGTAGCTCAGGAACTCGTGCTTGCCGCCGCGCATGGCGAGACCTGCGAGCATGCTGCCCACCGCAACCAGGCCAGTGAGGCCTGCCCAGATGGCGATGGGACGGTGAAAGCCCGGCGAATAGGTGAGGTCCTGACCGACCCAGAGGCAAAGAAGGCCGGTGACGAGCAGGGCCTGAAAGCCGATCACAAGGAGGAGTTGACCGCGGCGGTGTCGCGCGTCAATCAGTTCTACCTGCTCGGGGGTGAGATTCCGTTGATCTTCCGGGAGCCGAAGGTTTGCCATCGCTTGTTCAACCTCTGTATTGGGGAGCGTCTCTCTGGTTAGTACACCACAGCTTGGGGTGGAGAAAACCCCGATGTTGCTGCAGCCGCCGTTAATCGAGAAAGGCCATGGTTTTGAGGCCGGCGATCTCGAAGTGCTTGCGGCAGCGAATGTTGGTGCAGGTGGCCATGTCGTCGCGAAGAACCATGTAGCTCTGGGCCTTGGCGAAGCGGGCGCGGTCGCGGTCGTCGGCGCGGCTGGGCACCTGCTGTTTCTTGCGGCGGACAAGCCAGGTGAGCGAGTAGTCGCCGGCCTTGCCACACTTGGTACAACTCAGCGTGTGGATACGCTGTTCGGTCTTCTCGTCGAAAAAGTCGCGCTCTTCCATGTCGTCTCCCCTGTGATTTTAGCGCCGCGGGCGACGGCCGTGCGATGCTGGGATGCGATGACGAAGCGACGGCGGCCGGAGGTGTTCAGCGTGACCAAAGCCGTGAAACGGAACGCGCGGGACCGTGTGGGCACGCCGCCGGCAGGACAGGCGCTGCCGGATGAAAAGACGAAAGCCGCGCGCAGGGCCAAAAAACACAAGGTGACGCTGGGGCGCTTGCTGCAGGAGCAGAGGGGAGATCAGCCATGAACTGGAGAGCAGTTGCGGGTTGCGGGTGGGTCGTTGCCGCGGTCGTCACGGCATCGGGAGCGATGGGACAAGCGATCCAGGTGAGCAGGGACAACCGGTCGATTGCCATTACGGCGAGCGGCGAGGCTTCTGCAATGGCGGACACGGCCGCGGTGTCGATCGGGTTTGTGACCTATGGGCCGGATGCGGACAGCACCTATGCGGATGGGTCGCGGCTGTCGAACGCGATTGTGGCAAACGTGAGGAAGGGCGGCGTGGGGAAGGATGCGATTGTGAGCCGCAGCCAGAACCTGCAGCCGCTAGGCGAAGAAGACAAGGTCCGCTTCAGCAAGGGATTGCGATTTTCGCTGGGGCAGCAGTGGCAGGTGACGGTGCCGGCGGACCAGGCCGCGGCAGTGCTGCAGGCGGCCATCAGCGCCGGCGCCAACAATAGCGGCGACATCCAGTGGAGCCTGAAGGAGCACGACGCGCTGCAGGCCGAGGCGGCGGAGAAGGCGCTGACGCATGCGCGGGAGATTGCACAACGCATGGCCAAGGGTCTGAATGCGGGTGTGGGCATGCTGCTGTACGTTAGCAACCAGCACCCGTCGCAGGTTGGACCGCTTGCTCTTGTCAGTGCGGAGAGCGTCAGCATCGGCGGAGCGATGCGGAAAGCGGCGCCACTGTCCCTTGCGCCGGACCGGGTCACGGAGTCGGCGACGGTGTATGCGGTGTTCACCCTGCAGTAGCGGGACGGGACGCCGGGGAAGGCGCCGATGCGGGACGGAGGTGAGCCCACCGCATGGTGGCTGGCTGGAGCGAGCGGAGGATCCGTGGCAAAACTGCTACCCTAGCCGAGCAGTTTAAACGTATGAGTCAAAGCATTCTCCTGATCCTGTTTGAGTTTGTGGCGCTGATTTTTGCGTTCACGATCCATGAGTCGGCGCACGCGTGGATGGCGTCGCGCTGCGGCGACCAGACGGCGCGGATGCTGGGACGCATTTCGCTGAACCCGGCCAAGCACCTGGACCCTCTGGGGTCGGTGGTGCTGCCGCTGATTGCGGCGTTCAGCCATTTGCCGCTGATTGGCTGGGCCAAGCCGACGCCGGTGACCACGCGCAACCTGCGCAGTTACAAGCGTGACGATATTCTGGTGACACTGGCGGGGCCGGCATCGAACCTGCTGACGGCAGGAGCCTGCCTGCTGGTGCTGGTGCTGGTGCGGCACATCGCGCCGGGCGGGGAGGAGGCCGTGCGCGCGGCGGTGGCGCTGGCACTGGGCATGGACACGGCGAACCCGGGTGGCGTGGTGTTTCCGATTATCCTGCTGCTGTTCTGCGGCATCCTGGTGAACCTGTCGCTGGCGGTGTTCAACGTGATTCCGGTGCCGCCGCTGGATGGATCGCGGGTGCTGCGGCACTTTTTGCCGTTTGGATGGCGCGAGCGCTATGACCAGATCGGGCAATATTCTCTGCTGATCCTGATCCTAGTGGGTGGGCGCCTGATGGGGTTCCTGTTTACGCCGGTGCTGCTGTTCTGCCTGCACCTGCTGTTTCGGCTGTAGGGGCAAAGGCGGGGCATCCGCAAAGAGTGGCGGAGTGCCGTGGACGCGGCACCTTTACGGCAGCGGTGGCTGGGTCGGCAGCGGCGGCTGGGCCGGCTGCGGCGGCGCGGTTAGCGGCGAGGGCGGCGCGACATGGGCTATGCTCAAGGGCGGTATGGCAGACACAACGAATCAACGTCGCATTTTGAGCGGGATGCGTCCCACGGGGCGGCTGCACCTGGGCAACTACATGGGTGCCCTGTACAACTGGGTGCGTCTGCAACACGACTACCGCTGCTACTTCTTTATTGCGGATCTGCATGCCCTGACGACGGATTACGCGTTGCCGGGTGACCTGCGCGGGAAGAGCTTTGACGTGGTGCTGGATTTCTTGGCTGCGGGCCTGGAGCCGGAGACGTGTGTGCTGTTCAAGCAAAGCGATGTGCCCGCGCACAGCGAACTGTACACGCTGTTCAGCATGTTTACGCCCCTGGGATGGCTGGAGCGGGTGCCGACGTACAAGGATCAGCAGGAGCAGCTGCGGGAGAAGGATCTGGCGACGTTCGGATTTTTGGGGTATCCCCTGCTGCAGGCGGCGGACATTCTGCTGTACAAGCCGGACTTCGTGCCGGTGGGCGCAGACCAGGTGGCCCACGTGGAGCTGACGCGCGAGGTGGCGCGACGCTTTAACCAGCTATATGAAAGCGCGGTGACGCCGGAGGTCGCGGCGGCGCGGTCGGACAAAGAGCGGATGAAGGCGGAGATCAGCGAGAATGCGCTGGAGCAGCAGTTGCTGCCGGAGCCGAAGGCGCTGTTGACACCGAGCCCGAAGCTGCCCGGACTTGATGGCCGCAAGATGAGCAAGAGCTACGGCAACACCATTGGGCTGACGGACGATGCGGAGACGGTGCGCAAAAAGCTGAAAACGATGGTGACGGACCCGGCGCGGGTGCGGCGGACCGACCCGGGCAATCCGGACGTGTGCCCGGTAGGGGACCTGCACAAGGTGTTTAGCAGGCCGGAGGTGCTGCGGAACGTGTACGGGGGCTGCACAACGGCCGGGATTGGCTGCATTGAGTGCAAGGGCTGGTGCGCCGATTCGATTCTGCGGGAGATTGAGCCGATTGCGGCGCGGCGCCAGGAGTATGCCGCGAAGCCGGAGGTGGTGCGCGAGATCCTGGCGAGTGGCGGCGCACAGGCGCGGGAGCAGGCGAACGCAACCATGGCAGAGGTGCGGGACGCGATCGGTCTGTAAACGCCCCTAAGCCACTAAGCCGCGATGCCCGAGGCTCGCGTTGGGGGAGGTATCGGCTGCTGCGGTCCTTTTCCTGGAAGGTGAGAGGCCTGCCTGCGAAGGACCGGAGCGTGTGCGCCGCAACGGGTAGAAGGCGAGCACTGGACCGACACCGGTAGACTGAAGAAGAAGGACGGGACCATGCCGACTGCCGAACGGGTTGCCGAGACCGAAACCGCGACACGCATTCCGATGCTGGACCTGCAGCGGCAGTACGCTGCCGTGGGGCCGGAGATTGAGGCGGCGGTGCTGGAGGTCTGCCGCGCAGGCCGATTCATCCTGGGGCAGGAGGTCCGTGCGCTGGAGAGCGCGGTCGAGCAGAAATACGGCATCCCGATGGCCGCGGGTTGTGCGAGCGGGACCGATGCGCTGTGGCTGGCCATGGCCGCACTCGGCATCGGGCCGGGGGACGCGGTGGTGACCACGCCATTCTCGTTTTTTGCGACGGTCAGCAGCATTCTGCGTGCGGGGGCGCGGCCGGTGCTGGCGGACATCGATCCGGTGACGTTCAACCTGGACGCGGCGGCGGCGGAAGCTGCGATGACGGCGGACGTGAAGGCCGTGATGCCGGTGCACCTGTACGGGCAATGCGCGGACTGGGACAGCTTCGCGGCGCTGGCGGAAAGCCGGGGACTGTTGCTGGTGGAGGATGCGGCGCAGGCCTTTGGGGCGACGTGGAACGGCACGTATGCCGGTGCGCTGGGCGATGCGGGGGCGTTTTCGTTTTACCCCACCAAGAACCTGAGCGCGTGGGGCGATGCCGGCATGACGACCGCGCGCGAAGCCGCCGTGGGTGAGCGCGCGAAGGCGTTGCGGGCCCATGGCATGCGGCGACGCTACTACCACGAAGAGCTTGGCTGGAACAGCCGGCTGGACACGATGCAGGCAGCGGTGCTGCTGGTAAAGCTGCGGCATATCGCGCGGTGGAACCAGGACCGGCAGCGAGCCGCAGCGCGGTACACGGCAATGTTTGAAAAGGCGGGTCTAAGCGGTCCGATCAAGGAAGGTCTGGTTGCGTTGCCGCGAGCCGACCCGCGCGGCAGCCACGTGTGGCACCAGTACGTGGTGCGTGCGCCGCGGCGGGATGCGTTGCGAGCCTTTCTGGAGGAGCGCGGGATTGGGTCGGAGGTGTACTACCCGGTGCCGCTGCACCTGCAGGAGGCACTGCGGGAGCTGGGGTACCGCGAGGGCCAGTTTCCCGAGAGTGAACGGGCGGCGCGCGAGGTGCTGGCCCTGCCGATTTATCCAGAGTTGCGGGGGTCCGAGCAGGAACGGGTGGTGGAAGCAGTGGCGGCGTTTCTGCGGGGGACGGCGGCGGCGGCGAACACGGGACACAGGTAGCATGGCGACGATGGCTTCTGAACCGCAGATGTGGACGGGGCAACAGGTTGTGCATGCGGGAGCGGTGGCGTTTGGCAATGCCCTGCCCCTGGCGCTGATTGCAGGGCCGTGCCAGATGGAGAGCCGGGCGCACGCGCTGGAGACGGCACAGGCGCTGCAGGAGATGTGCGCGCGCGTGGGGATGGGCCTGGTGTACAAGACGAGTTTCGACAAGGCAAACCGCACGAGTGGCGGGGCGCAGCGCGGGCTTGGGCTGGCGGCGGCGCTGCCGGTGTTTGCAGACATTCGCGAGACGCTGGGACTGCCGGTGCTGACGGACGTGCATGAGCGGGAGCAATGCGCACCGGTGGCCGAGGTCGTGGATGTCCTGCAGATTCCGGCGTTCCTGTGCCGGCAGACCGATTTGCTTGTGGCTGCGGCGGAAACCGGGCGCGCGGTGAACGTCAAGAAGGGGCAGTTCCTGGCGCCGTGGGACATGCGCAACGTGGTGGAGAAGCTGGCAGGCGCGGCGGGTGGTGTCCTGCTGACCGAGCGCGGCACCAGCTTTGGGTACAACACGCTGGTCAACGATTTTCGCGGGCTACCTGTAATGGCGGCGATGGGGTGGCCCGTGATTTTCGACGCAACACACAGCGTGCAGCAGCCGGGCGGCCGGGGCGGATCGACCGGCGGCCAGCGGGAGTTCGTGCCGGTGCTGGCACGGGCAGCCGCGGCGGTGGGCGTGGCGGGTGTGTTTCTGGAGGTGCATGAGGATCCGGATCATGCGCCGAGTGACGGGCCGAATATGCTACCGCTGCGCAGCATGGAGCCGCTGCTGCGGGAGTTGATGGATTTCGATCGGCTGGCGAAGCGGATTGTGGCGACGGCCGGGCACGAGGCCCTGCCGTGAAGGAAGGCGGCAGCAGGTCCAGGCAAGGCGACCAATCCTTTGACAGCGCGACTCGTCTCCAGGCCGGTGATGGGGACGCGGCGGCGACTCGCGAGACGGCGACCCGTGCGGGAGTTGAACCGGCGACCCGTGCGGAAGCAGCGCCGGAAGCCGATGCATTGCACGACGTTGCGAGCGCGGTGACCACGGTTAGCTGTGAACTGCGCGGGCTGGAGGCGCTGAGGGATGCACTGGCAGGTTCGCTGGGCGAGCAGTTCAGCCGCGCCGTGCAGGTGCTGGCGGGGGCAACGGGCCGGGTGATTGTGACCGGCGTGGGCAAAAGCGGGCACGTGGCGCGCAAGATTGCGGCGACGCTGGCCTCCACCGGCAAGCCGGCGCATTTTGTGCACCCCAGCGATGCCAGCCATGGGGACCTGGGCATGGTGCGGCCGGAAGATGCCGTGCTGGCCATGAGCTGGAGTGGTGAAACGGCCGAGCTTGCGGACCTGATCGTTTATACGCGCCGCTTCAGGGTGCCGCTGTTGGCGAGTACGTCGCGGGCGGGAAGCACGCTGGCGCGGGCGGCGGATGTTGCGCTGATTCTGCCGGAGACCGCCGAGGCCTGCGCCGATTCGCTGGCACCGACGACGAGCACGACGATGCAGATGGCGCTGGGCGATGCGCTGGCGGTGGCGCTGCTGGCGCGGCGCGGGTTTTCGCAACAGGAGTTCCGGGAGTTACACCCGGGCGGCCGGCTGGGCGCGCGGTTGCAGCGTGTGCAGGACCTGATGCACCGCGACGGCGAGGTGCCGACCGTGCCGGAGACGGCGACCCTGGCCGATGCGATTGTGCGCATGACGAGCGGACGGTTCGGCATTACGGGCGTGGTGGACGAGGCCGGCCTGCTGGTGGGCGTGATTACGGATGGAGACCTGCGGCGGGTATTTGAGCGCGGCTTTGCGCAGGGGATGGAGCGGGGGATGGCGCGGGAGACGATGGGCCGGTCTCCGCGGACGATTGCGCCGGGGGAACTGGCGACGGCGGCGCTGGCGCGGATGCATGCCGAGGCAATTACTTCGCTGTTTGCCGTGGAGGAGGGGCGGGCGGTGGGGATCGTGCACATTCACGACCTGTTGCGGGCGGGTTTGGTTTAGGCCTCAGCGAGCGCAACGAGCTTGGCAATGGTGTTCAGGTTACGAAGGGTGGCCGACACGGTGCCGAGCGGCAGCTTGAGTTTGGAACGGCCCATGCCTTCGGGGTAGTAGAGGTACAGTTCGCATGTGCCGGGGACGACCTGTTCGCCTGCAGGACCGACGACACCGTGTGTTGTGGCAGGCGGTGCGGCAGACAAAAAGGCGATGTGCACCTTATCCGGTTTGCCGTCGGGGAACGGGTTGCCTTCAAGGATGACGCGCAGTTCCGGTGCGGTGCGGACCATGACGTCGACCGGTTTGCCCATGTGGGCATGGAGCACCTGCTGGAGGGATACGCAGACGGTGGCCTTGGTGCTGGAGCTTTGGAAGACAGCATTGCCGCTCTGGATCCAGGTGCGGACACCGGTGAAGCCAACGTCTTCGCAGAGGCGTACAAGGTCTTTCATGGAGAGGAGGCCAGTGCCACCGACGTTGATCCCGCGAAGAAGGGCGATGTAGGTCATGACGTTGTGGGTACCTTCCCGTGGGCTTTCCCTGATGGCCGAAGCCGCAGGGTACTTCCGGTCCACGGTCTATTCCGCTGACGAAGGGCTTCCCTGTTTGCGGGGATTTGGATCGGTGGTCTACGTGACGCCTGCCTTGTCGGGAAACAGGTTCCGGACACCTGCGGTGTGCCAGGCGTTAGGCGCGGGCGAGTGGGACGGCCTGCTCCCAGCGGCCCTGGGCTTTGAGGATGAGCTCGACGACCTCGCGGGCCGTGCCTTTGCCGCCGTTGCGGTCGGTGATGTAGTGGGCGACGGCTTTGAGTTCGGGTGCGCCGTCGGCGACGCAGACGGCAAGGCCGGCACGTTTGGCGACGGCGATGTCGGGGAGGTCATCCCCCATGTAGGCGATCTCGTCTTCGGTGACGCCGGCGGCGAGCATGGAGGCGGTGAAGGCAGCGTCCTTTTCCTTTTGCCCGAGGTGAACGTAGTCCACATGCAGCTCCTGCGCGCGCTGGGTGACGGCGGGGGAGCTGCGGCCGGTGATGAAGCCGGTCCGGATGCCCATCTGGTGGGCGAGCGAAAGGCCCGGGCCGTCGTGGGCGCTGAAGGTCTTGGTTTCGGTCAGCGTGTCCTCCGGGCCGGCGTGGAGCGGTCCGGTGAGCAGGATGCCGCCATCGGTCAGGGTACCGTCGACGTCCATAAGGAAGAGCTTGATGCGACGGGCGCGGGCGAGCAGGTCATCTTGCGGGATGGTGGCGGGCATAGCAGGTTCTGATGCGGCTTTGCGGAGGAATGGGTTTTCTGGAACGGAAGCCATGCCCTTGCCGTGAGAACGAAGCACCCGGTAGGGGACTTTTCAAAGGGCCGTGAGGGCGTGGGCGACAATGCCTCTTGCTTCCAGATGACTGGGCAGGGTGAGGGTCGTGGGTGTTCCGTCGTAGACGCGGCGGGTGAGGACGACAGCATCGCCCACGAAGATTTCTACCAGGGAATGGTCGACGAAGACACGGATGGCGAAGACCGGCGGCATGGCAGGCGGCAGAGCGATGTCCTCGTCGTTCAAGCGGAGGGTCTGGATGCCAGGGGTGCTGTTGGCTGCCACCACGACGAGGGGTGTGGTGGCGCTGCGTGGGCCGGCTGCGGCGGGCTGACGCTGCTGCACGGTAAAGACGAGGTCGGCCTGACTGCCGCCACTGATGGAGGGCGTTGGAAGGGTGCCACGGAGTAAATCCACCGCGGGGGCGGGGGTGAAGCGGGCTTCGCCATTGTGGTCGAGGGTCATGATGCGGGGGAGGCTCATGCAGCCGGACCAGCCGTGTCTGGTCATCTCCGCTTCAGACCACTGCTCGGGAATCCAGCCCCAGAGGATGCGGTTGCCCTGGGCGTCCAACTGGGTTTTGGGCGCGTAGTACGGGCCGTGATTGAGGATGCCTTCTTTTTCCGGGGTCCACTTCATGGTGCGTTTGTCGAGGGTGCCGGACTGCCACATGGTTTTGCGGCCCTGCAGCGTGCCCTGGCTGTGGATGAGAACGTGCTTGCCGCCGAGGGGGAAGAAGTCCGGGCACTCCCAGGTTTCGCCGCTGTCGACGGTGTCGTCGGTCTGCTTGCCGGTGGATTTGCCTTCGGCGAAGATGCCCTGGTACTGCCACTGGCGCAGGTCCGTAGATTTGTAGAGCAGGACGTTGCCGCCGATGCCCTTTTGGCCGCTGGCGAGCAGCAGGTAGAAGTTGCCGTCGTCTTCGCGCCAGGGGACGGGGTCGCGGAAGCCGGTGACGTGCATGCCGGGGGGTGGCGCGGGAATGACGGGTTGTTCGGCCTTGTCCCAGGTGTCGAGCGCGTTGTCGGGGTGGCCGGGGGTGACATGGGCCGGGGTGGCGAGGCACTGGGCTTCGCGTTCCGGTGGGTTCGAGGCCCAAAGGGTGGATGCCTCTTTCGATGCGGGGGAGACACAGGTGTAGAGGATGGTCGGAAGACTTTCCGCCCCCGCCCTGTCAAAGATCATGCTGCCGGTGAAGACGCCGAAGCTGTCGGGGCCGCCGGGGGTGCGCTCAAGAGCGACGGGGCGGATCGTCCAGTGGACCATATCCCTGCTGACGGCGTGGCCCCAGCTCATGTGGCCCCAGACGCTGGCGTTTGGGTTGCTCTGGAAGAAGAGGTGGTAGCGGT
>CAXUHM010000058.1:0-19556 GCA_964250935.1 uncultured Terriglobus sp.
CGGCTGCAGGCGGCGCATCCTGAGATTCCGTCTTCGGCGTGGGGCTGGGACAACGTCCACTTTACCTAGCTTTACTGATTTACCTGGCTCTACCCCAGGGCGGTAGAGACCGGGCTTCGGCAGAGCTTGCCTGCGTGCTTGTGAACGCAGGCAGGAGACGTCGTCCTGAACCCATGTATCAGCGCATACATGCACGCTCACAGTTGGCTGCCGACGGGTCAGATGCCGTCGAGCAGCTCGGCAACCGTGAGATGAAAGCCATCCGCAATGGTTTTCAGGTAGTAGAGCGTGACGCTCTTCCTGCCGCGTTCAAGATCGCTGATAAAGCTGCGATCCATCCCGAGCACGTCGGCAAGCTGACGCTGTGTCCAATGCTGTTCCCGCCGCAACACACGAAGGCGGGAGCCAAAGCGAGTCGAAACATGGGACACGGGTTGGATCCTGAGAGTCACAGCAATACACACACCTGGATCGCCACCGAGCTGTCCGCGCTGACCCTTCCGCTACCCTAGCCCCAACACAGCCCAAACCCACACCCCCTTCTTCACCCAAACCAAACCGTCGTCACACCTCACAGGTTACCCACCACAATGGCACGGACAAAGACCACCCGTATCCAGGAATACCGGTCGATAATGGTCTTTGTTGTTGCAGTCACCTAGCTTGTGTCATCAATCTAACCAGCCAGCATCAAGCATCGTCGGTTCCGGCGGCCTTCTAATCCAAAAACTCAAGACTTTAAGAAAGGTGTCCCGTCGAGTGAAAGAACGCGGGCAGATAGCCTCAGCTTGGAAAAGCATCGCGAGGACCGGTACCGGCACAAGGTGGGGAGTAAAAGTAGCCTTGGGGCACTTTGCAGCCAAGCTCTGCAAGCTGCAACTCTTTCGGCGCTTGCGGCGACAACGTCCAAGATGAGAAATCAGCGCGGGCAAATATGCTTCGAACGATGGACAAGCTCTTAGGATCCTTACCCATGCGAAGGACAAAGGGCTTGTTGATTGTGCTCTTTGAGCTCCGCGATGAACTTAAAGCTCATCAGGTTCGCAGTGGGACTCCGAAAGACTTGAACGCCTTCAAGTCGGCATGCCTAATTAGACGGTTTCTGTAGTTCGTCTGCCGTGGAGACTGGACGGCCAAAATTAGGCGATCCGTCTGCATTCCAGGTAAAGCTCTGAATACGAGGCGAACGGTGGCCGCCGCAACCTTGATTGGTCTCGGGGTTGGCGTGATAAACGATCCAGTCCTGCTTGCCGTCGAGCGACTTAAAGAAGCCATTGTGGCCGGGACCAAAGACGCTGGCCTGCCGATCTTGCGTGAAGAATGGATGGTCGTACTTGATCCACGAAGCAGTATCCAGCAGATTTGCTCCCGTGTGTGCCCGCACAACGCCCAATTCGTAGTAATCCGTCCAGCAAGCTGATCCCGAGTAGACGAGGAAGATGTCACTCCCATGCTGCAGGACCTCAGGCCCTTCATTTACCTCGACATGGGGCAGGGCGGGCCGGTCAGGCAGGTCGCCTACATGCTCCCAAGGGTATTTGGGGTAAGAGACTGTGGTACGAGGCGAATCGATGGTCCATGGATTTTTCAGGTGCGCGATGTAGATGCGTTGCTCGCCGTCAGTATCGCCCTCCCAGCCAGACCAGAGAAGGTATTTTTGGCCCTGATCCTCAAAGGCTGTTGCGTCGATGGCCCACTTGTCCGTGGTGTCGGCGACCTTGCCCCGAAATGTCCAAATACCATCGAGCGGGTCCGCGGCAGAGTTCTCTAAAACGTAAATGCGGTGGTTCTCATTGCGGCCGTCGTCTGCAGCAAAGTAGAGATACCACTTGCCATCAAACTGGTGCAGCTCGGGCGCCCAGACGTCCTTCGAGTAAGGGCCAGCAACGGGTGCCGTCCACACCACCTTGGTCTCTGCATGGACAAGGTCCGTGATGTCATGGGTGCGGCGAATAACAAGGTTACCGCCTGTCGTATTCATGTAGTAGTAGAAGCCGTTTGCCGTAACTACCCAGGGATCGGGACCTGAAGGAAGGAGAGGATTGTGAAAAGTAGTGCTGTTGCTTGGGTTGGTCACTGCGGCAGTCTTTGCCTTTGGCTTGTCGGCAGAAAACTGCGCCGTCGCTGTGCTGGCGGTGAGCAGGAGAGCCGCACCGCACAAAGTAACCTGTGCGGTGCGGCTAAGGAAGTGGGAAAGCAGCTTCCCCGTGATGTGAACGACCACTTTAAACCTCTTCCTGCGAACAAACTTCATGCTATGCCCGACAGCCCTAACCACCTTGCACGTGTGACGCGACGTGCCGCTCAATCGGTCGAAGCTCGTGAACTCACGGAAGTGCAGGCGCAATGGCATTTGCGGATCCTGTTGGGTCGCTCGGCGGCTGCGCCAGCTTCTTCCAATCCTGAATTTCCTGCGTGCTCTTTGCTTCTTGGGCCAGCCGAATCCGGTTGTAGTTCGTCAGCGCAGTCTTCTCATCTTCGGGACGGTGCAGCCTGCGGTCGACACGGGTTAGTTCGTACCACGAGCGTTTGCCAATCTCGCCAGCCACGTCAGCCGCGGCGCTGCGTTGCAGCCATTGAACTGCCTCTTCATCTTTGCCCAGCGTGGCAAGTCCGCGTCCGAGAAAGTACTCCGCAACTGGTGAGGCTGGGTAAACTTTCACGAACTGCTCAAGCAGCGGCACCCCAGCAGCCGCATCACCGCGATCAATCGCGACACTGCCTACGTTGTAGAGCGCAACGGCGTTGGACGGGGCCAGTTCCAGTTCCTTTGCGTACGCTTTGCCCGCGTCTTCCAACTGTGCGGCAGCGCGGAACTCGTCGCCAAGTCCTTCGTAGAGGTCAGGATTGCGGGGATCGAGCTTGACGGCCGCCTGGTACTCCGCAATGGCGTCGGTGTGCTTGCCCTCATCTGCAAACAACTGCGCCTGCACGCGGTGTACATGCCAGCTGTTAGGGTCGAGCTTCGCCATACGGGCATAGCTATCATGCGCGACCTGACTGTGTGCGCGGCCGCGCAGCTCGAGCAGGGACAGGTCGTTTGGGGCCAGCTCCGACGCTCTATCTAGGGAGACGACCGCGCGTTCAGGGTGGCCCATTGCCATGTCGACAGTGCCGAGCCAGCTGAGAGCCTCCCAATTTTTAGGATCGATCGAAACTTCTGCCAGGAGCGCGTGCCTTGCCTCCTGTACGTGATTCCCCTGAAAGAGAAAAATGCCGAGGAACATTTGTGCGCCGGGCTGTGAAGGTGCTAGGGCGACTGCCCGCTTCACCTGGGCGACTGCTTCGTCGAGCTTACCCTCACGCCCGAGTACCAAGCCCAGGTCAAGGTGCGCCTCCGCCAAATTAGGAGCCAATCGAATGGCATCGCGGAATGCCTGTTCTGCTGCGGCGCTCTCGCCGTTGTGCATGGCGGCAGCACCACGCGCAAATGCCTGCTGCACGAGCGCAGTCTGCCCACCAGCACTGGCCGAGGCGACACAGGCGACGGCAGTCGCAAGGAGTCGCACCAGACTTGAGGAGGAAACTGAGAACATGCAGAGTAACGATAACGCTTGCCACACAACGCTGGCAATGCAGCCAGGCTGTGTGCCAGCCTACAACAAGCGTTCACGATAAAGTACAGCGACGACTACTTGCATTGGGCCACGGCAGTACTGTAGTGCATCACGATCTCACGACTCTCCCATGAAGTGAATCCTAGAGAAGAGAGGGAGAAGAGAGGTCCGGGAATGTTCATGGTTGGACCTTGGTAGCGAATTGAGTATCCTTGCTCGCCAGGATTTGCGTATGGAGAACTGACCGCAGCAGCAAATTGAGAGCATACTGTGGTGAGTTTTGAACGACGAAGAACGGCGCCACGGAGCGAGATCAAGTGGATGAGATACATTCGTGGTGAAATGGCTATGCCATAGTCCTCAAGCCCTAGTTGGATACCAAGGTGCGATCGCATCTGTTTTGTGATTTTCGTTTCTTGCCGCTCATCTTCTTGCCAGTGTGCCTAAGTGGCCAGGCGGGAAGCATTACACCGCCTCAAGACCTGCGCAGTGTCAAGTCCGACTACGCGGCAGGCCAGGATGCCTTTACCGCGCAGAAGTGGCAGCTTTCGGCGCAACTCTTCGCCCGTGCAGCCGCAGCAGAGAACCTCGAGGCTGGCCCCTCGCACACCGACGCACTTTGGATGGAGGCTCGTAGCCTGGTGCAACTGGGCGAGTACACCAGGGCTGAGGGCGCTCTGCGCCTCTCGCTTCGGCAGGAGCCGCGCTCTGCGAAGGTCCTGTACTTGTTAGGCCTCACATTGCAGCGTGAAAACCAGCCAAAAGCTTCACTGGAAACCTTTACAGTTGCCGCAAGTATTGCTCCGCCCTCAACGGAGGATCTGCGTGTCGTCGCACTGGATTATGTTTTGCTGGCGGACTATCCGGACGCAATCCACTGGCTTGAGCGAGCGTTAAAGGCTGGTCCGGAGAATGCAGAGACTTGGTACGACCTTGCTCGCGCACATATGCATGACGGCAAATTTTCTCAGGCTGAGGAGGAACTAAAGCGATCTCTTGCCCTTCTCCCTAACAATGCTAAGGCGCTGGATAATCTCGGCATCTGCTTCGAAGCGCAGAATCTGCAGGAAGATGCTGTGAGCGTCTATGCAAAGTCAATCTCTGTAGCAGAGGCGACGGGGCAGCCGGCGGAGCAATCACTGGTCGATTTTGGAGCACTTTTAAATACTCGGAATGAGTTTGCGCGAGCAGCGGGGCTGCTCTTGCGAGCGACAGAGTTGGCTTCCGGCAATAGCCGAGCATATGGGGAACTGGCGCGGGCCTATGTGGGCTTACAACAGCTTCCAAAAGCGCAGATTGCGATGGAACGTGCGGTGCACCTTGATCCAAAGAATTCGCGGCTGCACTTCCAGCTTGGGCGAATCTACCGCTCGGCTGGTTTGCAGGACAAAGCCCAAAATGAATTCAAGCTCAGTTCGGAGTTGTATGGGCAACATGCCACCGAGTGATTAGGCTACGGCCGCCGCTTCCAACTGCAGATAAGAGTGCGACACCTTCAGCCAAAAGGAGGAGGTAATTGACAACCGTTTGATGGTGCGACTAGCATGCGGTTCATTCAGATCGGCGCTGTAAGCGATTACACCAAAGCGACGACTATGTAGTAAAAGCAGGACCGGCTAAAACCAGTCAAGGCACTCCGAACACAAACCGGGCTGCTCGAAGCACTTTTGGAGGATTGATGCTGAACATCAAGAGATATGCCCGGTACGTAGCAGGAGTGCTGTTTGTCCTCTTCGCTCTGGTGTGTGCCCATGCACAGACAAACCAAGGCCAGATTGCCGGAAACGTTCTCGACCCAAGCGGCGCCGCAGTTCCAAATGCGACTATCACTGCGGTGGGTGAAGCCAACGGTGCCAGCTACACCACCAAGTCCACCTCCTCAGGCAATTACCGCTTTCCGTCCATCCAGCTTGGCCGGTACACCCTTACGACCACCGCCGCAGGGTTTAAATCGATCGTCAGTACCGGTGTTTTGGTGCAGGTCGGCACGACGACAAGCCTCGACATCAATGTGAGCGCCGGTGGCGCCACAGAGACGGTTACCGTAGCGGCAAACTCGTCCACGGTCGAGA
Source organism: uncultured Terriglobus sp. (assembly GCA_964250935.1). Lineage (GTDB taxonomy): Bacteria > Acidobacteriota > Terriglobia > Terriglobales > Acidobacteriaceae > Terriglobus. The sequence continues at coordinate 5,630 of CAXUHM010000058.1, forward strand.
CAGAATCCTCCGACGTTGGCGGAACAGTCAACACACGGCAGATTGTTGATTTGCCGCTCGCGCTTGGCGGCGTTGGTGCGCTCCGGTCACCGGAATCATTCGTATTCCTCATTCCAGGAACGGCCGGGCCTGGCACGGGCAACAGCAATAACGGCATTTTCATTTCGCAAATTGGCGGCGGTCAGAACTTTGGCAACGAGGTGCTGCTTGACGGCGCATCCCAAACGCGCTCGGAGAATGGATCGTCCTTCGACGAAGAGGCTCCTTCGGTTGAAGCCATCTCCGAATTTAAAGTCACCACGTCGTCTCCTGCGGCTGAATTTGGCCGCACCACGGGTGGTATTGAAAACTTTGTGACAAAGAGCGGAACAAACGCCTACCACGGTACGGTCTTTGACATTTTCCGTAACGAGGATCTCGACGCGAATGGCTGGTTCAACAACGGCTATAAAGCCTTTTACACGGCCAATCCGACCCAGGGTAATGAGGCGGCCTACAACCGAGGCAATGACAAGCAAAACGATTACGGCGGCAACTTCGGTGGGCCCCTCGTCATTCCCCATATCTATAACGGGAAAGACAAGACGTTCTTCTTTTTCAATTGGGAGCAGTACCGCCATACCTTGGGCGGACCAATCACCAGCACGGTACCAACCTTGGCGGAGCGAGGCGGAAATTTCGGCGATCTGCTTGGTTCGCAAAAACTGGATAATAACGGCAACCCGATCATTAATCCATGTGACGGTACACCGCTGTTTAATGGTGAAATCTTCGATCCGAACACAAGCCGTACTGTCAACGGCGTGCAATGCCGTACGGCATTCGCCATTAACACAATTCCAACAAGCCGGATCAGTCAGGGAGCACTTAACCTGCTCGCGTACTATCCCCTGCCGACGGCAACCGGCATTTCCAACAACTACACCCTCAGTACGTCGTCTCCGCTGAGCAACACGACGTACAGTGTACGCGTCGATGAATCCATCACCGCTAACGACAAGATCTTTGCCTCGTACAGCTCCCGTGAGAACACCCGCAACAGTCCGCAGAATTTCCAGCTACCAGCGCCTGTTACACCGAATGTACAGACTCAGGATTTCATCACGCATTTCGGTCGCGCCGGCTGGGATCACATTTTTACGGCTAACATTCTCAACCACTTGAACATCGGTTACAACCGTTCCAACTCCATTAACGGTTCGGTTTATTTGCAAGGTGGAGTGAACTACGCGACCAAACTTGGGATTCCGAGTCTCGTCACCGGCTTCCCACTAGTCAATGTCCCCGGTTACGTGTCGCTAAGCCGCAACCAGAATGGCGACAATATCGATAACGGTATCCGGGTAAATGATTCCGTCAGCTATCAAAAAGGTCGGAACAGCTTCAAATTCGGTATCGATTACCGCTATCAGCAGTACTCGGCACTTGCCAATGACGTCACCAACGGCTTCTTTAACTTTAATGCCAACCAAACGAAGGCAGCACGTACTAGTCCCTATCAGGATGGAACTGGTTTGGCACAGGCAAGCTTTCTGCTTGGCTTAACGGACTCCGGCGGGATCACGATTCCAAATCACCAGCCCCGTTGGATCTCAGCGTATTATGCTGGCTTTTTCCAGGACGACTTCAAAGTATCGAATAGCCTTGTCATCAACGCAGGGATACGCTACGACATTGACCAGCCGCGCAAAGAAGCTCAGAACTTCACGTCTAACTTCAGCCCAACCGCCATTGATCCTGTCTCTGGAACACCGGGTGCGCTCATCTTCGGCACGACCTGCACAAACTGCAACAAGCGCTGGGCTGATACCTGGACAAAGGACATCGCTCCCCGTCTCGGCTTTGCTTACTCCCCATCCTCATTGCAGAACAAATTTGTAGTGCGTGGCGGCTTTGCCGTACTCTACGGCCCACTGCAATACTCCGACTTTGGCGGCGCAACCACTACCGGCTATAACAGCCCGGTTAACCTCAATTCCAATGGCTTCGACCCAAGCTTCAATCTCTCAACCGGCTTCGGCACTCCCTCCTTCGCCGCAGACCTCGATCCTGGCTTTTACGATAATGGCAATTCCAGTGCTCCACGCAATTTCAGCAACTACATCATGCCTTCTTACGGCCGGCCGGCCATGGTCAATCAGTGGAATCTCCAGGTTCAACAGGAGCTTGCCAAGGATCTGATCCTTACGATCGGCTATATCGGCAACTCCGGTGCTCACCTTAAGTCCGGCATTCAAAACATCAATAACACATCACCGAGCACCTTCGGTCTAGGCGACGAATTAGGGCGCACCTTTGCATACGAGAGTACAGCCAAGGGAACCGCTCTTCCGTATGCAAAGTTCAACAGCAATGCAAACTACTTTCAGGCACTTCGCCCTTTTCCGCAATACGATTTCATCGCGACTGACTGCTGTCTCGAAAATGTGGGTCACTCGTCATACGACGCTCTCATTGCTTCAGTAGAACGCCGTTTTTCACAGGGCCTCAATTTACAGGCGTCCTACACCTGGTCCAAGCACATTACCAATGCTGATTCTGCACTTCCAGGAACCAACGCTGGCGTTGTCCAGGAGCAGGACCCTGCGAATCCTAAGACGGAAAAAGCTCTTTCCATTCAGGACATTCCTCATACTTTCGTCGTCAGCTACCTCTATGAACTACCTTTCGGACAAGGGAAGAGGTTCGGCAACTTTAGCAGTCCGTTGCTCCGTGCGGCGGTCAGCGGTTTTGAAATAGGGGGTGTCCAGCGATATCAGTCAGGGCAACCTGAATCGTTCAACGGGGCAACTGGCATCCCTGGTTTCCAGAATGCGATTGAGTTCACGCGGGTCCCCGGTTCTTCGCTGGCGAGTCCTGCACGTCGAGGACATCTGAATCCTTTCCGACGGCTTCAGGCGGGTAATCCCAATAATTTCTTCTCCGATCCAAACGTAGATAGTGAATTCAATGGAGCGACTTACACGGGAAATAACGCATACTCTGCAACGCAAACGGCTCCTGCCTTCTACGATCAAAACAATCCGCAAAATCGAATCAGCCGTGCCGTTGTTGCGTGTGTGGCACCTGGCACCGTTGTCACACCGAACTGCGACAATGGCGGCTTTCTCTTTGGAAATCTGCCGCGTGTTACGGGTGAACTTCGTAATTACCGGTACAACAATGAAGACTTCAGCTTTTTGAAGAAAACGCCCATTCGCGAAGGGATGACGTTCATCTTGAAAGTAGAACTGTTGAACGCTTTCAATCGCCACGTCTTTCAATCACCGAATGACAATATTTTCAACCAACCAAACAGCGCCACCTTTGGTGTTCCTAACTCAACTATCGACACTCCACGGAACATGCAAATCACCGGGCGTATTCAGTTCTGACCCAGTACTGCGGTTGTATTGGCAGGGGCGTTCCAGCGTCCCTGCCAAGTGCATTTAGAAGTCCTTCGCGTTTTCACCGTTCCTATGATCTCCCGGCTTCTTGCACATGCGGCAAGCTCTGCTTAAATTCTTGGCCGTCGCACCCGTCGTTGTTCCGTTGGGAATGTGTGGACAGGTGGCCAGCCCTCCGTCGGTTCAAATAAAAGCTGAATCTCTCGTTTCAGCCGCTCGACAGCTTGCGACCAAAGGCGATCTCTCGCAAGCTGAAGACAAACTGCGGCAGGCTCTTGAGTTGGACTCCACGTCCATTCTTGCCAACGATACCTATGGCAACCTGCTTCTACAAAGCAAGCGTTTGCCCGAGGCTATGGAAAGGTTTGAGGTAGCGCTTGCAACCAAACCGCAGGATCCACCTGCCCGTGCCGGTGAGCGCAAAGCCGCTGTCGCGCTCGCCCTGCGTGCTCGTACCGCAGGCGACAATGACGCCGCACTGGTTTTGCTGCAGCACGTACACGCAGTTCTTCCGGACGATGTAGAAATCCTCCTGGATCTTGGCGTGCAGGCATTAAATATGCATCGACTTGGTATCGCGTCTGAAGCTCTGCATGCCGGTCTAGCGCTTGGTCCCGACCAGACAAAGCTGCTGTACGCACTGGCTCGCGTAGAGGTAGAACAGGAGCACTTCGGCGACGCAAAAACCCATTATTTGGCCTATCTACGGCTAAATCCTGGTGACGCCAGCGCACATTACGGCCTTGGGCGGTTGTACCAAATGCAACAGCAGACAGAACTGGCAATTGCGGAGTTCAATCGTTCTATTGACCTGCTGCCTGCGCAGGCAGAGTCTTACTACCAACTTGGGCAAATGCAGCTGGACGCACACCATGATGTCGAAGCTAACGCGAGCTTCAACAAGGCGCTTGCCAGCATGCCGAACCACGGCGGCGCGTTGACCGGCATGGGCATTCTTGCGTATCGCTTGATGCATTACGACACGGCCGACATCTTCCTATCGCGGGCTGTGGTCGCCGCGCCTGACTATCAGCTTGCCCACTACTATCGAGGGCTTGCATTGCGCCGTCTTGGAAAGCAGGAGGAGGCGCAAGGGGAACTGGAGAAAGCTACTGCGCTCGCAGCGAGCCAGCAAGGGAGAGGGCAGCCCGTCCAGTCACCCTGATGTCGCTATCCATCGCCCCTTAGAGTTCTTTGAGCTACTCCCCACCATCTGCCAAGGAGCTCTACAATGCTTCAAAAGATTCGCAACACTTCATCATTGCCGGTTATGGCTTGCACGATTGCGGTTTTAGCGCTGCTCCAGACTTCGGCTACGTTTGCACAAATGACGGAAAGCCCATTTGCCCCGGGTCAGGTCGTACACCTTCGCGTAACCGAGCCGACGGGTGTGCGGCCAATTGCATCGACACTGTTCGGCAGTTTTCTTGAACCGATCGGGCACTCCACATACGGTGGACTGTGGGCAGATGTGGTGGAGAATCCGTCGTTTGAGAGTGGGCTGTGGTCAGCCGGGAATGTTGAGGAGATGCTGCGTGACCGGCCAACGCTGCGTCATTCTTCCCAACTTGGCCTTCCTCTGCCGTGGGAGCCGCTGGACGGCGCACAGGGCAACCGTTACCTCACCATTCGGGGCGATGCAGGCAATTCTTACCAGTCATTGCTGATCATGTCCCTTCCAGACAAGGAGGTAGGCGTTTCGCAACGTGTATACCTGCCGGTTTCGCGGGAACTGACCTACAGCGGAAGCGTCATGGTCAAACACGTGCGTGGTGGCGGCGCAATCAGAATCACATTGCGGCGGCACGCGCATCCGGACCTGGTTCTTGCGGAAACGACAGTAAATGCGTCCTCGGCAGAGTGGGAGAAGTACAAGTTTACGTTAGTCCTCAAACCCGGGCAGGTGGCTCGACTTGAGCCTGTCGATCTCGTACTGTCACTTTTCAATGATGCACGCGCGCAGGTCGATAATGTAGCGCTGGCGCCTGCCGATGCCGTCGACGGCATGGATCCGCAGGTGATTGCGCTTGCGCAAGACCTGTCCCCTGTCGTTCGCTTCGGAGGCAACTTCACCTCCGCCTATCGATGGCAGGACGGTGTTGGGCCAATTGACAAGCGTGTGTCGATGATCAATCCATCGTGGGGCATCCCGGAATACAACACCTTCGGCACCAACGAATTTCTCCGCTTTTGCGAGCTAATCCACGCTGAGCCACAAATCGCGCTGAATGTAGGCACGGGAACGCCGCAGGAGGCCGGTGAGTGGGTGCGCTATGTCAATGCGCACTGGGCCAATCACCAGGGCGGCCTCTTATGGGAAATGGGGAATGAACTGTGGGGCGACTTCCAGATCGGATATCCATCACAGGAGCGAATTGCAGCGGTGACACTGGCCACCAGCAATGCCGTGCGACAGGTGGATCCGCAAGCCCGTCTGATCGCAACCGGTGCCGATGAGGATCACTTCCATGACTGGAATGCGCAGCAACTACTCAATCCGAAGAATAGTTTTGACTTTTTGTCCACACACTTTGTTGTGGGAGACCACGTCCAGATGGAAAGGCCAACCGACCAATTTCGCAGCATGGCTTCGCTCGCCCTGCCCTGGGGTTTGGCCGACCGCATGCACGCGATTCAGCAGCAAGCTATCGATGCAGCGCATCCACAGGTGAAAGTCGCATTCACCGAATGGCTGCTCATCTCAGATACTCACACGGGCCCGAATTTTACCAACCTGGGCGGAGCGTTATTCGCCGGTGGTTTCTTGAACATGGTCATGCGAAACTCCGACGTGGTCTCAATCTCGGACATGACGGGTATCTTGGAATTTGGTGGTATCTGGAAGAAGCGCGCACAGGTGTACGGCGCGCCGGCCTATTGGGTATTGCACGAGCTTTCCGGCACTCGTCCAAGGCGACTCCTGGATCTCACAAACGACACTCCCACCTACACGATCGCAAAAGGCATCACGCGTCTACCCGATGTCCGCAACGTACCTTACCTGGATTGCACTGCCACAGAGCCTGACGATCAATCTAAGCTGATACTGACCTGCGTCAATTTGCATTTGGCGCGGCCAATCACGGCAGACCTCGACCTTACCGCTATGACTGTGTCGGGCGGCGCGGCGCTAATCTCAACCCTTGGCGGGCAGAATGTCCTAGACGAGAATGACGACCTGCGTCCGAATCGCATTGTGCCCGTACGCGAGACTCAGGCTGTCCGCGGGAAGATTCTGCATCATGTCTTCCCCAACGCCAGCGTCACGATCATTCAGGTTCCCCTCGAACACCTGTAAGGGCGTGAAGGTCGCGCGTCTCTGCCAATCCGGGAAGGTAACGCAAGGGCAGACATTTGCGATCGGCGTTATCATTGTCGTGGTCCTAGCCTGGCGTGGGCACAACTGAACGATGATGCGTTGCTTTTCCTCCACCATGAGCAAACTCCTACGCCGCGGCGCCTTGTTGATGGTAGCGGCGATGACGTGTACGTCTGCACTGTCGGCGCAAGTAGAGAGCAAGGATTCCGTTCACTTTTCCGACAAGGCCTCAGCGTTAGGCGTCGGTTTTAAAGGACAGGCCTTCCACACTTCAAGCAAGTACCTGCTGGAAACTATGGGTTCTGGCGTCGCTGTCTTTGATTATGACAACGACGGCCTGCTTGACATCTTCTTCGCAAATGGCGCGCCCATCCCAAATCCGGCACCGAAGGGGACGGTTCCACAGAAGGCTTCGCCCGCAGATTGGAATCGGCTATACCACCAGAAAAAGGACGGAACGTTTGAGGATGTGACCGTTCGATCCGGGTTGATGGGTGTCGGTTACGGCATGGGTGTCGCCGCTGCAGACTATGACAATGACGGGTTTGAGGACTTGTACGTCACGGCGTACGGTGGCAACCGGCTCTACCACAACAACGGAAACGGCACCTTTACGGATATTACGGAAAAATCCGGCACCGGGGGATCAACGGTTCCCGGTCAAACCTGGTCGACCTCGGCCGCATGGGTTGATCTGGACAACGACGGCAAGCTCGACCTGATCGTGTTGCGCTACGTTGTGTGGGACTGGGAAGATGTCTGGTGCGGCGAACATCGCGAAGGTTATCGGGCCTACTGCCACCCTGATATCTTCCCCGTCATCCGCCCGCTGGTCTACCACAATAATGGGAATGGCACCTTTACCGAAGTAGGCGAGAAGATAGGCTTGAGCAAGCCGGGTAAGGGACTTGGTATTGCCATCGCCGACTTCGACCGTGACGGGAAAATAGACCTGGCGGTCGCCAATGATTCCATGCTTGAGTTCCTCTATCACAATAAAGGGGAAGGAAATTTCGAAGAGACGGGGCTCACCGCAGAGATGGCAGTCGATGGTGATGGACGTACCTATGCCGGCATGGGCATAGATTTCCAAGACTATGACAATGACGGCCTGCCAGATCTTGTCATCACGAATCTTGCCAATCAGAAATATGCGCTGTACCGAAATAACGGAGACGGATCCTTTAGTTACGACACGTATCTCTCTGGCCTCGCACGCATGACCTTGCTGCACTCAGGCTGGGGCATTCATTTCTTGGACTATGACAACGATGGTCTGAAAGACCTGCTGGTCTCGCAGGGCCACGATCTGGACACAGTAGAACTGAACTACCCGCAATTGCACTACAAGGAACCCACGTTGCTATTGCACAACATGGGCAACGGCAAGTTCGCTGACGTGTCGCGAGACGCAGGTTCGGTATTTCAGGAGCCATGGGTTGGTCGCGGCATGGCGGTAGGCGACTTGGACAATGATGGCAGGGTCGATGCTGTTATTTCTACGAATGGTGGCGCAGCACATATTCTTCACAATGAAACAACCTCTGCAAACCATTGGCTTACGGTCCTGCTTGTCGGCCACACCTCAAACCGCGATGGGATCGGGGCAGCCATTAAGCTGACCAGCGGCAAGGGCTCGCAGTTCGTTACAGTATCGACGACGGGCTCCTACCTGTCGTCCAACGACAAGCGTGCGCATTTTGGACTTGGCTCTGAGACTGCAGCGCAGACACTTGAGATTCGTTGGCCCAGCGGCATTGTGCAACAGCTCAAGAACATAAAGGCTGACCAGATTCTCCAGGTGGACGAACCCTCCTCGCCCAGGAAGTAAGGCAGTCCCAACAGTCCGTATACGCAAAGACCAGTCTTATCATCTGATAGCTGCAACAGGAACAGCGCGCGTTAACAAGCCTCGATGAATTTCATGTGCTTGTCTACGTGACTGCAATACCTCTTCGACCAGCCTGGATCAAGTCGCCCAGTGCCACGTCCGAGCTTTTTTGAACGCAATGGAATCGCCCGAGTCCATGGATAAAGGTATAGTCCGATCGTTCGACTCAAGACGAAGGCTACTGTAAAGATCCATCGTCACAAGTAGACGCAATCGATGAGGCACCAGCCACTGATGCAGAACTCTGCATGAGCTGGACATCGGAACCGACCTGACGAACCCACTGAGTTGCAGACTTTTCTTGACGACGCTTGCAGCTTACGCAACACAATCGCCGGAACTGCATCGGAGAACATAACACGGGAGGAAGAAAGGTTCTATGACAACAACTACCATCGATGTCCATACTCATATCATTTCCAAGACATACATTGATGCAATCAAGAAAGCCGGCATCACCGATAAAGAGATTGGCTTTCCTATGGATCCATGGGACACAAAGCAACGTTTGCAAGAGATGGATCAGTATGGTTTGCAGGCTCAGGTCCTGTCTGTCTCTTCGCCTGGCCTGCGTTTTTGGAAAGGCAAGGAAGCTGCTGATCTTGCGCGCGTGCTCAATCAGGAGCTCGTCGATCTCACGAAGGAGCACCCGACCCGCTTCGGTGCATTTGCGACTGTTCCCTTGCCCGATGTTGAGGCCGCATTATCAGAAATTGCCTGGTGCCTCGATGAGGCTCACATGGATGGTGTTTGCCTGATGACCAACTACGATGGCAAGTACCTGGGCGATGCCGCTTTTGGCCCAGTGATGGATGAGCTGAATCGCCGAAAAGCCGTGGTATTTGTTCATCCAACAGAGTCTGTTTGCATCGATCAGCTTAACTTTGGCTATCCAGCTCCGATGATCGAGTATCCCTTTGAGAGCACACGCATGGTTGTGAGCCTGCTTGATTCAGACACTCTGTCGCGATGCCCAGAGATCAAGTTCATTGTTTCTCATGGTGGAGGCACGCTGCCGATTGTAACCAATCGCATTGCGGAGATCGCGCGCATGAAAAACCACTTCAGCAAGGCAGACGGCGATCAACTTGGTGAGAAATTCAAAGGCCAAATTGCTACCTTGTATTACGACATGGCTATCTCCTGCTTTCCGGCCAACCTTTCTGCGATTCAAATTACCCATGATCCAACACGCCTGATGATGGGGTTTGATCAACCGTTTATTCCCGCGCAAGCGATTGGCATCGCAAAAGAGACCCTTGCAGCCTTCACAGGTTTCGACGCAGCAGAGCAGACGCGCATCGACGAGGGTACCGCCCATGAACTCCTTCCTCGGCTCACCAAAGCGATTCAGGCGTAACCATGGCCGCATACACCTGACGCCTGGGTCATCCTGACCTTGGAATGATCGTTGCTCATTGTGAATGCGCCCTTTAAGATGGGCGCATTTCTTTTCTTAGGTGCAACTGCCTTCTCGGAAGTAGATCTATTCAGGCCCGAAGCAATGCCTATCGAGTGCTCATACACTTCAGCCTTCTAAAGCATTTCCGGATCAGGATCATCTGACACTATCGGTATGCCGTTCCATCGCCTGAACCGCTGAACTCTGCAGTCGCAGGACAGTTCGTGTAAAGTGCATGGCCACTAAGGTGATGCCCCACTTAGTGGGGTAAGGATAAGGTCGGCAATGCGTGCACGATTTTCTTCTCCGCTCATATTCTGATCCGCTGGACCCAGGCGTAATTCCAGGATGTGCGTTCGACGCGGAAGTTCCACTACCTGCAGGCTGCTCGTGCCATAGTTGTTCCAATCGTTCATACCCCGCTGCGGCATAACGACTGGCCCAACAGGGCTGCCATCGAGAAAGAGCGTTCGAATCGCGCAACAATCGTTGGTATTCACGGGGCCTGCACCGTTGCTGTAACGAAACGTAACCATGTATCGCCCCTTAGGAACGTTCACAGTGACTGCGATCCCAGTGGTTTCGGCCTGATTAATTTCCACATACGCGACGCGGTCCGTGACGGGAATGGTGATCGGCGCAGACCCTACCGGAATGGGTTTGCTCAAGTAGGAACTAATTTGTCTCGCGTTCACCGCGCTGACCTGATACTCCGTGTACTGATCGTCCTGCGGATGGAAGTGGCGCACACTTAGTTGCTGAAGAAACACACCGTTGCGGTATAAATTGTATGCTGTCGCGCCTGAAACGATTTCCCAATGCAGCAATCCCTCCGTATGCACAACAGCGGGTGTATCTGGCGCCACGGTTGCCGGCACGACACAAAGTGCCAATGGAGGTGCTGGCGTATTCGCAAGCTCGATGGTTACCGTATGCCTCCCAGTTAATCCGCCCGGCAACATGGGCCGCGTCGTATTCCCATCCAAAAGAAACAGACTGACCCTGCTGCCGAAGCCGCTTACCCGTATATCGAGCACAGCACTACGGTACGGAAATCCAGTTAGTGTTCGGTCGCCTGCCATCGCTTCGGGCACGACAGGAGCAAAATACAATCCGTCCTGCTGGAATTGCATTCCAAACAGTACCCGGTAGGTTATGGCCAGGCTTGCCGCTACACTCCACAGCTGCCGGTCTGAGTTCACAGCGGTACCAGAAGCGGCGCCCGTACTGGCAACAAAGTTTTCCTTGTTGGTGAGGAACAACGCTGCTGCGCGCTGGATCGAAGCAACACCGTACAACACTGCCGTTTCGTTCGCACGCTTCGCCGCTGCCATCGTCCAGAATGCCTGAACGAAGGGCCACACTGAGTCGTTGTGGTAGGGCTCGAGGCCCGGCGTCTGCGGAAAGACGGTGGGGACGCCGAAAGCCATCACCGGTTGCGCCTGCAAGATACGGTCCTGCCGAGCAGGGGAAGCAACGTCCAAGAGCATGGCGAGAGACATACCGAGCGCCTCGGCACGTGGCGACAGCGAAGGCATTACACCACCGTATCGATACTGCCCATAAAAGCCGGCCTCCTCCTGCCAGAATAGGTTGTTCACCGCTGACGAGGCACGATTTGCAATTGCATCCCACTGCTCGCTTGGTTCATGTAGTTCCGCACACATGAGCCCGAGAATGGAACAAGCTCGACCAAAAACAACGTTGGTGCCGAGCGCTTCGCTTTGATAGATGTCCTTTGGCTCCATCCATTGCGGATAGGTCTGATCGCGCCAGTCTAAGAAAGTCGATTCGCCGTACGCCAGACCCGTGGCCGGATTGACGACCACTTGCATATCGTCGAGCATCGAATCGCGCAGAATGGGATAGCTCTGCTGAAGCCATTCCTTATCGCCAGTGGTGAGATATATCTCCCACGCGGCCAGACCCCAGGTAAGCCGGTCCGTCGACACGGGCCACGACCCGCCTGTTCCTGGATCTTGGACGATCCGACCACGCCGCACTTTGTAAAGCAGGCTCGCCCTCGCCTTCTCCGGTTCGATGGATGCCAACGCCAGGATGATGCTGTAGCTTACGTCGCGGGTCCAGACACCGGGCCATTTTGCACCGGCATCGAACATTCCGGACGCCGCCACGTCCTTGCCCAACTCTTCCAGTGCTAAGTTGTAGAGCGCATCCGCCAGGCAGTTATTCGAGGACAACTGTGGGTAGCGACGAATGTCTTCCGTAAGAGTCCACCTACGAACTACACCGGATCGATCATCATTGTCAGGCGTACTCATGGGATAATTCGACTCGAGCTCCGTACGGGAGAGCGCGCGAGCGATGTAGTTGCCCTGCTCGACCCTGTCTGGAAACAGACAGTAGCAGCTATTCTGAAATACCACTCTCTTCATCTGTTGCATCGCTGCTGCCTCCTGGCGCCAAGGCGCAGGTTAATGACGAAGGCTGCGCCTGCGCCGTTTAAACCATCCTGCTCTTCATTGGGCATCAGCTCCACCGTAGCAATGATCTTGTCCGTGCTGCAGCCCCTCTTAGCGAGCCAGCAGCATCGTTCAAGCGGGCGGGCGTGTTGCCCAGAGTGCTGGCTGAGTAATGGGATGTTTCCGTGTGATCGCGGGAATCTGCGTGTCTGGCGGCAGGCTCTTCCAAACGTCAATGTAGTCCGCCTGATCGTACGCGCGACCGGCAAACAGCAGCGCATTCTGCCGCACTGGTTGTGCCTTAAAATTCTCCTGATCGGACACATATGGCCACTTCCGACGGTCTCGCAGGTACGGCAGTGCCCATGCGACCGCTGAGTGCATGCCCCGACCGTCTGGAAGACTTGCCATCCATAGGCTTTCAAAAGGGGTGGACAGGCTTTCACATGCGGCGGCAAGACACTCCAGCGTGAACATGCTCGTGGCATACGGATCCGTGTCGTATAGAGCCGGCGCAAAATAGCCATCAAAGTTCATCTGTCGCAGCAGACTGTCACGAAACAGGTGGGAGCACACTCGATACTGGGGGTCGTTTCGCGTAAAACGCGCAAACTCGGCGGCCTGCATCGTCCAACAGATTGCCTCCAGTGACTTGGCCTGGCGCGCGATGCCTCCCTTTTTTGAGTCAACAAACCAGGACAGCAATTCCGTGAACCATTGTCGTAATCCTGCAGCATCCTGCTCGGGCATGAGTGGCGACGCACAAAGAAAGGACGCCGCGCGCGCGCACTCAGCCAGGGCCACTGTTTCGGTGACGCCATTGTTGCGATCGTCTTCGATACCAGGCACAGCGCCTGCCTGCTCCAGCGTTGGCAACATACGCGTCGGGTGATCCAGAAACCACGCACGCGCCTGGCGTAGAGCTCCCTGAAAATACCGCGTATCTCCGGTCGCACGCCAGGCAGCAGTTAATCCGCTCAATGCTCGGTTCATCGACACTAAGGAGTCGGCGTGCCCGGTGAAGCCTTGAGGGACACCATCCTTTCCGGCCTGTTGTCCTCGGTGCTCTGAGTAGAACTCCTGAGGATTGCGCTTGCCCAACGCCGCTACGTCGACCAACGTATGCGGTGTGCTTGTCAGAGCTTCATCAGCGATACGCAAGATACGCGCATGATCAAACTCCGCGACAGAAAAGTGCACACCACGGGAGTTTTGCGCCCACACCGACGTGCCTGCGCTGGTAAACATTCCCATTGCGCTGGCAGTGGCAAGTTCTGCGCAGAAGCGCCTGCGCGAGGACTGCATCCACGCTGGTACATCCGCAGCCTGAGGCTCGCCCCGCCGTGTCTCGCGCTTGATCCGCACCCAACCTCCGCACTGCTGCGCCAGCCTATCATTCTTGGAACCGTCACGGTGCACGCTTTGACAGCACCCGCGAAGCACGATATCTTGGGAATGCGGGGTGGAGCAGCCCGGTAGCTCGTTGGGCTCATAACCCAAAGGTCG
>CAXUHM010000059.1:0-18742 GCA_964250935.1 uncultured Terriglobus sp.
CCCACACGGGGCGGGGGCCCCGGCTTCCGCCGGCCCATGACACCCATCCCACCACGGGGCTTTAGCCCCTGAGGGAATCGCACAACCAAAGCGAAAGGGCCCGGCAACCTCGCCGGACCGGCCTCACAACAACCACCCAGCCCTACCGTAGCGCCTCGTCCACCTCGCGATAAAAGTCCGGCGACTTCAAAATCTCCCGCGGCTTCGACCCGTCCGCCGGTCCCACCAGCCCATCCCGCTCCATCAGGTCGATCAGGTGCGCCGCCCGCCCATATCCAATCCGCAGCCGCCGCTGCAGCAGGGAAGTGCTGGCCTTCCCAAACTCAAAGATCAGCCGCACCGCGTCGTCAAACAACTCGTCCGAATCGCCCTCCGCCGTGCCATCCCCCATCTCCTTGCCCGTCTTCTCATCCTTTGGCCCTTCCAGAAAGCCCTCGACGTACTCGGCCTCGCCCTGCGCCCGCCAGAACTCAACCACATCCGTGATCTCCTTCTCCGTCACATACGGCGCATGCACCCGCTGCAGCCGGCTCGTGCCCGGCGGCAGAAACAGCATGTCGCCCCGCCCCAGCAGGCTCTCCGCGCCGTTCGAGTCGATGATCGTCCGCGAGTCCACCTTCGTCGCCAGCCGAAAACTCATCCGCGTCGGCACGTTTGCCTTGATCAACCCCGTAATCACATCCACGCTCGGCCGCTGCGTCGCCAGCACCAGGTGAATGCCCACCGCCCGCGCCATCTGTGCCAGCCGCGTAATGCTCTCCTCCACGTTGGCCTTGTCCAGCATCATCAGGTCGGCAAGCTCGTCGATAATGATCATGATGTAGGGCAGCGGCAGCTGCTCCTCACCATCCTCGTTAAACAGCTGGCCGTTCTCGAACAGCTTGTTGTACTGATCCAGGTTGCGGACGTGGCGGCTCGCCAGCAGCTTTAAACGCCGCTCCATCTCGCGCACGGCATTGCGGAGCGCGTTCGCCGCCAGCTTTGCCTCGGTAATGATGGGTGTAAACAGGTGCGGAATCCCCTCGTACATGCCCAGTTCCACCCGTTTCGGATCGACCAGGATCATGCGCACCTGCTCCGGTGTGCTCTTGAACAGCACACTCATGATCATCGCGTTGATCGCGACCGACTTGCCCGACCCGGTCGATCCGGCAATCAGGACATGCGGCATGCTCGCCATGTCCGCCGTCACAATGCGTCCATTAATGTCCTTGCCCATCGCAATTGCAAGTCGCGACTTGCTGTTGGCAAAGTTGTCGCTCTCCACCACGTCGCGCAGCCAGATCGTCTCACGCTCATGGTTCGGTACCTGGATCCCCACGGTCGATTTTCCAGCCATCCGCTCAATCAGGATCGACTCTGCCGCCATCGCCAGGCACAAATCGTCCGCCAGGCCGGTCACCCGGCTGTACTTTACCCCCGCGTCCGGCCGAAATTCAAAGGTTGTTACCACCGGCCCGGGGTTAATTTGCGTGACCTGCCCGTCCACGCCGAACTCCCCGCACTTCTCCACCAGCACCCGCGCTTCGTCGCGCAGCGCTTCTTCGCGCACCGCCGCGTGCTCGTCGTTTTTGTACAGCAGCGAAGAGGGCGGCAGCTTGTACCCATGTATGCTCTTGGCGGTCATCGCGACCGGCTTCAGGTTTTCATCGGCGCGCCTGCCAAAGGAGATCTCCTTGACTGGCGCAGGCACCGCATCGATTGCCTCCGCTACCCCCGGCAGTGCCGATGGCGCATCCGTAATCGGTCTCAGGCCCTCCACCCTTAACTCGCGTAAGGGAAAGGGAACCACTTCCGCACGCTGCGCCGTCGCGGTCTTCGCCAACGGTGTTGCCCCATGCTGCATCCAGTCAAAGGGTTCCTCGCGTGGGGGTAAGGCGTTCTCCACCGGTTCGTCCCAGTCGCCCAATTCGTCGAGCGACGGTGCGGCTTCGTGCACGGCCATTTCGCTGCGCAGGTGCGCTTCTGCGGCCATCTGCAGGTGTGCTGGCAACGGCGCAAACTCCGGTTCCGGCCCGGCATCCACGTCGGTGCGTGGCTGTTGCGAGAACTGGCGGCGCGACAGGGGTGGGTTAGCTTCCACCTTGGCGGCATCCGCGGGGAGGCCCCTCCGCCAGAATCCCCACTTGGCGAACACCCCTCCCAGCAACGACGCGTTGACTGAAACTTTCCGCTCGGCCACCTTCCGTTCCGTTTCCTGCTGCCGCGCAAACTCCCGTTCACGTCGTGTCTCATTGCCGTCGTCTTCGGCTCTGTCGCGGCGTGCAGCCAGCTTCTCCCGCATCCGGCCAATCAGGCTGATGCGCTCCGTTGCCCATTCCTGCGCGGTGTTGAACGTAAAGGTGGTGGATAGGTACACCGCAACGACCAGCACCAGGGCCACGCAGACCCACGCTCCCGGCCCATTCACCAGCAGCACCAGTGTGCTTGCGAGCAGCGTTCCTACCGCGCCGCCCAGCGGCAGCGCGCCCTTGTACAACAGGTGCATCGGCAGCATGGCAAAGGCAATCGGCCCGGCGATCATCCACAGGGTCACCCCGATGGTCTTTGCCATCGGCCCGCCTTGCGCTCGCGAGCCGATCCAGCACACGCCCAACCGCGCCAGCAGCAGCGGCAGCGCAAATGCCGCAACGCCAAAGATCTGCAGCAGCAGGTCGCTCAGCGACGCACCCAGGCGGCCCGTCCAGTTCTGCACGCGTCCCGCCCCTGCCAGGGTTCCGTCCGGTCCAACCGTGTTCAGGCTCGGGTCGCTCGCGTGATAGCTCACCAGCGCCAGCAACAGCAGGATCGCCGCAACCACCACCGTCATGCCCAGCACTTCGTTCAGCCGCCGGCTGCGTGTCGGGACGGTTTCCAATCTCAGAGTCTTCATCAGTCGCGGTTCTCCCTCGCGATCGCACACGCGTCACGCAGCACGGCAGCAACAGACACGGATTCGATCACATCACGATTCTCACCCGCGAACAGACAGCGAAGAACAACAAATCACCGCCGTGAACCATGCGAGCAACCCACGTGTGCTGGGTGGCTTCCTATGTTGTAAGTGCAACCCTGAAGGCTTTTGCCGCAGGCGCCTTCACCATTCGGAAACGCTCGGGCTCTCGCGACTTCTTTTGTTCATGCAGGCAACGAAGTTCTCACCCCGCCGGCGGAATTCATCAGCGCCTTCCCGAACGACGGTTCGGCGACAACAGTTCTGCTCTATCCGCATTCCCGGCTGACCGCCGGTACTTGAAAGGAATTGCCTCATCATGGAAGACACGCTGAAGAAAACAGAAGAAACCCTACGCGGCCTCATCGAAACCCTGATCGACAGCCAGAAGGGCTTTCAGGATATTGGCGAGCACATCCAGGATGACACCCTGAAGCGCTACTTCTTGGCCGAGAGTCTGAAGCGTGCCTCCTTCCGTGGCGACCTGGAAGATACCCTTCACAAGGAAGGCGTTCGAGACATCAAGGAGTCGGGTACGGTTGTGGCGACGCTGCATCGCACCTGGGGTGATCTGAAGCAGAAGCTTGGCGGTACTGACCACACTCTGCTTGAGACGTCAGAGCAGGGCGAAGATGTGATAAAAAAGGCTTACGCCGAGGCCCTGAAACTTGAATTGCCCCTGCCCGTGCACCAGCTTCTCAGCACGCAGGCTGCGCATATCCAGACCTCGCACGATTACATCAAGGCAGCCCGCGACAGCCGCAATTAAGGACTCCAATGTTCAAAGAAACGTCCGCCCCGGCGGGCGTTTTCCTTTGCTTCTGCAGGGGTACACGGGCCAAGCTTCGTCTTGGAGAGCGACCCTCTTGGTTGGCATCGCATCCCACGCTCATGCGCAATGCCCTGTACCGCGCCGGTCTTCTTGCCCAGTCCCTCCTCTACTTGGCAGGCGGTGTCAATCACCTGTGGCATCCAAAGCTGTACGTGGCGATCATGCCCCCGCATTACAGCCACCCCACTGCTTGGGTTGACTTCACCGGCATTGCGGAAATCGCAGGCGGCGTTGGCCTGCTGTTGCCATCCACTCGCCGACCAGCTGCATGGGGCTTGATCCTGATGCTCATCGGTTACTTCGATGTTCACTTTTACATGCTGCGCCACGCTGACACGTTCGCACCCATTCCCGGGTGGGCGCTGCGGGCCCGCATTCCCCTCCAGTTTCTGCTCATCGCGTGGGCATACGTGTATACCCGCCGGGAGGGCGGGGCACAGGGAGAACATCACTCCATGGAAAGTGGGCGCCTCAAAACTAGTGCAATTTTGTAAAGTCCTCTAATAAAGGAATTTACACTGCACCCCCCGGGGGAGGGGTACCTGCTAGGAATGCAGTCGCAGCCATACCAGCATGCCTGTGCCTAGCAGAATGCGATAGATAGCGAATGGCGCGAATCCATGCCGTGTCACCCACTTCAGAAACCATGCCACTACCACGTACGCCACAATAAAAGAGACAGCCGTTCCAATAATCAGCACAATCCAACGCTCTGGTCCCATAACCAGCGGTGTCAATGCTTCTGCACCAAGTTCGGTCGCCTTTGGGTGGATCGCTTTCAGCAGGGAATAGCCGGTCGCCGCAATCATCGTCGGAATTGACAGCAGGAACGAGAAGTTCAACGCCGTTTCACGGTCCATCCCCGCGACCTGTCCTGCCGCAATCGTCGACATGGAACGAGACGTTCCAGGAACGATTGCGCTCAACACCTGGCACAAGCCTATCCAGATTGCTTGCCCAAAATTCATGTCTTCCACATGCGTGGTCGACGCATCACGGCGCGAAGACCAGGCATCGACAATCCACATCACAATGCCACCGATGAGCAGGGCCAGCGCAATCACCCGCAGGTTCTCCAGGTTCTCGCCCACAACCTTCGTCAGCAGCTTTGCCGGTATCGCCGTGCACACAAACGCTACCAGCGTCAGCGTTAATGGGTGTGTCAACCAGGTTTTCTCGCCACGCTCGCCTGACGGAAAGGTGCGGAACATGCGCACGATTCGTCCAAGAAACAGGAGCATCAACGCGAGGATCGCTCCCAGTTGAATCACAATCGTGTACATCTTCCAGTACGGGTCGGTGAGCGACAGATGAGCCGAGGAACTGACCAGGTGAAAGTGGCTCAGCAGCGCTTCGGTGATCCTAAGGTGTGCCGTCGAGCTTACAGGGAGGAATTCAGTTAGACCCTCGACAATGCCAAGGACCACGGAGAGCAGGTAATCGTTCAAGAATGCAAACCTCGTGCGGACAGATGGGCAGCAGCCAACGCAAATGCAGCCCCAGACAGCCAGGCTGACAGCGGTTCCGTTTCATCTTAGCGCTCAAGTAGCTCATTGGAAGTAATCATGTCGGCAACATGCTACGACAGTGCTCTAATCGCGGTCGCTGCCATAGATTGCAATACCCTGATCCACCCGGAAAACAAGCGTTGCCGCTCGTGCTGCGTAGTCCGTCGTCGAAAACCTTCTCTGCAATTCGTCGCTCAATGCGTGAGCATGTGCTGCAGCAGCATCGGCCTTCTTTCTGTTCTCCTCGGCCGTGTACATGCTTACAAGCACACCTTGCCGATACGTCGCATTCCATAACGCCAGGGCAGATTTTGGTCCGTCTGGGAACTGCGCTGCATACTTCTCATACGCGTCGCTCTCCAACGCAGGACACTTGGGCAGACCTTGCCAATCGCCGCACAGTTTCGCATCCAGCAGGTCGTACGCGGCAAGCGCGGCGTACTTTGTACCAGCCTGTGTCTTGATCACCTTCTTCAGTGCGTCCTGATACGTCGCCGGCCGATTGTGCGGATCAGGATCGTTATACGATGGCAGCGATCGCGCGTCGAAGCGCTCTTCCTGCCAGCGAATATCCGCCGACCTCCATGCGCTTTCACCGGCTAGGGGTGACTGTGGAAAGTATTCGGGGACGCGTCGATACAGCAGGTGTGCTTCACCTGCCGCGAGCTTGGGAGCATGCGGCTCGCCTGCGGCTTCTTCGGCCGTTGCCGCGGCGCCATACAGTAAGCGGTCTCCGCCCGGGGTGGCGCTGCTTACCACGCCCTTGTCGCGAATCCAACCAGAAACCGGCAGTGCCGCTTCGTCGACGCTAAACTCTGGTTCGTCGGCCCCGTGCTTCTCTTCTATATTGGTGTTCGCAAACACCTTCACCCATGGTCCGGACCGTTCCACCACGACGACTTCGTTCCCCGGCGATACTTCGGACACCTTTTGAGAGTTCACATCGGGGCCTACGTACACCACGGCCGTGTGTAGCACGGTGGCCCGCTCTCCCAGGTGCTGCGACTGCTGCGGCGTCGCAGCGGTCAATGTAAAGAAGGCAAGCAGGACAGAGCAGGGAAGCAGGACACGCATATTCTATTAGACGACACCTGGGTCGTACCCGTCCTCCGCTAAGCTTCTGCCAGCATAAGTTCTTCCTTCAGTGCGGGATCGATGTTGCCGCCACTCAGGACGCAAACCACAGTTGCCAGCTGGGGCAACTCCTTCGCATGGAACAGCGCTGCTGCCAGTGTTACTGCACCGCTTGGCTCGGCAACCAGGCTTGTCGCGAAGAGCAGCATGCGCGTTGCGTCCAGGATCTCCTCTTCCGTTACGGTGACGATGCCGTCAACGTAGTGCAGAATCTGCGCAAAGTTTAATTCTCCTAGACGTTGTGTCCGCAAGCCATCTGCGATGGTCTTCGCTGTTTGCACCCCGGTCCACTCCGTCAAGGTGCGCGTGTCGAAACTCTCCTTCGCATCCCCTGCGACTTCCGGCTCTGCACCCCAGACACTTATCTGTGGCAATGTTTCCTTGGCAGCAGTTGCAATACCGCCCAGCAGCCCGCCACCGCTCACGGGTGACAGGATCAGGTCGACTTCTGGCATGTCCTGCACAATTTCAAGACCGCACGTGCCCTGCCCGGCGAGGACAAGCGGATCGTCATAGGGTGGCACCAGCACGCCCCCGCGCTCAATCAGTACTTTGTTTGCCATGGCAATGCGGTCACTACTTGCCGGACCGCACAGGAGCACCTCGGCACCGAGCGCGATTGTCGCGTCCCGCTTAATGCGCGGCGCTACTTCCGGCATCACAATGGTTGCGTGCACACCCATCTCTCGTGCCGCATAGGCGACGCCCTGCGCATGATTTCCGCTGGAGTGCGCAACAACGCCGTCCTTCAGCTCTTCTGCTGAAAGGGATGCGATCTTGTTGTAGGCGCCGCGTAGTTTAAAGCTGCCAATCGGCTGTTCGTTCTCCGCCTTCAACCAGATTGCCGGCAACGCGTCCGGCAGCGAGAAACCCAGCGCACGCAGCAGGTCTACATCCAGACGGTATAGCCCGGTGCGTACGGCAATGCCTGTCAGGCGATGCGCAGCGGCTTCGATGTCGGCCAGGGTCACAAGATCCATGTTCCGATTGTCGCAGGTCCGCCGCTTACCGTTTGCTCATCGGAAGAGGCATCGCAGAGACTTTGCCTGCTGCTTTTGCTGTGGCGAGCAAAGCGGTCGCCGCAATCGACGGACGGGTACACATCCGTTTGGCATGGTCAGGAACACTTTGTCACCGTTCAGCCGCGTGCAAGACTAGCGCCATAAAGTGCACAAGCTTCCACGTCTCCCACGCGCCGGGGGACTTCTCCATATCGATGTGCGACAGCACCGGGCTGACCAGCGCTGCCTGCAGGGTCGTCGTGCGCAGCTCGCTGGCCATCCAAAGCGTTTCGGCCGCCGGAATGATGTTGTCCGCCTCTCCATGGAGCAGGAATACCGGTACCGTGAGCTCTCCCAAATGCGTTTCAGGAGAAAGGCCGGCAAACTCCTTCTGGTGTCGCACTTCGCTCGTGTGCAACATCGCTCGCACAGTGCTGCTGCCGGCATCCATCAGCTCCGCCGCCTCTGCCTGCTGACGTGGCGACAGGTTTAGCATGGCCGTGTCCTCTGCCGCTTTGTCTTCATACAAGTGGGCTCGCAAAACCGCACGAATGCCCCTTACATCGGCCGACGGGACAAATTCCTCGACATGCTCGTATTCCAAAACCAGCGGACCGTATTCATGCGCGGGCAAGAGCTCGATCGAACCATCGGGCCTCGCGTCCTGGCCAGTCCGGTAGTACCGCGCGACTCTCCCCATCGCGTCCTGTGATCCAACGGCAAACAGCAGCTTCATGCTCGGTCGATACGCTGAATTGGCTGCCGCGACCAGGCTAAGGCCGCCGGAGAAACTGAGGCCCATGACGCTGACCGGCCGGCCCTGCTTTGCGGCGAACCAGGCTGTCGACCCACCAATCACGGCCACACTGCGGTCGCTTACACGATAGTCCTTGATGTCGGGTAATTCCGGTGTCAGCACCTGCAATCCGCAGGATGCCATGGCACGCGCAAAGCTCATGAGCCGCGGTTCGTTCAGGCCAAGATGGTGCACCCCGTGAAACACCACCAAGCCCGGCGCGTGAGGATGCCGGGTCGGGGTGTACAGCCGCGCAAAGACGGGCCCCGCGGATGTTTGCATCGTCAGATCCTGCGTCGTAAACGGCTCGGTCGTCAGACTTTTTAGAGGCTGCTTCAGGGTGTCGCCGCTCACGAGTTCCAACACCGCAAGTGATTGCAGATGAGCCCGTATCCATGGCCAAAGCAGCACACAACACAACGCAGCAGGAATCAGGATGGCAGAGGCAGTTCCCCACAACGGCAGGGTAGCGCGGGCAGAATCATATCGTCGTCGCAGCATGCCGCGACTTGTCGCCGCAACACCTACGTCACGGTTCCGTCGCGTTTGCAGCAAACGAGGCCTTGGAAGGCGCCTTGCCATCTCGTCTTTATCCTCGGCAGGGAGAAGTGGAAAGAAGCGCCGCTGGTTTCCCCGCGGCGTTAGTGGATCAGATTTCCATGACGATGGGCATGATCATTGGCCGTCGCGCGGTGCTTTTCTGGATGTAACGCTTCAGGTCGGCGCGAACTTTTTCTTTGATCAACATGTAGTCGCGCTTTTCTTCGGCAGAGCTGTTCTCCATAGTGCGGGCAATGATTTGCCTCGCCTCGTTAATCAAGCCCTGCTCGTTCACTGCAAAACCGCGCGTCACGATCTCCGGAGGTCCGGTTTGCTTGCCGGTCATCTTGTCAATCGTAATAATAGCGAGCACAAGTCCGGCTTCGGACAGATGTTTACGGTCGCGAATGATGAGTTCCTCAACGACGTCCGATGTCGATCCGGAGTCAATCAGCACACGGCCGCTGGCAACCTTACCGGAAACGTCGGCACTCGTCGGCGTCACGCTTAGCACCATGCCGTCTTCGATCAGCACGGCTTTTTCCGGGATCCCGGTGCCCATTGCGACTTCCACGTGCTGCGTCAGATGACGGTAGTCACCGTGTACCGGGACAAAGAATTTTGGACGCAGCAGGTTGATCATGAGCCGCAACTCTTCCTGCGATCCATGGCCGCTCACGTGAATCAGGCCGTTTGTGCCTCCATCCTGGATAACCTTTGCCTTGCGGCGGTACAGGTGGTCTACCACATTCCCAATTGCTTTTTCGTTACCCGGAATCACACGTGATGAGAAGAGGACAGTATCGCCTGCATCGATGCGGGCATGTTTGTGATTGTCGACTGCAGCACGGCTCAACGCGCTCATCGGTTCACCCTGGGTACCACTGATCAGCACCATGACCTTTTCGGGCGGCAAATCCTTGAGCTGGCCACTGTGGATCATCAGCCCTGGCGGCGGATCAATGTAGCCGAGGTCCTGCGCAATCTCGGTCGAGTTGTCCATGGACCGTCCGATGAGTGCGACCTTGCGCCCATGCTTGTGTGCCAGTTCCAGAGCAAGCGTGATGCGATGGATCGACGAAGAGAAGCAGGTAAAGAACAGCCGCTGCTCCGTCCGTGCAAAAATTTCGTCCAAACGCGGCTTGACGGCAAGTTCACCCGGCGTATAGCCCGGTCGATCCACATTGGTGCTGTCTTGAAGCAGCAAAAGTACGCCTTCTTTGCCAAGCTCCGCGAAACTCTGTAGGTCGAAGGGCTTTCCATCCGGACTGCTCAGGTCGATCTTGAAGTCACCCGTATGTACCACGATGCCCACCGGCGTACGAATCGCGAGCGCTACGCAATCTACAAGCGAGTGTGTCACGCGTATGGGCGAAATGCGGAACGGCCCCAGGTCGAAGCTTTCCCCTGGCAGCATCTCAATCAGGTCCGCCTCTTCCAGCAGCTTGTGCTCTTCGAGCTTGCCTTCCACATAGGTCAGCGTAAATTCAGTGCCGTAGACCGGCACCTTGAGCTCGCTCAGAATCCACGGGAGGCCGCCAATGTGATCTTCATGGCCATGCGTCAGCACGATCGCCCGGACCTTTTCGCGGTTCTCGATCAGATACGTAATATCCGGTACGACGATGTCGACGCCAAGTAATTCGTCTTCAGGAAACATCAGGCCGGCGTCGATGACGATGATGTCATCCTTCCACCGAATGGCCATGCAGTTCATGCCAAATTCGCCCAAGCCACCGAGCGGGATAATCTTTAAGGTTTCAGTATTCATTCACTCTCCATGCTAGCAGTGTCGATGGCAGAGTACGCATTCAAGGCAAGTTAGGCCCAACATTGCGTGCAGCTCATAGCGAGTGCCTTCTTATGGCGTTGTTGTTCAGATTTCGGTCAGGCGGCCGCTAACTCTGCTTCACGATCACCCTCCATCTCACGAACTGTAGCTGTGTCAAAACAAACTCTGCCCATTCGCGCCATTTACAGGTCCAGCTGCCACTGTCGGTGCTAGGCGATTGTGCCTGATAGCGTCGACGGCGAGCATGGGCCCTGGCATCCCGCTTGCCGGTTTGACATTGCAGGCGCTGCTGTCCCAGCAGTGAATCTCCGAGGCATAACCGAGTCGAAAGGTCACCCATGTTCTTCCGTTCTGAAAAACTTCTGATTCCACTGGAAAAACCCGCCAATCCGGATCCCAACGGGGCCGCTGCCATCCAGGAGCTTCTTGGTGGAAAGTTTGGCGAGATGTCGACGCTGAACAACTACCTGCACCAATCTTTCGGCTTTAAGGAAAAGAAGAAGCTCAAGCCTTTCTACGATCTCGTTGCAAGCATCACGTCAGAGGAACTCGGTCACGTCGAACTCATCTCAACAGCGATCAACCTCATGCTGGAAGGCAGCGTACCGGAAGGCGATCCAACCTCAGCACCTTTGGAGGAAGCCAAGAATCTTCGCAACACGCATCACACGATTGTGGGCGGCGGCGGTCATCAGGTGATGGATTCAATGGGCCACTTCTGGAGCGGGGAGAACGTCTTTTCGTCGGGCAATCTCGTCGCAGACCTTTTGCATAACTTCTTCCTTGAAACTGGTGCGCGCATGCACAAACATCGTTGCTATCAGATGACGACCAATCAGGCTGCACGCGATGTGATTGGGTACCTGATGGTGCGTGGCGGCGTACATCAGGCCGCATACGCCATGGCCTTGCGTAAGGTCACTGGTGTAGAAGTCACCAAAATGTTGCCCACACCAAACATTGACGACGCTAAAATTCCGGAAGCGCGCAAGTGGCAGGCAATCGGCAGCCACCGCAAGCTCTACACCTTTTCCGACACAGATTATGCTGACGTGTCTGGCGTCTGGTCTGGACCGGCAGACTGGGCAGATGGCGAGCCGCTCGAAGTGATCAAGGGTGCGCCGGAGTACGCCGCAGATGGCCCTGTGATCGGCGAGTGCCGCTCGTTGTTCTCGCCGGACTATGCGCCGGAAGAGATTTACGAGATCGCCGCGCAATTAATGGCCAAGGGTGGCATTTCACCGCTGCAGCCGGGTGATGGCCTTCATTCGCGCTTTCAGGGAAGTACTCCGGATAGTCCCGGAGCCTCTGCCCAGCAAGGCCGCAAGACCATGGAAGATCCACCCGCAAAGAAGAAGAAGAATAGCAAGTAGCGACCACCGAAAAGGGGAAGGCCGCCTGGCCTTCCCCTTCCGTGCAATCCCCCATCGCTATCGCAGCAGGTCTTCTAGAACCGCTGAGAGCTCTGTCTTCTCGTCACGATATTTCACGATGATGGGCGTGTATACGCTCAGCCCCGGCATTTTCCCTTTGCTGATGGCGCGCGCCCCTGGAACCACGACTGCACCTGCCGGGATTACCAGCGGTTGATCTGCTGTTGCGCGTAGCACCGTGTCATGGACGACGTCGTACACTGGTGTGCCACGCGTCAGGATCGTTCCCGCTGCCAGCACGGCTCCCTGACGCACAATCGTTCCTTCGTACACGCCACTGTTGCCGCCGACCAGCACATCGTCTTCCAGAATGACAGGTGTTGCATTTACAGGCTCAAGCACGCCGCCAATCTGTGCGGCGGCGCTCAAGTGCACACGCTTGCCAACCTGCGCACAACTGCCGACCAGCGCGTGCGAATCAATCATGGTGCCCTCGTCGACGTAGGCGCCTACGTTGACCCACATGGGCGGTACACAGACCACGTTCTTGGCCAGGTGTGCGCCACTTCGCACGCTCGACCCGCCCGGCACCATTCGGATTCCATCTTCTACCGCGAACACACGCGCCGGATACGTGTGTTTGTCCACATAGGCGCCGCCATCCATCGTCACCATACTACCCAGTCGAAATCCAAGCAGGATACCGCGTTTAACCCACGCGTTCACCCGCCAGCCTAGTGGGCTACTTGCATCCGGTGCGGCGGAACGAACACTTCCGCTCTCCAACATGCTGCGCAGTTCATAGAACGCTTCCAAAGCCTCGCGCTCTCGGGTTGCCGCGGCACCCTGCGCGAACCAATGCTCAATCTGCTCTTCCAGCCGCAGCGTGACACTTGATTCATCCACTTCCATATCCTCAACTTCAACATCGACCATTTTGCCAGTCTACCAACGGAACGAGTTGCATCGAACAGGAATGGGTTACCCGACGACTCCGGACGGGCGCTACTTTGTCGTGCGTGGCCGGCTGTGGCGCTGCAGCAATCCAGCACTGGACGCGGAACTACGCTCCAGTCTGGTGCGCGCGCTCATGCAAGCTCGGTCAGCGAAGGGTATCGCGATGCGTGCAGGTGACGTTGTAGGCAGAGAAACGGCTCGCCTCGCCGTTGACACGGCGAAGCATGCTTTGGGCGAACGTGGAGCACCGTGGTGGACGGATGGAGCACCCGACAGGAATCGCACCCTGGTTTGCACTTCCCCCTACGCCGCATGGTACGAGGCATTCGCCTCGACAGACGCCAGCACCGCAGTCATCGCTGACGAATAAAGCTCTCCGCAGTGCCGTCCTCTGGGGAGACAAAGTGAACATCCGCAGGATCACGGCGCGGTGTGTCGATCGCCAGGAAAATGATCGGCTCCTGCAGGAGGACTGGCATCGCGTGCACAATCAGCCGCTGAAAGATGAGCAGCGATCCCGGGTCGAAGGTGATTTCGTTTTCGGGTCTGCTCGCCCAAAAGCAACCTCGTCCCTGGAGCACGAACAGCCGCTCATCACAACACCGATGATAGTGCGCCGGTGTTGGCCGATACACGCGAAACAGCCGTGTACTGATAACTGCTTCGTCGGTGAGATAGCGGTCGATCAGCATGGATTCCGCCGCAGCAGGGAACTCTCGTGCCAGCGCATGCAAGTCGAAAGAGTGAAATTCAGGGTCACTGTTCATGCAAACTCCCACAACTTTATGGTCTGCGACTCAGAGCGCTTGAGCGAGTGAGAGAAGGCGCATTTGCAAGGCGTCCTCAACTGCCACCATAGGGAGCCGCAAGGTGGGAGTGGAGATCAAGCGAAGGCGGTACAGCAGGTGTTTAATGGGCGCCGGGTTTGGCTCAGCAAACAGTGTTGCTGTCAACGGGGCCATTGTTCCTGCCATGGCTTCTGCAGCAACCCAGTCCGCACGCCGGCCGGCAGCAACAATGGTTGCGATCTGTTTGGGAAAAGCATTGGAGACAACGGAGATGAGACCATGGCCACCGGCCCGCATCACTGGCACGGCAAGATGGTCGTCGCCAGCCAGAACAGCGAAACCAGCAGGCGCACCAGCCAGAATCTCTCCGATCTGAACCAGGTTTCCGCTCGATTCCTTGACGCCGACGATGTTCGGGATTGCCGCAAGTCGCAGCGTCGTCGCTGGTTCCAGATTTGCCGCAGTGCGCCCCGGAATGTTGTAAAGCAGCACCGGCTTGCTGACCGCGTGCGCGATCGCCTCAAAGTGCAGGTATTGTCCGCGCTGGTTGGGCTTGGAGTAGTACGGATTGGCCGTCAGAATACCCGTCAAGCCGTCAATCTCCGCGAGCTTTGCCGCGCGTCGGACGGCTTCGGCGGTGCTGTTATGGGTGCTGCCGGCAAGTATCGCTACGCGCCCGGCCACGGCCTCCACAACAGTCTGCACAACCAGCAGCGTCTCGTCTTCGGTCAGCGTCGCTGCTTCGCCGGTACTGCCACACGCCACCAGAAAATCAACACCGCTGACGATTTGAAATTCGACCAGCAACCGCAGCGACGGGAGGTCCAAAGAGCCATCCGCCAGAAATGGGGTGACGAGTGCAGTGCCTAGACCCTGGAGCAAAATCGATGCATTCATGCCGCAACCGAGTGTACTGGAAATGACAGCCGTCAGCGGCGCCGAAAGGCAGACGGAACTCCAATCGCAGTTAATCGCGTGATCACTTACCCTAAAGGACGCTTGAAAGGGTGTCGTAAACCAACCTCTGGTATCACCCACAGGAGCGTAACTAACGTGTTCATGCCGAACGATGCCAGTGGATGAAAGAATGCCAGCGGGATGGCAACACAGTAGATGGCTAGGGAGAGCAGATGTTTGTGCGCCTCAGCCTTGTGGGTTTGGCCGAGGTCTCCATGCCGCTGCTGCAGGCGCATCACGGTATGCCGTAGTCCGAAAAACGTTGCGCCCGCAAGCATCATGGCCACGGTATAGAACAATGCAGAAAAGCTATCGAAGTGCTTTGCGCCAACGTACTCGGTCGCGTATGGAATAAAGGAAAGACCCAACAGAAAGGCCAAATTCGCCCACAGCACGTTGTAGTTGATGGTTTCGCAGCGACGGATCAATTCATGGTGATTCACCCAGTACACGCCAACCATCACAAAACTCAGCACGTACAGGGCAATTGGCGGTACCACCTGCAGAAACCCCTTGAAGCCGGCATCTCGGGGTACATGCAACTCCAGTACCATGATCGTCAGAATGACAGCGATCACGCCATCGGAGAAGGCCTCCAAGCGATTGGAAGGCATAGTCAGTTGCGGCCGAGGAGTTCCGGTTTCGGCCTCGGACACACTACACCCACTCACCCTGTCTCATCAGGGGCTCGGCGGTGCCGTTCGGCAAAATGCCATCCACATTTACCTCGCCTGAGCCGATCATCCAGTCCACATGAATCAGGGAACTATTCGCGCCCTTTGCCGCTAACGTAGCATCGTCCATCGCCTCGCCATTACGGATACAAGTTGCATACGCCTGACCCAGTGCGATGTGGCTCGCGGCATTCTCGTCGAACAAGGTATTCCAGAACAGCAGGCCACTTTGCGCGATGGGCGATCCGTGTGGAACAAGCGCGACTTCGCCCAGGTGCGACGCACCCCCGTCGACTGCGACGAGTTTGCGTAAGGCATCCTGCCCTGCAGTGGCATTCGCCTCGACGATTTTGCCCTGCTCGAACCGGCACTGAATGTTTTCAATGAGCGTGCCCTGATGCGACAGAGGTTTACTGGCCATGACCGTCCCAGTCACTCGATCTTTGTGCGGCGTTGTAAAGCACTCCTCCGTCGGAATATTTGCGTTGCAAAAAATGCCATTTGAACCCGTGCCGCCCCCACCTGCCCAAAGGTGATCATCCGCCAGCCCGACCATAAGGTCGGTACCTGGACCTTTGAAATGCAGCGCACCGTACCTCTTCTCGTTCAACACTGCCACACGTTTGGCAATATTGCGGCCATGCGTCTTCCAGTCTGCAACTGGGTCCGCACCTGTAATGCGGGACGCATGAAAAATGGCTTCCCAGAGTGCCGGCACTGCCTCCGCCTCTGCCAAATGAGGAAAGACCAGCGCAGCCCATGCGGGAGTCGCACCCGCGAGAATAGACCAATTAATTGCGTGGCGCGTAATAAGCTCCATTGCTGGCTTCATTGCCCTGCTGACGGCTATATTTGAGCGGCTTACCTTTGCCGGGTCCTGATCTTTCAAAAGCGCGGGATTGCTCCCGGCAATGCCCAGCCGTGCGGAGTTGGAGCTATATGCCATGGCAATGCCGTCCGCAAGCCACTTCGGTGTGCCATCGAAGCTGGCATCCGGAGCATATTGGTAGCGAGAGAGCACAGCTTCATCGTCGCTATACAGTGTGGTCACTGCCAGCGCGCCAGCTTTGTACGCGTGTTCAGTCACACGCCGGACAAATGGCACATGATCGAGTCCGGCCGTGATAACCAGTTCCTGCCCTGGCTGCAGGTTCAGTCCTACGCGCACTGCTACGAGTGCGAGTCTATCCAGCTTTTCGTCGAAGGTCAGTGCGTCGAACGGCTTCATAGCTTCATTTCCAGCAGAGGCAACAAGGTTGGCTTCGGCGGTCAAGATCATCGGAACTCCAGGATGGTGCGCTACAACTGATCGTAGATTTCTTCAAAATTGTAGCTGCCCGTGCGTGTGCTCAGCCATTCGGCTGCACGCACAGCACCGTCGGCAAAGCCTCGCCGCGAGAAGGCCTCGTGCGTAAGAGTCAGCCGGTCCGCGTCGCTGCGCGCCTCCAACGTGTGCGTCCCGGCAGCATCGCCCGAACGCTGCGAGGTGATGGGCACGGTACCCACTTCCTTCACCGCGGTCTGCAGGGTAATTGCGGTCCCGGAAGGTGCGTCCAGCTTCGTGGCGTGGTGTGTTTCCTCGATGCTGAAGGTATAGCCGGCGTGACCCAGCACGTGTGCCATTTGCTTGGCAAGCTTCAACATCTCCTGCACGCCAACAGAAAAATTTGTGCTGTACAGGAGCCCCGCCTGCTTGCGCTGTGCAAGGTCGCGCATATCCTTCAACGCGTCGTACCAACCGGTCGTGCCAACAACGACCTTTGCGCCCATCGCCAGGAGAGAACGTAGATTGCCTACAACGGCCGAAGGTGTCGTGAAATCGATCACCACGTCAAAGCCGGCAATAAAGGGACCCGTCAGCGCGGCGCCGTTAGGGTTTTCTTTTTCGTCCAGCACGTGTACACCGTGACCGCGCTCATGCGCCACCTCCGCAACAAATTTGCCGGTTTTGCCATGACCAAGTACAAGGAAGCGCATAGTATCTTTCCCCCGCTGCTTAGGCGGGCGCGAGCTGCGTAGCGTCGCGGGAGGTAAGGTCAAAAATCTTGGGATCAGGTGCCGTGAAAAAAGCCAGGTGCAGCGATCGCACGGCCTCGGGCACGTCCTCTTCTTCAATCATGAAGCTCATGTTGATTTCGCTTGCACCTTGCGAAATCATGCGCACATTCACATGCTGGACTGCGGTAAACACCTTGCCGGCAATCCCATTGTGGCCACGGATATCCTCTCCAACCATACACACCAGCGCCTTGTTGCTCTCGTATTTCACGTCGGCAATCCTTTGCAGATCGGCGGCGATGGCCGGTAAGCGATCGCTTGTATCCACCGTTACAGAAATAGACACTTCGCTCGTCGATACCATGTCGATCGCCACCCGGTGTCTGTCGAAGACATCGAACACAGCCTTCAAGTAGCCGTGGGACATGAGCATACGGCTCGCCACGATGTCCACAATGGTCAGGCGCTTTTTGACGGCAATGCATTTGAAAGGCGATGTGCATGGCGGTGCCACCGCCGTAATGCGTGTGCCCTCGTTGAGGGCATTGCGCGAGTTCAGCACCAGGACCGGAATGTTCTGTTGCACTGCCGGCAAGATCGTCGCGGGATGCAACACTTTTGCGCCGAAGTAGGCGAGTTCAGCTGCTTCTTCAAACGAAATCGTCTTGACCCGCAGCGCGTCGGCGCAGATGCGGGGATCCGTTGTCATGATGCCGTCCACGTCGGTCCAGATTTCAATGGCGCCGGCATGCAGTGCACCGCCCGCAAGCGCGGCGGAAAAGTCGCTGCCGCCACGGCCCAGTGTTGTTGTAATCCCGCTCAGCGTTGCACCAATAAAGCCACCCATAACCGGCACCTGACCGGCTTCCAGCAACGGCAGAGCATGTTTCGCAAATGCGGCTTCGATTTCCGCTTCCAGTGGCGTTGCTTTACCAAACTCGTTGTCCGTCAGAATGCATGTGCGCGCATCCAGGTGTGTCGCCAGCAAGCCGCTCCGCATCAAAGCCGCAGCCACAATGCGGCTCGATAACCGCTCACCAAAACTCACCACCAGGTCCGTCGTGCGTGGAGTGAGCTCACCGACTGCTGCAATACCGCGCAGCAACTCATCCAGTGAATCGCACTCCTGGTGCAAGGCTGTGACGACCGATTGCGCCGCACCTGCATCCAGCAGATCTCTGGTTGTCTCCACATGCCGCATGCGCAGTCTCGCACTGATCGAGAGTGCCCCCGCCCGCTCGCCCATGCCCGCCGCCGCTGCTGCCGCAAGCAGGCTGTCCGTCACCTTTGCCATCGCGGAAACAACCACAAAGGGCCGCAATCCCTTGTCGCATCGGCCTTGCACGATGGCCGTGGTGCGCAAAATTGCCGGCGCGTCCTCCACCGACGTGCCGCCAAACTTCATCACCACCAGGTCTTCGCGCGCTGTACTCACACCGCCACCAGCTTCTTGCCCGCGT
>CAXUHM010000060.1:0-18722 GCA_964250935.1 uncultured Terriglobus sp.
GATTTTGCAGTGGAACTTTGTCGCAGAATCGGTTAGGCAAGCAAGCGGGTCGGAGCGCCGGGGGTGGGTGGAGCCGTGCGGAGAGGCGGGGCCGGGCGAGCGTGACGGTCCTGATGGTTGCGGGGTTCGGCGTTGGCGCTGACGTTGGGAGCGCGGAAGCTGTGGCCACGCAGCGCCTGACACTGGGGCAGCGGCTGGCAGCGGATCTGCAGTGGACACCGGCGGAACGCGAGGCACGGTTCCGGCACATGGATCGCCTGTTTCCGGTCAACACGGTTTCACTGCGGGGCAGCAGGGTGCGCCGGCTGCCGGTTGGGGCACCGCTGCACCTCCGCGTGGAAGGCGTACCGCTGGCGGAGGTGATGCAACGGGACCGCCTGGCCGGGGTACTGGTCCTGCAACACGGTGCCGTGCGCGTGGAAGCCTATGGGCTGCACGCAACGGCACGGACGCGATGGACGTCGTTTTCCGTGGCAAAGTCCATCACGTCGACGCTGGTGGGCGTAGCCCTTCGGCAGGGTGCGATCGGCAGTGTCGACGACCTGGTTACCAGGTACCTGCCGGAGTTGCGAGGCAGCGCCTATGACGGCGTCACCGTGCGGCAGGTGCTGACCATGACGAGCGGCGTGCGCTGGGTGGAGGAGTACACCACGCCCGAGAGTGACAATGTTCGGCTGTACCAAGCCGCGAGTGCCTCTGGAAGCGAAGCCGTGGTGGACTACCTGCGCCGCCTGCCGCGGGCGCACACGCCGGGAACGGTGTGGAATTACAACACGGGCGAGGCCGACCTGGCGGGTGTGCTGGTGCGGCGTGCGACGGGTCAGACCCTGAGCGCGCTCCTGGCCCGCACCATCTGGCAGCCGATGGGCATGGAACGCGAAGCGACCTGGATCGCTGACGGCGGGCAGGAGTTTGGCGGGTCGGGCGTGAGTGCGACGCTGCGGGACTACGGGCGGTTTGGCTTGTTTGCGTCGAAGGCAGGGCGGGACGCAGTTGCGCCGGGCTGGTTCGCCATGGCAACACAGACCGTGGCGGGATCGGACAGGTCCGGGCGCGGGTACGGCATGGGCTGGTGGACGTTTGCGGATAGCAGGTTTGCGGCGCTGGGCATTTTTGGGCAATCTATCCTGGTGGACC
The DNA here is from genome assembly GCA_964250935.1 of uncultured Terriglobus sp. Taxonomy (GTDB): domain Bacteria; phylum Acidobacteriota; class Terriglobia; order Terriglobales; family Acidobacteriaceae; genus Terriglobus. The sequence goes on from CAXUHM010000060.1 coordinate 1,138, forward strand.
CACGGCGCGACCTGGTGGTGGTGATGCAGGGGGCCTGGCCCGAGGCGACCGGGGATGCGCTTACGGCTTCGCGAAACGCAGTGTGGCGGGCAGTGGAAACGGCGGTCGATGCGGAAGGCCGCTAGCGCGCGGTGCCGGTGTAATAGCCTTCGCGCGCCTGAATCGAGCTTTTCTTGTCGTTGGGTAGATCAATGAACACTTTGTGGTAGCCGTCGCTGTGGTCGGTCGGGCTAAAGCCGAGACGGTACTGGGAGCGTAGCTCCTCGGCAATTTGCCGGTAGATGCTGTCGAGCGGCTCTTTATTGCTTACGGTAAAGACACGTCCGCCGGTCTCATCGGCGATGCGCTCGAGGATCTTCTTCCCGTCCACGCGCGATTCGCCGCCGCCGCGTCCACCACCACCGCCGCCAGGGTAACCACCGCGGCCGCCACCGCCTGGAAAGCCGCCACCGCGGCGACCGCCACCGTTGCCGAAATCGCGCGGCTGCTCGCCCTTGTAGTAGATGGCATAGACGGCGGCGTCGGCGCGTTGTGCGGCTTCAATGGCGCTGCTGATGGATTCCTTGCTGCCGCGGTCATCGCCGTCGGTAAGCAGGATGAGGGCTTTGCGGGTCTTCTGCTTGCTGATGATCTCGTCGGACGAGAGAAAGATGGCGTCGTACATGACGGTGCCGGCGCCATAGCTGCCGCGACTGCCACGACCGCCGCGACCTGCCTGTGACTGGCTGTCGTTTGGGTCAGTGCCGCTGCCGGAGGCATTGGGATCGTTGCTGCCGCCATTGAACTGGGGGCGGTCGGTATCGCCGTCGATCTTCTTGAGACCGGCCTGCAACTTTGGCAGCGACGCGGTGACATCGGTAAGCAAGTCGGCGGTGTGGCCAAACTCGATCAGGAACGCCTTGTCACGGTCGGGCTGCAGGAGCGTATCCAGAAAGGCGGCAGATGCAGTCCGTTCGTCTTCAAGCACAGTACGCTGGCTACCGCTGACATCGACCAGCAAGCCAAGCGTGAGGGGTGCATTACTTTCGTGATCGAAGTAGCGGATGGCCTGAGGCTTGCCGTCTTCAGAGAGGGTGAAGTCCGTCCTGGTCAGGGAGCGGAGAAGGGCACCCTTCTTGTCGCGCACGGTGACGGGAACAATAACGAGGCGGGCATCGACGCTGATGGTTCCGGCAGGCTTGTCCGCGACCTTCTCTGAGGGCGGCTCGCTTTGGGAAAAAAGCGCGGGATGCGCGGCGAGTGCGAGCGAACACAGAACGAGCAGGGAGCTTCCGCGAACGGGCATACATGCTTGGACGCGCGGCGGGTGTAGTTGCCGCAATGGCGGTACCGGGCGGGTAACCTGCGCAGCGGCAGCCGGTGTGTGGAGGTGGCTATGGCAGGTGCGGTGACAGATCGCAGTGGTGATCCTGGCACTTTTTACAGGGTGCCGCATCTAGTCGATATGAAAAGTTTGAGGCAATCCGTGGTGGCAGGGGTGCTGGCAATGGCAGCGGCAGCAGTGGGTACAGGTGCAGCGCAGGCGCAGACGGCACTGCCGGCGGTGAGAGCACACCTGTACAACGACCATGCGAACGCGCATGCGGACATTGCGGCGGCGCTGCAAACCGCCCGGCGCGAACACAAGCACGTGCTGGTGGACTTTGGCGGCGACTGGTGCGGCGACTGCCAGGTGCTGCATGCGGTGGAAGAGCAGCCTGCGAACAGGGCGGTTCTGGAGGCGCATTATGTGCAGGTGCATGTGTCAGTGGGCGCCACGGGCATTGAACAGAACCTCGACCTCGGAACGGCGTATGGCATTCCGCTGAAGAGGGGGGTGCCGGCGGTTGCGGTGCTGAATGCACAGGGCAAGGTGCTGACGAGCAGCCGCAGCAAGGAGTTTGAGCGAATTGCGGAGGAGAATCCGGCAGGAGTGACGGACTTTTTGAATCACTGGAAGTGAGCGCCAGGTGTGGCGCTCTGCCGTTGTAGCCGGAGGTTGGTCTGCCTGCAGCTGTGTCGCCAGCCGATGCAATGTTGCGGAAGACTGTACCGCAGTGCCGGAGAAGAAGCAATCGACGACGCGGGCGCTACGGGGCGCTACGGGGCGCAAGCGGAAGCCTTCGATTGCTAGACTCACTCTGGGAGATGCGGAGGGATGCAGGGAATCGATCCGACGACCGACCGCACCGACCACGGCGCCGACGCTGCCGTACACGGTGCCGACGGTGCCGTACGCGGACCCACGATGGATGCCGCGTGCGTGACCGAGCCCGCACCGGTGTGTGCGCCGACGCCGGTAACGCCGCAGCCCTTTTTGCGGGGCAGCCTGCAGGCGCATACGCGGCGGGCACGGCTGCTGGGCAAGGAGAGCCTGCAATTTACCGATAAGGTGCGGCTGGCGTACTGGAATGCGTTTCAGCATGACGTCCTGAACACGGCAAAGGCAGCGGCGTATTCCGCGATTTTTGCGCTGTTCCCTGCCCTGATCGTAGCCGCGGCGCTGGTCACATTTTTGCCCTACGCCGCGCCACTGCGCTACCAGCTGGCGATCTTCTTCAATCGCGTGCTGCCGAGCAGCGTGGCGCCGCTGCTGGAACGCTACTTTATTTCGGCGCGCAGCTCGCAGGAAAGCGCAAGCGTGGTGCTGGGAACGGTCCTGGTAAGCGTGACGGGGGCAGCTGGCGTGCTGGGCACGCTGATGGAGGGTTTTCGACGGGCATACCTGCTGACCGACGAGAGCTGGGGACCGGGGTGGCGCGGACAGGTGCGGCGATTTGGGTGGTCGGTGCTGCTGGTGCCCATCTGCCTGGTGCCGCTCACGGTGGCCAGCCTGTTGATCATCTTTGGCCACTTTCTGCTGCCAGCGCTGCGACACCTGGTGCCGAGTGCGATGACCGAAACCTTTTACGTGGTGGCGAACACGGTGCGCTGGACCGGAGCGATGGCCGTAACCATTGCCGTGATTGCCTGCATTTACCGCTATGGTTTGCCGGTGCGTCCACGCTGGCGATGGGTGCTGCCTGGCGCGATCTTTGCCGCGGCGACGTGGTTTGTTTCCACGCTGGGCTTTGGCTGGTACGTGACCCACGTGGGGAACTACTCGCGCACGTATGGGTCGTTGGGAACGGGCGTGGTGCTGCTGCTGTGGCTGTTTCTGACGGCGTTTACGGTGCTGTGCGGCGCGGAACTGAATGCGGAGCTGGGCCGAAACGGGTAGGCGCAGGATGTTGTGCAGGGGTGAGCACATGGTCCTTCAACGAGGGATCTGACCGGCATGGACACGGTCGTTCGGGCACCAGTGAGACCGAATGGCGGTGCTGTTCAATCGGCGCGAACGCCCGTGGTGGATTGTTGCCGAGACGGACTCGGATCGGCCCGATGGGAGCGTTGAAAGAAGATTGCCGGGTTGTTCCCGCATCCAATAGGAATGAGTTCAGTACTATTGCCGATTCTGCAGGATGCGCCGGTTGCGGTGGAAGTGCGCGAGGCCGAGCCTGTGGAGGCAACGGCGCCGGATGCGGCGTTGGCAGAAGGACGTTTGTGGCGGCCGCGGCGGGTGTTGATTACACCGGATGCGTTTGCTCTGCCGCACGGGCGGCTCATGCTGGAGCGGGCGGAGAGCTTTGGCGCAGAGGTGCTGCGGCTCAAGAGCAATCGGCTGACCGGGCTTTCTGACCTGGACGAGCGGCGTGAGTATGCGAATGCGAAAACGAGTTTTGCGATCGTGGTTTCGCCGCCGGGTGCGCGAAAATTGCAGCCGATTCCTCCCTCGGCCGACTGGCAGTTCCACCTGGCGCAGGGTTGCCCCGCACACTGCCAGTACTGCTACCTTGCAGGCTCGCTGAGCGGGCCGCCGATTACACGAGCCTATGCGAACCTGCCGGAGATTCTGGCCGGTCTGCGGGATTACGCCGGAAGCGGAACGGTGACGTCCAAGTCGCAGGATCGAGCCGGCGAGGGGACGACGTTCGAGGCATCCTGCTACACGGACCCGCTGGGGATTGAGCATTTGACAGGAGCGCTGGCGGAGTCGATCCGGTTTTTTGGCGCATGGGATGCGCCGGTGCAGCTACGGTTTACCACCAAGTTCGCGGCGGTTGCCGGGCTGGTGGGGATTGATCACCAGAGGCGGACACGGGTGCGTTTCAGCGTGAATGCTGCGGCGGTGGCGCGGAACTTCGAGGGTGGAACGGCCACGCTTACCCAACGCTTGGGAGCGCTGCGGCGCATGGCGCAGGCGGGGTATCCCGTGGGGCTGACAGTGGCACCCATTATGCCGGTGGAGGACTGGGAAGCGCAGTACACGACGCTGTTTGCCAACGTGGCAGAGGCCCTGCGTGGCATTGCGGGCGTCGATTTAACGACCGAGCTGATTACGCACCGCTTTACACCGGGCAGCAAGGAAGTGCTGCAGGGCTGGTACCCGAAGACGACGCTGGATTTACGCGAAGAGGCGCGGACGCAAAAGCGAACTAAATTCGGCAGCGTGAAGTATGTGTATCCGAAGGACCAGATGACGGAGATGCGCGGTTTCTTCGAGCAGACAATCCACTCTCTGCTGCCGGGGGCGCGCGTGCTTTATTGGACTTGAGGGCTGTAAGAACGCCGGCAGGACTCATCCGATAGAATGGCTCGGGCTGGCGAAGTGCATTGCACTTGAGCGGCGGGAGTGCAATGAGCGAGATGGTGACGACCGTACAGGCAGAGTCAGAGATGCCGCATGTGGGCGCGATGGGGGATTCCACATGGTTTCGGAACAGTCCCCGGCGCTGCGCGAAGATTGTGGCGACGCTTGGACCCGCCTCGTCGACAGAAGAGATGTTTCGCCAGCTGGTGCGTGCTGGACTGGATGTCGCGCGGCTGAACTTCAGCCATGGATCGCATGAGCAAAAGGCAGACCTGATCCGGATGGTGCGGAAGGTGTCCCACGCAGAGGGCAAGCCCATTTGCCTGCTGGCCGACCTGCAGGGGCCCAAGATCCGGACAGGAAAGCTGGTGGACCACAAGCCGGTGACGCTTGAGGCCGGCAAGATGCTTACGATTACGCCGCAGGTGATGGACGGAACGGCAAACAAGGTGAGTACGACCTTTACGACGCTGGCCGAGAACCTGGAGCCGGGTGCGGCGGTCCTGCTGTCCGACGGTCTGATCGAGTTGCGCGTGCTGGAAGTGCAGAGCAACGGCGATGTGGTCACGATGGTGATCAATGGCGGAACACTGGGGGAAAACAAGGGGATCAACCTGCCCGGGATTCCCGTGAAGGTACCGGCGCTTACGGAAAAGGATGAGGAGGATCTCGCCTTTATCGCCAGCCAGAACGTGGACGTGATCGCGCTTTCGTTTGTGCGGACGGCTGACGATATCCGCTACACGCGACGTCGCATGAAGGAGCTGAACTGCGGCGCATGGATCATTGCAAAGCTGGAAAAACCCCAGGCAATCGAGAACCTGGAGGAGATTCTTGCGGAGACGGACGGCCTGATGGTGGCGCGCGGCGACCTGGGGGTCGAGGTGCCCCCAGAAAAGGTGCCAGCCATCCAGAAGCACATCATCCGTCGTGCGGCGGTGTATCGCAAGCCGGTGATTACGGCGACGCAAATGCTGGAATCGATGATTGACAATCCGCGACCGACACGTGCGGAGGCCAGCGATGTAGCGAACGCGGTCTATGACGGCACGGACGCGGTGATGCTTTCGGCGGAAAGCGCCGCGGGCAAATATCCGCGCGAATCGGTTGCCATGATGGCGAAGATCATTGTGGAAACAGAAACCCACATGGCGCAGGAGCGTGAGACCAATCCGCTGGGGGTGCACCCGATGCGCGGGTTGAACCTGAGCGTTGCGGAAACCATCTGCGAGTGCATGGCACACAGTGCGGACGATCTGGAGTTGAGCGCCATTGCCATCTTTACCGAGAGTGGGTCGACGGCGCGCCTGCTTTCAAAGTACCGGCCGAACGCACGCATCTTCGCGCTTTCGCCGGCGCCAGAGGTCATTGGCAAGACCATGCTTTTGTGGGGCGTGTATCCCATGCTTTGTGAGCGGTTCAGCGAGATGGACAAGCTGGTAAACATGGCCGAGGCGACCCTGCAAAAGGGGGGGCACGTGCAGCATGGGCAGATTCTGGGCATCGTGGGCGGCAGCAGCACACGCAGCGGTGCCACCAACTTTATGCGTTTGCATAAAGTTGGTAATCCCTAGAGCCTTGGGCTGTTGCATGCTGCGTGCGGTGAAATTTCTAATGCTCTGAAGCGGCATCGGGTCAATGTCTTTCGGATGTGGCGGTGCTGGCTCTTGTAGGACGCGAATGAGCGGTCACGCCAGGCAACCTAGCCCGGAGTGACGCGGGCCTGACGCGCGGAGAGCAAAGACCTGCGTGCAGGAGCAGCGACCACGCTGCGATGGTCGCCGCCCCTGTGGAGACGCGAGCTAGAGGTCGATCGCTTTTAGATGGGCAGGAGCGTAGCGTGCACCCGCGATCTCTTCCTGCGGCACGGCAGCTTCAAGTTCCGCCACCTCTTCGTGCGAAAGGTGGATGTCGGCTGCGGCGGCATTTTCCTCGAGATACCGGCGGCGCTTGGTCCCCGGGATGGGTGCGTACGGACCCTTGGCAAAGACCCAGGCAAGGGCAAGCTGGCCGGGCTTGACGCCTTTGCGCTCAGCGATCGCCGTCACGCGGTCGACAAGTTTCTGGTTCTGGTCGAGGTTTGCGTCGTCGAAGCGGGGGTACCGTGACTTGCGAAAGTCCTTGTCATCGAGCTCGGTCCTGGACGTGATGGTGCCGGTCAGAAACCCTCGGCCAAGCGGGCTGTACGGTACAAAGCCGATGCCGAGTTCGGCCAGCGTGGGCAGGATTTCGTCTTCGACATGCCGCTCCCAAAGGGAGTATTCCGTCTGTAAGGCGGTGATGGGATGGACCTTGTGGGCGCGGCGGATAGTGGCCGCGGAAGCCTCGGACAGCCCGAGATACTTGACTTTGCCGGCCTTGACCAGATCGGCCATGGCACCCACGGTGTCTTCGATGGGGGTATCGGGATCGACGCGATGCTGGTAGTACAGGTCGATGTGATCAAGACCGAGGCGCTGGAGCGAGGCGTCGCAGGCCTGATGCACATACTGCGGCTTGCCGCTGATTCCCCAAAACGTCGGGTCCTCTTTCCTGCGCAGGTTGGCAAATTTGGTCGCCAGAAACACTTCGTCGCGCCTGCTCCTGATCGTGTTGCCGACGAGCTCTTCGTTGTCACCGATGCCGTAAACGTCGGCCGTATCGAAGAAATTGATGCCGAGGTCAAGTGCGCGCAACAGGGTGGCGGCCGACTCCGTGTCATTCCGCTCCCCGTAGAATTCGCTCATGCCCATGCAGCCCAGGCCTTCGCGCGAGACGCGAGCACCCTGGGAACCGAGATCGATCTGTTCCATTACCATGGTGGATTGGATGGGCGCGGGCGATTGTGGAAGCGAGAAGATTCAGCCGTGACCGTGTTTGGCGTTGGTGGATGCTTCCGGCAGCAGATCCCGCATGGAGGCAGCCACGCGATCGGCTTCCTGCAGTTTGTCTGCAGTGTAGATGCCGGTCGCAACCGCAAGAACGTCGACCCCCGCGAAGCGTGCCGCAGCAATGTCGCCCGGGGTATCGCCGAGCACGAGTACCGTGGCGCCCGGGTTGCCGAGCTCGACGCGTGCCGCGGCGACAGCGCTGGCAATCATAGGGCCGCGTGCCGCAAAGCGATCGCTGAAGCCACCAAGCGTAAAAAAGCTGCGCAGGCCACAGTGGTTCAGCTTGGCCCAGCCGATCCGTTCAAGGTTGCCGGTACCGACGCCAAGCAGTTTTCCACGCCGTTGCAGATGCAGCAGGGTCTCCCGAATGCCTGGCAGAACATCAATGTCGAACTCGTCGGTATGGGCTTCCACGTAGGCGCCCATACGCTCCAGGATGGCGGGAAGCTGCGGCTGCCAGAGCGACTCCGGCACACCGGCGCGGTCAAAGGCATCGCGCACAATGCCGGGATCAATTTTGCCCTGCACCGGTACGCCGTCGAGGTTGACGACGCGACCCGCAATGTGGGTGAGAACGTCGCAGAAGGCGAAGTAATGGACGGCATCCCGGCAATGGAGAAGGGTGCCGTCAATGTCGAAGAGATAGGCGTCATAGCTGTCCCACGGACCGCGGAGGCGGTTGTGGCCCGGGACGACTCCGGATGTTTCGACAGTCATGGAACGATCGGTACCGTGGTGGTTCCACGATTCGACCGGGATCGAAGTGACCGGCCCCGGTGAACGGGTTACTTCGATGTCAGTCGAAATGGAGAGATCGGACCCCCCACCGGTTTCGATGGGCATCGAAATCCTGTTACTGGTCATGCTTGCGTCTCCTCATTCCAGTCGCGAAGCTGGTCGCAAACGCGATCCAGCACGGTCGTCCAATCGTCAGGCGCGGCCTGACGGTATAGTTTCACGCCGGGGTACCAGGGCGTGTCGTCGCGGTCCAGCATCCAGCGCCAATCGGCGGCGTGCTTCAACATGAGCAGGGTTGGAACGCCGAGGGAGCCGGCTAGGTGTGCGGCAAAGGTGTCGATGGTGAGGACAAGGTCGAGCTGCGCAGTAAAGGCGGCCATGTCGGCCATGCCGGCATGCTGCAGATCGCCCGCTTCGGACGTGGTGTAGAAGGTGCGCGCGGACCACCCGTGGGCCGTACAGAAATCGGTCCATGCTGCATTGCCGGAGGGCGGCTGCAGACTCCAGAATTCGAAATCGTGGTGTGCAAGAATTCCCTGCTGGAGCAGAGAAAACGGGAGAGAGCGAAGAGGATCGAAGCCGCTACCCTTCCACACCAGACCGACACGCGGACGCGTGCGCTGGCCCAGGCGCAGCCGCACACGGTGCGATGCAGCCTCGGAAAAAGTGAAGTGTGTGGGCGGCGGCAGCGTCGCAGCTGTTGCACGAAACAGATAGGGCAACTCGGCACATTCGACCTGCACGTCCCACAGGTCAGTGTCCTTGCTGCCGGACGAGTTCCAGGTGATCACGCGCTGCGTCCCGGGCACGGCGGCGAGCAGGGGCAACACCTCCGGCGCGGCCTGCACGGTGACGCTGTCTGCACATTGCAAGAGCATGGGCAGCCAGCGCAGGTACATGACGGTGTCGCCGTAGCCGTGCAGGCAGCGCAGCATGACGCGCTTGCCCGCGAGCGACTCGCCCTGCCAGAAGCGATTTGGGTCGTGGACGCCTCTGGCGCGAATGGCATCGCTTGCCTGCCACGCGCCGCCGTAGTTTCCACCCAGCATGTGCGCCATCCACCGACCGGCGTCGCAGCGCTCAGGGTCGGCGCCGGCCTGCTGCGCACGATCATACTGCGCCAGAGCTGCCTCACACTGGCGCGCCGCGAGCATGATCTCTGCATGGCGCATCAGTTCTGCCGAAGTTGCGCCTGCGCTCACTTGGTGAACGGATAAACGTGCGGACCGGCGGCCGGGTATACGGCGCGCGGGCCCTCGTGCGTGAGAGGAAGTTCAACGCGGCCGCACACGTACACCTCGGACTCTGGCTGGGCCTGAATGGCAAAGCCGGATGCACGGAGCATGGCCTCGGTGCAGGCACGGTTCGGCACCCACCAGTTGGTCTCGTCGTTGCTGTACTTTTTTTCGATGAAATACATGGCGGGGTAAGACGGGTCGCTGAAGTGGACCGTGTCGTTGAAGTCGTAATTGTCAGCGACCTCTGTCAGGTCGCGGCTGCCCCGCTGCATGGTCTGAAAGAGAAGCTGGTCCTTTGCGACGTGCCGGTGAATGAGGTCGAGCGCGAGTAAGGGGTGGCGGAGGTGGTAGAGCACGCCCATGAAGATGACAAGGTCGAAAGTTTCGCCCAGTTCCCCCACTTGCCAGACGTTCATCCTGCGGTATTCCACGTCAAGGCCGAGTTGTGCGGCGGCAAAGCGCGCCTGCGCCAGGTAGAGGTCTTCCATGTCGATGCCGAGCACGCGGGAAGCTCCGCGCCGCTTCATCTCCAGCGCGTAGAAGCCGGCGTTGCAGCCGATGTCGAGCACTGTTTTGCCGGTCATGTCGGCCGGCAGAACGTCACGGAAGCTGGCGTACTTGACGGCCGGGTAGTCGCCGAGAAAGTGGTCTGGCGCGGTCGTGTACCCGCCGAGATGCATGTTGTGGAACCAGGGCCCGAGACGTTGGATTTCGCGCTGTAGCGCTTCGCCATGCAACTTCGTTTCTGCCAACGGGCGGTTCTCCCTGCGGTCGTTTGTGCCGCGATGCAAGTGTACTGCGGTTGCTACGATACCGGCACATCGACGGTTTCAAGGGCCGGCGTACCCTTCAGTTCGACGGCGCGCTTTTCAACCGCGCGCATGACGCGGAGGAGGTTGCCGCCGTAAATCTTCTTGATGTCGTCGGCGGAAAATCCTTTCTCCAGCAGAGCGCGGGTGAGCGCGGGGAACTTTTCGTAGCCGTTCAGGTCGGGGGGCACGCAGGTCACGCCGTCGAAGTCGGTACCGATGCCGACGTGGTCGATCCCGCCGATCTGGACGGCATGGACGATTTGCGCGACGACATCCTGCAGGGTCGCCGGGGGGACGGCGACGTTGGCTTCCGCTTCAATCCTGCTCATGGCTGCATCGCGCGCGACAGGGTCCGTCAGTTTCATGGCTTCGATGAACTTTGGACGAAGCGTTGCCATGAGCGGTGCGGCCGCATCGTAATAGCGCTGCGAAAGAAAATCGCAGCCGAAGTTGATCTGCAACGTGCCGCCGTTTGCTGCAAGCTGCTTGATCATCTCGTCGGTCAGGTTGCGAGTGTAGCTGCTGACGGCGCGACAGCCGCTGTGCGAGGCGATGACCGGAGCGGATGTCGTGGCCAGCACGTCGGCGAAGGTTTTGTCGGCCGTGTGGCTGATGTCCACCATCATGCCAAGGCGGTTCATTTCACGGACGACGTCTTTGCCGAAGGGAGTGAGGCCGTTGTGATGGGTGACTTTGGGGTCGTCAATGTCGCCCTGGGAGTCTGCCCAGTCGTTGGTATTGAAGTGGGTCAGGGTCATGTAGCGCACGCCCAGGGCAGCGTAGTCGCGCAGCAACCGCAGGGAGTTCTCAATCGCGTGGCCGCCCTCGATGCCCATGAGCGCGGCGACCCTGCCGGCTTTGTGTGCAGCGACGATCTCGTCGGCGGTGGTGGCGAAGACGAAGGATTCCGGGTGTTTGGCCACGATGTCGGTACGGACCGTATCGATCATGCTGAGGGTACGGTTGGCGCTGTGATTGCCGTTGACGTATTCCGCGCCTACGTACACGGCAAAGAACTCAGCGCCGAGAAAGCCCTTCATGCGGGCGAGATCCGTTTGGCCCGTTGTGTTGGGCGTGCCGATGTCATACCCGGTCACGGTCTTGCTGGTTACGTCGTCGTGCGTGTCGATGAGGATGGCCTCGTGCGTGATACGGTCCACCTCCGCCTGCGTGACGGGCCTGGTGCGGGGGGTCTGGGCTGACAGCAACGGAGCAGCCGCGAGTGCGGCGAAGAGAAGGGCAGAACGGAAAGGCACGGACATGCGACAGCTCCTGGACGGCACGGGCGGGTGCGTGATGGGTGGAATCAGGTTTTACAGGCGATGAGCCAGAAGTGTAACGCGGAGTGGCCCGGAATGGAACGGTTCGATGAGGAAACGTTGGCGCGCCCGGAGAACCGGCCCGAGCCTGGATCGTCTTATTGCCGTGACAAGCTTCCAACCTGCTGCCGCCCTGCTTCCGGCCAAGCCCCTGCGTCTCCGTCGTTCCGCAGCGCAGCGCGCCCTTTGCACCGTTGCAATCGTGTGTACCGCCGCGTCCGCGCTGGCGCAAACGACAGTTTCAATTCCCACCATCATGACGAACCTGCCGAACTCGCCACTGCTGGGGCAGAACGTGACGACGAGCGGGATCGTGGTGGGCGTGGTCGACAGCGGCGTCCCGGGCAGGGATGGCGGCTTTTACATGAGCCTGAACACGTACGATAACGACGCGACTGCCGCAAAGGGCATTTTTGTTGCTGCGTCTGCCATTGCGGGCTGCCAGGTGGCGGTGGGGCAGGTAGCGAGCGTGACGGGCGTGGTGACCAACAGCACCGCGCCAAACCTGACGGCGGCAGATACACCGGGGACATACCTGGTGCCTTCTGCCTGCTCCGCGAGCGGAACGGATGCGACCAGCGCCACCATCGACCTGCACGGGGTGCTGGCAAGCTTCGGCGACGCCTTGAAGTACACGGGCATGTCGGTCTCAAACTCCACCTTCTACGCAGTGGGTCCAACCACAGGCGCCGTGGCGAGCAGCACGGCCACAGCCGTGACGAGCACCGGCCAGTTCTGGGCAACGCTGAACAGCAACGCGGCGACTGGCAATCACCTGTTCCGCAGCACGGGCATTGCGGTTGACGAAAACACACCAGGCACCGCACCGGGCAACGTGCCGACGTGGAGCGGCAATCCACAACGTGTGCTCCTCGACACCACCACGTTTGGCGGTCTGCCCGTGGACGTTGCGGTGGGGCAAACCGTGACATGCACCAACTCGAATACGACCGGTGTTGGCGCGCTTGCCGGCGTCGGCCTGGTGGACTACACCCTGGGCTACGCGCGGATTCTTGTGTTCAAGTCGGTGAGCTGCGCGGTGAGTGGACCGGTGTCGACCTCGGTGAATGCACCCGCGGATGGGACGCATTTTAGGGTGGGCACGCTGGATGTGAACACGTTTCTGGGAAGCGCGTCGCTGTTTCCCACGGCGCTTGCCAAGGCGACGCTGGCGGTCACGCAGGTGTTTGGGTCACCCGATATCCTTGCGCTGCAGCAGGTAGGCGATGCATCGACGCTGCAGGTGCTGGCGGATGCGGCAAACACGGCGAACGGGGGATCAACGGGCTATGTTGCCTACGTGGCCGGAACCGACGTCATCAACTCCGGATACCTGGTAAACACCAGGACGCTGCAGAACGTCGCCGTGAACGAGTTCGGCCGCGGCAAGACGTATACGACCACCGCTGGCGTGACTGAGACTCTGTGGGAACACCCTCCGGTGGTGCTGACCGGCGAGTTTGCACGCACGGGTAAAAACTATCCACTGACTGTCATCAACGTCGACTTTCTGCCGCGCGATGGCAGTGGTGATGCCACGCTGGGCGCCGACATTCGCACGCACCGCGCGGCGCAGGCGGCAGCCATTAGCCAGATGGTGCAGCAACTGCAGTTGGGCGGCGAGAACGTGATGGTCGCGGGGAACTTTAACAGCTACGAGTACAACGACGGCTATGTGGATGTGGTGGGCGTGGTCAAGGGGTCGCCTGCCGCGCCGTCGGCAGTGACGACGTACCAGGCCACAAGCACGATCGATCTGCTGACGGACTTTACGACGCAGGTGGATGCGGCGACGCGTTACAACGTGATTGAGCAGGGTAACGCGGCATCCCTGGAACACATTCTGGCAAGCAGCACGGTGACAAATGCCGCGGCGGCCGCGGCACCGCTCGCGAGCTATGTGGATACCGTGAAACAGCCACACTTTTCAACCGACGACGCGGCCACCAACGCAAACGACCCGACGACACCGGCGGGCCTGACGCCGCACGACGGATTTCTGGTGAGCTTTGCCATTCCACAGGTGCCAACGACCGCAGCGCTGGCACCGGGAACACTGCATTTTGACGAGACGGAGGTGAACGGCGGCAAGGAAACCCTGCTGCTGACCTTTACAAACACGACAAGTTTTGCAGCGACGGTGAATGTGCTGAAGATCGCTGTGAGCGGACCGAATGCGCCGGAGTTTACCGAGATGGACAACTGCGCCGCGCTTGCGCAGGGTGCGAGCTGCACGATACACGTGACGTTTGCGCCGCTGGCCGCCGGAACACGCGCCGCAGTGCTGGCGGTGACGAGCGATTCCAGCAGCGAACCCACGCTCACGGCGTCGTTGACCGGCAACGGCATTGACACGTCTGCGACGCTGACACCCACGACGTACAGTTTCCCCGATACCGACATCGGCGCGGAAAGCGGAGCGGCAGTGTTTGCTTTCACCAACACGTCGAAGCTGGCGGCACTGACGTTGCAGGTACCGAGCGTGACGGGTGATTACGCCATCGCGAGCAACTCATGCACGGGAACCGTGGCCATGGGCGCCGCATGCACGATCGCCGTGGTGTTTCGGCCGACGGCCAAGGGAACGCGCAACGGGGCACTGACGGTGGCCAACACATCCAGCGGCGACCCCATGCGAAGCGTGGCGCTGACGGGAACCGGCCTGGATACGACGGTAACGCTGACGCCGGTGCTGTACGCCTTTCCAACGACCTCGGTCGCAACGGCATCCGCAGCGAAGGTATTTACCTTGGCAAACACCTCGGCAGTTTCGCTCATGGTCGGCGCGCCCACGGTGACGGGCGACTATGCCCTGGCCAGCAATCGCTGCACGACGGCGCTGGCGGCGGGAGCCACCTGCAGCATCGGTGTGGTGTTTCAGCCCACCGTTGCCGGCACGCGCACAGGGACGCTGACGGTGCCAAACTCGTCGACCGGCAATGCGGTGCTGGCGGCAAGCCTGACCGGCACCGGCGTGGAAACGACGGCACGGCTGACGCCTACGTCCGCGGCGTTTGCGGGCACCTACGCGGGGGGTGGTGTGTCAGCCGCGCAGACATTTACCTTTACCAACACTTCTTCGCAGGGAATCTCATTCAGCACGGCGGCGGTGACGTCGAACTTTACGCTGCTGAACAATACTTGTGCGCCGACCGTCGCAGCAGGTGCAAGCTGCACGCTGCAGGTAGCGTTTGTGCCCACAACAGCGGGCGCGCTGACAGGGACGCTGACGGTCACTGACGGCAGCAGCGCCAATGGCATACTGACCGCCGCGCTGAACGGCACGGGCCTGCCCACGACCGCCACACTGACGCCGCCGGCGCAAACGTTTGGCAATGTGGTGCTGGGAACGGCTTCTGGCGCACTCAACTTCGGGTATACGAACACATCGGCGATTCCACTGACCGTGACAGCAGCGAACGCGACCGGAGACTACCGGGTCGTGAGCAACGGATGCTCCACGGTGGCGGCCGGCGCGAGTTGCGCGATCGGCGTTGTGCTGACACCCACGGGACTGGGCCAGCGTACGGGCACACTGGCGGTGAGCAGTTCGGCCTCCGCGACCCCAACGCTGCTTGCAGCCCTGACCGGCCGTGGAGTCGCCGATCTGGAGGCAAACACGACATCACTCGACTTCGGCACAGACGACGTCGGCTCGCACTCCGGAGCGCAGGTGGTCACGATCACGAACTACACCTCGGCAGGAATCAACCTGACGGGTCTGACACTTACCGGCGACTACGCCGACACGACAACCTGCCAGGGAACGTTGCCGGGGCTGGCAAGCTGCACGGTAACGCTCGTCTTTACACCGACGGCGATCGGCGTTCGGCCCGGCACGCTGACCGTGACGACAAGTGACGTGCGAGTCTCCAGGATTGGATTCGCCCTGACCGGCTCTGGCACGGACTTTAGCATTGCCGTGCTGCCGGGAAGCGGGAGCATGATTGCCGGCAACGGTACCATGACCGCGACGGCGACACTGACGGCGTTGGGTGGGTTTTACGCGCCCGTCAGCCTGACCTGCAGTGTGGAAGCCGTGGCCAGCACCTGCACGCTGCCCAATCCGAGCTTTACGTTGTCTGCCACCACAACACAGAACATGGACGTGACCACGACGGGGCAGTACACCCTGGTGGGCTATGGTCTGTTCGGGACAAAACAAGCCGCGCTGCTGCTGGGCATCCTGAGCGGCTACGTTGCCGGGCTTCTGTTCGCGGTGCGACGGCGCTGCCGGTTGCCGATGAGGCTGCTGCTGGCGGCGGCAACGCTTGTGCTTGCAAGCTGCGGCGGCATGAGCGGTTGCAGCAGCAAGTACCCGTCACAGCATTCGTCCTACACCGAACCGGGAAGCTATGTGTATACCGTGACCGCGACGGACGGGACGATCCAGCACTCCGCCACATATACGCTTACCGTGCGCCAGCGGAACTAGCGGAACAGGCATCGCAGATTGCCGGTACGATGCCCAAGCCGGAGGGACATGGGGGACCGGGGAAGGATTTGCGAGCAAGATCGAGCCGGCCCTGTAATCCCGCCAGTGCGCTTCCCCGTCGCACTCGATACGTGCAAAGGATGGGTGCCTGCTGTGATGTGCCAGTGAACCAACGGGCTTTGCTGGCCAATCACGTCATTGACCGAACAGTGAGCGCTGTGGCCGCACACAGGAACGAGGGCTCCACGATGGCATGTACACTGGCCGCGGAATTGATCGCGTCTGCCGAACTTACCGAGGAACGCACGCTGACGGACCTGGACGACATCGACCTGCTGGCGCGGCTGTACCGCCCACGCCTGCTTCGATTTGTGAGCGCCCAAGTACGCGACGACGACCTGGCATTTACCGTGGTGCAGGATGCGCTGCTCAAGGCCTATCGCAATCGCGCCAGCTTTCGTGGGGATTGCAGCATCAACACGTGGTTGACGAGCATTGCGCTGAATCTGATTCGCGATCACGCGCGGACAGAGAAGTTTAAATTCTGGAAACGTGCCGAGGCGGCTGCGGTGGACCCGGTTGACCTGCAAAACCACCTGCGCAGCAATGGCAGCAACGTGGAACAGAGTCTGATCGCGAAGCAGCAGGCACTGGCGGTGCACGAATTTATTGGATCCCTGTCACCAAACCAGCGCGCGATTTTTACCATGAGATTTGTGGAAGAGATGGAATTGCAGGAGATCTCCAAAGCAATGAAGATGCCCGTAAGCACGGTAAAGACGCACCTGCACCGGGCAACCAAAGCCGTGCGCGAACGCGTGAGAGGAATGGCGTGAGGGCAGACCGGGAGCGCGAGGACGACCTGGAAATGCGAAACCCAAAACGGTTGGCCGAGCGTGGTGAGACCTTGCCTGTAGCGGGAAAGGGTTGCGACGACGATGATGCGGACCTGACGGCAATCGACACGGCAATCGACGAGGCGCTCGCGAGCTACCGTGCGGAGTCGCTTGACTGGGCCGAGCAAAGGTCCGCGCGCATGCCTTACCCACTGCCCGCTGGTTCCCGAACGCACGTCCCCGCGTGGCTGCGCGCGCCACAATGGGTGCTTGGAACAGTGGCGTTGTGCGGGTGCGTGATGGGTGGAGCAGTGTATGCCCATCACCAGGCAACACTTGCCGAGGATGCAGCGATGGCGCTGCCTGCCGCGCCGACAAACCAGGCGCTGGCAGCAGATAATGAGCTCCTGTCGTCGGTAGACCATGCACTCAGCGGCCCCGTTACACCCACCGAGCAGGAACTCGGGCTGATCGACGGCTCCCTGGGCGAGAGAGCGCAGATGCGCCGGCATGCCCAGCCATCCAGCAATTAACCTTGGTCCACTTGTTGATGTGGTTTCACTTTTGACGGAGGCACGACCCGATGTCCGATCTTTCAAGGGGGGGAGAGTTCGGCTGCGGTGCAGACGTTGTTCGCCGTGCGCTGCTGACGCTGGTGTGTGCCGGCGCCGCGTGCATGGCAGCGACTGCGCAGGGGCCGGGCGGCGGACACCCGGGCGGGCCGGGTG
>CAXUHM010000061.1:0-18211 GCA_964250935.1 uncultured Terriglobus sp.
TGTGGAAAGTGACGGCGTGCGCGCCTTGTCTCGATGTGCGATAACGTCCTTTATCAGATGTAAATGGGCTCTTCTTATTTCGCCGGGGGTTGACACTTTGCATTGCAAAGCCTAGTCTTGCTTTGCAATGCAAAGCAAGACTGCCTATGACTGATCTCGATCGAGCTCTTGTTGATATTCGAAGCATTCGCCAGCGGGTCGCAGAGACCTCTCAGTTTTACGGATACGGCCCGCTCACGCTTTCGTCTACAGCCGCCTTCGCGTTGCTGGCGGGCGTGGTACAAGCCCGCTGGATCCCTGAGCCTGGTCTTCATCCAGGGCAGTATGTCGGTCTGTGGCTCACAGTCGCATGTGTCTCTGCGGCACTGATTGCCACCCAGATGATGACAAGAGCCAATCGCCTCCATTCCGGGATGGCGGATGAGATGGTCCGCTTGGCCGTACTCCAGTTCCTTCCAGCTGGTATCGCTGGTGCAGTGCTCCCCTTGCTTCTTTTGCAGGTGTCACACGGCGTGTTCTGGATGCTGCCTGGCCTGTGGCAAATAATCTTCAGCCTCGGCGTCTTTGCCTCGTGCCGTTGCATGCCTCGCCTCATGTACTTGGTAGGCTGCTGGTTTTTGCTGACCGGCTTAGCATCGATCACTCTCGGGGATCCGCGAGCCCTCGGTGCGCAAGTCATGTCGCTTGCATATGCCACAGGCATGGCACAGGTTGCCGTCATTCAATTTGTTTCTACAAGGAAAGCTCTCCATGAAGACGAAGAACGCTAGCTCTTCGGCCCCCTTCGCCTATGAAGGACTTGACCGGGTCATTCATGAACGTGCCCGCTTAAGCGTGCTTACCTCACTCATCACACATCCGAGTGGGTTGACCTTTGTAGAGCTGAAGCAGTTCTGTGGCCTCACAGATGGCAATCTCGCCCGCCATCTTCAAGTGCTTGAGGAGGATGGAATGGTCCGCATTAGCAAAGAGGAGGAAAGCGGTCGCGCACAAACCATTGCTCGGGTCACCGCCAATGGCCGGAAGCGTTACCTCAATTACCTCACCATCCTCGAGCAAGTCGTTCGTGATGCTGCTTCTGCCCAGCCTACCGAAGATCAACCGCTTCGTAGCGGTCTGATACCAGCCAAAGCTTAGTAGCCCGCCTGTTTCAGGATTTGGCCCATAATCACACTCCGCAACTTTGTATTACAAAGCTAAATGCCGTATGCCGCTACAAAGGAGATCCTCATGAGTACAACCGTCCCAATTCAACGGTCCTTAGGTAGTCTGCGCACGCGATCTCTCGGTGCCAAGTTTTTCATCATCTTGCTGCTGGCTTTGGGGATGAGTCTGTCCGGCTTCTTCGTGGAAGGGCTGGTTACAGAACGAGCTGAAAACCATCACGTCCTCGCCGCTTCTGCAGACCAACCGTCTGAACAGCCGCAAACCGTAATGGGTATACACCTGGCGGATTCTTACCGCTCCATGCGGCGCTCGCTTCACTACATCACGCTCTTCCTCGGACTTGTCTTTCTCACCTACTTTCTCTTCGAGGTCTTGAGTGGGAAGAGCGTTCATCCCGCGCAATACGCCCTGGTCGGTGTTGCCCAAACGATCTTTTATCTGCTCCTGCTCTCATTCTCCGAGCATCTTGGTTTCGATCTGAGCTTCATGATTGCGGGAGCCTCAACCGTGGCCCTCTTGTCCCTTAACACGGAATGGATCTTCCGGAGCCGCAAATTAGCGATGCGTGCCCTCGCCGCCTTTAGCTTCTTGTACGCCTTCATTTATGTACTTTTACGCGTGGAATCATACGCTCTTTTGGTCGGCTCCTTGGCCAGTTTCGGTGCCATCGCTGCTGCCATGTACATCACTCGGAATGTGGACTGGTATGGCACCGGCATAGCTACAGCTGAACCTCTCGCGAGCACCTCCGGTTCTGCCGGCATCCCTCGTCGAGAGTCGTGGCTGGACTAGTCATCTTGCCCCGACAAGTACATTCTCGAACTCGGCTTCGAAACACAGGCTGCAAGCACAAGCAGCTGCACATGAGAGCAAACCGGACGGTTCATGCGTCGCGCCCTCGTGCCTTCGCCCTCTCGCTGTCGTTGATGCTCAGTACGATGGCTGGAGGATTGATCATTCGCTTTGCACCACTGGGTCTTCCGCCTGCCGTCACGAAGTATGGCGGTTCGACTCTATGGGCGTTGATGCTCTACTGGGTCGTCTCTACCGTTTACTCGTCGTGGCCCACATCTAGGCTTGTTTTCGTGGCGGGAGCCCTGGCCACAACGGTCGAACTGGTCAAACTCTATCGATCGCCATGGCTTGATGCATTCCGTCTCACACTTCCGGGGGTCTTGCTGCTTGGGCGTTTTTTCTCCATGTGGGACATCGTCGCGTACTGGTCTGCCATCATGATCGGCGCGGTACTAAATCAGTTTTGACCGCACCGGATGCGCTGATTAGTGCTAGTCTCCCCCGCAAGCCGCCTGATACGCACGATGTCGAGTCGGCCATGCGTTCAAAGCCCACGACAACTTCGGTTGGCGTCGGTGTTTGGGAACGGAAATGCTAGTGGCAGCAAGCGCTGCGTGACATACTTCCGCTATGGCAGACACCGCCGTCCTTTGGACTACGGGCTTGCTCAGTGTAGCGGCCATCATGGCTGCACCTGTAGCGGCGCTATGGGTTCAACGCAAGACCGAAGCAGATAAGGCTCTCCGGGACCGCAGAGAAGCTATCTCTAAAGCTCTGTGGGTAAACAGGCGTCGTCAATTCTGGATAGCCCGCGTGGATGCCCTGAACATGATTGACATTGAATTTGTTGGACAGGCTAAGGCGCTGGACGCTTGGCATGAGCTGTTTGCGCACTACGTGCGAACGGACCACCCTGGGACGCAGGAGCAGATTTTTGAGGATCGCGAAGAGCTGTTCGCGACGTTGGTCTTTGAGATCAGCCGGGTTTAAAGTACACCTTTAGCCGCACCTATGTACGCGACAACGTGTATAGGCCGAAGCTCTATAACGACTTGGATGAGTTGCAGTTGCAAACTCAAAAACTCGTGCACGGACTTCTGCAACTAGACGCATTGCCTGTCCGCTTCGTTTCAGGCGCAGCCAGTGCTCCGGGCGAGACTCCTGCTGAACCGGCGCAGGATGCGGCTTCTGCGATGAAGCTGCACTAAAGTGGCCACCTCTAAAAGGCGCCCGTGCCATTTGGCATTCTGGACACCGATCCCACCCCGGTAGGAACCGGATGGTCGACTTCAAGCCGCAGAACCCCGAACAGCATTTTGCTCAGCAGCGCACCAACCGCGCTGCCGAAGCTGTCACTGCCGTGCTCGATGCGCAGCGAAAGGATGGAGAGAACACAAGGGCCGCAAATGAACGCTTCTATAACGGACTCGCCTTGTATTCGGGCGGCACAATCGCCCTAAGCGTCACCTTTATGGGTTACCTAAAAACACTCAGCAAACCTCCAATTCCCTCACTGGCTCGTAATCGCCTGGAGTTGCTTATTAGCCTGCGCAGCGTGTTCGCTGTTCTGGACCTTCGTTTACGGTCAGTACACCTACTTCTTTCACGAATGGCAGGCAGCAGAGGGCCCAGCAGGACAAGTACAAGACCGACGCTGAAGAGTACGCCACCATGGTCCGTGGTGCGTGGAGCATGCAAACCCAAGCTCCTGTATCGAAGAAGGAGATAGAAGATTTCCGCTCCAATTGTCTGGCTGCAGCAGAAATCTATGAGAAAGGAGCCGCGAAAGCTAAGCGACGCGAGGTCCCTTACTTGCACCTTTGGGCATGGTTAGGGCGACTCGCACGAACTGGCTTCGTCGTCGGCCTTGGCGTTCTACTCGCCTTTGCTATCGTGAATCTCTGATCTATTGAGGAAATACCTGCGCCGATGGCCCTGATGGCACGGGACATTATCATGCGTGATTACGAAGCGAGCTCTTGTGGCAGGATTGCTTGTGCGCGAGCGAAACCTAGTCGTCGTTCTTTGGGGGACAACTGCTCTTTATGCGTTCGGACGCTTGTGTCAGCTTTGGGCTGACCGCTGGCCTACGTTACTGATCGTTCTTCTTCACGTAGCTCCGCCGGCGATCTTTGCGGCAGTCCATGCAGCCTTCCTTTATCGTCTGCGGGGGATGCTGGCATTCACGTTCTGCTGTCTTGGTACCGGGGCAGTTTGTGAATCTCTTAGCCTTCGGACCGGATTTCCTTTTGGCCACTATGTTTTTACCGGAGTGATGGGCCCGAAGCTTTTAGGTCTCCCCGTCTTGCTCGTTTTCGCGTACCTCGGGATCGGCTACGTCTCCTGGGTTCTAAGCCTGCTGGTTCTAAGGCAGCAGAGCAAAC
Organism: uncultured Terriglobus sp.; assembly: GCA_964250935.1. Lineage (GTDB taxonomy): Bacteria > Acidobacteriota > Terriglobia > Terriglobales > Acidobacteriaceae > Terriglobus. Next base: position 4,347 of record CAXUHM010000061.1, read on the forward strand.
TTCTTACTGGCGCATGGAGGTGGCGAGTTCCCCTGCTCGCGAGTGGCATTATGCTCGCTTGGGATCTATCGATGGAGGCTGATTGGGCAACTGTCGATCGTGCCTGGTTGTGGCGCGATGGCGGACTTTTCTTCGGCGTTCCGATCAGCAACTTCCTGGCTGGTTTCTAGTGGCGTTCCTCTACTACGCAGCCTTCAGCCTCTACCTCGTTAGAACGCGCACGAGGGCCCTATCATCTGCCTCGGCCAGCGTCTGGCAAAGCGCGATCGCTATGTATACGATCTGCGCGCTGGGAGCTTTGCTTCTGTTCGCCAAACCGATGGCGCCTGCCGTGGTTGTCGATCCGTCCGGAACACCCTAGAGAACGGAAACGATCCTCATAGCAGGCGGGTTAATCTCGGTGTTCGTAATGGGTTCGGTGGCCTTCGTCGCATGGATGCGCTTTCGAACTATCCCACTTGTTGTCAGTAATAACTGAGTCGACCCAGCTGCTGGAGACGACCCCGAGAGGCTTTCCTCAACGTCCGTTGAAAAAAATGTAACGCATGGCGGTTCGGCTAAACAGGAAGGCGCTAAGCGCGGCCAAGCGAACTCTCTTTTTTGCCCTGGGAGAGCCGCCGCCGGATATCTGACCAATCAACCTCTCCACAAATGACCCCCGGCAGGAGAGCATCAAACAGAACGTCAGGCCATGTAGTAGCTCCTGGCGAAGCCATCCATCCCAGCTTGAAGCTCGCCATGTGTGAGAGACGCACAGCAATGAAGATGCCTACAAACCAAGCGACGCTCACTGCGAGATGCTGAATATGACCGCGCCCCCGCACTTTTTGCACGTAGGCCTGACGGCGAGTCTCTAGCCAGCGCTTCATCTTGTGCAGAGCATAAATGAAGTGTTTTAGGTTCGTCTTCTTGTAGAGGCTCTAAGCGGCGACGCTTTACGATCGCCCATGCAAATTTACTAGGTTGATTCCGGGCATTCACTTGCCATCGTTCCTCGGCCGCGCGGGAATGAATGGCTTGAGGATGAGCTGGCCGCAATAAAGCGAGAGGGCGTCGACGTGCTGATTTCGCTCCTGACACCGGAGGAGCAGAAAGAGCTAGGGCTACAGGCAGAACAGTCGGCCTGCGAGCAAGCCGGCGTTCAATACATGAACTTCCCCATTGCTGACCGCCAGGTGCCCGCATCGCAAAAGGCGTTCGCGGCCTTTTTGGAGCAGGTGAAGCATGCTGTGGATTCCGGCAGGAGTGTTGGTGCTCATTGCAGAGCGGGCATCGGCAGGTCTTCCTTACTGATCGCTGCGCTTCTCTGCAGCCAGGGTTTGTCTTCCCAGGAGGCTTTTCAGCGGCTCTCGTCAGCTCGCGGTCTAAGCGTTCCAGACACACCAGGGCAAGTAGAATGGGTGGCTGGCTTTTCTGGTCGATAGTGCATCTGAAACGCACGTTTCAGTGAGTACAAGGGCAGACGAGAGCTTTACCTTTAGGGAGCAAGGTGGATCGGGTAGCCCTACTCGGATGATTTGCTCCCTAAAAAGAAAACGCCCAGAGCTGCGTTCACGGATGCGGATAATGCAAAAAGCGGCAGGTCGTAATACGCCGTAATTGCTAAGAAAATAGGTCGGGGTAGATGTATAAGCGTGAACGCTAACGACCACGGCAAAGTTGCTAGTAATACTGGAACGAACGAAGCTCCATCCTCATCTAGGTGGAGTCTTCCTAAGAGGAACAAGCTGGCGACGACCAGCAGATATATTGCAGGCGCCAGCCCCCAACGTCGCTTCATATAGCCATCGTCTCAGCACTCCCGAGAAGGGCGCAACGGGTAGAGCGTCCTACCCACGACAACCCGGGTTGTCAGGGGTAGTACCACTGGCATTTGGATTGAGCTTACGAAGGAACTTCGGGGCTTTGCTTCAAGGCATGCTGAATCCCCGGCTGGTGCTTCTGAATCCGAAAGGGTGAGTTTTGTCACGCATCCTTTTGAAGGTGCGTGCGGAAGCCGCAAAAGGAGTTCTCATGCACATTGGTATCCTCGGCGCTGGTCACATCGGGTCAGCCCTCGCGAAGCATTTCACGCAGTTGCGGCACACCGTCGCGATTGCAAACTCACGCGGGCCCGAAACCCTGGGCGAGGTCGCCCAGACAACCGGCGCGACTCCGGTCCAGATGACCGAAGTCGCCAATGACGCAGAGATCCTCGTCGTCACCATCCCGCTCAAGAACATTCCGGAGCTGCCAAAGGATCTGCTCAAAAACCTGCCCGCGAATGCGATCGTGATCGACACCTGCAACTATTACCCCTCGGCCCGCGATGGCCAGATCGCGGAGATCGATAACGGCTTGCCAGAGAGTGTCTGGGTGGAGCAGCACGTTGGACACCCCGTTCTCAAGCTGTTCAACAACATCTACGCTCCGAGTCTCGTACGGGATGGTAAGGCCAAGGGCGCTGCACACCGGATCGCGCTTCCGGTCGCCGGGGACAATGCAACGGCGAAATCGCGTCTGATCGAGCTTTTAGATCAGATGGGCTTTGACGGCCTTGACGCCGGCTCCCTCGAGGACTCTTGGCGTCAGGAGCCCGGAACACCCGCCTACTGCACCGATCTTGACCTGGCCACACTTCCGGCGGCACTGGCCGCGGCGAACCGCAGGGAAGCGAAAGCAAAGGCCCTCGAAGCTGTGGACATGGTGTTCCCGATCTTCGGCACGGCGAGTACCAGGGAACTCGTGCGTGTGACGCGCTCCATGTGGCCTGACTTGCCACAGCTGTAAGCGACCCGGAGGATTCTCAAGAGAAGCACAATGAAGCTTATGCCGGCATGCCCAATGGGAAAGCTTGGTGTCACACTGTGAAGCGTGTCCTGCAGGCGATGAGAGCTGATCCCGGGTAGGCAGGAATTTGTATTCCTAAACGTTTAAAACGATAAGCTGCTAAAAATCGCAGAAGCAACCGCAACAGCGTGCTGGAAGGGTTACGCATGTGTGGCCGGTCCGTCGCAGCGACAAACAGAAGGTCGCCGAATACTTCCACGCCACGCCCGTGCTCGCCGAACTGCCCCTGCCCGGTGAGGACTATAACGTCGCACCTACCACCTTCCAGCCCATCATCCGGCAAAGCAGGGATCGAGCAAATGCGAAAACGTCCTCGCCCGCTGGGGCCTGGTCCCGTTCTTCACCAAGGAAATCCGCGACATCAAGGGCCTGTCCACCATCAACGCCCGCTCCGAATCCATCACCAAAGCCCCCACCTGGCGCGAGCTCATAAGAAACGCCGCTGCATCGTGCCTGCCGATTCGTTCTACGAATGGTCGAAAGTCACGCCGCCGCTGAAGACGCCCTACAGCTTCGAACTCACCAACGGCCAGCCCATCGCCTTCGCCGGCTTCTGGGACGCATGGAAGGACCCGGCAGGGAACTGGCTCCAGTCCTTCGCCATCGCGACCACTGAAGCCAACGAGCTCATGAGCCGGGTACACCCGAGAATGCCGTGCATCCTCCACCCCAGAGACTTCGACCGCTGGCTCGACAGGGAAGAAACCGAACGGTTGCCGGTCGATCTGCTCCGCCCACTCCCATCCGCTGAAATGGAGATGTTCGAAGCACACCCGAACGTCGGCAACGTGCGCAACAACGGGCCGGAACTCATGAGGAAAGCTGAAAAGGCTGCAGAAGATGGGGTGATGCCGCTGTAAGAACCTAGGCAGCTAACAGGCATTTATGGTGCCGCCCGTGGTACCATTCTGTTGTGCAGATAGTCTTCGATACGTCGTCGTTGATCACGGCGCTTCGTTCAAGTAAAGGAGCTGCGGCAGAGATTCTACGGCTTGTGTTGTCAGGAGACCTAACGATTCTGATGGACTACAAAATTGCTGCAGAGTATCGGGATGTCGCACTCCGACCGGAGCACTTGGCGGCTTCTCGACAAACGAGTAAGAACATTCTGACGTTTATAGAGGCGTTGGAGGAACTAGCGGAACCGGTCCAAGTGTCTGTAAGATCACGTCCATTATCAATGGACCCTAACGACGACATGATTCTGGATGTAGCCATCAACGGAAGAGCTGATGCGCTGGTTACCCAAAACGCAAAGCACTTCAACACTCCTGGCAAACAGTACGGCATACATGTTCTTTCTCCTGTCGAACTTCTTACGGCTCTCCGGAAAGGTGAAATCTGATGGCAACTGAAACGCGTAAAGCGACTACGGGCGAAAGATTTCCGTTAAGACTGATGCCTTCTATCCGAAGGAACGCTGAGGCCTTCTCGGAGAAGGAGGGCGTGTCTTTAAACCAATTTATCAACGTAGCCGTCGCAGAAAGACTTGCTCACTTAAGTCATGACGAGTGGGTAAACAGTCGAAAACTGCCAAACCGCGCAAAGACGCTCGAAGCGATGAACGTGTTAGACCAGCTCGGCAGTGACGTGCCAGACCAGGGAGATGAGTTGCCAGATGAATATCTGTCTCAACGCCGTTTTACTTCGCCACGGAAAAAGCAACGAGCCTAACCGCGCTAGTTCCTCTCTTGCGAATGGCGGTCTTTAAGCTCGACGGCGTTCTTATGTTTGCCATGGTCGTGGATGACACGCGTAGTGGATCGAGCGGCTTCTGCGTTTAAGTGGACAGGTCTGCGCTCAGCTGAAATAGGCCGTCGTTGGCTTTCAATGTGTTTTTAGCAGACCGCAAAAAGCTTAGGAAGTCGAAGCCGGAAGTGGGTCAAGCAACGCACAATAAGATCGTTTCTTTCATTTGGGGCATTGCGGATGATGTTCTCCGTGACCTCTTCAGGCGTGGCAAGTACCCGGACGTCATCCTGCCTATGTGCGTCATCCGCCGCATGGATGCGGTGCTCTAACCGACCAAGAAGGCAGTTCTCGACACCAAGCAAATGCTGGATGGGGCGCTTATCACTGAGCAGCGTGCGGCGCTGTCTTGGTGCCAGACTGGGCAGAGAGGAGTTGCGCACCGGCAAAGGAAAAGCAACCACATGCCACGACGAACAACCGCCAATGCTTGTAGAGCCGACTCAAGGGAAACTCCTGCATATTCTGTGACGATATGTTCATGCGAAATCAGCTTCATCCCGTGAGTACTTTGCGCACCTGTATTTCAAAGGTGCAAATCAGAAATGATAGTCGTACCAGAATGTAAAATAGCGAACTTGTCGTGCTGGGGGAGTCTGTTGCAGAAAGAGACCCGGAAAAAACTGCTCATACGAGAGAAGGAGTATGGTGTCGTTCGTGATGTGTTTTTGAAGATCCACTTCAACGATCTGCCCAACATGTCGCCCAGTAGCTTGTGCCGTGCTGTGTCGCAGGGATTCCCCCGCATAATCGTAGAGCCCGTCGTTCGTGCTGTAGCGCCAGAAAGAGCCGTAGCTCGGCGTGACAGTGACGCTTCGAGTGACATGCCACTCGACTGCGGGTAAGACGCTAATGCTATTCGAGGGACCATTCAGGTCAGCCTGTTGGAAATATTTACCCCGAGGGAAAAGTGGATTGAAGGTGCCCAGCTTACCTGCACCCGAATGGTTATCCCCACTCGATGTTCCCACGCGCGCGGCAAAGCGAAGATGTCCGTCCAGCATTGCAGGTGTGTAGGCATGCTGTGTCGATATAGACCAGGCTCGGATGGAACCGTGCGCAAATGTTCCGAGCTGTCCGTTGATTTCGTCATCGAAATCGAAGCCCGCCTTCTTACCAGACAATCGAACTCCAAAGGTTTCAGGAACGTACCGACCACTCTGCACGCTGAAGCCTGCCAATCGACGATCCAGGCCAAAGTAGTAGACGTCTAAGCGGTTGTCTGGGCGAATCGGAGTGGTAAAGTACGCTCCCCAGAACTTCTGGGCTCCATCCGGTACATCTTTGAAGAAGCCTTGGCGCTGAAAGGTTGGGCGCGTCACAAATAAGTCAAGTTGCCGCTCGCCGCTGCGGAACACTGCTTTCGCGCCATCGAAGCTGATACGCGTGTTCAGACCATAGCGCGGGTTCACCAGGCGTCCGGAGCCATAACTCAACTCTTGGCGGCCAAGCCGCACAAGCCACGCATGGTATCTCTCGCCACCGCTCACATCGAAGAAGAACTGGTGAATGTCCAGCTTGTCTGTGTCGAACGGTCGCGGACCGCCCGAACGGCCATTCTCCAGCCCGGATTGCAACTCGCTGAAGAGTCTGAGTCGGCGGTTGAGATGCCAGTCAGCACTTAGCAGGTAGCGCTGCAAGAACCAGCCATTGTTGTCCTGGGCACCCTCACCCCAATCTTGGTTTCGGTAGCTCTCGTAGACCTCGCGCACCTCCCCCGCCAGGGAAACGTAGGACTGCCGTTGTGGATTCCAGATCAGGCATTTCATTCGTTTTTCGGGAACGTGGCGTTCCGCTGCGGCGGCACAGACGGGGGCCCAATCCTCGTCAAAGCGCAGAAAGGGATACTGCGGTCGTGGCGCAGCTGGAGAGCCAATAGCCGCCGTGTTCGCCGGTGGTTGCGATGGTGGGGATCCCGGTTCCTGGAGCTCTGCGACGGACCAGGCTTGGGCGTTCGCAGCGTGCCGATACAGAGCACTTAGGGCAACCAAGACAATGCGAAGAATTCGCATGCGACTCAAACGACCTCCACTCGTTCGACGATGGTGGCGACTACTGCACGGAGCGCAAGCCGGCAAGGATTTTATCGATGCGGAACGGCAGGTCGGTGAGCCGCAAACCGATGGCGTGAAAGATGGCATTGCCGATCGCAGCCGGACCGCCGATGGAACCAACCTCGCCCAGACCCTTGACTCCCAACGGATGTCCGCGCGTGTCGTCTTCTTCAATCAGCAGTGCTTCGATGTTGGCGATGTCTGCGTTGACGGGCACCAGGGCTTCGCCCAGACTCCGGTTCATCCACATGCCGAAGCGGGCATCCATTACTGACTCTTCGACGAGCGCCTGACCGAGTCCCCACACCATGCCGCCCATAACCTGGCTGCGTGCGAGCAGTGGATTGATGACACGGCCTCCGGAAAAGGCGCCTACAAATCTGGTCACCTGCAAATGGCCTGTCTCCGGGTCAATCAGCACTTTGGCGAACTGGGCTCCAAAGCAGAAACGCGCGTATTTGCTATGGCCCATCGTCCGCCCACTGACGGCTTCTTCTTCAATTAGCCCTTCTGGATGCCGTGACATGAGCGCCGCTACACTCTCCTGTGCACCCGTGGGAGCGAGCACCTGTCCATCCTTCAAGCCGAGGTCGTGCTGTGACAAACCATACAGCGACGACTGCTTGTCTTTCACGGCATACTTGAACAGTGCCTGTTTCACGGCAACCGCGGCGTCATGAATCGCTGCGCCATTTGTGAGCGTGGTCATGGAGCCAACCGTCATGCCACCATATGGCAGATTGGTGTCGCCAAATTGCAGCGTGACGCGTTCAAGCGGCAAGCCCAACGCTTCGGCACCAATTTGAGTCAAGGCAGTGATCATTCCCTGCCCGATCTCATGCTGAGCCGTCTGGACCACCGCGTTGCCGTCTTTGCCCAGAATGCACCGAGCCAGCGCTGGCATTTGCAGGGTTGGATAGATGGATGTCGTCATGCCAAAGCCGACATGATGCCGACCTTCCCGCATGGATCCAACGGTTGGGTTCCGGTCGAACCATCCAATGCGCTCAGCCGCCGCTTGATAACAGGCTTTGAGCGATTTGGAGGACCACTCGTGTCCGGTGTCGGGCTCCGTCTCCGCGTAGTTCCGCAGTCGAAATTCAAGCGGATCGATCCCCATCTGGTGGGCAAGGGCATCCATCGCAATGTCCAGGCCAATGGCATCGCAGCCCGCGCCCGGCCCGCGCATCCACCCGGGCGCACCGGTGTTCAAGCGAGCCGTCTGCGTCTTGAGTAGCAGGTTCGGACAGGTGTAGGTTTTCGGCGCCGTCTCGTTTGCCGGCTCGGAATAGCTGCCCTTCATCCCTTGGGCGACCACGGCTTCGCGCAGAAACGCTTGCAATTTGCCGTGCTCATCGGCTGCCAACCGAATTCGTTGGCTGGTCTGCCCACGAAACGGCATCATCGTGTAGGTGTGCGCGCGGCTGAGAACAAGCTTCACTGGCGATCCGGCAACCTTAGCTGCCATGGCCGCAAGCAGCAGATGTCCATTAGCGTTTTTGCCGCCAAATGCACCCCCGGCCGGCGGCGCAATCACGCGCACCTTGCTACTGAACTGAAATTCGCCGACCAACTGGGTGATGATGCGCGGCAGCCGTTCCTTTAGGCTGAACCCGAATGCTTCGCCGAGGATCACTGCCTCGTTGTAGCTGAACTGGGTCGGTACATGGACCGTCAATCCGCCTTCCTGGTCCCACACTGCGACTGCGACGCCCGGTTCCATGGCGTTGTGATGGTGGGCCGAGGTCGTTACCGTGAGATCGATGCTGTGCGGAGCATGGTCGAATACCTTTTCTGCATGGCCGAGCTTGACCTGGCCCGGCGTGCCCATACCGACCGATTTGGCGTCGACTGCCCGCCCGTGGGCGCTTTCGAGAGTGAACGCCGTGTCCGTTGCCGGCTCGGAATATTGCACAGTGACAAGCGCACTGGCTTCAATAGCATGCTGTAGTGAATCTGCCAGCAACACCCCGATGCACTGACCGCCGTAGTGAATAAGATGATCCTGCAACGGCAAAAGCTCGCCGATCTCCGCGCCGTTAACCGCGAGTACCTTGTGGAGTTTGGGTGCATTCTCGTGCGTCATAAGCAGCGTGACCCCGGGAGCCGCGAGTGCGCGTGCGGTGTCGAAACCAAGCACCTTGCCGCTGGCACGCGAACTGATCAGGGCGACGCCGTGTAACAGCGTACCCGCGGCGATACCCAGTGTCGATTCACTCAAATCGCCGGTATAGCGCAGTTTGCCCGTGACTTTGTCCCGGCCTTCAAGGCGACGCGGAGCCTGTTTCAGTCGTTCATCGTCAAGAGGAGCTGCAAGTGTCGCGGATGTATCACTCATACCGAATTTAACCTCAGACAACACGTTTGTCGGACTGGATCTGGGGCCTACCCATCGCGGCCTGTGTGCATGCACGCCGAATTGTCCGGGGTGCCAAGTCGAGCTTGAAGTCATTTGAGCCCTGGCCCTTGGCGCCGGCCATCAGCGCGTCTGCAACGTCGCGAAAATCCGCATCGACGGGTTTCCCAACAAGCAGCGCATCCGCCTCCGCAACCTGCCAGGGCTTGTGCGCCATGCCTCCCATGGCGACTCGTCCCTCATGGATTATGCCGCCCTCAACTCGCAGAAGTACAGCTACTGAAACCAGTGCAAAAGCGTAAGATTGCCGGTCACGCATCTTCAGATAAGTATGGTGTGCGGCAAAACCCTCGGACGGCAGGTCAATCGCAGTCACGATCTCGCCTTGCTGCAGATTGTTGTCTCGCCACGGCTGCTCGCCTGGCAAACGGTGATAGCTCTCCATGGGAATGATTCGATCCCCTGCGGGACCTGTAACCCGTACCTGCGCTCTCAGCGCAAGCAGCGCAACGCACATATCTGAGGGATGCGTTGCGATGCACTGATCGCTTGTCCCCTGAATGGCATGGATGCGGTTAAAGCCGCCAATGGCGCTGCAGCCGGAGTCCGGCACCCTTTTATTGCACGGAGTATCGATGTCGTAGAAGTAATAACAGCGCGTGCGCTGATTGAGATTGCCGCCGTTGGTTGCAGCGTTTCTCAACTGGGCGCTGGCTCCGGCCAGGATGGCACTCGTGAGTACGGGGTAACGGCTCTGGACGCGTGCGTCGTAGGCCGTGTCGGCGTTAGTGACAAGGCCGCCCAGGCGTAAGCCTCCATCTGGAAGATCTTCGATGCCGCGCAAAGGGAGCTGATTGATGTCGACCAACGCCGGCGGTGTAGCGACAAAGTATTTCATAAGGTCGACGAGATTCGTTCCGCCAGCAATGAAGGACGTACGGGGAACCGCACCGAGCCTGGTTGCTTCGCCTGTGTCGTTTGCTCTGGTGTACTCGAAAGGAGTCATGCGATCGCCTCCTTACCGAGCACGTCAAGGATGGCATCGGCAATGTTGGCGTAGGCACCACAACGACAAAGATTCCCACTCATGAGCTCCGTTACTTCCTCGCGCGACCGTGCGTGTCCTTCTGCAATCAGGCCAACAGCCGAGCAGATTTGCCCCGGGGTGCAGTAGCCACACTGAAAAGCATCTCGGTGCAGAAACGCGGCCTGCACCGGATGCAACTCCTCGCCCCTGGCCAACCCCTCAACGGTGACGACCTCGGCATTCGGGCGTGTCACCGCAAGCGCGAGGCAACTGTTCAGGCGTTTGCCGTTTACCAGCACTGTGCAAGCGCCGCACTGTCCGTGGTCGCAACCCTTTTTTGTGCCCGTGAGGTCTAGGTCTTCACGCAAAAGGTCGAGCAGAGTTGTCCAGGGCGCAATGTCGACTATTCGTTGACGTCCGTTGATTGTGAGTGACAGAGAAACTTGGCGCGACATGGCGTACTCCCCCGAAAACATAGCCAGAGTGCATCTTTCCCCTGCAGAAAGCAATAACCGCGAGATTGCGCGCATTGTCGTGCAATTGCGCCCAATTTGATTCAACTCAAAAAGTCGAGCCTGAGTCGAGGTACATGGCCTTGATCGGCTCGCACCAATCTGCCAAGTGGTTGTTCTTGAACTTAACGACGATCGTGTTTTGTTCGGTACATGCTGGGCGACATGCCGGTATGCCGGCGAAACGCTAGCGCAAAATGCGTGGGATTGGAATATCCACATTGAAGCGCTGTGGCCCACGTGGATGCGCCGTCCTGCAGCAGCAGCCTATTTGCATGCTCCATGCGAAGTCGGGTGAGGTGAGCAAATGGAGTTTCACCCCAACCGCGTTTAGTCAAACGAATGATCTGGAATGTGCTCCGTTCGACTACTTGCGCGATCTGCGCAAGGGAAAGGGGACTCGCCAGATTGGCTCGCATGAAGTCGTCGATCTGATCTAGAACACGATCGTCCCGCTGTTCGCCACGCAACCGAGCGCCCGAGTACGCCACAATGTGAAGCGCAAGCATTTCGGCTGCACTCTCTGCGTAGATGTTAGGAAGCCCGTCCTCTGCCCCGCGTTCCAGAGCCAGTATTGTCTGCTGAACGAAGGCGTCGCGTGCGGAAAGGGCGTTTAGCCGATCGGAAACTTTGCTCGCGCGGATACCTAACTGCTCGGCCGCCGCCGCGATAGCCGCATACGGTAGGTGAAGCTGCAGGGTCGTATGCGGCTCACGCCCTTCCCAGAATAGCCGCGACGTTTAACCTGCGGGCGTCAAGCCAAGATCGCCTGGCACGTAATTCGCCCGGCGCCAATGGCCTGAATGCAGGCTTGCGATTTTGGTGGAGCCCGACTTGATGAGAACGATGGACTGGCAGGCCGTTGCCGCAGTCTCGAAAGGCTCGACTACCGTTGGTTCCCGGTATCGGCACAAAAGGATGGAATGCCAACCCGCAGCGACGCTACTGGCCTCCAGAGTGCCCGGCAGTTGCTTGGAAGCGTCAAGCGCGTCGTCTATCACTATCTATCCCTGTCGGGCTCCGAGCACATCTGGTGCGGAAGAACCTTCTGTCGCCCTGTTAGGAAGATCTAGCTACTTCTTGAGCGCAACATGAGTCGTGGCTGATCATGACTTTAACGCTGAGTGTAGCGCCTTGTAAGTTCTTCAGGTACCCGTCTCGTGTCTGAACATACGATTTGGTACTCTCGCTCGGCACTCGCACCCTCGATCTCTCGCTCAAGTTCGGTCAACTCCTGCTTCAACTGATGAATCAGGTGCAGTAAATAATCAGAACGAGCAAGCTGCGCTAACGAGGCGAAGATCGTGGTCAAGGATGAAGTTTCCAGTTACTCCCGGACCGTTCATGGAACGGTTGTAGCTGGTGGCCACTTTCTCAGATTGATAATTGATTGAGTTAATAGGAAGCACCTCGCCATAGGCGTACGCCACCCTGTTGTTCAGGCCGATTTGCATAGGTTACGGTTCGATTCTTAAGGTTGCACGGCGGGAGGTAATCGACTGGAGGGCTGGAAGCTTTGGCTGTGCAGAGATTGTCGCGCCGGAGTGGTCAACGAAATGTACTGATAAGCCACTTAAATAGTTTTTAGGACTGCAATCGCGGCCTTCGAACAGTCTTGAAAAGACCCCTTGTAATCAGGCCGGACCTGCGATACACCTCAAAACACGATCTTCCTGTAAGCAGTCTGTTCGGCTAAACGTTCACATCCCGGAGCGCGCATGTTCCGTTTTGCCTGGCTCAATTTTCTACTGCTGCTGCTGACAGAGGTTCCGCTTGCGGCGCAAACTGCCGTGGATACTCCTGTGCAACAACTTCGCGCCAAACTGGCGGCTGACCGCGTTACGGTCGCGGTTGCGGGGCTGCATGCAGCAACGAAGGTACTGGTTCGTCCGATTGACAACCGTGTAATAGACGGAGCGGTGCAAACAAGAGCCATTGCAGGCATGTTTCGCGGCGCGGACGATCGGCTGCTGCAGCCTGGCGAGCTTGTGCGAGTGATGACGGTGGATGCTGCTTCGGATAGCAAAAACGACATTCTGCGGTTAACAGTTGTGAGCGGCAGCGGAGCGCAGGCGCCTGTAGCCTTTGTATTGCCACGTGGAGCGCTCGCGTCGATGACAGAGGCACAGTTGGAAGCGACAGTTGCACCGGTGCTGGCCTTCGCAAGGCAACTGCCTTCAGGAGAAGATACGACGAGGGCGGCGCAGGCGGCCGCTCCTGTGACGCCTCCGCCTGTGCTGGCAGAGTGGCAGGTTCACAAGGAGGCGACCGGCCAGAATGCCTCTGTGCCGGTCGTGGCAGAGGCCGCTGGCAAGCGGATTCCGGCAATGCTCACGTTCACCTGTACAGCACAGCAGATTACGACATCGAGCGGTGTCAACCTCGACGCGGGAACTCTGGTGCTGCAGTTACGCGTGGCGCGCGTAAATCTTCAGGCATTGGTGAATGAGACGGGCGATAAGGACGGAGATGACAACGGGTTTGTGCACCTAAAGCTGGGAAGCGCCCCGGAGCTGGTGACCAATCTATCTCGATACTCTGTCGCCCATGAAAATGGTGGTCCGGTTGCGCTTGTGCCGGAGTTGCGAACGGGTGAGCTTCGGCAGATCGTCCACGCATCGGGCACGACCCTGCAATTCGACCTCGAATCCGGTGACGTGCAGACGACCGTGCATGCGAAGGCGGATTTGCCTCGAGACGCGGGCCCATTAGAGGCGGTCGTGGACTCGTGCCTAGAGCAGGCAGACGCGCGAGATGCCGCTCTAAAAGCTCAACACCCAGTTGCGTGTCCAGATAGGGCTGGGCTGGTTCTGGTCGATGGCACTGTGCGGTATGCGCTCAGCAAGAAGGAGCTTCCTATTGATCCCGACCGGGACCAATGCACAGGTTGGAATCTGCCGAAGGCGACACGAGCGCACCCGGTTCCACCCAAGCTGATACTGTCCTGCGGGTATGCGGCTCCAGCGTCACCCGGAGCCGCAGCAAATGCCGGCATGCAGGTGTATAAAGCGATGGAGACGCTTGTGCTGGAGATCCCTCCTAGTTTGGCGGGAGGCGGCTGTGAGACCTGGATTCGTACGGCTCCGAGCCGATCGGTGTCATTCTGTGTCAAGCCAGGGTCAACCGCTTTCGGCCCTTACTGACCAGAACACTTCTGAGGCCGGGAATTGCTCAAATCAAAAAGCCGCGAGCGGGGCCGGAGCCGGCTGGATGCCCCCGTTAGTTAAACCCGTTGGTCGCGGTCAACTCTATCGACGAGAGCATTCTGAACCTTGGCGAGTTCAGATGAGCGACAACGGCCTGCTCGACCCGGCGGTGGCCGCCGCCATCGGGCGCGT
>CAXUHM010000062.1:0-17702 GCA_964250935.1 uncultured Terriglobus sp.
CCGTTTTCGGCAGCGCTTCCGGATACAGAAGTGGGATCAGAATCATGACCGCCAGAATGGCGAGGTTGAAGGCAAGCGTCGCAATCATCCAGTACTTGGACTTGGACTTGATCCTGCCCGACGATTCCACCAGAGAGTCTTCAAACATGGGCTACCCCAATTTCTGCGAGAGGTACTGCGGTAAGGAACACTGCCGAGAACAGCAGCTTTGCGGTAGACACCGCCGGTTTGCGCTTTGTTCCCGAAACCGAAGAACAATTTCAGGAAGGTGGAGCGGAGAGGTTCAGCCTGCCGCAGCCACAAGCGGCGTTCTGAGAGGCAAAGAATAGCGCGCGTTGTAGAAGTTTGGCAAGCGCGGGGTTTTGTCCAGATCTTTTTGCGGAGCAACGCTGCGAACAGTGGTGAAATGGGCTGCATGCGCAACCAATCCTTTTTGCGAAAGATCGCCATGGCCGGCATGGCGGTTGCCGGCACCACCTGCACGTGGGCACATGCCCAGCAGCCACGACCCAACACGGCGGCGAACCAGGCCGATTCTTATGTCTGGCTGGAAGATGCCGCGGGCGAGCGCGCCATGCAGTGGGTGAGGAAGGAGGACGCGCGCACGGCGAAGGTGCTGCGCAACGATCCGCATTTTGCGCCCTTCCAGGCGGATGCGCTGCGCATTGCGGAAGACAAGCGACGGCTGCCCTCGCCCAATCTCTATGGGGGCAAGGTGTACAACTTCTGGCAGGATGCGGCGAATCCGCGCGGCGTGTTGCGGGTGACCACACCGGCGGACTACGCGCTGGCCGAGCCGCACTGGCGCGTGCTGCTCGACATCGACGCACTGAACAAGGCAGAGAGCGCGAGCTGGGTGTACCACGGCATGCAGGTGCTGCAGCCGGAGGATCGCTACGCGCTGGTAAAGCTGAGCGCCGGCGGCGAGGATGCCGACACGGTGCGCGAGTTCGACCTAGAGACCGGACAGTTCGTCGCCGGTGGGTTCACGCTGCCCCGGTCGAAGCAGGACGTTACCTGGGCTGACCGGGACACGCTGCTGGTGAGCCGCGACTGGGGCCCAGGCACGATGACGGCGTCGGGCTATCCCTTTGTGATCAAGCAGTGGAAGCGCGGCACCCCGCTGGACAGCGCAATGGAGGTGTTTCGTGGCAAGCCGGCGGATATCGAAACGCAGGCCACCGTGCTGCGCGACGGCCAGGGCCACACCCTGCAGGTGATGAAGGAGGCTCTGACCTTTTTTGAGAGCGCGACCTTTGTGCGGACGGCGTCGGGAGTGCGACAGCTGGCGTTGCCGCCCAAGGCATACATCAGCGACCTGGTGGATGGCGAGGTGCTGGTGAGGCTGCACCAGGACTGGACGCCGGCGGGCAGCGCGCAGAGCTATACACAGGGATCGCTGCTGAGCCTGCACCTGGAAGACGTGCTGCGCGACCCCGAGCACCTGCGGCCCACGGTGGCGTTTGCGCCGACGGCAACGGAGTTTCTGGATCACACGGCGAGTACCAGAACGCGGCTGATTGTGACCACCCTGAACAGCGTGCAGGGAGCGGTGTACACCTATGCGCACACGCCGGTCGGGTGGGTGCACCAACCGCTGGCCGTGCTGCCGAACGCCACCCTTTCCGTGGCCGCGGCCAACGACACGGACGACGCGGTGGCACTGGCAGTGACGGGCTTTCTGACGCCGCCATCGCTGCTGTTCGGTAATGCCGGTGCTCCGGGATCGCTGCGCACGGTCAAGGCGCAGCCGGCGCTGTTTGACGCCAACGGGCTGACGGTGGAGCAGTTCTTTACTACCAGCAAGGACGGCACGCGCGTGCCGTATTTCGTGGTGCACCGCAAAGACGTGAAGTACGACGGCAGCAACCCCACGCTGCTGAATGCGTATGGCGGGTTTGAGGTGTCGGAAACGCCCACCTACAACGCGACCCGCGGCAAGCTGTGGCTGGAGCGTGGCGGCGTGTTTGCCCTGGCCAACATTCGCGGCGGCGGTGAGTTTGGACCGGCGTGGCACGAGGCGGGGCTAAAAACGAATCGCCAGCGGATTTACGACGACTTTGCCGCGGTAGGCAAGGACCTGGTAGCGCGCAAGATCACGTCGCCGCGGCACCTGGGCATGATTGGCGGCTCGAACGGCGGCCTGCTGATGGGCGTAGAGATGGAGCAGAACCCCACACTGTGGAACGCCGTCGTCATCCAGGTGCCACTGCTGGACATGCTGAACTTTGAGCACATTGCCGCCGGTGCAAGCTGGGTGGGTGAATACGGGTCCGTCTCGGTGCCGGCGGAGCGGGCCTTTCTCGCAAGGATTTCGCCTTACCAGAACCTGCAGCCCGGCGTGACGTACCCGGAGCCGCTGATCTTTACGACAACCAAGGACGACCGCGTGGGACCGCAGCACGCACGCAAGTTCGCCGCCCGCCTGGAAGAGCTGCACGACCCGTTCTTCTACGACGAGATTGTGGAAGGCGGCCATGGCGCAGGTGCCGACCTGAAGCAGCAGGCCACCACCAACGCGGAGACCTTTGTGTACCTGACGCGGAAGCTGATGGAGTAGCGCGGGTTCGTATGACGGCCGAAGAGGCCCAGCTGTGGGCCTCTTCGGAGCGAGCGTACGCGGGAGTGCTACGCGGTGGCGCGGCGCGTGGCGGGCAGAGCTGTCGATCTGCCTTTGCTGGCGCGCCAGTCGGTCCAGGCGACGAGCATGGGAGCGGCAACGGCGATCGAGGAGTACGTGCCGATGAGGATGCCGATGACAAGCGCGAGGGAGAAGCCGTGCAGCACTTCTCCGCCGAAGATGAACAGCGATAGGACGGTGAGGAAGGTGAGGCCGGAGGTCAGGATCGTTCGCGAAAGTGTCTGGTTGATGCTTTTGTTCACGACTTCGCTGAGGGTGGCGCGACGCATGGTCTGCAGATTTTCGCGGATGCGGTCGAAGACGACGATGGTGTCGTTCATGCTGTAGCCGACCAGGGTCAGGATGGCGGCGACAACGGTCAGGGTGATCTCGGTATTGAGCAGGCTGAAGAAGCCGATGGTGATGAGGGTGTCATGGAAGACGGCAATGACGGCAGCGGCGCCGTAGATGAACTCGAACCGGAACCACAGGTAGACGAGCATGCCCATGAGCGACCAGAGGACGGCCCAGCCGGCCTGGCGGGTGAGCTGCTTGCCGGCAGTGGGACCAACGATGTCGGTGGACTGCACGGTAGCGGCACCGCCGTGGTAGTTGGCGTTGAGCGCGCTCACGATCTGCTCGCGCGCGGCGTCGTGGTTGCTGTCTGCCTGCTCCGGAACGCTGATGACAACCTGGTTGGCGGCCGCGGCAGATGCACCGACGCTGCTGATGCGCTGCACGGTGTAGTTGCGCACGTGGCCGGCATCGAGCGCGGAGCGAATGCTGTCCTCACTGGGCGGCGTGGGAAAGCTGACGTACACAAGCGTGCCGCCTTTGAAGTCCACACCGCGTGGGACGCCATGCCAGAACAGCATGCTGGCAAGGCCGGCAAGGGAGAAGATGAGCGAAAAGCCGAGGAAGTACCACTTTTTGCCGAGCCAGTCGATGTTTGAATTGCGAAAGAGTTCCACGGTTTCTACCCTGATCGCTGAGAAGCGAATGAACGAAGTTAAGTGCAGATGTTACGTGTCCGACTTGCAGGAACGACTGCCGTGATGGGGCGTGCAGCAATCCCGATGAGGAGGCACTCCCGTTGCAACGACTCCTGGTTGGTCAGGATGCCTGCAGGCTACACAGTCCCCGGCCTAGATCGAGAGTGCTTCGCCGCGGGTTTTGCGAACAAGGACGCTGTCGAAGATGACGCGCGAGACAAAGACAGCCGTGAACAGGTTGGCGAGCAGCCCAAACGCGAGCGTGATGGCAAAGCCCTTAACCGGGCCGGTGCCGACAAAGAACAGGATGAACGCCGAAACCAGGGTCGTGACGTGGGTGTCGAGGATGGTGACCCAGGCGTGTGCAAAGCCGTTCTGCACCGAGGCGGACGCGCTTTTGCCGGCGTTGATCTCTTCGCGAATGCGCTCGAAGATGAGCACGTTCGAGTCGACGCCCATGCCGATGGTGAGAATGACGCCGGCGATACCGGGCAGCGTGAGCGTGGCGTGGAAGAAACCCATGAAGCCGAGAAGGATGACGAGGTTGAGGAACAGAGCGAGGTCGGCGTTGATGCCGGCGCCGCGGTAGTAGACCAGCATGAAGACCATGACGGCGAGCATGCCAACCACGGCCGCAATGACGCCCTGGCGGATGGATGACGCGCCCAGGGATGGGCCGACGGTGCGGGTTTCAAGATAGGTGATGGAAGCGGGGAGCGAACCGGTGCGCAGCATGAGGCTAAGCTCCTGCGCCGCCTGCTTGCCCATGCCGCCGGAGATCTGACCGCTGTCGCGGATTGCCCCGTTGATCGACGCAACCTCTTTGACGTGGTTGTCGAGCACGATGGCCATGTACTTGCCGATGTTGGTGCTGGTGTAGTCGTAGAAGCGGTCGCCCGCGGCGCTGGTCAGATTAAAGCTGACGTTGTCGCGGCCGGTCTCGTCCTTGCCCGGGCGAGCATCGCGGAAGTCCGGCCCCTGCACGATGGCGACACGCTGCAGGAGCCACCAGGAGGTGGCGTCGGCCGTGTTGCCGCCCTGCACGGGAATGCTGTCCTGGCCGGCCGCAGCGGCATCGGCTTCGTCCTTTGTCTGGAAAGGCTTGCCGTCGTTGAGCACCTGGTGAATTTCGAGCCGGGCCGTGGACTGAATGACGCGCGAGACCTGGTCCGGGTCGGAGACGCCGGGAAGTTCGACGAGGATCTGATCTTCGCCAAGGCCGTATTTCTGGATGACGGGCTCGGCGACGCCAAGGGTATCGACGCGGCCGCGAATGGTTTCGATGGAGGTGTCGAGCGTGCGCTCCCGCAGAGTCTTGATGGCGGACTGCTTCATCGCCATGCGAAACCCGTCGGCCTGTGCGCTGACGTCGTAGTCAGCATATTGCGTGCCGGTGAGCAGGTCGCGGACGGCACCGGACTTGCCAGAAGGCACGCCGCGGACCACGATGACCGGCTGCTTTGGGTCGGGCTTGGTGACGGCTGCGCCGGGGGCTGTTTCTTTGAGCGCGGCAGTGATGCGCTGCTCGTCCGCGTCGCTGTTTGCCGCGACGGCTTCATCGGTGTGCACCTGCAGCACAAGGTGCGTGCCACCCCTCAGGTCGAGGCCGAGGTGAATGCGGTCGGTCAGCGTCTGCTTGAGCGACCCGTGCGGCACGCCAAAGATGCCGTAGATGAAGACAAACAGGATGACGAAGATGGCAGCGATTTTGCCGTTGAGATTTTTCTGCATGGTCCTGTCGGCACCCGTTGAGGGGGCTCGTCATTTCTGTCAGCGCAGGCCGCGAGCCAGGCTGGGATGTGCCGAGGCGGAAGCAGCCCGGGACGCGGTGAGGTGAGGAGTCGCCGCGCGGTACGCTTCCTTTATACCAATTTCTGCAAAAAAGCGCCTGCATGCGGGCAACGCCGGAGGTTCAGGCTGCAACGGCAGTGCTGCTGCACTGGCGGAGCGGACCGATGCCTGTTGAGGCGTGCATGCCGCCAGCTATTTCGCTTCTTCGTCTTCCGTGGTCACGGAGGCGATGGAGCTGCGCAGAAACTCGAGCTTGATGTTGTCGGGAAGCACGCGCAGGATGACCGCATCGTCTTTGAGGGAGAGAATCTGACCGCGCATGCCGCCGTTGGTGGTGACGCGGTCGCCGGTCTTCAGCTCTCCAAGCATTTTGTTCCAGGCCTTTTGCTTGCGCTGCTGCGGCAGGGCGGTCAGCAGCACAAAGCCGATGAGGACAACGGGGAGGATGAGGCTGAGGCCGCCAAAGGACGAACCGATCTGAAACAGTACGAACGCAAGAGCGGGCACGAGAGAATCCTTGGGAGCGATTACCGGCGTTCAGGGCCGGGCGCTCCATGCAAAAGTCCGGTCGCTTTCCAGGAAAGCGCGGTGCAATCAGTCTACGTCTTTCGCGCGCAACTGTTGGCAGCGCGGGGGTATGCACGCCGAACCGGTACCGGGCGCTTTACTCTAGCAAGAGGAGCCGCGACGATTCGCGCGCGACTGGAGACCCTTGCAATGCCGCTCGACCCAAACCGACCGTTCCTGCCTATCCGCATTGCTGTCCTGACCGTGAGCGATACCCGCAGCGCGGCGGACGACCGGTCTGGCGATGTGCTGGCCGATCGTGTTCGCGCGGCCGGGCACACGCTTGCCGCGCGCGCCCTGGTGCTGGACGATACGGGCGCGATTGAAGATGTGCTGCGCGGATGGATTGCCGACCGGGCGATCGACGCCGTGGTGACCACCGGCGGCACGGGAATTACCGGCCGCGACCTGACGCCGGAGGCGTTCGCACATGTGCTGGAAAAAGAGATTGCCGGCTTTGGCGAGCTGTTTCGCATGCTGAGCTATGCAAAGATCGGCACTAGCACTATCCAGTCGCGGGCCATTGGGGGCGTGAGCGGCGGCACCTACCTGTTTGCACTGCCAGGATCACCGGGCGCGGTGCGCGACGCATGGGACGAGATCCTGGTGCACCAGTTCGACAGCAGGCACGTGCCCTGCAATCTGGTGGACCTGATGCCGCGGCTGCAGGAGCATCGCCGCGACACCAAGGCCGGTGGCTGCTAGGCGTGCGGGATGCCGGCGGCTTTGTAGATCTGGACAAAGGCCTCGTGATCGCGCAGGCCCTCTTCGCCGGGCGAACGCGGCGTTGCGCCGGAGTGGATGCACTCGGCGAGGTGCTCCGCCTCAAGCCGTAGCTGGTTGGGAGTTGCGGGCGAGGTGCCATCGAAGGGGACGGCACCGGTGGCAATCAGCCGCACGCTGCCGTTGTCGTAGGCGTGCTGCACGTCGATCTGGCCCTTTTCGCCCTGGATGCGCAGCATGCCCGGAACACTTGCGCCGTAGCTGGTTGCGCAGGAGGCGAGCGCGCCGGAGGCCATCTTCATGGTCCAGACCATGGACTGTTCCACTTCGGCAAAGCGTCCGCTTGCGGTGTCGATGGTGCTGACGGCGGCGGTGTAGCTGGCCGGTTCGTCCGCGAGCAGAAAGCGGACCGCGTTGAGTGGGTAAATGCCGACGTCGACCAGAGGTCCGCCGCCGCCCAGCGCCTTTGTGAGCCGCCACAGGTTGGGCTTGCTGTCGAAGCCGAACGCACCTTCTGCCGTTGCGATTGCACCAAGGTTGCCGGCCTGGATCATCTGCTTTGCCTTCAGGTACATCGGCTCATACTGCATGCGGTAGGCGATCATCAGCCTGACGTTGGCGGCGCGACAGGCAGCGATCATGGCCCGGCAGTCCTCGACCGTGATGCTCATCGGCTTTTCGCAGAGGACGTGCTTGCCGGCGGCGGCGCTGGCAAGCACATCGCGCCGGTGCAGACCATTGGGCGTGGCGACATACACGGCCTGCACGGCGGCGTTGGTCTTCATCAGACCCATGCTCTCGTAGCTGTAAATGGTTGCGTTGGGCACGCCATACTGCTGCGCCCATGCCCTGCCCTTTGCCGCGTCGCCCGTTACAAAGGCCGTGACGGTGCATGTTTGCGAAGCGGCAATCTGCTGCATGAAGGCAGCGGCGATGGTGCCCAGCCCGATTACCGCGAAACCCGTTTTGCCGCCCGTTGTTTCGCCCGAAGCCTGGGCAGAGAGCGGAAGTTGCGCGGCGGCCAGCGCCAGTGCGGAGAGACTTGCGAAGTCACGACGATTCATGATGCGTCTCCGGGGAGCGGCAATGGTGGTCCATTCACCTTACCGTGTTCGCAACGACATGGGCGCCGTCGCTAGCCCGGAGGCCACGCCATGCGACGCCCGCCCAGCACATGCAGGTGCAGGTGGCCGACCGTTTGGCCGCCGTCCGCGCCTGCATTCGTCATCACGCGGAAGCCTTCGGGACAGTGCTGCCGGCCCAGTTCGCCGGCCACACGCAGGAGGTGGCCGAGCATGCCGTCGTGCTCTGGGGAGACATGGCCGAGCGACTGCACCGGAACCTTGGGGATGACCAGGAGGTGCACCGGCGCCACAGGCGCAATGTCGCGGAAGGCAAGACAGATTTCATCGTCGTACAGGCGCTCCACGGGGATTTCGCCGCGTACGATGCGGCCAAAGATGGTGTCTTCCGTCATGCGATTGTTGTAGCACCTTGCCGGCTTCCCGCACACCTCATGGAGCGTCCACGAGCTCGGTGCCGCTCAAGGATTTCAATCGCTCGAATGGCTCTTCCACGAAGCGATAGAAGAAGTACGCGAACAAGAGGAGGGTAACGGCCACGACGGGAAAAAAGCGCAGTGCAATGCCAAATGGGAGTTCGCCTGCGGGCAGCAGCCGCCGAAAACTCACCAGGAGCGGAATGTGGAAGACATAGACGCAATAGGTCAGGATCCCACCCCAGTCAAGCGTGCGCAGCCAGGCGCCACGCCATCCTGCCGCAATGGGCTGCGGCCCGGCTGCAGCAGCGAGCCGGATCCAGCCCGACGCCATCAGCGATACCAGGCAAGGCACCACGATGAAGTACCGAACCGCGACCCTGCCGGAGACCAGCTGCGCATGCTGAATACCGGCTGTGGCAACGTACATGGCAACAGCCGCTACCGTCAGCAGGGCTTTTGGTGCGATCCATCGGAGTCGCTCCAAAAGCGGTCGAGGCGCCGGCAACAGGTTTAGAGACATGCCGGCGACAAACAGATCGAGCTGCGGCAGAAGGGGCTTGTACACAAACATGTCGAGCGCCGTGCCGGGCAAAGGCAAGGCATGCCGGGCAAACCAGAAAAACAGGAGCTTTCGCACAACGACGCCACCTGAAAGAACGGCAAATGGCAGCAGGACAACATTGCGGCCCAGCCTTGCTCGGCACCACAGCAGCGCCGCAAAGAGAAATGGCGCCAGCAGGTAAAACTGTACCTCGGTGCTCACCGACCAAAGCGCCCCGATGGGCGGCAGCGGCAGGTCGCCGCGGTAGTCAAACAGGCTGACCTCCATCCACTGCCACCAGTTCCGCGGCAACAACAGGGCAGGTGTGGTCAGCGCGCTGACCAAGCCCAGAGCTGCCAAGTAGAGCGGGAGGATTCGAAGCAGCCGATTGCGGTAAAAGGCGAAGATGCCCTGTTCTGTCAGCGCGTACCGGAAGGAGAAGCCCTTGCCCATCAGGAATCCGGAAAGTGTGAAGAAGATCCAGACGCCCGCGTACGGATTGCTGCGGAACAGCGGCGTTGCCCAGGGTAGCCAGGCGGCGTCGCCGGACAGGTATACCTGTCCGAAGTAGTGGCCCAGAAGGACCATGCCGGAGGCCATTGCCCGCAGGCCCATGAGCGGGTCGAATTGCCGCAAACTACTGCCACCGCCCCTCGACCACTGCCGCGCCTGCCCGCGCCGCAAGCCCAGCACACGCCAGACCAGCAAGGCGGACAAGCCAAGCCGAACCGCCGTGTAGAGGGCCCATCCGGTATCCGACGCCACCGGCTGACCAAGTGCGCGGTTCACGGCGGCCACGACAAACGGATTCAGAAAGGACAGCAGCGGGAAGAGCGCGGCGAGTCCGGCGATTTGCCACAAGCGACGGGTTAAGCGATTTGGAGTACCGGTAGAAAGCCCTACCAAACTGCTTTGCGCCAACAACATCGTTTCATCTTAGGGGAGCTTTGTCCCTGCCTGGCAGATTCTGCCCGGCAATATGGATACGGATCATCGCTCCGGGATACGGATCATCGCTCCGCGTCGCCGTGCCTGTACCGTGCCGCGCACTGGTCACTGCACGTCGCGCCATGCGCGGGTCGGGTCGTCATCCGGGTCTGGTATGGCCTGGGCGGGGCGGTCTGCCTCGGGAACGTGGCGCAGGTTGATGCGGTAGCGATACCAGACGTAGGCGGTGCCGCGCATGCGGTCGAGCAGAACGTCATCCGGTGCGAGCAGGGCCGCGGCGGCGGCGTGCGCGGCTTTCCAACGCTCGAGGCCAGCATCGGCGGCGGCGCGATCCGGCGACTGCGCGATGACGATGAGCGGCATGGTGGACTTGCGCCGGCCGGTGGCGGACGGTGCCCGCCTGGGCTGCGCGGAGAGCAAGTCTGCAACGGCTGAGGGTCCGGCGTCTTCGGACGATACGGTGTTCGGAGACGGGGGGATGCCTGCGGCCGGGGCGTCGTTTGAATCACCTGCGTTGCCCAACACCGATGCGCCAGAGGTATCCGATACCGAAGCCGTCGCCGCTTCGTTTGCGCCAGCGCCAGGTGCGCGTTTAGCAGCGCGTTTGCGAGGCGTGGCGGCCTTTGCGGCGACGCCTGCGCGCGCTTTGGAGGGCTGCACGCGCGCGGGTTCGCCCTCCATTTTTTTGAAATGCGGCGGCCACGGCGCGTCACCGATGCCGTCGGCTTCGTCACGGGCTGCCAGGTCCAGCAGCCAGTTCAGCGAGCCGGCGTGCCGGTCGATCTCCGCGTGCGGATCGCCCAGGCTCGCGAATCGCAGGGGAACGGTGCGCGTGTTGAAGTCCCGCGGGTCGCAGAGCGGTACCTCCGCCCATTCCAGGGGGGTGGAGACGCGCGCGTCGGGCAGCGGGCGCACGCTATAGGCACTGCAGGTGGTGCGGTCTTTTGCGTTCTGGTTGTAGTCCAGAAAGACGCCGTGCCGCTCCTCCTTCCACCACTTGCTGCTGGCCAGCGCGGGCGTGCGTCGTTCCACCTCGCGGGCAAGGGCGAGCGCGGCACGGCGCACCTCTGTAAAGGTCCAGCGCGGCTCGATGCGGACGTTGACATGCATGCCGCGCGATCCGCTGGTTTTGGGCCAGCCGCGCAGGCCGGCATCGGCAAGAACACTCTGGACTTCCACCGCGACTACGCGGACGCTGTCCCACTCCACACCGGGACCGGGGTCCAGGTCGATGCGCAGCTCGTCCGGGTGGTCCAGGTCGGCCGTGCGCACGGGGTGGGGGTGGAGTTCGATGCAGCCGAGGTTGACGCACCACGCCAGCGCCGCCGCACTGTCGATCACAACCTCGTCGGCGGTGCGGCCAGAGGGAAAGGACAGCGTCGTGGTTTTGACAAAGTCCGGCAGGTTATCGGGCGCGCGCTTCTGGTAAAACGGTTCGCCGTCGGCGCCATTCACAAATCGTTTGAGCACAAACGGCCGGTCCTGCACGCCAAGCAGAGCGCCGGGCGCGACGGCAAGGTAATACTGCACCAGCTCCAGCTTGCTGAGCTGCACCTCACGCTTGAAGTAAAGCTTGCCCGGGTTCGACACGCGCACCGCGTGGCCTGCGACTTCAACGATTGCTGCATCATCCGGCTTCGCCACGGCACCAGACTACACGTCCACGGCTAGGGGGCTGGCGTCAACACACCCTGAAACGGCAGAAACATTCGGAAGACGGTGCCCGATCCAAGATCGCCTGTCCGGCTGCGCACAAACAGCCGGCCATAGTGTCGGCCAACGATCTCACTCGAGATCCAAAGCCCCAAGCCTGTGCCCTGAATGCCCTTGGTGCTGAAGAACGCGCGATAGATGTCGCGGAGGGCCGACCGCGGGATGCCCATGCCGTTGTCGGCCACGGTCAGGATGACACCCGGCCGGCCCGATCCGTATTCGATGCCGTCGCGCGTGCGGACGCGCAGCCTGCTGTTGGGGCGGCCGCGCATGGCGTCGGTAGCGTTGCCGATCAGGTTGTTGATGACCTGCCGGATTTCGCTTTCCATGCAGACAATGTGCCGGTGCACCTGGTCGCGCCGCTCGACGGTGACGCCTGCCGCCGCGATGCGCGCAGCCCCCATCTCCAGCGCAGAGGTGACCAGGTCGCCCAGCAGCACGGCTTGTGGGCGGGTGGATTGCTTGTAAAACCGCAGGGACTGCGACGTGATGAGCTTGACGCGGCGCAGTTCGCCGTCGACCTGCTCCAAGTACCCCTTGGCTTCTTCCAGGGTTTCGCTGTGTTCCGCCAGGTAAACGAGGTTTGTGACACTCTCCAGCGGGTTGTTGATCTCATGCGCGATCGAGGCGGCGAGCCTGCCCGCGACGGCAAGCTTTTCGCTCTCGCGCAGGGCATTTTCGATCTCGACGCGTGCCGTCACGTCTGCCTGGATGCCAACAAACTGGACCACGGTCCCATCGCGGCCGCGGATGGGGGAGAGGGTGAGTTCGTTCCAGAAGGCCGTACCATCGCGGCGGTAATTGCGGATCGTGGCGACAGTCTCGCGGCCGTCGCGGATTGCCTCGCGAATGAGCACAAGGCCGGGCTGATCGGTTTCGCCATGCTGCAGAAAGCGGCAGTTCTTGCCCACCACGTCTTCGAGCGAGTAGCCGGTCATGACTTCAAAGGCGGGGTTGACGTAGGTCAGGGGCAGGTCCGGCAAGGTTGCGTTCGATACGCTGATGCCGTTGGTCACGGAGTGGAAGATCTGCCGGTTCATGTGCAGCTCCTCCAGCGCGTTCTCGTACCGCCGGGCGAAGGCGCGGTGCGCGTACAGCGCGATGCTGAGCTGCGCGGCGACCTCTGCCGGCGACTGCGGCAGCAGCATCACGCCATCGTACGGCTCACTGCCCTCCTGCTCGTACGCGCCCTCGGGGTGCAGCGTGATCAGCAGCACGGCGGGACGGTACGGATCGTCCATGCGCTCTGAACTGCGCGTAATGCCGATGATGCGACGTGCAACCGCGGCCTCACACACGATAATTTCGAGGCCCTCGAGCTCAGCGGCTGCGGCGTTGTTGAGCACCACAGGGACCAGACCAAGCTGGACCGTGGCACTTTCCAGGAGTCTGCGGTGAACGAGTTCTACACAAGCAATGCCGACACGACCCGTTTCACTCACGCGGTGTTGGTGCTCCCAGACCTTTCAACATGTTAGCGAAGGCGCAGAGGTGCCGCAACGAACAACGGCAGACGGGACGCACACGCAGTGTGGCAAGCTGCGGCGGAGCGCAGACGATCCAGCGATGGCGACTGGTAGCATTTTGGTGCACATGCAACCGCCTGATTCTGAGATCGCGCCTGAGGACAGATCGCCCCGCGACGGGCCTCCGGCGGCACCGGCACGGGCTGCTGCGTCGACTACAACTCCGCCCGCGGCGTCCGCAGCAGCCCTGACTACGCCTGCACGCGCCGATGAGGATGCAGATCTGCGTGTTGCACGTGACCCTCTTACCTCTGGCCGTCCTGCGCCCGTTCGTGTTGCACCGGTTCGTCTTGCACCGGTCCGCCCAATCCTGCTTGCCCTGTTTCGCCGGTTCATTGCAGAGCGCCGCCTGCGACGTCAGTTTCGCGCGGTGCGCCTGGCGTTTGCCGACCGGTTGCCGCCGGCGCACCTCGAGGACAGGCTGATCTTTTACCTGAACCACCCTTCGTGGTGGGACCCGTTGTTGTGCATCACGCTGAGCAAGCGATTTATCCCCGGCAGGAGATTTTATGCACCTATTGAGGCAGAGTCGCTGAAGCGGTACGGCGTTCTTGGCAACTTTGGCCTGTTCCCGGTAGAGATCGGCACGCCGCGTGGAGCGGCCCAGTTTATGCGTGCCGCCGAGGCCATTCTGCGAGAGGGACACGTGCTTGGCCTGACGCCGCAGGGTGAATTCACCGACGCCCGCATCCGGCCGATTGCTTTCAAACCGGGTCTGGGCGCACTGGTGGAGCGGCTGGAACGCACGGGAGACCGGGTTACCGCGATTCCAATTGCCCTGGAGTACACCTTTTGGGACCAGCGCCTGCCGGAGCTGCTGGTCGCCGTTGGAGATCCGTTGCGGACACCGGCGGCGGGTGAGGCGGATCCGGAAGGTACCGTTGCCGCGGCATCGACCACCAGAGTGGAGCGCACGGCTGCATGGACCCTGGCGCTCGAAGATCGCCTTGCCCGGACCCAGGACGAACTTGCGGAACTCGCGCGTGCACGGGATCCGCGGCCGTTCGAGACGCTTTTGCAGGGCAGGCGTGGGACGGCCGGCATGTACGGCCTGTGGCAACGGCTTCGGGGAGCTGCAGGTGGCGACCATCTTCCCAAATCAGGAAGATCCGGACGCGGTTTGTAAACGAAGGTTACGTCGATGCACCCAAATGGGTTACGTTCGGCTAAGATTTACGGCCGGTTCATCGTCTGCGACCCGCTGATTCCCGGATAATGAGGAAAGACAAGACGGCCATCGCGCCGCCTTGCAACCAGTCCTTCTTCTCCCAGGGAAAGGACTAGCCACAGGTGCCTTGGCCTCTTTGGAAAGGTCCGGGGCCGCTCACGAAGCAGCCCCGGTCGCTGGCTTTTCACGACACACCCCCCTCCCCTTCAGATTCCGTTCCTGCATCCCATTGCCGGCTTGTGGCAAGAGGTGGCGCGCGTGACGTGTCCTTCGCAACGCGAGTATTTGGTGACGGCAGCGCTGGACTTCGTGCGGATGTAACCGGCGACGTTCAAAGCTGTCCCATGCACGTTACTGAAGTGGGCAGCAGGTACCCAGGTGAGGCAAGTGCGTCTCTGCGGGGATGAAGGAAGGGCGTGCAGGCGTGACTCGCCGTTACGGCAGATGCGTGGCAAGCAGCGCGATTGGCAGGCGATGCCTCTTTTCCGGTGCCGGCGTGGGTGCCACGGTTCCCTGCAGCTGTGCCGGAGGTGCGGCAGCCAATCTGCGTGGTGGCAGCGCGCCCAGGTAGCGGCGGTACACGCTGATGTGGAAGCAGGCCTGCTGGAACTCCTCTTCCACGTCGATTTTGCCCTCATCCTCCACCGGCGTGAGGTAGGCACGCAACCACATGATTTCCGTGAGGCTCATGCCACGTTTGGCGAGGTCGATGGCCTGACCGTACAGGTGGGGGGACGCGATGTCGCCGCTCGGTGGCGCGGCGTTACCGTTGATGCGAACAAGATGCCGCTGGAAGTCCACCGTGCGCGCGGCCGAGGTCACGATCAGCGGCGTGCCAAAGCGTGCGTCGTGCGCGCGTGCCAGATCCTGCAGAAAGCGCACGGTCCACGGCCGGGCGAAACGCCGGTTCAGGGGCAAGGCGTCGTTGGGGTAGATGCTGTCATCGTCCGGAAGCGCGATGAGCAGCCCGGCGCGACGCATGTCGGCCAGTTGACCATCGTTCTGAATGCGTTCCAAGCCGTCGGACAACGCCATCTGGTTTTGGTGGACAAGGATTTCATGCGTGCCCTTCATGGAGGGAAGGAGCAGCAGGTGGCCACGGCCATCGAACAGGTTGACATTGACGGCAGCGAGCGCCGGCCCGGTCTCATCGGGACCTGGCGCGCCGGTGCGGGCGCGGGGTGGGGCGCCCGCGGTTGCCAGGCGAATGGCCGTGCCTGCCGTCGCCGGGGCGGGATCGCCATCGAAGGTTTCGTCAGCCATGCCTGCCGTTACGGCAGCATCGAGCATGGGGTGCGCGGCTCCGGCCTGGATGGCGGCAATGGCGGGCCGGCGGCTGCTGACGGGAGGCGCGGGAAGCTGCAGATGCGGCGTCGGGGTTGCAGCGGTTTCCGCGGCAATGGCGCGGATCGTGCGCGAGGAGGTATCCCCGGCGGCGATGCCGACCGGGTTGGCCGCGAGGACGGCGGCATCCTTTACGGAAGCATTGGCCGCAACTCGACCCGTGCGCACCTGTGACCTGGGGGCGTGCAGGTCGATGTGCGCCAAGGCTGGCGCGGTCTGCGGGGTAAGGGCAGCGGGCGCGCCCAGGTCGACGGTGCTTTCGGAGGTGGTGCGGGCACGGCCCGTCACAGAAGAGGGAACAGCGGACAAGGGAGTTAAAGACGTGGGCGTTGCCGCTAAGGGAGTTGCCGACGGGGGAGCTGCGGAAGTGGCGCCTGTACCCTGGGGCGTCGCCGGCCGCGCACCGGGTGCCGTGGTGACGGCGGCTCCTGGCGTGCCGGAGCGCTGCCGCACGATGGGCGAGGCAGGACGACTGCCGATGCCGCCTGCCGGGAGGGATGCTTGCGGCGCCTCCCCGTGAACAAACGGCGCCGGCTCCCGCTCGGTCGGTGCGGTGCTGGGAATGTGAGTTTCCGCATCGGCAGCGTCATCCGCGGCGGTTGTCTGCCGGCTGTTCTGCTCCTGAGCGGACTGGATTGTCAGGCGCTGTGCTGCGGCGGCACGATCGAAGTCCGCGGTGGTTGCCCTGCGTGCCGTGGTGGCCAGATCGGGGGAGGATGCATCCGGGTGAGAGACGGCGTGGGTACCACCCGCGACGGGTTGCACGGGTGCGGATGTGTCGCTGGCGATGCCGTGCGTGCGATACCACGCGTGCACGCGACTGCGCGTATCCCGGTCCGGCAGGTTCTCCGCTTCGGCCATGGAGGGAGTCTGCTCCGGTGCGTCGCCCGGCGCTGTCCGGGACGGGTGACCGGCGTCGCGGCGCGTGGTAGACCGGGAGACGCGCGAACCACTATGCCTTGATGGTGCACCGTCGCGGGTTGCAAGCAGGTTGCGTGCGGCTGCTCCGTCGTACACTCTGCCTTCGTGCACCCTACCGTGCCGTCCGGCCAGTGCGTGGTCCTGGCTGTGCGCCTCTCGTTTGTGTCCTTCTTTGTATGCCCCGTGGCTGCGCGCTTCAAGGCTGGGCCTGCGGGACTGTTGACGCGACGCGGTTTCAGCTGCAGCATGGCGCGCGTGAGAGGGCACGGCTTTGTCCCTGCCGTTTTCCGCTGGACGGGTGCCGCTGCGTACACCGGCCACACCGCGCCGTTCTGCGGCGGAGGGACGTACAGAGGCGCGTGCACCGTCGCGGTGCGCAGCTCCATCGCTGGCGTGAGGAGGCGCTGTCCTGGCGTGTGCGGGTGCAGCCTTGCCGGAGACAGGCGCGGCGTGGTGGGCCGACGGGCGTGCCGCCGCGGGTACCACAAGCAACGCCGCCATGGCGAGTAGCAGCCGGGGCGTCGTCCATCGGCAGATGGGGAGCACGGACATACCGGGGTACGGCCGCGAAGGATCGGACAACAGAGCCTCCTCAGGGTATGCACAGGACGGCCACGCGGGAAGTGACAACCATGATTCGTTCCACGGTGGTAGATCGAACCACGGGCTGCGGCGTCCAATACCTATGCTCGCCCGTTTGCGTCCGTTGCACGTTTCGCGCCGTTTTGTCTTAGCCGCAGCACAGATGGGCGTACTTGGTGGTGCTCTTGCGCTGCTGGTGGGTGCCGGCGCAAGGGAATGGGCGACTCCCGTGTCGGCGGCGTCTGGTGCAGGAAGCGCGGGGGCTGCCCTGCAGGCACAGGGGCCGCCGCCCGGTACCGATCCGGTAAAGCTTGAGCGATACCAGCACGAAGTGGAGCCGGTGCTGCAGGAAAACTGTTTGCGCTGCCACGGCGGTATGAACCGGCGCAGCGGCTACAGCATGTCGACGCGTGCCACGGCGATTGCCGGCGGGAAACACGGCACTGCGATCGTTCCAGGCAATCCGGATGCGAGCCTGCTGGTGAAGCTGATCGGCCCTGGACCCTACCCCGACGACATCAAGCCCATGCCGCTCAAGGGCAAGCTTACCGACCGGGAAGTGGCGACGTTGCGCCAGTGGGTTACGGATGGCGCGGTAATGGACCAGTAAGAGTGGGCACTGCTGGGCGAAGTGGGGCACCGGCCGTGCTTACTAGACAGAGATGGGGGTGCCGGCCGGATCCAGTGGTCGGGGCGGAGAGATTCGAACTCCCGACCCTCTGCTCCCAAAGCAGATGCGCTACCAGGCTGCGCTACGCCCCGACT
>CAXUHM010000063.1:0-16663 GCA_964250935.1 uncultured Terriglobus sp.
CATCAGCGCTCCGCCCTCCGCCCCGCAGGTTTCGCCCGCGCCAGCGGCACCGGCCGCGGCAAGGCCAAGGTAGACGGCTACACCCCAAGGAACCCCGCAGTCCCCCCCTGCTGAACCTGCCGCACCCCTGCTGCACTCCTGCTGCACTCCTGCCGCACCCCTGCCGCACCGCTGCTACACCGCCGCGGTCCCCTCCGGCAGGCTGCGGAATAGTGCCGCAAGCTCTTCCACCGTCAGCTCCTCGGCGCGCGCGGTGGAGCTGACCTGGGCGGCGGCGCAGGCCCCCGCGATGCGGTCAGGGGCTTCGCCGGCTGCCCGCAGATTGTTGCCGAGAGTCTTGCGCTTTTGCGCGAAACAGCACCGCAGAAAACGGGTAAATGCCTCCCGGTCCAGGACGCCGAGCTCCTGGTACCGGCTGCGCATGGAGAGCCGCAGCACCGTGGAATACACGTCCGGCGCAGGCTGAAAAGCCTCCGGCGGAAGGGTAAACAGGGCGTTTGCCTGCGCACTCATCTGCACCGAGACGGAGAGCAGGCCGTAATCTCGCGTTCCGGGTAGCGCGGCGACGCGGTCGGCGACCTCGCGTTGCATCATCACCACCGCGAGCGCAATAACCCCAGCCTGCTCAGCAAGATGAAGCAGGATATCTGAAGTGATGTAGTAGGGAAGGTTTCCAACCACGACAGCGTGTTCGCCTTCGCCCACCAGGGAAGCGAGATCGGTGTCCAGAATATCCGCTTCCAGCACCTCGATGTTGCTCAGATTGCGGAACTTAAACCGAAGTTCCGCCACAAGCCCCCCATCAATCTCCACACAAACCAACCGTTTTGCACGCCTGGCGAGGATGCTTGTGATGCTTCCGTGGCCGGGACCGATCTCGATGACGGTCCTGTTTGAAAGATCGCCGAGCGCATCCGCAATGCGGTGGCGCGCTGTATCGTCCACCAGAAAGTTCTGGCCGAGCTTGGGTTTCCGGACAGGTCGGCCGCTGGAGTGCGTAGGCATTCTTTTCAGGGTACTCGGAACCCGGCCAGGAATGGATCCCGGGGCTGAAATGCCATGACGTCGAGACTTCAGCGTTTTACCGAGGCTCCACGACGGTTGCGGAAGTAGAGGTAGACAGGGATCCCTGCAGCAATGACCAGTGCTCCAACCGTCGAGTTCACGGGCTGATCGAGGAAGCTGAAGACCGTCAACGCTGCAGCCGCGGCGAGGAACAGGGCAGGAACCACGGGGTAAAGCGGCGTCGAGAATGGACGCGCGCTGGCTGGGGTACCAAGGCGCTTTGCGCGGGCACGGAAGACGAATACGGTGGATGCGGCAAGACCATACGTCATCCATGAGGCAAAGATGGCCAGCGAGAACAGCGCCTGAAAGCGGCCAAGGGCGAAGATGAGCAGGCTGCTGAGGATGGCCTGCACGGTGAGTGCCGTGGCGGGTGTTTGAAACCGCGGACTAACATCGGCGAGCCGCCGAAAGAAGAGTCCATCGCGTGAGGCGGCGAAAGAGATGCGTGCGCCCGAAAGTGAGGAGCCGACGAAGGAAGAAGTGATGCTGATCAGCATGCCGATACTTACGAGTGCCGCACCCCATCCGATGCCGTGGGCCGTCAGCACAGAGCGGATGGCATCGACCGCGGGGCGATCGGCGTGCGCAAGCTGCGCTGCCGGAAGGATGTACTGGATCGCGGCGTTGGTGAGCATGTACAGGACACCGACGCTGAGCATGCCCCCGGCAAAGGCAATGGGCAGGTTGCGCTGGGGGCGTTCGACTTCGCCGGCAAGGGCAGCCACGTCGGACCAGCCGTCGTAGGCCCACAGGGCGGCAATCAGCGCGACCATAAAGCCGCCGATGCCGCCGCGTGCGCCGGTGACGACCGAACTGAAGTTGGCGGTGTTGCCGAGTGGTCCGGCGAAGAGGAAGCAGATGACAGCGATGGCGAGAATAAGCCCAATCTTGAGCCAGGTAAGGGCGAGCTGGACGTTGGCAGCACGGCGGGTGCCCACGATGTCGAGCAGGGTCACGGCCCACAGTGCGGCGAAAGCCACAAGCTGACCATCGTTGAGACCGAAAAAGGCCGGCTGATTGAAAAAGGCGAACACCGGGAAAAGCGCAAGCGTGCGGACAATGCCGGCACAGATTCCGGCCAGTGATGCGGGTTTGGCAATGGTGAACCACGTCCACATTTCCAGAAAGGCAACAAGGTCGCCATACGCTTCCCGCAAAAAGGCATACTCACCGCCGTAATCAGGATGCTGCGCGGCAACCTCCGCGTAGGTGAGTGCCCCGAATAGCGAGAGCAGGCCGCCAACGATCCAGACGGTGTAGACCAGGCGAGAGGACCCGACGGCAGCGACCATCTCGCGTGGGACAAGAAAGATGCCAGAGCCGATGATGATCCCGACGACGATGGAGGTGGCGTGCGCGACGTTGAGGACGCGAGGAAGCTCGTGAGTGCCGTCGGTGGCCGGAGATTGCATGGGTTGTTGCAGCGTAGCAGGTGTGGTGGGATTTGCGGACTCGTGCAGCGCTCGAATGAGCGATGCGGGCTGATCCGCCCTCTCGTGCTTTCAGGGCTACGTGGGTCATAGGTGACGCGGGCGCGAAACAATGGCGCACCCGGCACTTCCAACGGCGAAGTTGCACAAGTCTTTCTGAATGGCTGGGTGTAAACGGTCTAGATATAGTGCTTTTTCTCAGGCCACACTGCTGGAAGGCTGAACTGTTTGCGATCACGGAGGAGCCAGATTTTGCGACGGCGCTCATAGGGCATCGCCCATGGCGTGGTGTTCATGGTCCCGACGAGTTCTACGCGGCCGAAGAAGGTGTGGAGGTGTTCGGCTGTGGTGGTTTCCACCAGAATGAGCACCTGGCCTCCGGTCTCAGGATGGGTCGAGAGGTAGTCCCTGCCCCACATCCAGTAACTGTTTTGGCCGCAAAAAACGGGCGGCAGATTGTGGCCGAGGAACTCGAGTGCGCCGGCCTCGCCATAGTTGTCGGTCAGAATGGCGGCTTTTGCACGCTCCTGCGGGGAGAGGCTGTCGACGGTACGTTGGACCATGTTTACTTCTTCCTGCCAGCCAAAGCGGTCTGCATAGAACTGGGGCAGCGGGCCGGACACGGTGTTCTCGCTGTTGGGCGGATCCTGATGAAGCGTGTGAAGGTAGGCCACATAGGTGGCGGGGCGGAGCACAGGCTCGGCAAGGGGAAAGGCCTGGGCGCAGCCGAGCAGCATGAGGAAGGACGCGACCAGGAAGGGAACCGGAACGAGCGGTCGATACCGCCGTGCGTTGCCATGTTCGGTGGCGGTACGGCTGGGAAAGCGTGTCTGCCAGGCGATGCCGCCCACGGCCATCAGGATGGGGTACACGGGCGTCACGTAGTAGTCCTTTGCGCCGAGCGTGACCATACCGGCGAGGAAGATGAGAAACGTGAAGCCGATCCAGCGGAGGCTGGGCTGGCGGAGGGCGCGGATGAGGCCCGGGATCCAGAGGAGGGCTGTCCAGGGCCCAAGCGTCATGAATTGGTGGAGAAGGAAAGCCGCCGGGGCGAGATGGACGTTTTTGTTCTCGACGCGGCCGTTATGGAGGAACTCCAACGTCGGCCAGTGATGGTGAAGTTGCCAGAGAAGGTTGGGGCTGGCGAGAACAATCAGGAGCGCAATGCCGCAGGCGGCCTGCCGGGTAAAGAGCAGGCGACGTTGCGAGGTGAGAAGCAGGCCTGCGCCAAGGGCGAGCAGAAAGAACGCCATTGAGGGCTTGTTGAGCAGGCCGATGCCGGCAGAAATGCCGAACACGGTCCACCACGTCCACGCGCTGCGGCCCTGGCCAACTTGAATGACGGCCAGCACACAGGGAGCCAGAAGGCGGACTCCCAACTGTTCATGGAAAGATAGCCGTCCTGACCGAGGTACATCGGCGTGGTAAAGACGGCCAGCATGGCGAGGGCCTGTGCCGGCCGGCGGCCGCCGAGGGTGAAGACCAGCATACCGGTGAGGGCAACACGGAGTGCACCGCCAAGCGAAGAGAGAAAACGGAGGCCGGCAAGCGATCGGCCAAACAGAAGCTCTGACGCGCGCGCCTGCACGGCGACCACGGGCCCGTGGTCGACATAGCCCCAGGCGAGCCGGCGGCCGCAGGCAAGGTAATAGAACTCATCTCGAAAGTAGCCATAGCCGATGTGGGTTTGCCACAGCGTGGCGGCGAGGTGAATCGCGAGCTTAACCAGGCCAAAGAGAAGGGCAAGGCGGAGCGCGTCGTGAAGCGGAGAGCGTGTGGGCTGGGCTGTCATGCGTGTGGAAGAACTGCCATGCGTGTGGAAGAAGAATACGGGCGAAAGCTGCTTTCGGTTCGGGTAAATGTGAATCGACATCGCTCGGTGGAGCGCTTGCACGGCTGCGGTTCCTCTTGCGCGCCCAGGTTGATGGGAGTCGAGCGCCACGAACGCGAACAAAGAAGCATCGGGAGTACCGCCGCGGAGGTCGATACGGCTGAACTCGTCTTCAGGGTGCGGACGCGATGACGCCGGTGAGGACCTCACTGATGCATCACGATGAGGCTTATCCGACCCGGCTGGCCGCGCTCCATCAGGTTTGTCGCAGTCTTCGGCGGAGCCCGTCTCGTGACTTTGGACCGAACAATCTTCTGAAGCAACGACCTCGTGCTCTTCGTTGTTCGACAACAGGCCGTGCCATGTATGAGCTTCTGCCTAGTGCGTGGTGAGGGCTGCCGTGTAAGCGGCCTGGCCGATCCTGGCAATCACGGCTTCGCGGGTGGGTTCGTCGGCGCGGGCGTCGGTGACGAAGACGGCAATGGCAAGGTAGCGGCCGTCAGGAAGGGTGATGAGGCCGATGTCGTTCGTGGCAGCGGCAATGTTGTCATGGACGCCGCTGGTTCCGGTTTTGTGCGCCAGAGATGTGCCGGGTGGCAGACCGGCGCGCAGGCGGTGGGCGCCGGTCTGCGAGGCTGTCATGACGTGCAGAAGAAAGGCGTTGGTGT
Source organism: uncultured Terriglobus sp. (assembly GCA_964250935.1). Lineage (GTDB taxonomy): Bacteria > Acidobacteriota > Terriglobia > Terriglobales > Acidobacteriaceae > Terriglobus. The sequence goes on from CAXUHM010000063.1 coordinate 4,998, forward strand.
CTGGCTTGAGCGGAGAGTTGGTCACGAGAAGCTGGAGGAGGCGGGCAGCCGCGGCGGGCTCAATCCAGTTGCCGTACTGGGCCTGCGGGTCCTTGTCCATCTCCTGTTCGCCGCTTTGCATTTGAAACGCGCTGTTGCCGAGCAGGGAACGAAGGTACGCCTGGATGACGGCGGGTCCGCCCACGGTGCGCTGGAGCGTGTCGGTAGCGGCGTTGTCACTTTGGCCAACTGCGTAGGTCAGCAGCTCGCGCAAGGGGACGTCGACGTTGGCTTCGGGGTAGCGGTCGGTCATCGGGCTAAAGGAATGAGCGATACGATCCTCCGGCAAAAATCGGAGAGGGCGGTCGAGCGTGTCACGGATCGGTTCGCCGGGGCGCTGGCCGGGGAGCCTGCCTTCGTCGGCCAGGTGAAGAACCGTCAGGCCGAGCGGGAACTTGAACATGGACTGCATGGGCGGGTGATTGTGCGGGTGCAGGTCACAGTTCAGCGCAGTGCCGGGCAGCAGACACGCGACAGAAACCGTACCTCTGGCGTCCTGTGCAATGGTGGCAACCTGCTGCTGCAGGGTGGTCTGGTGTTCGGCGGACTGCGCAAGCAGGGAAGTTGCAGCCAGAACGAAACCTGGAATACCGAATCGAACGACGAAGGCGAAGGCACGCATGCTTTGAACGTAGCGTTTGCGTGGGGGTCGTGGGAGTTACTGGGAGAGTTCCGGGAATGTTTTCTTGGATGGCAGTTGGGGGCGCCTGTGCTGCATCCAAGCGAACGAAGCGAAACAGGATGGGGGAACAGCAACATGGAGTGGACGCCAGGGGGGATGAGCAGTGACGTGGAGGACCGCCGGGGCGACAGCGGCGGCGGTGGTGGAATGCTGCCGTTCGGTGGCGGCGGACTTGGAATTGTGGGCGTAATTGTGCTCGTGGTCCTCAGCCTGGTCACGGGTCGGAACTTCCTGGGCGGGCTGGGTGGTGGGAGCGGCAGCGTCGACGATGGCGGAGGACAGTCGCAACGCTACCAGGGGCAGGGTGCCTCAGGCAGCGGCGGCCCGGTGCAGCAGAGCGCTGGCGAGCAGCGGGATGCGCAGCTGGTGAGCTACGTTCTGGACGATGTGCAAAAGATGTGGACCACTGTGCTGCCGCAGCAGACCGGCAAGAATTATCGGCATGCAAAGCTGGTGCTCTTTCGTGGGCAAACGCAGAGCGGTTGCGGCACGGCGCAGGAGGCTACCGGACCGTTTTACTGTCCGGAAGATGAGCGCGTCTACATCGACTTGGATTTTTGGGACGAGTTGAAGAAACTTGGCGGAAACACTGCAGATTTTGCGCAGGGATATGTCATAGCCCACGAGCTGGGACACCACGTGCAGAACATTCTCGGCATCGAGCAGAAGGTGACGCAGATGGAGCAGGATCGCAGCCAACGAAGCAGCGCGTCCGTCAAGCTTGAGTTGCAGGCGGACTGCTTTGCAGGGGTTTGGGGGCACAGCATGCAGGAGCGCCATCTGCTGGACCCGGGTGACGCTGACAGCGCGCTGGCGAATGCAGCTGCGGTTGGGGACGATCACATTCAGAAAATGGAGCGCGGTACCGTGAGTCCGGAAACCTTTACCCACGGCAGCAGCGCAGAGCGGCAGGGCTGGTTCAAGCGCGGCATGGCGACCGGCGAGGTGAAGGCTTGCAATGTGTTCGACGTGGGAGCGGACGGGTACGGGCAATGAGGGAACGGCGGTACCGATCCAGATTTCAACGGCAACTTCGCAGCTTCACGATTAGAGCTGCAGGATCAGGTTTATCGCTGGTTTGGCAAGCGGGCTGCTGTGATTACTGCAGAATGCGGAGGGCGGCTTCGGCCGTCGGGGTTGCGGCTTCGCTGTCGAAATAGGTGCGGATCGTCTTTGCAGTTTTGGCATTGACAACGGCCGTCAGGGCATCGATGTTGGCCTGCTGAATGCCGCGAACGCTTCCGAAATGGGTGATGAGGCGCTTGCGTGTCGTATCGCCCACTCCGGGAATGCTCAGCAGCTCTGAGTCGCGGTCGCGCATCTCGCGGCGCTTGCGATGGTAGGTAATGGCAAAGCGGTGGCTCTCGTCGCGGATACGTTGCACAAGGTGCAGGACGGGCGACCGCCGGTCGAGCACGACAGGATCGTCTTCCTGACCGTGGACGTAAATGACCTCTTCCTTCTTCGCGATGGAGGCGAGCGGTTGCAGCGTAATGCCGATCTCCGCAAGCGCTTCCGCAGCGCTGGCCAGCTGGCCAAGGCCGCCATCAATCAGGATGAGCGACGGAAAGGGCGCACTTTCGTCCTGCAGTTTGCGATAACGGCGATGGATGATCTCGCGCATGCTGGCAAAATCGTCATTGCCGTCGACGGTTTTGATCTTGTATTTGCGGTAGTCGGCTTTTTTCATTTCGCCGTGCTCCCACACCACCATACTTGCGACAGACTCCGCGCCGGAGATGTGCGAGATGTCGAAGCACTCGATGCGCGTGGGTACTTCCGGTAGGTTCAGGGCGTCCTGCAACGCGTTGGAGACAGCATTCTTTGACGGCGCAAGTGTGCGAAAGCGCGTGTCGTAGCTTTGCTTGGCGTTCTGGCCAACCAGGTCTACAAGGGAGCGTTTCTCACCGCGCTGCGGCGCCAGAATCTCGACCTTGCGCTTGCCCTGCGTGGTAAGCAGGGCGGCCAGCGCCTGGCGGTCGGGAAAATCGAGCGGTACATAAATGGTCCGAGGAACATACGGCTGGTCGAGGTAAAGCTGCTTCAAAAAGGCGGAAAAGAAGGCGGCAGGGGAGAAGTCCTGCGTCGGCAAGGCATTCATGGTTGCGGCCAGCGGGGCATGGTGTTCGGCTTCACTGTGCCACGGCTGCGGATCGTGTGCGGGTGCGGTGCGCTCTTCCATATCGGCGCTTTTCTCGACTTCCGCTACGGCCTCCGCAATCGTCTCGGTGTCCGCATCGGCGCCGGCTTCAAACAAGAGGTCGGGCAGGTCCTCCCAGAAAAAGTCTCGCTTGTCGACAATCTTGCCCTCGCGCATGTGGAACTGGTTCACGGCGAGCATTTCCTTGTCGAAGTGGTAACCGAACACGTCGGCGTCTTCGTTCTCGGCGGAAGCGATACGCTGTTTTTCCTGCAACTGGTGCACGGTGACGAGCTGGTCGCGGAGCCGTGCTGCTAGCTCATACTGCTCGTGCACCGCGGCGTCCGTCATGCGGTCGGTAATGCGGGATTCGAGTTCGTCCTGCTTGCCATTCAAAAAGAGTTGAACGTCCCGGATCGCTTCACCATAGCTTTCGCGGCTGGTGAGATTCTCGACGCATGGGCCGAGGCACCGCTTGATGTAAAACTCCAGGCACGGGCGTGGATGGTAGCGATTCAGATCGACCTTGCAGCTGGGGATAAGAAAAGAACGGTGAATCAGGTCAACAATGCGGTGCGCAAGATTGCCGGGAAAGTATGGACCGAAATACTGGCCGCCGTCCTTTCGTAATTTTCTGGTAACGAAGACTTTGGGGTGGCGGTCGCCCATCGTCAACTTTACGTAGGGGTAAGTCTTGTCGTCGCGCAACAGGATGTTGAAACGCGGCTTGCGCTGCTTGATAAGGTTGTTCTCAAGCGCTAGGGCTTCCTGCTCATTGGCAACCTGGATGTAGTCGACGTCAACGGCTTCACGCATAAGCGAGCCGGTTTTGCGGTTGGCAATCTGGTTAGCTTCAAGCAGGTAAGAGGAGACACGGCTGCGCAAATTTTTCGCTTTGCCGACGTAGATGACCTCGCCCTCGGCATTTTTGTACAGGTAGACGCCGGGTGCTTTGGGGAGAAGCCGGATTTTCTGTTCGAGGTCCATGGCAAATGCTGGTTTAAGTCTACGAAGAAATCTGGTTGCGTGTCGTTTTGGGCAAAGATTGGGAAAAATCTGCTGTGCGATCGCCGGGTTTTCGCACTTTGTTCGACGCCTCCATGCAGTCATCGTGAGCAGAATGAGGGATTTACAAGAAATTTACATGTGGCATGCGGATTGCACCTCTGTCTCCGATGGAGTTACGTCTGTCCTTTGTTTTCTCTCGGAAAGTAGGTACAACATGAACGGTGCGAAGACACGGTTGAATTTGTGTGCAGGTGCGATGGTGGTGCTGGCGCTCGGTACAGGCTGCACCTCAAAAAAGTACGTACGATCGCAAGCGGCTCCGCTGGTGAACAGTACGAACGGGCTCGACGCCAGGACGGCGGCTGACCACCGCGCCATCGTCGATACGGACGAGCGCGCGACCAAGGGCATATCCGGTGCGCAGAGCGCCGCCGATGCTGCCGACGCCCGCGCGCACGGCGCACAGGGCGCAGCTGACAAGGCAAACGGTAACGCGCAGGAGGCCTACAACCGTGTGGACTCGCTGAGCGGTATCGTTGCCGGCCTGGACAGCTACAAGCCGGTGTCGAACACGAGCGTGACCTTTGCCTTTGACAAGTCTGTGCTGACGGCCGCCGACAAGAAACAGCTCGACACCCTGGCGGTGAGCCTGCAGGGAACGAAGCATTATCTGGTGCAACTGACCGGTGGAACGGATTCCGTCGGTGACCCGCAGTACAACTACGTGCTCAGCCAGAAGCGCGCAGACGCGGTAGCCGCGTACCTGCAAACCAAATATGGCATCGCGCCCCACAAGTTCTATCTGGTCGGCATTGGCAAGGATGATGCCGTGGCTTCAAACAAGACAGCGACAGGACGGTCGAAAAATCGACGGGTCGAGGTCAAAGTTCTGTCCAACTTCCAGGAAGAAAACGCTGCAACTCCGGCCAATCCAAGCTAGTTGCGACGGCTTTGGCTCCGCTCCGGATCGAATCAGAGATTCGATCTGGAGCGGAGCGAGGCGTAGATCTCGATGCCGCCGATGAGAAGCATGGAAACAAAGGGCACCAGGCCCAAAAGAAGAAGACGGCTCATCGTATTTTCGTACCTGTGTCTGTGAAGTCGATTCCTGAGCACGACCATAGAGACCGCACCCCGGTGGCGGGTCGACTTTAGGCAGAGACGCGGGCAGGAAACGACGTTTCAGCGAAGGCGCGGGCAGGGAACAACATTTCTCTAGAGAGAGCCGATGAGATGGCCCATTTTTTCGCGCTTGATCTCAAGGTATTTCTCGGAAGTCTCGTGCGGTTCCACTTCGGCAGACAGGCGTTCTACGACCTGAACTCCCGCGGCTTCAAGGGCCTGCACTTTTTCCGGATTATTCGTAATCAGGCGTACGGCGTGGAAGCCCATGCTCTTTAGGATTTCTGCCGGCAGGCTGAAGTCACGGTGGTCGGAACGGTAGCCAAGCTGCAGGTTCGCCTCAATCGTGTCGAGGCCCTGGTCCTGTAGCTCATACGCGCGCAACTTCGCCATCAGGCCGATGCCGCGGCCCTCCTGCTCTTCGTACAGGATGATGCCCGAGCCGTGGGCGACGACGGTGTCGAGCGCAAGGTCGAGCTGCTGGCGGCAGTCACAGCGCAGCGAATGAAACACATCGCCCGTAAGGCATTGCGAATGGATCCGCACGATCGGCGGATTGCTTGCAAGGTCAGCGTCGGTGCCATATTGCAGAACGACGGCTTCCTCCACCAGCTTGCCCTGTGGGCCGGGCAGGGTACCGGGCGCGAGCGTGCCCTCAAAACCGAGAATGCGAAAGTCGCCGCGCGTCGTCGGCAGATTGGCTTCGGCGACTTTGGTGATGCTGCTGAACATATCTCTTAGGGTATAGATGCTTTCGTCCGGGCGCGGATGCAGTGGGGTCTAGCATGGAGGCTGTGTACGACTTTGAACCCAAACTGGTTCTGATCTCGCTGCTGGTGAAGCTGGGCGTGGCGGCCGCGGTCTCAAGCTCGCTCACGCGCTCCTCGGTCTTTCGCCGGCTCCTGCTGGAACAGCGAAGAACGTTTGGCGATCGCATGAAGCTGATGTTGCTCATTGTCACGCCGCTGGTGCTGGGCGTATGGGTGCGCACGGCTGTGCCAAACTTTCTGGCGGCAGACCTTTCGTTGGAAGCCACGGTCCTGCTTGGCATCGTGATCGGGCCGGTCGCGGCGGTAGTTGGAGGGATGCTGCTGGCGTTGCCGGCGATGCTGTCCGGAGAGTACCTGGCGTTGCCGGTAAACCTCCTGATTGCCATCGTTGCTGGGGCGTTTCACAGCTTTGTGGACATGGAGGATGTGTGGTCGTTCTCACCGCTCATCGATCTGAGTGTGTACCGCTGGGTCCGGCGAAACCTGAGGCGTCCGCACCTGGACCGGCAGGTATTGCTTTTGCTGTTGCTGATGGTGCTGCAGGGGTCGGCCAGCATCCTGTCGCATTTCTACCCACGCCGGTACTTCTCCCTGCGGGATGGCTACCTGCCGCTGGAAATTGCAATTTGCGCGGCGGCACCGGTCATTGTGGGCATTCCCCTAAAAGTGTGGAATGCAGTGCGAATCACCCAGCAGTTGGAGGAGCAGGCACGGTTGCTGCTGGAGGCGCGGCTGGACGCCCTGCAACGGCAGATCAATCCGCACTTCCTCTTCAATACGCTCAATTCCATCGCGTCACTGGTGCGGCTGGAGCCGGAACTTGCACGCGAGATGGTGGTAAAGCTCGCAAACATCCTGCGGGTTCTGTTGAAACAACGCGATGCCTTTGTGCCCTTCGATGAGGAGCTGGCCTTTACCGATGATTACCTGGCGATTGAAGTCGTACGGTTTGGCGAGAAACTGCGTGTGGTCAAGGAGATTGCACCGGAAACACTGAGCCTGCAGGTGCCCAGCATGCTGCTGCAGCCGCTGATTGAAAACAGCATCAAGCATGGGTTGGAGCCACGCATCAGCGGTGGCACGGTGACCCTGCGCAGCCGCATTGCGGGTGAATGCCTCCTGCTGGAAGTGGAGGATGACGGCGTCGGCATTGCGCCGGAGCGCGATGCGACGTCTCCGGTGAGCGGGTTGGTGCGGCAGGGCACGGGCATCGGGATGCGCAACGTGCGCGATCGCCTGGAGGTGCTGTACGGCGGCGCGGCGCACATGCGCATCGAGAGCCGGCCCAGACGCGGCACAAAGGTCAGTATCGAAATGCCGCTGTTGCAGCGGGACCATGAAGTGGGCCACGAACTCGAGTTGCTACGCAGTGACGTGAGCAGCGCGGTAGAGCTGCTGCGAACCGTGCGGGCACGCGGGCGTTAAAAGCCGGACGGAGTCAGGGCGTGGTCGCGTTTACCGGCAGATCGCAAAACGTTGCAAGAGCAATGCCGCAGCCTGGGATCGCGGCAAGAAGCGCGGCACGCTCGACTTCGCGCGTGGTGGTAAGGCGGGTCCGGATCGCGCGCAGCGCGCTGTCGTTTTCGCCGGGATGGCAAACCAGTTCCCATATGCCGGCAGGCAGATGCGTCAGCAGCGTGTCGAGACTTTGGGCATCGAGCCTCCCAGTGGCGGAGACGCCGATGCAGCCGTCGGTCGAAGCGATGCGGTACTTCGCCGTGAGCCGTTCGAAGCTGGCGCGAAAGCTGCGCAGGACGGTGACCTCCACTTTGCGAACAAGCGCGCCGCGGGTGAGACTTGCGCTCCATGCCGGCTCAAACGGATTGCGCACCGCAGCCACACCGCATGCCGCGGCAGCACGCAGCAGCGGCCGTGCCACACGGGGAAACAGATGGGTATGTTTGTGCGTATCCACGTGGCTTACCGCGATGCCCGCCCGCTGCAGGTGACGAATCTGCGCCGTTGCCTCGGCCTCGATCTCCTCCTCGCGGATCCGGCCCCGCTGTAGTTGAAGCAGGAAGCCGGCAAGGGAATCGCGCAACGTACCCTGGGGGGAGAGCAGGGTCGAAACGGTGTGCGCCGGCGCCAGCGGCGTGCCGTCTACCAGCACCACGTGGCAGCCCACATCAAGCGTGGGATGGGCATGCGCGATGGCCACCGCATCCTGGAACGCCGCACCGCACGCCATCAGCGTGGCCGATGGAAGCGCGCCCGCGGCGTGCAGCTCACCAATCACGCGGTTGACGCCAGGAGTAAGCCCGAAGTCATCGGCATTGATCAGAAGATGTGCGGTGCTCGGTGGCATGGGATGCGGAAAACTCGCCTGTGCTGCGTGCAACCTGAGTGCGCGTTCTGCGAGAGGGTACGTGGTGGGCAGAGAGGGACTCGAACCCCCGACATCCTGCTTGTAAGGCAGGCGCTCTAACCAACTGAGCTATCCGCCCACGACTACGGAAAGTGTACCGCACTGCCGCTAGGGGACGAAAATGCGGTACACCAGCAGCACGAGGGCAAGACCCGCGACGGCAATGGCAAGACCGGAGGCGCGACGTTTGTAGATAAACCAGAGAATGACGAACCCGGTAAGCGAGACCAGTGTCAGCAGAGCGGCGGAAAGGTCGATCAGCCAGGACCAGGCCTTGCCCGCGTCATGACCCCTGTGCAGGTCATTCAACACGGCAACAAAGCCGTTCCGCGTCTCCGTAACGATATAGGTGCCTGCGGGTCGGTCCACCGTAACATCCGCGGTGTATCCGGGCGCACCAAACGAGAAGCCGACCTGGCTGTCGTCGACGCGTGGCTCGTCGGTCGTGCCGTGCAGGTGTTCGCGTATCTGCACTGCCTGCAACAGGCCGGGAAGGTTGACGCTGCCGCCCAGCGCTTTCAGCAGCGACGGATCGACGGCGCCATGCCGCTCCGACGTCCGGACGGCCTTGCTGAACCACTCCGGATGATTGAGCGTCAGGCCGGTAGCGGCAAAGAAGAAGATGACCGCGAAGCTGACCATCGAAAGGTAAAGGTGCAGCCAGCGGGCGGCTTTGATGAGCTGCTGACGCAGCCGCGTGGACTGTCCGACTGCACTTCCGGTGCTGCTGGCCTCGCGCTTGCCTCGGTCAACGCCGGTGGTAGTCAAGTGCGACAACTCCGATTTCCTTGCTTTCCGGCAGGCTTGCCTGCTGCGGCCTGCTGCCGTCGAACTCCAAGTCGTGGTGCTCCAGATCGTAGCCGCCGTGTTCGCGCGACGCCTCGACTGCAACGGTGTACTTTCCGGCCTTTACCGGCTTGCCTTCGTTGTCCTTGCCGCCCATTTCAGGGTGTATTTGCCTGGCGGCCGGGTAGCGGCGGAAATCGTACGCGAGATGTCTGTGCCCTCGGCAAGGTGGCGTACCTGGTCGTCGCGATACCACTGCTTCAGTTCCGGCAGCCAGCGCGGATTCTGTGTCCACAGGGCAAGCGTTCGAACCGGGAAGTGGTCGGCATCCTCAATCCAAACAGCGACATAGGGGCGACGGTAGCGCGCGTCCTGAATCCGCGGCAGGTTCAGCTCAAGGCTGAGTTCAAAGGCGGGGTTCCACAGGTCGGCGGCGGCGACCGAGGCAGAAACGCTGGTGTGCAGGCTAACGGGGCGGAGCGCCGCGGAACGCGGGAGTGCGGCTTTCGGCCAGCCGTCGCTGCTCACCTGTTCGCCATTGGCCAGGACCAGCAGGTACTCGACGCCGGGAATTTCTGCGGCAAGGGCACGGATTTCGTCCACCGGCAGGATCGAGAAGGCGGTGGCGAGCGCACCCGCGGCCACTACATCCACCGCCAGCACCGTGGACGAGAGCACATGCGCGGCAGGCTGCGCCGTGCGCGGGTCGATCAGGTGAGAAAACTGCGGTGCGGTTGCCGACGCGGCAGCAAGTTGGAAGCCACGGCGATAGGAGCCGCTGGTCGCGACGGCGGCATTGCGGACCACGAGGTAATCCAGCGGTGCATCGTTCTCTGCGGAAGCGCGTGGATCGGCGACTGCGACGATCTGCACCAGGTCGCCGCGGACCACCACATCGCCACCCACGTTCAGCATGACGCCGCTTGCGCCCGCACGTAACGCCGAATCGGCAGCACGCCCGGTGATGAAGTTCTTGGTGAAGCTTGCGAACGCGAGTGGAACGTCGGTCAAACGCGTCGCCGTGCCTTGTTCCTGGTCCAGGGTCCAGTGCGCCTGCCGCATGTTTTCCACGGCGACGGCGATGTCGTGTGCAGAGGGTGTGGTGCCCTGCTGCGTGGCTTGTTGCCACAGCCGCGTTGCGGCCTCAATCGATGGGTCGAGCGCGCCATTGGTGCGTTCACGCCAGGTATCGAATGCGGAAAGTACACCGAGCAGCTCGGTGGAGACGTGGACGGGTTCAAAGCGGGTGCGTGCCCAGCGCGAGACCTCGCTCTCCGCACGCCAGGTACTCAGGTGTGCGGCATCCTGGTCAAAGGTGGCGAGGACGGCGGCTTCTGCCGCTTGTGCCTGCGCCGGGGTACCCGCACGCAGCGTGAGTTGAAGCGAAGTCCCAAGCACATGCTCATGGTGAAAGGTGTACGTGCTGCCATGGGGAGCGGAGCTCTGTGCTCCAGCCATTCCGGTCATCAGCGCCACGGCAGCCATTGAAAGCTCGGTAAAGCGGGAAGTGCGAGTGAACATCAGCTGTGCTGTCCTTTCGGTGGGGCGGCGGCGTCGCCGGGCTTGCCTGCCGGGCCAACCGGGGGTGTGCTGAACATCTGCAACAGCTCGTCCCCGTCCAGGTAGCCATCGCTGTTTTTGTCCGCATCGGCAAAGCGCGCGCGCATCCGGTCCGGGGCTTCTTCCCGGCTGACTTTGCCGTCCTTGTCGGTGTCCCACTCGTCAAGAAAGTGAGCCACGCGCTCCTGCGGCGTCTGTTGGCGGACGCGCATCTCCGCCGCTTCCACGGTACCGCTTTGGTCTACGTCCAGTGTCAGCAGGGCGGCAACGCTGCCCCTGATCTCTGCCGCAGAAAGGGTGCCGTCATGGTTTACGTCCAGGGCGAAGAGAACCGGGTCGAGCCGCATCATGCCGCTGGCTGAACCGGGGCCGCCAAGCCGGCCGGTAGGAGCGCCCGTGTGCGCGGCCATCTGCCGAAGTTCATCGGGAGTCACTTTGCCGTCGTGGTTGGTATCCGCGCGGAGAAACATGGCCTGCAGCCGCTCTGGCAGCTCGTCCGGTGTCAGCACACCGTCGCCGTTGCGGTCCAGGGCCATCAACTGCGCGGTAAGCTGGTCGGGGTTTGCACCGGCATCGGGCCTGGGCGGCTCAAGTTCATCGGGCGTCAACTCCCCATCGCCATTGCGGTCCAGTGTCAGCAGCGATCTTGGTGCAGCCTGGATCTCCTGCGCGGAGAGCTGGCCGTCGTGGTTGACGTCTAGAGCCTGGAGCACATAGCGTGGACGCTCACGCGGGCTCTGTGCGGGAACCGTCACACAGAAGCCAAGGACTACCGCTAGAGTGAGTGGTTGCTGGACCGGGGAAAACAGACGGAACAAAGCACAACCTCCAGTTCGCACCGCCAGAATCCTAGTTATAGCATTGGCCCCACGCCGGTGTGATGGCCGTGCCGAACAACGGCGCAACGCATCGGCAGATCGCAAGCACGCAGGGAGAGGACCGAATCCGAATCTTCTGGTAAGCTCAGTGTTGTTGCCGGCGTGATGATTCGGTAGCCTGTTGGAACAGCGACGGGCGAACCGGGAGGTCAGTACGGCAGCGAACGAGAATGAGACCCGCGTGCTTTGGCCGCGGAAGTCCTCATCTCCTGTGACGTAACATCCGGCTATCAAAGCTGGGGACGTAGCTCAGTTGGTTAGAGCGCTGCCCTGTCACGGCAGAGGTCGCGGGTTCGAGCCCCGTCGTCCCCGCCAT
>CAXUHM010000064.1:0-16394 GCA_964250935.1 uncultured Terriglobus sp.
TGATGCCGCTTCAAACCGGGCAGGCATGCGCGCTCAGCCCCGTGCCCACCCTTGCCCCGCTCTTTGCCTAAGTTTTGAACGAATTGTGGCGCGATGATCTCGAAGGCCGACCGACGGTCCCCATCACGTCCCGGCAGTCTCCATCACCGTCTCCAGCAGCGATCGCAGCCCAACCCACAGCGACCGCAGCGCGATTCCCGCCCTACACCGCAATCGTAAAGCTGTCTTCACTGCGCGTCACCGCGTGGTACAGCGTGTCCCGCTCAAACGGCACACGCCCCGCCTCGCGAATCAACCGCTCCAGCTCCGTGCGCCGCATGCCCTGCTCCGTCGTCGCGCCCGCGTCGTGATAAATCTTCTCTTCCACCACCGTGCCATCGATGTCATCCGCGCCGAACCGCAGCGAAATCTGCGCCATCTTTGGCGTCACCATCTGCCAGTAGCTCTTGATGTGGGCAAAGTTGTCCAGCATCAGCCGGCCAATCGCAATCTGTCGCATGTCATCGAACCCGGTCGTCTTTGGCAGGTGTCCCAGCATCGTGTTCTGCGGATGAAACGCCAGCGGGATAAACGTCTGGAATCCGCCCGTCTCATCCTGCACCGCACGCAGCTTCACCATATGGTCGATCCGGTCTTCCTCGTTCTCCACGTGCCCATAGAGCATGGTCGCGTTTGACCGCAGGCCCGCCCGATGCACCATCTTCGCCGTTTCCAGCCACTCGCCGCCATCGATCTTGTGGTCGCAGATGATGTGCCGCACCCGGTCCGCAAAAATCTCCGCGCCGCCACCCGGGCAGCTGTCCACGCCCGCAGCCTTCATGCGTTCCAGCGTCTCGGGAATGCTCAGCTTCGCCCGCTTCGCCAAAAACGCAACCTCTACCATGGTGAACGCCTTGATGTGGACCTGCGGAAACCGCACCTTCAGGCCGCTCACCAGATCCAGAAAGTATTCCAGCGGCAAATCCGGGTGCAGCCCACCCACAATGTGGAACTCCGTCACCGCCTCGGTGTAGCCCGTCGCCGCAGAAGCCCATGCCTCCTCCAGCGCCATCGTGTAGGTTCCTTCGGCACCCTTCTTGCGGCCAAAGGCGCACAGCCGGCACGACGCCACGCACACATTCGTCGGGTTAATATGCCGGTTCACGTTAAAAAACGTGACATCCCCGTGCATCCGCTCCCGCACCAGATTCGCCAGCCAACCTACCGCCAGAATGTCCGGCGACCGGTACAGCCGGACACCGTCCGCCACGGTCAGGCGCTCCTGCGCCAGCACCTTCTCGGCAATCGGCCACAATGCCGCATCATCGGTCTGAAATTCGTGGCGTGGACGTCCTGTCGGCGATTCCGTCATGGCATTAGTTTAGACGCCACCGCACCGGCGACGACGCAAATTGGGGGCAGCTTCTGCGCGATAGCAGAACAGAATCGGCACCCGGGTCGCGGAGCACTCCAGCCAGACATCTCGCCCTCGCCTACCGTAAAGGCCGCTGTACCCGGATCAATTTCCATGACTGCAACCGGTTTCGTCGACATCGTCGAACTCGCCGCACGCATCATGGCCTCGGCCATCGGTCATCCGCGCGCGCTCGTTGGCATCGACGGTCCGGGCAAATCGGGCAAGAGCACCCTCGCCCGCCAGCTCGCGGCAACCATGGGCAACGCTTGCCTGGTGCACGTCGACGACTTCAACCTGCCATCTTCGCAACGCAATCCCCGACATCACCAGCGGCCCGGTTCCCTGGCCCCTTGGTTCGACCTGCCACGACTCGTACAACAGGTGCTCACCCCGGCGGCCGCAGGCAAAGCGTTTCGCTACCAGCGCTACGATTGGGACCGCGACACGCTGGCGGACTGGATCGACATCCCTGACGGCACGCCAACCATCGTCGAAGGCGTGTGTTCTCTCGCGGCGGAGTTGCGCAGCGCCTACACCTTCACGGTCTGGTGCACTGCCCGTCCGGCGCTTCGACTTCACCGCGGCCTGGAGCGCGACGGCGAGCACGCGCGGCACCGTTGGCTTGACCTCTGGATGCCGGCCGAAGCAGCCTACGCTACTTCCCTACAGCCAGAATGCTTCGCACACCTTGTCGTGGACAGCTCGGCCGCAGCGCCCGGCGAGCCGGTTTTTCGCATGGTTCGCGCCACCTGAAGCCTGCCTCGCCGGAAGCACCCGTCCAACGCCATGGGCCCACCATCTTCCTGCACGCACCGCGGGTTCAGAACGCAGAAAGCGGCGAGCCACGTTGGCCCGCCGCTTCTGGTCTACCCGTAACCGCGGCTAGTTCTTCGCCTGCGTCTGCTGCGACACCACCATCTTCGGCTCCAGCACAATGCCGTCGTACGGCGTAATCCCCACCAGGTGGTCGCCCACCGGACGCGCACCGCGCAGCACCCAGCCAGACTCCCAGTACTGCACTGTCATGTCCGGTTCATGCACCGCAAACACCACCGTGCCCGGCTTGCTGGACGTCACCAGAACACGGCTGCTCGCCTGGTCGAAGTACAGGCCGCTCGTATTCGGCACAAACAGCCCCTTCTGCGCGTGCCACGACGCACCGTCGTCGTCGGACACCGAGACTCCCTCGCGTCCGCCCACCCAAAGGTGCCCCGTATTGTCCAGCGCAAGTGACGACACCATCGTCAACTCTGCCGGCGCGCTCACCATCCGAAAGGTCGCGCCATCGTCCGTCGACAACGCGATGGTCTTCAGGTCTGCCACCGCAACGCGATGACCCTGCGCCGACAGCACGCGCCAGGCAGTACCGTTTGCGCTGCGTACCCGGTTCCAGTTCCGGCCCTGGTCCTTCGACATCAGCAGGCCCTCTTCCGTCGCGGCAAACACGGCATCGTCATTGCTTGCAATGCTATACACGCCCGTCGTCGACTGCTGCGGCGGCGTGTTGCGCGTCGGAGCTGTGCCGACGGACGCATCGCGCTTCGCCGCGCGGCGGGACGGCGTCGCCGTCGAACTTCGGCTGCCGGTACTACCCTTGCTTGCCGGGTTGCTGAGCGCGCGTGCGCGTGCGACCTGCTTGGGCTTTACAGCTTCCGCGTCGGGTTTCTCCTCCGGCAAAAGCGCAAGCGTCAGACCGGAACTGCTCCACGTGTTATCCGTCAGCCGATAGATGCCATGGCGTGTGCCGGCAAGCAGGGTGCCGTCCGGCGTCTCCCCCAGCGAAAACACATCCGCGCCGTTCAACCCGTTGCTCTGCTGAGCCCAGTGCAGCCCGCCATCCGTGCTGGTAAATACCCCACCCGCCGCCTTGTCGTTGATCACACCCACGTGCAGCACGCTCGAGTTCGCATGATCCTGGGCAATCGCCGAAATCTGCCGCGTGGAAAAGCCGCTGTTCGACGACTGAAAGGTGACGCCACCATCCTCGCTCATCAGCACGCCGGTCCGATCCGTCGCCAGCAGCACATGCTGCGTGTTGGTTGGGTCGATGCTCACGTCGTTGATGATGTAGTTCGGGTTGCCGTGCAGCGTAAAGGTGTGGCCCGCATCGGTCGTCTTCCACAGGCCGTTGGTCGTCCCGGCATACACCGTATTCTCCGCGGTCGGGTCCTCCATCAGCACGCGCGTGCGCCGGGAGTCGCTCGGAATGCCCTTGACCTTCTCAAACGCGCCGCCCTCGTTCACGCTCCGGTAAATTCCCGAGCAGGCCGACAGGTACAGCTTTTGCGGATTCGCCGGATCGATAATGATCGAGAACACGTCGGAATCGTCGATCAGGCCGTTTTCCTTGGTAATGTTCGACCAGTGCTCCCCGCCATCGTTGGTGCGCCAGGGCAGGTGCCACGTGCCGGCAAAAATCACGCGCGGGTCCTTGGGGTCGATCGCAATCGACTCCACTTCCTTGATCTCCGCATTGCCCGCCGGGCTGATCAGCGTCCAGGTCTTGCCGGAGTCGGTCGACCGAAACACCCCATCCAGGGCGCCCGCCACCAGGATCTTGGGATCGGACGCGGCCATTGTCAGCGCGCGGATCGAGTGTCCCTTCAGCTGCTCGTTGGCCGTCCACGTCTGGCCGCCATCGTCGCTGCTGTACACGCCGCCATCGGCACGGTCCAGCACCCATGCACCAATCAGCAGGTGCTTGGAGTTCCGTGGATCGACCAGGATGTTGTCCAGCGCCAGGTCATCCCGGCTGCCGATGCGCGCAACGCGCTTCCACGTCCGCCCGGCGTCATGGCTGTCGAACACCGTCCCGGTCAGCGTGCCCAGGTAAAGGTGGTTGTGGTCCTGCGGATCGGCCGCAAACGCGCGTGCATCGCCGCCATCCGGGCCATAGGGCAACCAGCGGCTCTGCGCATGAAGGAGGGTGGGAACGGACGCGAACAGGCACGCGGTGGCGCAAAGGCGGGAAAAAGACTTCATTGGAATCCTTCAGGGAATTGCTACTGCCTGATTGTAAGACGCTCCCCCCACCCAGGTGTCCCTACAGGTACCCACCGGGGAACATCCCCACCACATTCCGGCACCAGCACCTGCCCCAAGCCATCCCTCCACCACTCCATCTCTACCCCTTTCCACGCAAACACGATAGTTCTCCCTTTGACGTAGGTTGATCAAGACGACACGACCTTTTCAAGGGGAATGAATGTCACTGAGCTACGACGCCAAACAGGTTCTTTTGTCTCTGTTAAACGACGTGGAACTCCAACGAGCTCAGTTGCTGTATCTGAGTACGGTTTTGGATAAAGCTGGTATTCGGGCAATCTTGCCGAAGCACAGGACGGCATGAACTTAGCCATGCAGACCAGTCGCAAGCACTACGACGCGCTGCGGAAAGACATCAAGGCGTTGTAAACCTCTTCTCTCCAGCCAAAAAGTCCCCCCCCCCGCAAGCTCCATCTGATCCAAAGGTGGAGTCGTAGTCCAGCACCTTGATTTAAATTTCAACATACGATCGGTAGACTCTCACCGTCGCATTGAGAGTGACGGCTGAAGCTGGGCGCGCCCCCTTTATGCTGCTCAGACCTTGCGATATCCCGCCAAGATAGCCGAAACATCCCGGCGGAGTAGTTGTCTTCCGGGTCAAGTTTTCGGGTTCCGTAAAAGCGATCACGGATAGGCGTCATCACTCTTCAAGCTGCTCCGCTGCGAGTGAAGGCCTGCATGAAAAGTCCTAGTGCTAGGGCAATCAGCCCCAGCCTTCTCCTCAAGAGGCATACGACGCACGTGGGAAGATGCGACGTTGATCTCTCCCGGTGAGTATGGCTCGCCTTGCTCCCACTGAATGAGGTCGTCATACTTGGCAGTCGTATGGCATCGGGAACAGTCAAGCTCATACGGACCGATATTCATGCGAGGTCGAAACGGTTCCGGATTGACCGACGCAACGGGATAGCCCCCGTTGCAAGTCCGACAGATAACGCCTATCTACGTGTGGCTCATGCCTCATGGTCCCAGTAAGTCTTTCTGAGGGCAAGAGAAAAGGTGCCGCTTTAGGGCACCTTTTCGGCGTAGGTCAGATCTTGTTCGCGTAAACCTAGTTTTGAGCTTGTTTCACCCAACTTGCGCAGTTGGTTCTTGGCGGCTCTGAGTCCATCTGCCAGACGAAAACGCTATCCACGTCCTTAATCTTCGGAAGCTCGTAGATATCAGATTGTGTGACATTGTGGTCGTGGTGCGCTAAATTTGGAAGATATAAGTCGGATGTAGCGCTTCGAATCTTAGTCACGAACTTTGCATAGAGTTTTGCTTTTGCTTCAAGTGCAGATGCCAATGCAGTTAGTTCGTTTTCAGTATTTTGGTAGTCCAGCAGAACACGCATCTTCTGTTCGTCCATTGCATCGGCAGACATAAAGCATCCTCCCAAGAAGACAATCTTGCGGAAGCTGTGTCAGTTTGCATGGAAATTGTCCTGTGTCGCGTTGCTCAAGAGCGATTCAGCCCTGCTCTCTCTTTGCCTGATCTTGTATCTGGCGAGTAATCACAGATAGGTCTAGCAGAGTCTGATCCGAGTGCCTTTGCACTTCATTTCGGAGTTCTTCTACCTTCTTCATGGCAACAACAAGACATTAAGCGACTATCCAATACCTAAGCACACGACTCCCGGTATCACGTCGTGCTGCCATCTACAGACGCAAAAGGCAAAGCAGACGTAGTAGTCACCAAACTCATACCTTGTCCCATTTAGCGCCTCCACTTAACAGATTGTTTAAATCCGGCATACCGTTAAGCCCAAGCATGGCGGGATGGGTTCTGACTAACTCACGCTTGCGATCTTCATTGAAGTGGTGATGGCAGCAGGTCGACGTTGCCCATCAGTCAGGCGTGCGCGAGATCCACACTTCCAAGACTGAACAAGGGCGCGAGAACCGCGCCTTCAGCAGTTCCCACGCCAAGGGAAATGCATCCCGCGGCGTCCATCCCAGGCAAGGCAGTTTGTACGCGAAGCAATGTTCCGCACGGAGTTATTCCTGCTAAGTGTGATGCCGACGCAAACCTGATCTACCCACAAAGCAACTCCACGTTGCGCAGAGCCGCACGCACTTGCTGTGCGCACACCGATCGACGCCCTAAACAAGCCTCCTTGCGCAACGTCCTTTTCCGCGCAGGTGCAATGCGCGGCACAACACGGTCGACATCGCAAGCAGTTCTTACGCCAGCCACACCATCGCCAAGCGGTCCTGGCGCGAGCTTTGTCCCGTAGAAGTGGTCGCCATACTCAGCGAATCCCGGGTGCGAGCGCTATGCGGAACACTCCGCCCCACTCCAAGCGGTGATCGTCAATCCTGGTGCACCACGAGTGATGCCACGCTCAACTCCTTCCCTCCCGGCAGGCGTTACCCAAAATCTGATTCACGGCGGGCGAGCCGCGCTCAACTCTTCTCTTCCACCAAGCTATGCCATAACTCCCACGCAAATTCATTCTTCGAAAATGCAAGGCCGACACACCCCTAATTCACCCAACGCACTCCCCACCAGACGCCCCCCCCCGGCGCGAACTCCCTTCCACAGAAGCAATCCCAAATGCGAAGACTATCCCCAAAAGCAAAGCGGCCAGCCATCAGGCCAGCCGCTTCGAGTGTGTGCTGCGTTTGTGACTACTTCTTGTGGTGGCGACGTGCCTTCCGTGCCGGAGCAGTGCGGGACTGCGCCTTCACCTGGGACTCATCCACTGCCGTTCCGTAGCTGCCTACCGTTGCGCCAGCCGGGATCAGCGTGTTTGTGTTGCTGTTGGAACCGTCGGTTCCCGTGAACACCATGATGCGGGAAGGATCGATTCCTGCACCGGCTTCACCCGTGGTCAGGTATGCCTTCTCATTCACGGCACGCTCTGCAGCCAGCTTGCCAGCACCGTTTCCGGTGATTGCCAGCTTGGCATCGGAGTTGCGCTTCAGGTTGGTTGCGATGTCGTCAAGGCAGGCCTTGGCTTCATTGTCAACACGCGCCGGGCGCTTCTTGTCGTTGTTGAAGGTGATCGTGCACAGCTGCTGTGTGCTGATCACTGCGGGTGCAGGTGGCGCCTGAACGGTGACCGAGGTCGTCGTGGAAGCAGTCTGACCCTTGTCATCTGCAACGTTGCAGGTGACGGTGATCGTTCCAGGAGCCGCACCGACCGTGGTCAGTGTTGCCGTGGAGGTGCTGCCCGAAATCGAGCCGGCGGTTGCGCTGTAGCTGTAGGTCAGTGGACGGTTCTGCGGGCTGTTTGCCGTTGACGTAATGGTCGACGGATCACCCGGGTTCACCGAGGACGGATTCGCCGAGCAGCTGATCGTCGGCGGTGCCGGCGGGTTGATCGTGAACGGCACCACGCAGTCGGCAAACTCGCCGGCCTTGTTGCCTTCGCTCACATGGCCCTTCACGTTGTAGGTACCGGCATTCGCACCGGTGGTATCAATGTTGGCAACATTGCTGGTGCCGGAGATCTTGCCGCCGTCAGAGCTCCACGTGTAAGTCGCGGTCTTCTTCGGGTTCAGGTTCAGCGCCGTTCCCGTCACGGTGATCGGGTCACCCGCATATGCGGACGTCGGGCTCACCACGCAGGAGTAGGTCACCGGCGGTGGCGGAATGATCGAACCAAACTTCAGCACAAGGCCGGAAGAAAGCTGTGCCGAGTTGATGTTGGCGCGACCGCCAAGAACACCACCGGTCGGAATCGCAACCGCTGGCCCGAAATCCTCGTGGAAGTACACATAATCAGCCTGGAAAAGACGGAATGCCAGGTTAAAGCCGTGCACCTTGGGCAGGTTGTAATCCAAACCACCACCCGCGGTCAGCGCCGGTCCCCACTGGTAGGGCTCGTGGTACGGCAGCGTCCCTTCCTGGTTGGGGCCGCCCACGCGTGCGCCGCCGGCCAGGCCGTGGGCAAACAGCGTGAAGTACTGCATCGGTGCACGGAAGATCACGCCGCCCGAGGCAAAGTACGCACCATCGTTGCGTCCATCAGGATGTGCTGCAAGCGAAACCTCAGCACCGACATACTTGTTAAAGTAGTAGGCACCGCTACCGATCGCCCCTACGTCCACCGACGAGTACGTTACACCCGCGGGCTTCACCACACCGTGCGGCCCCAGGTACGAGTAACCCAGAAACACATCGATACGCGAGGGGTTGGGGCCTGTCGGCGGCGCCGGCGTGCCGGTGGTTTGCGCAACCAGGCTGGCAGCACCAAGGCCGACTGCACTGGCAGCCAGTAGAGACCGGCCTAGTTTGCGAAACTGCTGAGAAGACATTTCGAGATTACCTCCGCGGAAACTTGTCAAACGTGTGCGGACTCATGAAGAACGGTCCGATGGTATGAAGTGCGATTGAAGTGTATAGCAGACCTTGAAGAATTCAGCCACAAATCTGGAGCTGAATGCCTCGATACAACCCTGGATCTTATAAATCTGGAACCCGCAACGCCACATTGCCGGTTGTACATCAGAACCTGTATTCCACGGCTACGTTCTGAACCCTTTCAGTAACGTGCCGTTTGACACCAACTTGTATTGCTATGCGATGTTCAAACTGCCTTTTATGCTGCCCCGCTCCGCCTGAATTTTTTCCTGCAGCAGCGTAATTGCATACAGCAACTGCTCCGGCCGCGGCGGGCAGCCGGGCACATAAATGTCCACCGGAATAATCTGGTTGACGCCCTGCAGCAGTGCATAATTATTGAACACACCGCCCGACGTCGCACACGCACCCATGCTGATCACCCACTTCGGCTCCGGCATCTGCTCATACAGGCGACGAATTACGGGTGCCATCTTCTGCGACACACGGCCGGCAACCACCATCAGGTCGCTCTGCCGCGGCGACGGCCGAAACACCTCGGCGCCAAAGCGCGCAATGTCATAGCGCGACCCACCCATGCTCATCATCTCAATGGCGCAGCATGCCAGGCCAAACGTCATCGGCCACACCGAGTTCTTCCGAACCCAGTTCACCGCCGCATCCATCGACGCCAGCACAACACCTTCCGGCTGCTGCGGTCCCCAGCTCACCTCGCGCAGCTTCTCCTGGTTCTTGCCGAACGAGTCAAGTGCGCCAAAAAAATATCGATCGTTCGACTCAGGAGTGCCGCTGCTTGGGGTTGACATGCACCCATTCTACGGATGTCGCACGGTGGTGCAAAGGTTTGTTTTCCGCCAGACTCAGCCTGATTGCGCTTTCCGGGAATCGCCGCCGCCGCATCACCCCATCCCGATGACCACACCGGCATCAACACCGACGCATCGGCACCCTGTATCAGCACCCGGCATTGATGTCGATCTCGGTACCTCTGCATCGCGACCTTCGCGGCCACGTTCCGCATCGCGACCGTAGCGGCCGCGTCCTGCATCCCCGACCGCCCGCTCACAATGACCCACTCAACGGCAGGTCGGCGTTGCATCGACGATCACGCGAAAGCGCAGCCGCAACACGGCCCCCAGCGGCGTCGTCGCCACCTCGGTGTGCACGGTGTGCGCCGTGGTGTCGAGGTGCGTTGCAACGGCAGCCGCTGCCCCGTTCTGGTTCGCGCTTCCACCCGCAATCTGAGCGTCCAGGATCGTCAGGGTCGCCTCCCCCGCGTGCGCCAGCAACGGAAACAGCGCAGCTCCGGCTGCCGGATGCGTGGGGTCGCGCAGCGTGGCCTGGTATGCGGCTTCCGCCCCCGCAACCTCGGCAGGCGTCGTAAAGTAGCGAAACCGTCGCGGATTCCACGCAATCGCATCCTGCGCGCGAAAGGCAAAGTCCGTGCTGATCAAAATCGGCGTTGGCGAGCGGTAGGGTGGGTTGGCCAGCTCGGCCGCATCGTGGGGCGGCCGCGGTCCGTTGTGCGGCAGCACGCGCACCATCCACCCGGCCGGCACCGCCTCCAGCTTGAAGTCCAGCGCAGGCGTCAGGGCGTGCGTGTACGCCTCACCCCGCGCGACCTCTGCCTCAAAGCTGAGCGCACCACATCGGCCCGCCGCGCCGGCAGACCGAGCCGCGCTGCCGGTCCCGGCACCGCCCGCACACCATGCACCGCTCACCCCCGCCGCTGCAAGCAACGCCGCAGCGCCCAACCTCCACACGCCCGGCAAAGCACCGCGCTCGCTGTGTCGCGCACCCCTCCATCCACCGCGCGCACCCGCCATCTCCGGGGTGCGGCTTGCGCTTCGCCATCGCTGCAATCGAGCATCTCCAGACTTGCCTTCGTCCTGTACAGTAAACGAAACAGCGTCACCACCCCTGCATCTTTCTTCCTGCCCACGGCCTCCACCGCGCGCCGGAAGCACCGTCTGCCCATGTGGGTGGGCCGCCTCTTTTCTTCGGTCGTTGAAAGGACTACACCGCACATGCGCACTTGTTTCCAGGGTTTCTTTCGAGTCTGTTGGGTGTTGTTGATGGGCGCCCTGCTTGCCGGTGCTGCACCGTTCGCACAGGCACAGGCGGGCATGGAATCGCACGGCGTCAGTGGTGCGGTGCCGGTGGTCACCAGCGGCGAGCAGGACAAGCGGCTTGCCTCTCTGGAAAAACAGAACACCGACCTCAAGGGCTCCATCGCCAGCTCCCAGACCTCCGGCGACAACGCATGGATGCTTGTCAGCAGCGCCCTTGTGCTTCTCATGTCCGGCCCCGGCCTTGCCCTCTTCTACGGCGGCCTCGTCCGGCGCAAAAACATCCTCGGCACCATGATGCAGACCTTTGCCATGATGTGCGTCATCACCGTGCTCTGGGCGCTGGTCGGCTACTCACTCGCCTTTGGACAAAACACCGGTCCCCTCGGCTCCTTCATCGGCTCCTTCCAGAACGCCTTGCTCCACGGCGTCGGTCTCGTTCCCGACGGCGTGTACGTCACCACCATCCCACTGCAGACCTTTATGGTCTACCAGCTCATGTTCGCCATCATCACGCCCGCCCTCATCACCGGCGCGTTCGCCGAACGCATGAAGTTTTCGGCCATGCTCGTCTTTCTCACGCTCTGGGCCATCTTCGTCTACAGCCCCATGGCGCACATGGTCTGGGGTAAGGGCGGTCTGCTCAACGCGGCGCTTGGCGGCAGGTTCCCCTGCCTTGACTTCGCCGGCGGCACCGTCGTCCACGTCACCAGCGGCGTCTCCGCCCTTGTTACCTGCCTGTACATGGGCAAGCGCATCGGTTATCCCCGGGTTGCCATGCCGCCCCACAGCGTCGTGCTCAGCTTCGTGGGGGCGTGCCTGCTGTGGGTCGGCTGGTTCGGCTTCAACGCCGGCTCCGCCCTCAACTCCGGCTCGCTCGCAACATCAGCCTTCGTGGCGACCCACTTCGCTGCCGCCGCCGCCGCGTGTGGCTGGGCAGCCTGCGAATGGCTCAAAACCGGCAAGCCCACCGCGCTCGGCGCCATCTCCGGCTGTGTCGCCGGCCTGGTCGGCATCACTCCCGCCGCCGGCTTCGTCACTCCCATCTCCGCGCTCTGGATCGGCCTGCTCACCGGCGCGTTCTGCTTCGGCATGGTGTTCTTCGTTAAAACCCGCTTCGGCTATGACGACTCGCTCGACGCCTTTGGCGTGCACGGCGCGGGCGGAACTCTGGGCGCCCTGCTGACCGGCATCTTTGCCAACTCCGCCATCAACCCCATCTTTGGCGTCGGCAAAGCCACCGGCGTTCTGGAAGGCAACGTCCACCAGTTCCTCAACCAGGCGACCGGCGTCGCCATTGCCTGGTGCCTGTCCATTGTGGGCACGCTTGTTCTGCTCGTTGCCGTCGACAAAACCATCGGCCTGCGAGTCAGCGCCGCGGACGAGGACGAAGGCCTCGACCTCTCGCAGCACGGCGAAGAGGGCTACCACTCCGAGTTCACCGGCGCGCACTAGCACCGCTCCGGGCCCGGCAACCGTTGACGGCTCCCGGCAAACTGTTGGCGGCGTCACCATGCCGCTGTGTTTTCTTCGGACATTGACTGGCACATCCTGCAGGCCGCAACGCAGAATAGCGGGGTGCGCCGTGCATGCGGCGGAAGGTGAGTGGGAATGCAGAAGATTGAAGCAGTGATCCAGCCCGGCAAGCTTGAGGCAGTCAAAGCCGCGCTGATCGAAATCGGCGTCGAGGGCATGACCATCGTCGAGGCACGCGGGCACGGCCGTCAAAAAGGCCATACGGAGTTCTATCGTGGCCGCGAGTACTCGGTCGACCTCCTGCCTAAAATCAAGCTGGAAACCGTGGTCCACGATGAGCTCGCCGAAAAGGCCGTCCGCGCCATCCTCACTGCCGCCCAGACCGGCTCCATCGGCGATGGCAAAATCTTTGTCACCCGCGTCGACGACGCCATTCGCATCCGCAACGAGGATCGCGGCGACGCGGCGATCTAACCCGCTTCACAGGCAGCGGCGCAGCGGCGGTGCAAAGCCGTTCGCGGCTCGCGCCCGGTCAGCAAGGAGGCGCCATGGGTGAGGATCCGGACGAGGGCAGCATCGCCGCGCAGGTCGCACGGCTTACCTTCGACACGGCCATCGACTCGGTGCGGCAGGCCTTTCTGACCGGCGACGGCGACGGTGTGGACGCCGGCTTCACCGCTATCGCCGCCCGTGCCTCGGCCGTGGACGCGTGGATCGCAATCGTTTGGCGCGAAAGCTTTCCCGCGGCTGCCGGCGACCCCGCGGAAGACCTGCCCGCGCTGCTCGCCACCGGCGGCTACGGCCGTCGCGAGCTCTTCCCTGCCTCCGACATCGACCTGCTCTTCCTCCTGGCGGAATCATCCGCCGAAAAGCGCTGGAAAGACTCTTTCCGCCGCTTCACCCAGCTACTCTGGGACAGGGGCCTGCGCGTTGCCGCAACCACCCGCTCCCTGGCCGAGTGCGAACGCTACGACCCGGAAAACCTCGAGTTCACCCTGTCGCTGCTCGATGCCCGGCACGTCGCCGGCAATGTCGCGCTCACCATGCGCCTGGTCGGCACCTCCGCTCCGCGCAGCTTCGCCACACCCCCCGGCGGCTCCCTCGCCCGTCTCATCGACCGGGAGCGCCGCGGCATCACCGCACGCCTTGCGGACCTCACGCGCGAACGCCACGCACGCTACGGCGAAACCATCTTCCACCTTGAACCCAACATCAAGGAGTGCCCCGGCGGCCTGCGCGATGCCAACGTCGTCGGCTGGCTCGGCCAGCTCCAGCCGGAGCTGCGCGGCATGGCCTCGCTCGACTTCGAACGCGCCTTCGGCTTCATGGCCGCTGTGCGCTGCTTCCTCCATCTTCGCCAGGGCCGCGACGTCAACGCGCTCGACTGGAAGGCCCAGGACGCCGCGGCAGCCGCGGGCATCGGCGTTGAAACCCGCGCACCGCGCGACCCCGCGCACTGGATGCAGCTCTACTTCCGCTACGCCCGCGTCATCGCGCGGCGGCTCGACGGCACTCTCGACGCGCTTCCCCGCGCCAGGCCCATCCTCCGCGTGCCCGACTTCCTCAGGCGGCGCTCCCGCGGCAACATCCCCGCGGCCATCGCCGGCCTCACCATCGACAGCGAGCGCATCGTCCTCGACCACGTCCACGGCGAAGATGCCGCACAGCACTTTGAGACCGTGCTGCGCGCGTTTGAGGCCGTCAGCGAAACCGGCCTGCGCCTCTCCAGCGGGTCAGAGGAGCGTATCGAAGCCGCCCTTCCCGCTCTTTCCTCCCAGATGGAAGAGGGCGAGCCCCTCTGGCTCCACCTGCGGCGCATCCTGTGCGGCCACTTCGCCGGCCTTGCCCTCCGCAGCATGCATGCCCAGGGTGTGCTTGAGCTTCTCCTTCCGGAGTTCCATGGCATCGACGCCCTGGTCATCCGCGACGCCTACCACCGCTACACCGTCGACGAGCACACCTTTGTCCTCCTCGACACGCTGCACGAGCTTGAAGGCGTCCAGGACCGCCCCGGCAACGCACCCCTCATGGAGTGGAAGCGCCGCTTCGCCCTCCTTCTCAAAGACCTGCAGCACCCCGGCCTGCTCTACCTGGCGGCGCTTCTGCACGACACCGGCAAGGGCCGCGCCGCCGGCGAGCACACGGTTGAAAGCGCCCGTCTCGCCGCCGGCGTCCTCCGCCGGCTGGAGTTCGACGGCTTTGAAAGCGGCCTCGTGTCCACGCTCATCCTCAACCACCTCGAAATGTCCGCCGCCCTTCGCCGCGACATCTTCGACGCCGAAACCGTTCGCGCCTTCGCCAGCAAGGTACGAACCCCCGACGAGCTCCGCATGCTCACCCTCTTCACTTACGCCGACATCAACGCCGTCCATCCCGACGCCCTCACCGCCTGGAAGGCCGAAAATCTCTGGCGGCTGTACATCGCCACCGCCAACGACCTCGACCGCAATGTCGACGATGAGCGCGTCGACGCCCGCGTCTCCAGCGACCTGGTCCAGCGCATCACCGCGCTTGCACCGGCCGACAGCCGCGAGCTCATCCGCTTTCTTGAAGGCTTTCCCCAGCGCTACCTGCAAACCCGCACGCCCGAGCAGATTTTGCAGCACTTCCTCATGACAGAGCGCCTGGGCACCGACGTGGTCCAGCTCGACCTCAACTGGAGCCCCGACCGCAGCGAAATCACCCTCGTCACCCCCGACCGCCGTCTCCTGTTCGCGCGCGTCGCCGGCGTACTCGCCAGCTGGGGCATGAACATCCTCACCGCCGACGCCTTCTCCAACGCGCAGGGCCTCGTCGTCGACAGCTTTCGCTTTACCGACGAATACAAAACCCTGGAGATGAACCCCACGGAGCGCCTCCGTCTCATGCAGGTCGTGCACGACGGCATCGCCGACGACACCGTGGCGGCAAAAACCATCGCCGCCCGCAAGCGCAGCCGCCGCCGCGAAGCCCTCCTCGAGGTGGAAACCTCCGTCAACTTCGACCTGCGCTCGTCCTCTCACTCCACCCTGGTGCAGGTCGTCGCGCAGGATCATCCCGGCCTGCTCTACACCGTCTCCCAAACGCTGGGCGAAGCCCGCTGCAACATCGAAGTCGCCCTCATCGACACCGAAGGCGACACCGCCATCGACGTCTTCTACGTCACCCGCGACCGCCAGCCGCTCGACCCCGCCGACATCCACCCCCTCAGGGCCAGCCTCCTCGCCGCCATCACCCGCAACGCCACCTAGCCCCTCCTCCAAACACGTCTCCGGCTATGTCCAGCTGCCGGCCGCCTGCCGCCGGCTACGTCCGCTTGCCGCCGGGTACTCCGCCTGCCACCCGAATACGTCCGCCTGCCACCCGAATACGTCCGCCTGCCACCCGAATACGTCCGCCTGCCGCCGCATACGACCGCTAGCCGCAGGGTACGTCCGCTTGCCGCCGGGTACTCAGCTTGCCACCCACCTCCGGACGCCACCTGACAAAGTCACCCGGCACGCCGGCCGCATGCCGCCTGGCTCCCGCACTCCGCCCGGCTCCCGCACGCCCCTTTGACGGAAAGACGGACTCAAAGCCCTGCCTTGACCGTCAGCTCACCAACCAGCACCGGCACGCCGTCGCAGCCGCACAAAAAAGAGCAGCGCAGGGGATCACGTGCCCGCTACCCTCACTGCGGCAGAACGCGCCGCTGCCCAACCGGCGGCTCCCGCGACGCATCGCCGGGCACCGTATTCGGATCGTTCTGAACCGCAGGCTGAGGCACCGTCAGAAACCCCGCCTGGCACGTGCGACTCAGTCTTTGCCCTTCGCCAGCAGGCGTTCCACAATCTGCGTCCACTCCTCCTCAGGCGAAGTCTGGCACACTGGCTTCCCCGCCCTCCGGTACCAGTAGTCGGCGTTGGGGGCATCGCCATCTTTGCGGTGCAGGTACGCGTGCACCCACGCGCTGTCGGCGTCCCCTTCGTCCGCCTGTGCCGCCTCGTGCGCAGCCTTCCAGTCCCCGCGTGCATCGTGCCATAGTGCCCGCAGCGGAAGCTCCGCCGGCTCAGGCCCTTCCCGAAAAGCCCGATGATCTGCTCGATACGTCATATTCCATTAGATGCACCGCACCCAGCCGCACCAGCCGCACCCAGCCG
>CAXUHM010000065.1:0-16173 GCA_964250935.1 uncultured Terriglobus sp.
CCCTCCCCGCCTCCCCGCGTCACGCACGCGTATCCTTGGCACATGAGTTCCTTAGGCATCGTCATCATGGCCGGCGGCCGTGGCACTCGGCTCAAAAGCAGCCGCCCCAAGGTGTTGCACACCGTTGGGGGAAAATTGCTGCTGCAGCACGTGATCGACGCGGCGCTGACCCTTGCCGATCCCGCACAGATCCACGTCGTCATCGGTCACGAAGCCGACCGCGTCCGCGCTGCCGTCTCCGCAACCGGGGTTCAATTCGTCCTGCAACCCCAGCAACTTGGTACGGGCCACGCCCTGCAGATGGTGCAGGCCGCATTCCTGGCAGCAGCTCTTGCACCGCCGGACAACCTGCTCGTGCTCTCCGGCGACGTACCGCTCATCCGGCCGGAAACCCTCGCCACCCTTTGGGAAACGCACCAGCGCGAGCACGCCGCCATGACCGTCCTGACCGCCATCCCGCCCAACGCTTTTGGCTACGGTCGCGTGCTGCGGCGTGCGCCCGCGGCGCCAGAGGTCGTGGGCATCGTCGAGCAGAAATCCCTCACGTCCGCCCACCTCGCCGCGCCCGATACCCTGCGCGAAATCAACAGTGGCATCTATGTCTTTCGCACCGCCGCGCTCTTCGGCTGTCTGCCGCGCTTGCAGAGCAACAACAGTGCCGGCGAGTTCTACCTCACCGATGCTGCCGCCCTGCTTGTTGCGGACGGCGAGCGTGTGGTCGCCGTTGCCGCAGATTCGGTAGATGAGGTTCTGGGCGCAAATACCATCGCTGAAATGATGCACCTCGACGCCGCCATGCGCCGTGCCACGGTCGATCGGCTCATGGCAGCCGGCGTCACGATCTTCCGTCCGGAAACCGTCATCGTGGACAGCACCGTCACGGTCGCCGCCGACACGGTCATTGAGCCGTTCACGCAGCTTCTCGGCATCACGTCCGTCGGTGCCTACTGCCGCATTCGATCGTATTCCACCATCCAGAACTCGACGCTCGGCGATCGCGTGCTTGTGCGCAACGGCTGCGTCATCGACAGCTCCACCATCGGCGACGACGCTCAACTCGGCCCATACGCTCACCTGCGGCCGGACACGCGCATCGGCCAGGCTGCACACATCGGCAACTTTGTCGAAACCAAAAAGACAGTGCTCGGCAACGGTTCAAAAGCGAACCATCTCTCCTACCTCGGCGATGCCGTGATCGGCGACGGCGTCAACGTGGGCGCGGGAGTGATCACCTGCAACTACGATGGCGTCCATAAGCACCGCACCGTTGTCGGCGATGGCGCCTTTATTGGCTCCGATTCCACCCTGGTTGCACCGCTTACCCTTGGCCCCGGCAGCTACGTCGCCGCCGGCAGCTGCATCACCGACGATGTCCCGGCCGATGCACTTGCTCTTGGCCGGTCGCGGCAGGTCATCAAGGCAGGCTGGGCGGCAGATCGTCGCGCCGCCGCCGTCAAGAACGACGACGGAGTCGAATGAGAGACTTACAGCGCCCAGGGTCTGCACCACCGGACGACATTCTATGAAGTTTGGTAGAAATCTGCATTTTTCCGGAGATTGGAGAAACTTTCCACCCTGATCTGCGTCATAATGAGTGTGGGCAGAGAAGTAAGCCCAACAGATCTCGCGGCAAGGTTGAGTCATCCCTCCGCATCAAGTTGCGTCACTGGCCTCCCCCCTATGGGCGTTCATCGCTCATAGGGGCCCTTTTTTGCCTGCGGTCAATGGTTTCTGCAAGGTCTAGTATCTGCCAACGCCCTAAGTGCTAGCCAATCTCCATTTTCAGCAGCGCTCTATCCCGTCCCTGCAAATATTCTCCAGACTCATCCTCCCCGGGAGCTTGAGTTTTGTAGACTTGTTGCGATGAAGCGCCTCTTTGCCATGCTCGCCCTCGCCGTTGCAACCGTTGCCGCATCCGCCCAGTGGACCGGCCCGCAACAGGATCTGCCTGCCTACAACGTGGCACCATCCTCTACGCCGCTGCCACCTGTTCTTCATGGCCAGCAACTCACCGGACCGTACTTTGCCCATCCCTACCAGGTGGTCGCCTACCAGATGGCGGCAAAAATTCCGAACGTCCTACACCAGCTGCCCTGCTACTGTCGCTGTGACCGCGCCATGGGCCACAACAGCCTGCACTCCTGCTTTGAGGGTGACCACGGTGCGGCCTGCTCCACCTGCATGAAAGAAGGCGTTTACGCGTATCGGCAAACACGCCGCGGGAAAACCCCGGCACAGATCCGCGCCGGCATCAAAAGAGGGGAGTGGATGAACATCGACCTGGAGACCGCAACCCTCTAGGCGTCTGCGTCCGCGTGTACCGGCCAAAGCCACGCCGCGCCACGCACGCCGCTGGCATCCCCATGTACCGCCTGCAGAATCGGCGTGCCTACCGGCCCACCAAAGGTGTACCGCGACAGCAATGCCGGCAGATTCCGGTACAGCCGGTCCAGTTTTGACAGGCCGCCGCCCAGCACAAAGGCATCCGGATCCAGCAGGTGCACGACGCCCGCAAGCGATCGCGCCATGCGGTCTTCCAGCCGGTCCATTGCCGCCATCGCCGCGACATCGCCCTGCTCACTCAGCGCAACAATCTCCGGCCCGTGCAGCGGATTGCCTGTCGTCTCCAGAAAGTCCCGCTCCAGCCCCGATCCCGAAATCCAGCGTTCGATGCAACCACGCCGGCCGCAGTAGCACTCCGGCCCCGGCCATTCGCTCACGGCTTGCAGCGGCAGCGGATTGTGCCCCCATTCGCCGGCCACACCATTCGGTCCATTGTGCAGTTTGCCCTCAAAGGCAACACCACCGCCGCACCCTGTTCCAACAATGACGCCAAACACCACCGGGTATCCCTTGCCCGCGCCGTCGATCGCCTCAGAGATTGCCAGGCAGTTCGCATCGTTCGCGCAGCGCACCTCGCGCCGCAGTCGCTCAGAAAGATCATGCTCCAGCGGCATGCCGTTCAGCCATGTCGAGTTTGCATTCTTCACCAGTCCACTGGACCGCACAACGGTGCCCGGAATGCCCACGCCCACCGTTCCCGTACTGCCCGCCCGCGACTCCAGCGCTTCAACCGTCTCCGCGATCGCCTCGACCGTGCCAGGATAGCTGCCCTTTGGCGTCGCCACGCGAATGCGATCCAGCTCCGTGCCGCTCAGGGTAAATGCGCGTCCCTCGATCTTTGTGCCGCCCAGGTCAATGCCGATGCGAATGCGTTGCGCCAACGGGTTCCCCTCTTGCTGCAGCCGCGAACCACCAGCCGCAACGTGACTGTACCACCTTCGCGAACAGGTGTTGCTACGCGATCCACCTGGGCACCAGGTAAGTCGACAGGTAGTCGCGCACACCGTCTTCCAGGGTGGTAAATGGTCGCGTGTACCCGGCGGCTTGCAGTTTCTCGGTCGTGGCCTGTGTCAGGTATTGATACTTGCCGCGCAGTTCCTCCGGCATCTCGATGTACTCAATCTTCGACGGCTTGCCCATGGCGCCATACACCGCCGTCACCAGGTCGACCCACGTTCGCGCAATGCCGCTGCCGCAGTTAAACAGGCCGCCTGACTCGCGATGCTCCAGAAAGTACAGCGTCACATTGACGGCGTCCTTCACATACACAAAGTCGCGCATCTGTTCGCCGTCCTTATACTCCGGCTTGTGGCTTTTAAAAAGACGCACGGCGCCGCCGTCGTAGATCTGGCCGAAGCTCTTGTGCACCATGGAGCGCATGTCGCCCTTGTGATCCTCGTGTGGCCCATACACGTTGAAGTATTTCAGCCCCACAATCGGCGCCGGCTGCTTCCAGAACAGCTCGTGCCGCAGCGCCCACAGGTCGAACATGTGCTTGCTGTAGCCATACATATTGAGCGGTTCCAGCGACGGCGTCAGAAAATCGCGATCGTCGTATCCATGGCTGCCATCCCCGTACGTTGCGGCCGACGACGCATACACAAACTTGATCTGGTGCTGCAGGCTCCATTCGCACAGGGCGCGAGTGTATGCGTAGTTGTTGCGCAGCAGGAAATCCGCATCCTTCTCCGTCGTTGCGGAGGACGCGCCCAGGTGCACCACGCTTTCGATCTCCGGCAGTGGTGCCGTGCCCACACCCTGTACCCGGTTCAAAAATTCCTCTGGCGAAAGCATGTCCTCATACTCCAGGCCAACCAGGTTTTTCCATCGCTCATCGGTTCCCAGCCGGTCAACCAGCAACAGGTCCCGTCTGCCGCGACGATTCAATTCCGCTACCGTGTTGCACCCGATAAAGCCCGCAGCCCCAGTCACCACAATCATCGCGCTCATCGTCTCTCGATTCTAACCACGGCATCGCTTGACAGAGCAGGCCACAGGGTTCGATGCTCAGTTCGACACAGAAACAAATGCTGCCGCAACCCCGCAACGGAGTCTCCGCTTGGCAACCCAAACCCAGACCGTACCGGCACAGGACGCCTTCAGCCAGCAGAGCCGGGTGCGCTGGTGCGTCTGCGGCCTGCTCTTTCTTGCCACCACCATCAACTACATGGATCGCTCCGTCTTTTCGCTCATCGAGCCAAAGCTGCACGATCTCTCCTTCATGGGCTGGAACGCTGCCGACCCCGCACACGCCGTCTTCAATAACAACTTCGGCAACGTGCTCATCTACTTCCAGATCGCCTACGGTGTCGGCCTGCTGCTCAGCGGTCGCATCATCGACAGGCTTGGCACCAAAACCGGCTACGCCCTGGCCATTGCCGTCTGGGCACTTGCCTCGCTCAGCCACGCCTTTGTTGGCTCCGTCTTCGGCTTTTGCCTGGCGCGCTTCGTGCTCGGCCTGGGTGAAAGCGGCAACTTCCCCGCCGCGCTCAAGGCAACCAGCGAGTGGTTTCCGCAGCATGAGCGCGCTCTCGCCACCGGCCTCTGGAACAGCGGGGCCAATGTTTCCTCCATCGTTGCTCCCCTGCTCATCCCGTTCGTTGTCGACCGCTACGGCTGGCATGCGGCATTCCTGACCACCGGCTCGTTCGGCCTGGTCTGGCTCGTTCTTTGGCTGGCGTTTCCCTACAACCGGCTACACCGCCGCGCCACGCACACGCAGGCCGCCCTCGAACTCCCACTGCCGCAGCCAGGCGTCGCGGGGCAGCGCCCGCCACTCCGCTCCATTCTCCACGCACGGGGCACATGGGCATTCAGTACTGGAAAATTTCTCACCGATCCCATCTGGTGGTTTTACCTCTTCTGGCTTCCCAAGTACTTCCACGAGAACTACGGTCTCACGCTCAAAGAGCTGTACAAGCCGCTCATCGTCGTCTATCTCGCATCCTCGGTCGGTTCCATCGCCGCCGGCTACCTCGCCGGCGCACTCATGCGCGCAGGACTCGGCGTCAATCGCGCCCGCAAGCTGACCATGCTGCTGTGCGCCTGTTGCGTGCTGCCCATCGCCTTCGTGCCCTCAATGGCCAGCCACGGCATCACGCTGTGGCCCACCATCGCCCTGTTCTCGCTTGCCGCCGCGGCGCACCAGGGCTGGTCTGCCAACCTCTTCAGCACTCCCGGCGACATGCTCCCCACAACCGCCGTCTCCACCGTCGTTGGCATCGGCGGCGCCTGTGGTGCCGCGGGTGGCGCCCTCTTTACCGTGCTCGTCAAGCACAACATCACCACCCATCCAACGGTCATTTTCACCTTTGCCGCAAGTGCTTACCTGCTTGCGCTGCTCTGCATGCACCTTCTTGTTCCCCGCCTTGGCCATGCCCCCGGCAGACCGGCTCAGGCCTAAGGCCAACTGCTAAACTTGCCTTATACGCATGCCTGAGAAGTTCTACGTCACAACCCCGATCTACTACGTCAACGCGCGGCCTCACATCGGTCATGCGTACACCACCATCGCCGCCGACGTGCTCGCCCGGCGCGCCCGCATGCTTGGTCGCGATACCTATTTCCTGACCGGCACCGACGAGCATGGGCAAAAGATCGAGCGCTCCGCAGCCGTCGCCGGCATCGCTCCGCAGCAGTTCGCCGACCAGGTTTCCGCCTCCTTCCAGACATTATGGAAGCGCATGGGCATCTCCTACGACCAGTACATTCGCACCACCGACGCTCGCCACCAGCGCGGCGTGCAACAACTTTTCACCACCCTCTACAACCGGGGCGAGATCTACCTCGACCAGTACACCGGCCAGTACTGCGTCTCGGAGGAAATGTTTGTCGAAGGTCCGCCCGGCACCATCGGTCCCGACGGCCGCCCCACCGAAACCGTTACCGAAGAGAACTTCTACTTCCGCCTGTCTGCGTTTCAAAAGCCCCTCATCGATCTCATCGAGTCCAATCAGCTCGCCATTGAACCGGAGTCGCGCAGGAACGAGGTCCTCAGCTTTCTCCGCGGCAACATTGGCGAAGGCGCGGAAACCCTGCGCAGCGATACCGGCGTCGCATACCTTCCCGGCGCGCTCAAGGATCTCTCGGTCTCCCGCACCAGCTTCGACTGGGGCATCCCTGTTCCTGAACCGGCCGCGTCGACCACCACGGAAAAGCACGTCATCTACGTCTGGCTCGACGCCCTCGCAAATTACATGACCGCGGTCGGCTACGGCGACCCGAGCCTGGAAGCCCGCGAGATGTTTGCGCGTTACTGGCCTGCCGATCTCCATCTCGTCGGCAAAGAGATCGTGCGCTTCCACTGCGTCTACTGGCCCGCCTTTTTGCTTGCCGCGGGTCTTCCCCTGCCCCGCAGAATCGTTGCGCATGGCTGGCTCCTCTTTGAAGAATCGAAGATGTCCAAGTCGCGCGGCAACATTGTCCGGACGGAGACCATCCTCGACGGTTTCGGCGCTCTCAAGCCAGAACTCGAACCAGCGGAGCAGGATCTCTTCGCCGCGGACGTTCTTCGCTATTTCCTCCTGCGTGAAATTCCATTCGGCCAGGATGGTTCCTTCTCCTTCGACGCACTCGTCGCGCGCTACAACAGCGACCTCGCAAATGGCTACGGCAATCTCGTCAGCCGCACCCTCCGGATGATTGAACAGAACTTCGACGCTGTTCTTCCCGAAAGCGACCTGACCACCGAACTCACCGCCGCCACAACGACGGCCATCTCCGTCGTCCACGACGCGCTGGAGCAGCAGCACTTCACCGCCGCCGTGCAGGCGTGTGCGCAGCTCATCACCGCCACGGATGGGTACATCAGCGAAAACGCGCCCTGGAAACTCGCGAAAGACCCGGCGCATCGAGAGCGCCTTGCCGTCGTATTGCGCACTGCGGCAAAGAGCATTCGTATTCTCACCGCGCTGCTCTATCCCATTCTTCCCTACACAACGGAGCGTGTCTGGCAGCAACTCGGCCTCGGCAGCCTGCGCCGTGCAGTCGAAAACGGCGAATTGCTCGACCTCACCCACGGTGGCTTCGGCCCCAACGCTCGCCTCGGCACCCTCACACCGCTCTTCCCCCGCGCAGACAAGGACACCATCACCCGCATGAGCGACATGGAACAGAAACCCAACAAAGCCGCACCCGACGACAACGACCCGCAGACCCAGCGCCTCGCTCCCATGACGGAAGCCACGCCCGATAGCCCCGCAGGCGACTCCGGCACTGCAGTCCCTCCCCACAGTTCCGTCCGCTCCGAAGCCTCTCCAGAGGTGGCGCCGGCCACAGCGCCTGCAGCAGCGCCGGCAAAGCCCGACACGCCGGAGATCACCATCGACGACTTCGTCAAAGTCGATCTTCGCGTTGCCCGCGTTCTGGTTGCCGAGCGCATTCCAAAAGCCGACAAGCTGCTTCGCCTCGAGGTCGATCTCGGCTACGAAAAACGCCAGATTCTCGCCGGCATCGCGCAATTTTACGAACCGGAAACGCTGGTTGGCCGCAAAGTCGTCATCGTTGCAAATCTTGCCCCACGCAAGCTGCGCGGGCTTGAATCGCAGGGCATGATCGTCGCCGCCAGCGTGGGCGACGGTCCTCCCGCCCTCGCCAGCTTTTTGGAAGACATCGAGATCGGCGCCCGCCTGCGGTGACCATGCCTCTCATCGACAGTCACGCCCACCTGGACTTCAACTCGTTGGCCTCCGACCTTGATGGCGTGTTGACCCGTGCCCGCGAAGCGGAAATCCAGACCATTCTCAGCATCGGCATCGGCGACGGTCCCGCCACCATGCACCGCGCCCGTGACCTGGCCGCCCGCCACCAGCACACGACGCCCCGCATCCTCGCCTCCGCGGGCATCCACCCGCAGGAAACCCACCTTGCCCACCCCGAGGCGCTGGGCGAACTTCGTACCCTTGCTGCCGACCCGTTCGTCATCGCGATCGGCGAAATCGGCCTCGACTATTACCACATCGACAATCCCGACATCGACGTCCAGCAGGCAGCCCTCCTCGCCCAGTTCGACATTGCCCGCCAGGCAGGCAAGCCTGTCCTCATTCACCTGCGCACCAGCGAACTCGCCACGCCCGAAGCCAGGGCCCGCTTCGGTACGGCAAACGCAATGGAAGACTTCTTCGACCTCGCCGAGCGGCACTGGGCGCCCCACGGCATCGGTGGCGTCATGCATTGCTTCAGCGGTTCGGCGGCAGACGCGCAGCGTGCGCTCGACCTCGGCTTTCATCTGTCGTTCGCCGGCAACGTTACCTACAACCGCTTCCCCGGTATCCGCGACGCCGCCGTCCTCGCTCCTCTTGACCGCATGCTCGTCGAAACGGACGCGCCCTTCCTTGCGCCGCAGCCGCTGCGTGGACAGCGCAACGAACCAGCCAACACCCGCATCACCGCGGCCTTTGTCGCCGGTCTTCGCGGCATCCCACTCGGTGACCTTGCCGCCGCAACCACCGCGAACTTTGAGCGCCTGTTTCGCGTCAGCCCGCATCCCATACCTGAATAACATCACGCGGCGAACCTCGACCGCGAAAGGACATCACCCATGGCCCAGGACAACAGCTTCGACGTCGTCAGCAAGGTCGACGTGCAGGAAGTCAAGAATGCGCTCGACCAGGCATCGAAGGAAGTCAACGCTCGCTTCGACCTCAAGAACAGCAAATCGACCATGACGCTCGAAGGAACGGAGACCATCCAGCTCGCGTCTCAGGATGAATACACCTTGGGTGCCGTTACCGAGATCCTGCAGCAAAAACTCGTCAAGCGCGGCGTTTCGCTCAAAAACCTCGAGTACGAAAAGATCGAGCCCGCGTCCAACAGCTCCGTTCGGCAAAAGGTCAAACTCAAGCAGGGCATTCCGTCCGACGCCGCCAAAAAGATTACGGCGCTCGTCAAGGACTCCAAGAAAAAAGCGCAGGCCTCCATCCAGGGCGACACCGTGCGCGTTGCCGCAAAGGACCGTGACGTGCTGCAGGAGGTCATGGCTTTGCTGCGGGGCAAAGACTTCGGCGTTGAGTTGCAGTTTACGAACTTCCGCTCGAATTAGGCGATACCCGCACGGGCCCTCGGCATCTTCCCTGGAACTGTTACAGTCAGATAAGCGTGTTTCCACTCTCCATCGCGTCCGCAAAAGAGGCAATGAATCTGGTCCGCGCCGACCTTGCGTTGGTCGAAAAAGAATTTGCCCGGCAGTCGCAGTCCGAAGTCGACGTCATCACCGAAATCGGTGACTACCTGCTGGCCGGCGGTGGTAAACGCATTCGCCCTTTGCTGCTTCTGCTCTCCTCCAAGTGCCTTGGATTTGAAGGCGAAAGTCGCATCAAGATGGGCGCGGTTGTTGAAATGCTGCATACCGCCACGCTTGTGCATGACGACATCATCGACTCTGCCATGAGCCGTCGCGGTCGCCCCTCCAGCAACGCCAGATGGGGTTCCTCCAAGTGTGTGCTCGCGGGCGACTGGCTCTACATGCAGTCCTTCCAAACCGCTCTGGAAGAGCGAAATTTTCACCTGCTGGATCTGCTCATCTCGCTGACCCAGCAGATGGTCGAAGGCGAACTGCTGCAGATGCAGAAGCTCGGCCACCTCATCAATGAAGAAGAGTATTTCGACCTGATCTACCGCAAAACTGCGTGTTTGTTCAAGGTCAGCATGCAACTTGGAGCGGCGCTCGCCGGCTCCACGGACCTCATCGAAGAGCAACTCGGCGAGTATGGACGCAACCTTGGCCTGGCCTTCCAGATCGTCGACGACGTCCTCGATCTGACTGCGACGGAAGAGACACTTGGCAAGCCCGTCGCCAGCGATTTGCGCGAAGGCAAGGCAACGCTCGCCGTCATCCATGCGCTTGAGCGTGGCACCGGTGCCGACCGCGAGGCCATCCGCACCGTGCTCGCGGACGGCAATTTCAGCCACGTGCGTCACAGCACCATCCTCGAAATCCTTCACCGCCACGGATCCATTGAGTACGCCATGGATGCCGCCCGTGCCTATGCGGAAGCTGCACGACTTTCCATCGCCGACCTGCCTCGCAACGCTGCACATCGCGCCCTCATGGGCGTCCCGGGCTACGTGGTGGAGCGGGACCGCTAAGCCCAAGACCACCTCCCTCTGCCCCAAATGGAACATGTCCAGGGAACGCTTGCATCTCTACTTACGGAGATCAAAGTCGGTCTTCCCCGATGAAGAAGTTGAAGCCTGCCAAGAACACGTTCCACGTCGAAGTGGCCGAGTTCCAAAATGGCACCGATACGTCAGCTACACCGCATGCGGACGCACCGCGTCCCACACCAGCGCGCAACTGAGTCCGACCACAATCACCGCGGTCGACCACGCCACGGCATTGAACCACCGTGAGTTCGTGTGCTCCCCCATCAGGTCCTTGTTGTTCACCAGCTTCAACATGAAGTACAGAATCACCGGCAACAGCAACCCATTCAGCACCTGCGACAGGATCGCCGTCTTCACAATGTTGAAGCCGGGCAGCAGCACAACCGCCGCACCCAGCGCGATCAGCAGCGTGTAGAACCAGTAAAACACCGGCGCCTGCTTCCACGTCCGATCCAGCCCGCTCTCAAATCCCAGGCCTTCGCACACGGTATATGCCGTGGTCAGCGGCAGAATCGACGCGGCAAACAGCGACGCATTGAACAGCCCCGCCGCAAAGAGAATAAAGGCGTAATCGCCCGCGATCGGTCGCAGCGCCTCCGCCGCATCGCTCGGCAGGGCAATGTTCCGCATGCCGTGGACAAACAGCGTCGCCGCGCACACCACCACGATGAACCACGCCACAATGTCCGTAAAGATCGAGCCCACAATCACGTCAATCCGCGTGGCCGTGTATTGCCGTACCGTCACACCCTTCTCCACGATCGAGGACTGCAGGTAGAACTGCATCCAGGGCGTGATCGTCGTCCCGATCACCGCAATCGTCGAATACAGGTACGCATGGTCGCTCCACGCCGACCGCGGTGGCAGCTTCACCGTCTCCACCAGCGCCGCATGCCAGTCCGGCCGGCCCAGCACCCCGGCCACGATGTACGCCAGGTACACCACCGACGCAAACAGAAAGACCTTCTCCACGCTCTTGTAGTCGCCGCGCACTACCAGCGCCCACACCAGCAACGCTCCCATCGGCACGGAGAGAAACTTCGACACGTGGAACAGCTGCATCGACCCGGCAATGCCCGCGAACTCCGTCACGACGTTCAGAAAGTTCACAACCACCAGCAGCAACATGCACACGACCGTGATGCGCAAACCAAATTCCTCGCGGATCAGGTCACTCAGTCCCTTGCCGGTCACCGCACCCATCCGGGCGCACATTTCCTGCACCACGATCAGCGCCAGCGTAATCGGCAACATCGTCCACAGCAGCGAGTAGCCATACTGCGCGCCCGCCTGCGAGTAGGTAAAAATGCCACCCGCGTCGTTGTCCACGTTCGCCGTAATAAAGCCAGGACCAAGCGCGGCAAGAAAAAACAGCAGCCGCACCCTCCAGCGCTTCCACCACACGCTCATGCCGTGACCGCCTGCTCGCAACCGGCGCGCACCAGCGTCCGCAGCCGCTCCAGCACGCGCTTTACCTGCGTGTCGTTGTCATACCCGCTCGCCCATGCGCGCCGCTGCCCTGCCAGCGCAATCCGGTTGCGCGCCGCCTCGTCCGGCAGGTAGCGGCGCACCTGCGCTGCCAGTTCCGCGTAACCGTTGAAAAACACCGCCTCCTCACCTTCAATGAACCGCTCCATGTGCCCCGGCGTGCGCTCCGCCAGCAAAAATCCTCCGCACGCCGCAATTTCAAAACTCTTGTGCACGAACTCATCGGCATTGCTGTGCGTCAGGAAACTCAGGTTGATCTTGGACCGCCAGATCGCAGACCGGTAACGCTCCTGGTACAGTTCACCCTCGCGGTACAGCGCCGCAAACACGTCCGGCGCCAGCACCGGCTTCCAATGCTGCTGCCCACCGCTCACCACAACCGGCAGCCCCTCCGCGGCCAGGCGCGTCAGCACGGCGGCGCGGTCATCATAGGCCGTTCCGATAAAGGACACACCGCGGTCCCGCTGCGCATCCGTGTACGGCACCGGCGCGGGCAGGTGCACCGTCGGCTCAAAGGCAGTCTGAATCTTGATCACGTCACGCGCGCCCGCTGCCTTATACTCGCGCACGTTTGCGTCCCGCTGCGTGCAATGCAGGTCATAGTGCGCAAGCGTCTTCGCATACAGCCGCCAGCCCGGATCGCGTCGCGGCCCAAAGAAATTATCGATCATGTAGGACACGGTCTGCACACCCATGGCCCGCAAGGCTTCCAGCGTCTTCGGCCACATCCAGAGCGCCTTGTCCGCCCACAACACCTCCGGCCTCCACGCACGTGCCGCCGCCAGCACATCGCGATTCAACCGGCCTACTTCCGGGCCCGCCGCCAGACGAAACTCCAGGCGCCGCAGCAGCGGCTGCCGTGTCCCGTACTCATACAGGTTCAGCGCCTCTACCCGGTGGCCTGCACGCAGCAGCGCCAGCCGGCGATACTCGGCAGAATCGTTCGGCGACAGCGGTGCCACATACAAAATCTTCAAGCGCCAATCATTTCCCTTCTCGCAACAACGCAATCACATGCTCTGCCAGAATCACGCCTTCCAGCCGGTCCGCACCGTCCACCACCGGCAGTGCACGCAGGTTGTACTTGTCGAACTGGGCGGCAATCTCCTTGCCCTTCGTCTCCAGGCTGCAGCAGTGGATGCGTTCTTCCTTGATCTCCTTCAACAGCACGCTCCCGCTTGCCAGCAGGATGCGCGACAGGTTCACTACGCCTTTCAGCCTGCCCACGGTATCAATCAGAAAGATCTCTGTCACCGTCTCCAGCGATCCCTCAAAGCGGCGCAGCGCCTCCACCCCATCGCTCACGGTGGCCTGCTCCGGCACGGCGACATACTCCGTGGTCATCCGCCCGGCAGCTTCGTCCTCCTCAAACTCCAGCAGGTCCTCCACTTCCTGTCGCTCTTCCGGCTCCATCTGCTCTAGGATCGCGTCCGAGCGCTCTTCCGGCAGTTCCGACAGCAGGTCCGCCGCAGCCGCCGGGTCCATCTCTTCCACAATGTCCGCAACGCGCCCGCTGTCCATGTGCTCCAGCAGCGACCGCTGCAGCTTCGGCTCCACCTCTTCCAGCGCCTCTGCCGCCACTTCCTCCTTCAAGGACGTAAACACCGCATCGCGCTCAGCCGGCGCAAGTTCTTCCAGAATGTCGGCAATGTCCGAAGGATGCATCCGCGACAGCCGGTCCTGCTCCACCTTCAGCCGCACCCGCCTTGCCGGGTCGCGATCAATCAGGTCCACGAACTCCCACGGAATGACCTGCGGCGAAAACTGCGCGGCAATGGCATGGACAGCCCTGGGTGGCAGCCCTTTCAGCAACCGTCGCACGGCTCCCCGCATGCCCACTTCCACCTCGGCAATGCGCAGATCACACACCGTTTCATCGGTCGCTTCCCACACCAGGTCCACGTCGTTCACCCGCACCACCTTGCGGCCGTGTACGTCAATAATCTGCTGGTCCAGCAGGTCCCGCTCCAGGCACACGCTCGCAGCCAGCGCCTCTGCGCTCCGCGGCGTCACCGGCCCGCGCAGGTGTAGCGTGCCGTCCCGCCTCAACGACAGGTTCGCCATGGCGACCGACGTCGCATCCTTGCCGCGCAACCGTCCCGTCCGCGTCAGCACCAGCTCCGAGACATGGCTCGACGCCTCGGTCCCACTGACCATAAACTCCGCGATGCGTCCGCTTACCTGGCCGTTCTCGTCATACACGGCGCGCCCCTGCAGCGACGACACGGTGGTGAAATGCATCTGCACGTGACTCATCGCACCCTCCCCGTCGGCTGCTCTTTGGTTTGGCGTCGCGGTCCATTGCCTGCGCGCGCTAGCTGCAGTCTAATCGCTGCTCTTGCACCCGCGCGACTTCACGGTCAACTTCAAGCCGTCGATCCTTGCGCGGTACCGTCGCCTTCTCCTGTTTAGGAACACCACGCTTTTCCCGCCGTCGGGAACCAACCCGGCAGGTACGGCGTACAACGTTCAGCATACGTCGCCCTTGACTTTCAACCGGCAGCACCGCAGACTTTTCCAGTACCCGCCAATCTGCAAGCTCGCGCATCAGTCACCGCCTTTTCATCTGTTTGAGGGTCGCTTGAACGAGTCCATCACAGGCCGCCGTGCCGTCACTCTTCCCTCCACGCTCGACACCATCGACCGTATGGAACAGGAGGCGGAGAAGTTTGCGATGACCCACGGCTTCCACGAGGACGACGCCGCCAACATCGCCATGGCCGTGCGCGAAGCCACGGTGAACGCCGTCCTGCACGGCAACAGCTACAGCCGGGACAAACAGGTTCATGCGGCATTCGAGGCCACAGGCCAGGACATCACCATCCGCATCGCCGACGAGGGTGCCGGCTTCAACGCAGCCCTTCTTCCCGACCCGCTCCTGCCGGAAAACATCCTCCGCGGCTCCGGTCGCGGCGTCTTTCTGATGCGCGCCCTCATGGATGAGGTACACTTTCGCCAACTCAGTCCGGGCACCGAACTCACCATGATCAAGCATCGAAGTCCCGGTAGTCTCAACACCTAAATTTTGTGCCGATGCAGGGCACACTTTCCCAAGGAGATCGAATGAGCATGAAGGTAAGTACGCGCCAGGTAGACGGCATTACCATTCTCGACCTGAGCGGCCGCATCACCCTGGGCGAAGGCTCGGTCACCGTGCGCGACGCCATCCGCGACCTGCTGAACAAAGGTGAAAAGCACATCCTGCTCAACCTTGGTGACGTCAGCTACCTCGACAGCTCCGGTCTTGGAGAACTTGTCAGCGCCTACACCTCGGTCAAAAACGCCGGCGGCGAACTCAAACTGCTCAACCTGACCAAAAAAGTGCAGGATCTGCTCCAAATTACGAAGCTGTACACCGTCTTCGACGTAAAAGATGACGAAGCCTCGGCCGTCGCCTCTTTCACCAAGTAACTACCTCGCCAACGGCGCAAGCCGGCACAAAAAAGGCCGTCGCTTCCCGCGACGGCCTTTCTCCTGCCCTGTCCTTGATACCGGCATCACCCGGCAGTTCCCTCAAAAATCGACCGTCAGGACTATAGACCGGCCGGTCGATTATCTTGCGCCGCAGACAGCAGCGGCATCCATCGCACTCCTACTCAGCTGCCGAAATCCACCTTCGGCGCCGCCTTCGATCCCGGGTCGACCGCAAAATATCCCGTCTTCTTCGGATACTTCGATCCCGCATACAGGCTGTTGGGAAATACCGAGACCGTGTTGTTGTAGTCCAGAATCGAGGCGTTGTACCGCCGCCGCGCTACCGCAATCCGATTTTCCGTCCCGCTCAGCTCATCTTCCAGCCGCTGGAATTGCCCGTCGCTTTTCAGGTTCGGATACGCTTCCTGCATCCGCGTCAGCGGCAGCAGCGCGACAGACAGGCGGTCGTTCGCGGCCAGCTTTTCGTCCGGCGTCTTCGCCTGCAGCAGGCCGCTGCGCGCCTCGGCAATGTTTGTCAGGATAGTGGTCTCGACCTTGGCATATCCCTTCACGCTGTTGACCAGGTTCGGAATAAGGTCCGCCCGCCGCTGCAGATTCACATCGACTTCTGAAAACGACGCATCCACCTGGTTGCTCTTCAGCGCCATCGTGTTGCGTGCCGACACAAAGCTGGCGCCAATCAGCAGCGCTCCCAGCAGCAGCACCACCACCACAATGAGCCCCGTATAGTTTCTGCGCATGCCCGTTCCACCGTTCAACGTCTGTGCCATCTTGTCCACCCTCTCGATCTCAAACCTGTTTACC
>CAXUHM010000066.1:0-16136 GCA_964250935.1 uncultured Terriglobus sp.
TCTGAAAAGAGGTCGGAGTAGTCTTTCTAGGCGCAGATCAATCGAACTCGGTGATTTGCGAGACTACCAGAAACGTTCGTTTGTGGATGGCTGCGGTTGTCTCTATGTCGAATTCACTCTGTAAGGACTTCGCTATGCGCCTAAAAACCTCTTTGCTGCTAACGGTAGCCTTTTTGACGAGCCTTCAGGCCCAGCAGTCTATCGTTCAAGATTTCGGGCAACAGGCGGGGGCCGCTCAGCCACCACGTCACGCAGCAACTTTCGATGCGGAACGCAAGCAAGCCAATGACCTGTTCGTCTCAGGTAAAGTCCTTGAATCGCTCCCTCTGTACGAGGATCTCTGCAAACAGGATCAAACCATTCCAGTGTTTGCAGAACGACATGGGGCTGGGCTATTAACAAAAGCGCCAACTCTCACCGACCCGGCAGCCCAAAAAGCCACACAGGAACAGGGTATG
The DNA here is from genome assembly GCA_964250935.1 of uncultured Terriglobus sp. Taxonomy (GTDB): domain Bacteria; phylum Acidobacteriota; class Terriglobia; order Terriglobales; family Acidobacteriaceae; genus Terriglobus. Next base: position 459 of record CAXUHM010000066.1, read on the forward strand.
GCAGAGATTCGCAGGGCTGCGAAGTTGGGCGACAACAGCGCTTACGTTCAAACGACCCTGGATGCCGGCACCAAATCGATCCTTGGCACTGCTATCTCTGGCTTACCGCTCTCTGTCGGTTATCTCTATCACGGCTCCGTTGAAGCGCAACCTTCCATGAAAGAGGCTGAGGCTGCCTTTGGCCAACGGGATTTACCGGGAGCCTTAAAGCTCTATCTAACAGCTGCACAAGTTGACCCGAAGTGGTATGACGCTGCTCTTTACTCCGGCGATATGTATTTCCGCGAAGGCGACACTGCCAACGCTGGTGTCTGGTTTGCGAAGGCCATTGCGATCGATCCGGATCGCGACACGGCATACCGCTACTGGGGAGACGCCTTGATGAAAGCCGGCGAACCGAACCAGGCTCGCACGAAGTTTGAGCAGGCGTATGTCGCCGAACCGTACAGCAAACCCGGGTGGCTTTCGTTGCTTCAATGGGCGAGGCTCACAAAGACCCCCCGTGTCCGTTCCCCAGGTCGCTCTCCCGAAGCTGCCCTATAAAGACGGTATATTGGTCCCAGATTCGACACTGACTACGGACGCGGCCAGAAGCTCCGGTCGGTCAGCGTGGGCGGCCTATGGGGTGTGTCGTGTCAGACAAATAGCGGCTGCACCGAAAATCTCCGGTTTCAGCGTCGGTTTCGATGGCAGCGTGACACCAGGCGGCTACCACTCACTCGATAAAGAACTGGAGTGCCTGCATGCCACACTGACAGAGTTGCGCATTCTGCTGGCGAACGGCACTGCTTCCCAAGAGAACCTCGACCCTTCCCTAAAGATTCTTGCACGACTGGAAAAGGATGGTGTCTTATCGTGCTGGGTGTTGCTAAATGCGGCCGATCAAGGGATTCGTTTCGACTACCCGAACTATCGCAAGAACCACCGGGACGCTCTTTTGGCGTACGTCGACCAGTACATCGTTCAGCGCACCCCATAGTCTACAAACCGTCTCAATAGCATCTAGGCTTCTGCCCTGCGATGTCGCAGAATGAACAAAACAACCCTTGATCAACGCTTTTCTGCCGCTCCCGCTACGTCGCGTTAGCGTATACCCACCTACGCGGCAAGCGTCTTTCGAGCGCCTTACTCTGCTGCTTTCAAATTCCCTCCTCTTGATACGTACTCAGCTCCACCTGATGTAGGATCAATCTAGTCCGATTTCATCTCCGTTCCAGCGGACTTGAAAAGCTGCCCGGACGATGAGGAGTGTCTATGTCTCTTATGCGCCCTGCGCTCTCGCGACGGCGGTACGCCGCTACGTTGTCAATGGCGTTGCTTTCGCTCTGTACTAGCGTTTTTCAGGTTGGTTGTGGGGATACGCCCGGCACCGCTCCCGGGCTTGGAACCAACACATACGTCCAGAGGAACTTTGTTGCCGGTAGCACAACGGGAACCAACTACTCGCCGACACTGGCAAGTGAGCCGCGCATGACGGACGCTTGGGGAATCGCGATCCGGCCGGCAGGCATTCCAGGCCACTTCTGGGTCGTTGCGGGCGATACCTCCTACGAATACGTCGGAGACGTCAATGGAAAACCGCTGATTGGTGAGTTGGCTCCCCTTGCGAGCAACAAGGTCTTGTTGCCGGGACTCTGCACAAATGCGCCTTACGCCACGCTGCCTTGCCCGGCAAACAACCCTACCGATATCGTCGACAACCATGCTACTGGCGTTGTGTTCAACGGCACTTCCACCAGCTTCGTCATCACCCAGACTCCGACGACTGGCGCACCGATCACAGCCGGAGCAAAGTTCCTCTTCGCCACCAGTACCGGACTGATTGACGCCTGGACCGAGCGCAAGAAGGCGGATGGCACCTATGACCGGAGTGCTATGGCGAATGTGGTTATTGACGATGCCGCGAACGGAGCCGCGTTCTACGGGCTGGCGCTCAGTCCCACGTCGGACAAGCTGTATGTCGCGGACTTTGGAACGCAATTACGGCTGCGCGTTTGGGACAGCAGGTTCAACGAGATTACCTCGACATTGGGTTTCGCCAACCCTTTCGTAAAGGACCAGAACTCTGTCAAGGCCGGTGAATATGTTCCCTGGAATGTAAACGTTATCGGCAGCAGCGTGTTCGTCATGTATGCCCAGGCGCAGGACGATCCAAACAATGCGGGCATGGCCTATCCCGGCAACGAGGTACACGCGCTCGGTGCGGGCCGACTGGTCGAGTTCGACTGAACGGCAAGCAGCTTGCCATCTGGAACGACAATGGTGAGCTCAACGCGCCTTGGGGCATCGTGCAGGCACCAGCGAACTTCGGCCTGCTTTCGGGCATGATGCTGGTAGGAAATTTCGGCGATTATGACGGCCTCACCTCTGGCGGCTACAACCGTGGGGCCGTGCTGGTGTTCGATCCGGCGACACGCAAGCCGATTGGCCGCATGCAGGGCACGGACGGCAAACCCCTGCTGCTGCCGGGCCTTTGGGGCATGACATTCGGCAATGGCGATACGCTCGGCGACTCAAACGCCTTGTACTTTGCGGCTGGTCCCCAAAATGAGGCTGACGGCCTGTTCGGCTCGGTTCGCTACAGCAGCCAGCAGTGATTCCAACCCAAGTGAAATGGCCCACTCCGTTCCAGCGGAGTGGGCCTGTAACGCCGTTCGACGAAGGAGTGTCTATGCGCCCTGTCTATGACGTACTACCGAGTATAAGACGCAGATCAACCCAGAAAAGCTCCCGGGAGCTCGTACTTGCAATCACAGCTTTGCTTTGCGCGCCCACAGCCTGGGGCGGCACAGGCGGCAGCGTCTCTGGCACAGTACGTGATGTAAGCGGTGCGTCTCTACCCCGTGCCACAGTGATAATGACCGAAGTCGCAACCGGTGTCACGCATACGGCAGAAGCCAATGGTTCTGGATACTATTCTTTTCCTGTGCTGCCGGTTGGCCGCTACGAGTTGCACGTGACCGACAGCGGCTTCGCCGCTTATACGCGCACCATGATCACCCTGAACAACGACAGCGCCCTAACGCTTGATGCGGAGCTGAAGCCGGGAGCTGTGGAGCAAACCGTCACTGTAACGGACGACGTCCTGCACGTCGAAACTGTCAGTTCGCAGCTTGGCCAGGTCACTACCGGACGGCAGATGACCGCTGTGCCCCTGAATGGACGCAGTTTCACCGATCTGTTGTCGCTGCAGGCCGGCGTTGCCCCGCTCACATCGCTGCAAGGCACCACGGTGCAGGATGTTGGCGCGACTTTCCTGAGTCCTTCCGGCGATCTGAATCCGGGCACTGTCTCTATCAACGGGCAGCGCGAGTTTGCCAACTACTTCTCCGTTAACGGCGGCAACACAGAGGAAGATGTGAACGCCGGCACGGCTATCGTCCCAAACCTGGACTCCATCGACGAGTTCCGCATCGTCACAGCGAACTTCGACGCGCAGTACGGCGAGTTCAGCGGTGGACAGGTGAATGTCATCACCAAGTCCGGTACGAACCGTTTCCATGGCAACGCCTTCGACTTCCTACGCAACACCGCGCTTGACGCGCGCAACTACTTTTCACCTGATCGCGGCGTCTACCGGCAGAACCAGTTCGGCGGCACGCTGGGCGGTCCCATTCGCCGCGATAAGGCGTTTTTCTTTGTCGACTATCAAGGCACGCGGCAGACACAGGGCATCTCTACAGGCGTGATCGGTGTGCCCACCACTGCCGACCGGACTGGCAACTTCATGGATCAGGCTGCCGGCACTTTCTACAATCCGGCGACAGGCCAACCCATCTCCGTCGTCAGCGGACCCTATCTTGCCAACCTTCTGTCGCAGAAGCTCGGCACGCCCGTTTCTGCCGGAGAGGCCTATTATTACCCCGGCTGCATTGCCGGACAGTGTGTCTTTCCGAACGCCATCATCCCGCAGAACGCCTGGTCGACACCAGCTCAGCGCCTGCTGCAGTACATTCCCGCGCCGAATACGGCAGGCGGCTTCGCAACCTCCAGCTTCAACCAACTGTTGCACGACGACAAAGGCGCCGCCCGCGTGGACTTCAATACACGCATCGGCCTGCTCTCGGGCTACTACTTCGCGGACGATTTTCGTCTGGACAGCCCCTACCCTGTTGCGCAAAGCGGGGCGAGTGTTCCTGGCTTCAATGCCTTAACCACAGGACGGGCGCAGCTCGCGACCATCGGCCTGACAAGTATCTTCGGACCGAAGGCCGTCAATGAGCTCCACACCAGTTACCTTCGCGACTACACCGATCTTGGAGAACCCGTAGGAGGCACGGGCGTCAGTCTGGTTTCCCAGGGTTTCACCAACCCGGATGGCTCACCCAGCATCGTTGCCCTCGACCCCAAGGGAGAGAGTGTGGAAAACTTAAACTTCAATGCATTCTCAACCGGTGCCGCGGCAAATCAGCTGACCCAAAGCAACAATACGTACCAAGTACTCGACAGCTTCACCCGCATCATCGGCAACCACAGTCTGAAACTCGGTGCCCAATACCATAACGACCAGGTAAATGCCCACCCTATTGCCCAGTTCAACGGCAACTTCGTGTTCAACGGGACAGAAACCGGTGTGGATTTTGCCGACTTCCTGATCGGCACGCCGACGCTCTACAACCAGAGCCAGCTCAATCCGTTTTATGCACGCAACTTCTATGTCGGCGCATTCGCACAGGATAGCTGGCGAGCTACGCCGAACCTGGTCTTCAACTACGGCCTGCGCTGGGATCGCATTCGTCCATGGTCTGAAAAGTACAACCAGATCTCCACCTTTGTCCCGGGAGCGCAGTCCGTCGTCTTTCCGTTCGCGCCTCGCGGCATCCTGTATCCCGGCGACCCAAATATTCCCGAGACTCTCGCACCTACACGTGAGAAGAGTTTTGCACCACGCGTCGGCTTTGCGTGGTCCAGCGGCAACGCTCTTTCGTCGCTCGTCCGCGGGGCAGGCCAGACCAGTATCCGCGGCAGCTACGGCATGTTTTACACCGCCTATAATGCGCTGTCGATCGGTGTGCTTGCCGCTAATGCGCCCTATGGCAACACTTACACCAGCCCAGCACCGCCCCTCTTCGCTACACCTTTTGTTTCTGCTGCAACGGGCCAGAACAACGGTCAGCCGTTCCCCTATACCTTCGCTCCGCTCAACTCATCGAGCCAGCACCCGGACCGGAACATCAATTGGAGTCAGTTCAGCCCGATCAGCGGCATCCCCGGCTTTGACATCCACAATAAAACTCCTTACACGCAGGAGTGGACGCTGCAAATCGAGCAGCAAATGGGTGCGCACACCGTACTCACGGCAGGGTACGTGGGCAATGCAAGCCACCACCAGCTTGTGCTGCTGGATGCCAATCCTGGTAACGCGGCGCTCTGCCTGAGCCTCAGCCTGCCAAGCCAGGTCTTGGCAGGAACAATCACTTGCGGTCCGAACGGCGCTGACAGTGAATACCAGAGGCCCGATGGGACCGAAGTACTGGGTACAAGAACCTCGCTCGGACCGGACTTCGGCGACAACGCCCTGCAGTCGACAGTCGGCAATGCCAACTACAACGCCTTGCAGCTCAGTGCACGCTATACCTCGACTCGCCTGCAATTCGCAGCGGCCTACACCTACGGCAAATCAATGGACCAGTCTTCCAGCATCGGCGAAGCGATTAATCCGATCGATCCGCGCCTGAGCTACGCCCTGTCTGCATGGGACATCGCGAATACTTTCGTGGTCAGCTACGAATACAACCTGCCGTTCGACCAGTGGCTGAGGCCGAGCCGGCTGACCACCGGCTGGACTGTCTCCGGCATCACGCACCTCTCCACCGGCTTCCCTGTCACGTTGGCTACCAACGGCGACAATTCCCTACTGGGAACCACTGACAACGGCGTGAATAACTCCACCATTGACGAGCCGGACTACAACGGTGCGTCACTGCACCTGAACGGCAACCCGCGCAAGAGCGGCAACAGTTATTTCAGCAGCGCTGCTTTTACTGCCAACGCACTGGGAACGACGGGTACAGCAAGGCGGCGTTTCTTCCCCGGCCCGGGCCAGGACAACTTCGACATGGCTATAGCCAAACATCTGGCTCTGACAGAAAGCACGGCGCTGCTGTTCCGAGTAGAAGCCTTCAACGTCTTCAACCACACCCAGTTTTTCGGGCCGTCTGCCATCGACGGCAACTACAGCGACCTCAATACGACTTTCGGGAAAGCCGTGTCTGCGGCTCCGGCGCGCGTGTTGCAGGGCGCTATCAAAATCAACTTCTAGCAGGCAATTCAAAGAGGGGCGAGCGAAGAAGTTCCGCTCGCCCCGCTTCTCATTAAACGGCCTGAGAAGCAGGCAGCCATCTATATAAGGTAGGAACTGAAACTCCGAGATTGCTAGCCACATCGCGTGCCGGCACGCCAGTGGAGAGTAGCTTTTTGGCGGCTTTAACCTTGCTTTCCGTCATCAGCCGCTTGCGGCCACCCGTGCGGCCAAGCTGGCGTGCAACTTCCAGCCCAGCGCGGGTTCGCTCAACGATCAGTTCCCTTTCCATCTCAGCCAGGCTAGCCATAACGTGGAAGAAGAAACGGCCAGACGGCGTGCCTGTGTCGATCGAGTCCGTCAGGCTTCTGAACTGGACTCCGTCTTTCTGCAGTTCGCCAACGAGATCAACGAGCTGCTTGACGCTCCGACCCAGCCGATCCAGTTTCCACACTACGAGGGTGTCTCCCGCTCGCAGGTTCTCCCGAGCTTGCGTGAGACCAAGGCGCTCAGCCCGGCTCCCGCTCTCCCGGTCTTCGAAAAGTTTCTTGCAGCCTGCCTTGTGGAGTGCCTCGGTTTGCATCTCCAAGTTCTGATCCTGAGTCGAGACACGGGCGTAACCGATCAACAGACCTTTGTCTTTCGACGCGGCTTTGATCGCCGTCTTCTTGACAGGTGTTTTCTTCTCAGAACTCGTCTTCGCAGCCACAGATCGAGCATAGCATTCGAGAACCAGTTTCGAGAACGGCGAAGGTAAATGAATGTGCACTTTGCATTCTCAATTGAGAACGCTCTCGTTATCCTTCGTTTTCGAGACGAAGGATCAATCACGGATGTTCCGGCAATCATCGATTGGTGGCCCTAGCAAGCCTACGGCGTTTCGTGTGCAGAATGCCCTCGTTTCAATGAGCAGGATGAAGTAGTCACGTTCCTTCATCCTGCTCAGAACTCACGCATAAATCGTGCGATGGCATCCCATAGGTCACGACGGCTTTGGAATGAAACAGAGGACTTATCATCAGCAGTCGTGAAAGCGTGAAAAGCTCCGGGATAGACATGTAGTTCCGTAGGCACTCCGTCTCGTAGAAGACGTTGTGCAAACTGCAGGTTTTCACTTAGAAACAAGTCCAAAGCGCCTACACCGATGAAAGTTGACGGTAATCCGGACAACACCTCCGCCCGGCCAGGGGCGGCATAGATAGGGACATCTCGGTCAACCGCATACTTGCCCAGGAAGGCTTGCCAGCAGAACTGATTACTTTGGCGAGTCCAGATAAACTCGCCCGTGTACGGCATCGGTTCTAGTTCTGCAGGCGTGCCCGTCCTGTCATCCAGCATGGGATACAAAAGAAACTGTGCGGCAATGCTAAGCTCACCGCGATCACGAACCATCGACGCCAGCCCTGCAGCCAAGCCGCCACCAGAACTGTCTCCAAACACGCCAAGCCGGTCACGGGAGACGCCCAGCGACATGGCTTCAGTGTGCATCCATCGTAGCGCTGCGTAACAGTCCATCAAGCCCGCGGGAAAGGGCCATTCCGGCGCCAAGCGGTAATCCACCGCAACCACAACGCATCCCGCTCGCTGTGCAAGGTAGCGACTTTGCGCGTCATGCATCTCGGGCGTGCACATGACAAACGACCCACCGTGCACTGACAGAAGTCCACCTGTGCGGGGGGTGGCGCGCGGCAGGTAGACGAGAAGCCGTATACGCTGCCCGTCATCCCCTTCGAAAAACCTCTCCTCGCACTTCACCTCCAACGCTTCCGGCGCGGTGATCCTCAAAGCACCCATCGGCTCTCGTAGCACCGGCAACGTACTTGCATTCACTTCGACCGACGGTCGCTCCAGAAGCGGGATGAGTTCAGGGTCGACAAGGTGCCTGCTGTCCAAAGGACTTTCCGAATTCGCCATAGTACCCAATGTGATGTCATTCGGGCGAGAAGCCCGGAGTTCGCTTTAGAACGTATTTCACGACAGCCGTGCAGCTAAGCAGGCATCATGAACAGCTTGTACATAGCCCCGCTTTGCCGTCTACGAGACCAACACGGCGCGAAATCGTGCTCTTCCCTGTCGGGTGTGCTCTAACGCGGCGTTTGCATCTTGCATCGGAAATGTCTCAATCAGCGGCTTGATGCCATGCTGCGCTGCGAAGGCGAGCATCTCCTGGGTCTCATCGAGCGACCCAGGCTGGCCGCCGACCAGCGACTTCTCACCCGCAATTACGCTCCAGGGCGAAAGCGAGATTGGTTTATCTGGAATGCCGACCATGCACAGCTTGCCTCCAGGCCGCAGCGCCGCCATGTACAGATCCCACGGCATGTCTGCTGAGACGGTAGACAGGATGAAGTCGAATGAACGTGCAGCCTTCTGCAGTTCATCAGTCCCGTGCGAAGCAATGAAGTGTTTCGCGCCGAAGCTATGCGCCTGTTCGCCCTTATCGTGCGTCGAGCTGATCGCCGTCACCTCGCAACCCATCTTCGCCAGGAATTGCACAGCTAGGTGGCCTAGGCCGCCAATCCCGACTACCGCAACCCGATCTGTGGACCGCACGTTGTAGCGCAGCAGCGGTGTAAATACTGTAGTCCCAGCACACATCAGCGGCCCGGCGTGTTCCGATGCGATAGCCTCCGGAAGAGGGTGGGCGAAACGCCAATGATTCACCCGCACAACGTTACCAAAACCGCCTTTGTGCGCGCCCATCACCGTACCGGCTACCTGCGCGCACACATGCTGCTTGCCGCCCTCGCACCACTCGCACTGCATGCAAGAACCGCAGAGTGCGCCCACTCCCACGCGCTGTCCTACCTTCAGCCGCGAAACGTTTGACCCTACCGCGGCTACCGTGCCCACGATCTCGTGGCCGGGAACGACTGGATAGACTGACCAACCCCACTCATTGTCGACCATCGCGACGTCGGTATGGCAAATGCCGCAATGCGTCACCTGGACATCGACTTCCTCAGACCCGAGTTCCCCAAGATTGAATGCAAACGCCTGTAGGGCTTCCTTGGCGGCTTTTGCTGCATATGCCTGTACCTGCATGGATTACTCCTTTGATTCTGTTCCTTCAGCTTCGTAGTGGCTTGCAGAGTTCTCCAGCAGGCGAGGCTCGATGTTTCAACAATGCCACCGCAGATTGAATTCTTCTATACACAAAGCTCCTAACGAGTTGCACAAAACTCCATTTCTGCAGATTAAGGGGGGAATAAGCCACCGTATACTGAAGCAGTGGAGACCTTTGAACAGCACCGGCAACGCATGGTCGAACTGCTCGAAGAGCTCGGTTCACCTGAAGGCGCATGGCCTTCCGCATTGACCGGAGTGACCCTAATCCGCACGACTCGCGCCATGGTTCCTGTCCCCGTCATGTATGAGCCCTGCATCGTGATCGTGGCGCAGGGAATGAAGCGCTTCCACCTGCCCGATCGCGTGATCCAATACGATGCGCACAACTACCTTGTCTTGACCGTCCCCGTGCCTGCTGATTGCGAAACAGTCATCGACGCGTCGGGTCCGTTTCTTGCGGTGAGTGTTCGTATCGACCTTGCCCTCCTGAGTGATCTGCTACTCGGCGTGGCAGGGACGGCACTCGTACAGAAACCACGGTGCGGTACGCAGCCTGACAGCTGGGTAAGCGCGCCGGCTATGACACCAGCCCTTAGCAACGTGGCAGTGCGTTTGCTGGAGTGCATCCGTTTACCGCTGGACGCGAAGGTGCTGGGTCCCCAACTCGTTCGCGAGCTTACCTATCGCATACTGTGCGGCGAAGATGGTGGCGCACTACAAAGCCTCCTGCTCGCCCAAGGCGCACAAGCCCAGATTCACCGGATACTGCACCGCATGCATGCTGAGTATGCGACCCCACTCGACATTCCTTCACTCGCCCAGGAAGCAGGCATGAGTGTATCGGCGCTCCATGCCCACTTCAAGGCCGTCACCGCCACCTCACCCATGCAATATGTGAAGATGATCCGGCTGCACAAAGCCCGCATGCTTATGGTGCAGGACGGGCTCGGCGCGGCCTCTGCCGCTGAACGTGTGGGATTTGGTAGCCCTTCGCAGTTCAGCCGCGAGTTCAAACGCCTCTTTGGCTCTCCACCCGCGGACGAGGCCCAACGCGTCCGCACAACCTTCGGCCTCGATATCCGTAGCAAGAACTATCAGTTCTCATAACGAGCTCCGTTGCATCTGACATGACACTTGCGTGGCGACCATTGCCGGCCACACCCACGATCCTGACCCCCTAGGTTTTCTCGGGAATCAGGGTTTATGAGAACATGAGGTTGTGGCCAGCGGAGATCGCTTTTGCTGGCATTCGCGTGTACTAATGTCCGGATAGCGTATACCCACACGATACACTCCTTTTCTGGAATAAAGTCAACCGCTCAGGACGGCAACCATGCAAACCGACGCGAGACTCATCATCATCTGTGGCCTGCCGGGTTCGGGCAAGACCACTCTCGCGCGGGAGCTGGAGCTGGCGCTTCCTGCGTTAAGAATGTCCGCTGACGACTGGATGCTTGAGCTGGCGATCAATCTTCACGATGAGGCAGCTAGAGCAAAAATCGAAGCACTGCAGTGGCGGTTTACCAAGAAGCTTCTTGCTAGCGGAAACAAGGTGATCATCGAGTGGGGTTCTTGGGGCAGGTGGGAACGGGACCGACATCGTACAGAAGCACGCAGTTTAGGTGCGTCGGTCGAGCTCCATTACCTCTTTGCTCCTCTTGAAGAGTTGTTCCGTCGTATTCAGCAACGCAACATGGAAACACCGCCGATTCGGTGGGAGGATGTTCAAGCGTGGGGCGGTATTTTTCAGCCGCCCACTATCGAGGAGATTGCCTTATTCGATGCCCCTCTTCTGCATGGAATATACGAGCAGGAAGAGTCGCTAAAAGGCGGAAACACCGCTGAATTCGTGGTCCGCCTTGGAGCAACCGTACGCAAACCCGCAACCCCATCCACCCCAGCGGTGCAGAGCTTTGTAAAGCATTTACGTTCGGTAGGTTTCCGAGACGCCCCAGAACCGCTCGGAATGGATGTTCAGGGACGACAGGTTTGGGAGTTTATCCCTGGTCTCGTATGGCACAGCACCAACGCTCACACTCAGGCAGATTTGCGTCGCGTTGGTACGATGATTCGTGATTTGCATCGAGCTGCAGCCTCTTTCTGTATGCCCGAGGGTATTCAGTGGAACAGGCGCTACGAATTCAGCGGGCATGACCTTATCTGCCACAACGACCTCGCACCATGGAATCTGGTATGTGGGTGATGAAAGCTGGAAGTTTATTGATTGGGACGCAACTGCGCCTTCGACCGCACTTTGGGATTTAGCGTGGTCGTGCATCTCTTTCCCGCCCTTCGAGCCCAACTGCGATCTTGATGCCGCCGCGAGTGCAATGCACGCGCTTCTAAGTGGGTATGAGCTCAATCCATCGCATCACCGCGAACTCATCGGTTTCATGGTCACGAGAGCCCGAGCGGAACAAGACTTTATCGTTAAGGGTGCAAGAGCTGGCCAGCAACCATGGGTAAAGCTGCACGACGAGGAACACCACCGATACTGGGGACCGGTGGCAGACTACCTCGAACGGAATGCAATGGCTCTGGAGTCTGCACTGGTCTCGCTAGACAGCACGACGAACAGCTCTCAGCCTTCGACTGGGACAGGTTCAACAATCCACAGCCACAGCGGTTCAGCCATGAACGGTTGAGCCCGCCCTACCGCGACCTGAACATGCCGCGATTTGCGGTGCGACTGAAAGCACTCCGCGTCACGGTATTCCTCACAAGACAAACTCTCCAGAACCTGTTGCTTCAAATAGCTCGTACGTCAGCACGCCAGCTTCGGCTTTGCTCGCTCGGACGAGCTTCTGCAGGATCGGTCGAAGTTCTTCCGCGCACCCCTCTTTACTCTTAGCTCTGGCGAACACTCGAATCATGCTGTTTATTGTCACGCTACATGTGCATTGTTGTAAGTATTCAGTCCGCTTCCTTCTCGCCGGCACTCTTCTCTTCTGAGGAAGCGACCAGCGCGCCGCATGCGAGGAAGGTAGTGAAGACAGGGGTTTCGCTCAGGGCACGGAAGCGCACCATCCGTAGCCAACTCAACCAAGCAATGAGTGCTATCAGCGCCACGCCGCCAACGACATCAACAATCTTCTGTGTCGCTGATGCTTTGGTTAGGGAGATTCGCGCAAGAGGTACGACCGCACACAGAGACAGCAACCACAGCGACCGACAGAAGTCAGAGATGGCCAGGAACACATCGCGCTTGAGAAACTTGCCAATGATTCTCGTCAGACAGTATTCATAGGCTGAATCCACGCTGCCCAGCTCACATGCGCTATCGGCCTTCACTTTCGCACGGACCAGCTCGCCATCATGAGTCGCCCAAAACTCGTCACGCGCCTGTTTAAAAAAGCGCTTTACCTTCCATGCTGTTAGGAGTCGATTACCCGCCTCCTGGACGAGGTTCCCCAAAGCAAAGCTGCACAGCACGATCAAGGTCAGCTCCGTGCCCTTGAGGTCGTGCAAGAAATTGAGCAAGCTCTGCGCACCGAACAATGCAGCCCAGATTTCAGCCAAGCAGAAAATTCCAGGGATGACGATGGCTGCAATGTCGTAGAGTTCGATCTTCAACTTTGTGAGTTCCAACGCCAGCCTCTCGAATGAAAGTCTTGCCGAGGGCCTGAGCCCCCGGCAAGTAGTCACTACTCCTCTACGTCAGTTGCGAATGGATGAGGTGTCGAGGACGTCCAGCCGTAACGCCCTGGCATGTTGTGCTGGTAGGTCTTTATAGTCCCGTTTGTCACATGAACCGGATAGCCCCGCCGCGTGAAGGCGTTGACCACCTTACCGCGTGGATGCTCCTCATCATCCTTAGCCGCCGAGCAGTAGGCGTACCCCCGCGTAACACCTTCCGCTACAGGATTCCCCAGCCACCGATTCAACATCTTCGGTGTCACGTTCCTACGGCTCCCATGGTGTGGCACTTGAACCAGGTCTGGAGAGAAGATGCCGAACTGCTCCGCATAGTCTGCCGCCTCCTCAAGCCCCGCCGGTCCTACATCGTCAGTGAGCACGATCACCTTTCCGTCGATCCGCGCTGCCTGGACCACAGAGCTCTCGTTCGACGCACTTGTTGGCGTCGGTTTGTCTGAAAGTGTTTCAGTGAACCAGGTCTCGCGGATAAAGTTTTTGATTTTCCTGAACGCTTCTGCCACCCGGTCTGCCGCGGTCTTGTTATAGATCTTCGGTGACTGATCGAGCTCGGGGATAATCCCTAGGTAGCGCTCTTTGGATGGTGCCAGAACCCGGAATTGACCAATTTCCGCACCCTGCAGAGGCGCAGAGATTGGAATGCCATTTTCATTAGCCAACTCCTCTAACGCCAGCAGGTTTGGGAACGCTTGACGGAGGTGGTTACGAAGACCGTCTTCAGTCCAGTTGCCGTGGAAGCGTCCGAGCAGCTCGTCGGCATAGAGCCAGGGGCGGTTCATCCAGAGATGACCCACCTTGTGCTCCTCCAGCAGCGTGATCAATCCTGTCACGTGGTCACCATCGGCGTGTGTCACCACAACATGGTCCGCTGCCTTGCCGTTGCCGTAGTACGAGTTGATGTGCTTGATGATGTCTGGCCCGGTCGCTGCATAGCCACCGTCCACAACATGAACCGTGTAGCCGTCATTTACGGAGCCATAGCGAATGCAGATTGCGTCACCACTGCACGACTTGTCTCCAACAGGAAGGAAGTCCACTTCGAATGCGTTCGTCATCTTCTTGCCCTTTCATCAGTGAGGGTTGAGGTGTTAGCCGTCATCGCGCGTGATCGTGCTCACGCGTCCTGCGACTGCACCCTGCGCTCAAGAGAGCGCTGTTCCCCTTCTGTGAGAGCAATGCCTAGTTTGGCTTTGATAAACGTCTTCGTTGCGGCCCTTGCCTGCCGATTCGAGACCACTGAGTTGGCAACGATACAGATGTTGTCCCACTCAGGATTCTTCTTGGACCAGTCGATATCAGCGAGCTTCGCAAGATGTGCTTTCCAATCCGAGGAGCCGTCGCCCAGCAGATCCAGCCCCAGACCACCGAGTGCCCGAAGCACTGTCGAGTGTGACGAGATCTTTTCCTGACGCAATTCAATCGCGAGTTTCTGGCCGGTAAGGACTTTCGTCCAGTCCGGCATCGACTTCGCGACCTCGTTCCAGTACTCTGCGAGTCGCTGTGCGTTGCTCACGATATCGGAAACCTCGCTACCCTTCAGCAGCTCGACATTGGCGTCATAGAGGGCCGCCAAGGTGAATAGCTTCGTGGACTTCACCTCCAGGGAGACTTTTTCCTTTTCGGTGAGCTCTTTGAAGACGGGCACCTTTTCCATCATGGCGAGGGTAGCTGCCGCGATCTCATCACGCTTGTCATACAGAATGTCCAGAGACTTAGCCGTCTTCTGTACAAACCTATTCAGATCGGAGAACATCTGCTGCACCCGGTCCGTGCTTTCCCAAGGGAATAGCAGCACCGACAACGTGTGCTTCTGCAAATCCGGAGAGCCTGCCTTGAGTGCACGGACAATGCCGGCAGCACGGTGCTGGCCGTCATTGATGATGAGCTCATCGCCCAGCTGGAGCTTCAGCGTGCCGATGTTGGCACCAGGAGCATAAGGCTCAAAGGTGGGTTCACTTTTGTAGGAACACGTGATCGAAGAAAACAGGTAGTCTTCTTCGTTTTCCGTGATGTACGAGGCCAGGTCTGGAACCCGCTTCTCGTTCAGCACACGTTGTTCACGATCCTCAGGGCTGATGCCTGCCCAATCGGTGAACTTGAAGAATTGCGGTACAGCGTTAAGAGGCATCAGGCACGAGTAGTACGTGCGTGCCCCCATCTTTCCCCGCATCGCGGGTACATGAACTTCCATGACTCACTCCAGAGCTCGTAATTTGATTTTTGGAACGTAAACCGTTCTCCCAATCTGGACAGCTCTGTATTCAGTAGATTACAGCTCGTGCAGTTTGGTTGTGCAGCTCTCCAGAATTTTGCCGCGAGCTGTGCTTATAGGCACCCCGCTACAGAGCTGGCGAACTGTATGACTCGGGTTTCGTTTGCATTTGCAACTGCCCAGGTTTGGTAAACAACCTGAGACGTCTCTGGTCTTCAGACTGCCTATAATCACATCAGGCCGACCGATGTCCGCGTCACGGCACCAGCGCCTTGGGACCAGTTTCTGCTGTGACAAGCAGAAAGCCCCGGGGCTGCTACCCCGGGGCGTTTCTTAGTCGGAAAGGCTGGTGAATGCCTATGCGACCCTTACGGGTTCGCTTTGGCCGTGCGTCCTTTGAGCTGCCAGGGGAATACATACCCCTAATTATTGGAACGCTCGTGCTGGTGGGCGGCAAGGTGGTGCACTTAGTGCTCCATCTGCTCCACCGGTAGATCACAAC
>CAXUHM010000067.1:0-15696 GCA_964250935.1 uncultured Terriglobus sp.
CTTCCAGCAGCGGCTGCCCGGCAATGTGCGGCCCTGTTTCGATGGCGTCAACCGCAGGAATCACCGTCGCCCGCTCTCTCCGGACGGCTACCCGCCCACACCCGCACGCCCAGGCCTGCCGCCTGAACACCCCACCACAGACAGGACCGAACCACCAACCCGGCTCGCCCAAACTCACCACCCGGCCACACCCTACCCTCGACGCCTCCCGTGCTTTTATGACGCCGTCTGCAAACCCGCCATCGTCTTCTCCAGGCTTGCCGCATCCTCTACATTCAGGCACGTCAGGCTTTTGTCGATCTGCCGCATCAGTCCCGTCAGCACCCGGCCTGGACCAACCTCCACAAACTCCGTTGCGCCGCAGCTTCCGCGCAATTGCTTGACGCATTCCACCCACCGCACCGCACCCGTCACCTGCCGAATCAGGCAGTCCCGCGCATCGCTCCGCCGTGTAATCGCCCGTGCATCCACGTTGCACACCACCGGGATCGTCGGGTCCAGAAATACGTCCCGCTCCAGGTCCGCCGCCAGCCGCTCCGCCGCCGGCTGCATCAAGCTGCAGTGGAACGGCGCGCTCACCGGCAGCATCAGCGCTCGCTTCGCCCCCGCCTCCCGGCACAGCGCCGCGGCACGCTCCACCGCCGCCGTCGCGCCGCTGATCACCGTCTGCTCTGGCGCGTTCATGTTTGCCGGAACCACAATGTCGTTCAGTTCATCGCTTGCCGCCTGGCAGCACTCGTTCACGCGGTCGTACGGCAGTCCCAGGATCGCGGCCATCGTCCCACGCCCTTCCGGCACCGCCTCCTGCATGTAGCGCCCACGATTGCGCACCGTCGTCAGTGCCTCCGCAAAGGACAGCGTTCCTGCCGCCACATGCGCGGTAAACTCGCCCAGCGAGTGCCCGGCCACCAGCCCCGGCGTCACGCCCTTTTCCGCCAGCACGCGCAAGGCTGCAACGCTCACCGCAAGAATCGCCGGCTGCGTGAACTCCGTCTGTTTCAGCTGCTCGTCCGGCCCTGCAAAGCAGAGCTCCGACAGCGAGTACCCCAGCACCGCATCGGCTTCGTCGAACACCGCCCTTGCCACGGCAAATTGCTCCGCCAGCTCACGCCCCATACCCACGCTCTGCGAGCCCTGGCCAGGAAAAAGGAATGCAATCGTGCTCGCCATCGTCTTCACCGTCGTCTGTCTTGCCTTCGTCCCAGCAGCAGGCTCAGGGCCACCGCCGCCAGAAGGAACATCACCACACGCAGCACCAGTTTCACCGGGCTGAATGCCTCGTGCAGGGCAAACCTGTCCCACACGGTAAGCAGCGCCACAATCAGCAGCATCCACGCTGCCACCAGCCCAAACCGCTTCCCGAAACTCATCGCCGTTCCGCGCCTAGATTCCCACGCCAAACTCGAGGTCCGCCGGCCTGCGATCGCCCGCATGCGCGTAATAGTCATACGGCGTGCGCCGCTTCAACTGGTAACGCAGCCGAAGCTCCTTCCCCGCATACAGCCCACCCGCCAGTACGGCCAGCGCGCCCGTCACCCAGGCCGCCTTCATGGCCACCGTCAGTCCGGACCGCTTCTGCTTGAACGCTGATTCCACCCGTTGCGACACCTCGGAAATCTGCTCTCCAACCCGATCTTCAAAGTCCTGCAGCAGTGCGCGGCGCTTCCGCTTCCATCTCATGCGACACAGAATACCGCAGCCCCCACTCCCGCGTCCTCCATCCCCGGTGGTCGCGGCGATCATTTGCACCGCCGCAAGGCCCCTTGTCCACGCGTGAACAGTTCGCCGCAAAGCCGGACACCAGCGACTTCCGCCCATCCCTCGCGCCACCTCCCAAATTGGCACAATCCCTAAGGAATTCCGCGCCCTTATCAATGGTCCACAACGTGCTCCCTTGAATGGCAGCCACACCGGAGAACACCATGGCACACGTCCTGCACGACCTTCGCGACGCTCTCCGTCATCTCCGCCGTTCCCCCGGCTTTGCCATCACCGCGATCCTTACCCTTGCCATCGGCATCGGCGCCACCACCGCCATCTTCAGCTTCGTCGATGGCGTCCTTCTACAGCCGCTCGCCTACCGCGACAGCGGCGCGCTCGTCGTGGTGTGGGAACGTGTGCCGTTTCTTGAAGTCATGGCGCCCTACGTTGGCCCCAATCCCCGTCACACCCTGCGCTGGCGCCAGTCCCAGACTGCCTTTACCGACATCGCTCTCGTCAACGGTGGAACCACCGGCGTCGCCCTCGCCGGCGACCACCCACGCTACGTCGGCCGGGTCTTCGTCGAGCCCAATCTGCTTTCCCTGCTCGGCATACAGCCTCTGCTCGGCCGCGACTTCCTGCCAGACGAAGGCGCCAAGGGCCGTGACAATCGTGCTCTCATCAGCTGGAATCTGTGGCAACAGCTCTTTGGCGGCTCGCCGGATGTCCTCGGCCGAACGCTGCAGGTCGGCGGCTCGCCGGTCACCGTCATCGGCGTGCTTCCCAGGAGCTTCTACTTTCCCAAGTCCAACGAGCTCGCCGCGTTCGGCAGCGCCGGCCAGGCTCCGCCGGTGGACCTCCTCACCCCCACCCGGGTCACCGCCACCGACTACGGCTGGAACAGTGACTACGGCAACTATGCCGCCATTGGCCGGCTGCGTCCCGGCGTCACGCCCGCCGAGGCCCAGGCCCAGCTGGACGGCATCAGCAATGCCCTCGTGCATGAAGCCCCCGCAGGCCAGTTCGAACCCGGTCCCAAACCCCCACTCTCGACCTTCGTGCAGCCGCTCAAGCAGAGCATTACCGGCCGCGCCACCGCCGGCCTGTACCTCCTGCTTGCTGCCGTCTGCAGCGTCCTCCTCATCGCCTGCATCAACCTTGCCAACGCGCAGCTTGCCCGCGTCCTTTCCCGCGGCAGGGAAGCCGCTCTCCGCTCCGCCCTTGGCGCATCGGCCGGCAGCCTCATTCGCGCGTCCGTCATTGAATCGCTTCTGCTCGCGCTTGTCGGCGGGGTTCTCGGTGTCCTGCTTGCGCGTGCCATCCTCCAGCGTTTCGGCGATGTTATCCACGTTGCCATCCCGCGCAGCGCCAACATTCACCTCAACCCGGCTGTGCTCACCCTTTCCGTCGTCTGTACCGTCGGCGCCACCGTCCTCTTTGGTCTGCTCCCGGCACTGCACTATCTCCGGGTGCGCCCGCAGGCTATCCTTGGCAGCGCTGGCAGGGCCACGGGCACTGAGGGCGGCACCCTGCTCCGCCACGCACTCATCGCCGCCCAGGTCCTGGCCTGCACCGCTCTGCTGCTGCTCACAACCCTGTTTGCCCGCAACCTGTCCCAGCTCCTGCACGGTGCCAACGGCTTTTCCACCGGCGGCACCATCCAGGCCACCGTCCGCCTGCAGGGCAAATCCTTTTCCGACCCAGCCAGGGCAGCCTTTCAGGACAGCATGCTTGAGCACCTCGGCAACCTTCCCAGCGTCACCTCCGCCGCACTCGTCAGCTCCATCCTCGGTCAGGGTGAGCTCTGGGCCGACGGCATTCGCGCCACCGGCGCACCCGAAAATCAGTCCCAGCTCGCCCAGAATCGCTGGATCAGCCCCGCCTACTTTCAGACCGTCGGCCAGCGCATCCTCGCCGGTCGTTCTCTCGGCGCGGGCGACCGCATTCCCGTCACCGACGGCGATACGCCGCCTCCCGCAAACACCCCGCCCATTGCCGCCGTTCTCTCGGAGTCACTGGCCGCCGCACTCTGGCCTGGCCAGGACGCCCTTGGCCGCACCTTTACCCGCCACGACCGCACCTACCGCGTCGTTGGCATCGCCGCCGGTGCCCGCACCAACTCGCCCCACGAAGCTCCGCCCAGCATGGTCTATCTCCCCTATTGGGACAACCCGCCCTACCAGACCTTTTTTCTCATCCACGTCACCGGCGACCCCGCCGCCCTCATTCCCTCCATTCGCGCCGCCATCTGGCAGCAAAACCCATCGGTCATCATCGCCGATGTCCGCACGCTCGACAGCACCTTGGCCGACACGCTTGCCCCCGAACGCCTGCAAACCACGCTGCTCGCCGGCTTCGGTGCCGTCGCTCTCCTGCTTGCCCTTCTCGGCATCTACGGCACGCTCAACTACACCATTGGTCGCCGCACCCAGGAGTTCGGCATCCGCCTTGCCCTTGGTGCTACCCGCCCCAACATCTACTGGATCACCCTGCGCGACATGCTTCTGCCGCTCGCCGCTGGCCTGCTCGGCGGTCTCGCCGTCAGCATCGCCATCGCGCGCATCGTCCGCTCCATGCTCGACGGCACCGGCAACCTTGGCCCGGCAAGCACCCTCGCCGTCCTTGTCTTCCTGGCAACCGCCGCCCTGCTCGCCACCTATCTCCCCTGCCGCCGCGCCGCCCACCTGGAACCCATGGACGCCCTCCGCACCGAATGACATCCCTGCTTGCCCGGGTGGCAACGAAACGCGACCGTGCCGCACAAATGGTTCCCGGAAGACGCTCGGCGGCGGTGGCAACCATCCAGCGCCATCCATCGAGGCAAACATGGCAGGCCGAGCTTCTACGACAGAGCCGCAAAGGCCATGTTGACGAATACAAGCAGCAGCTTCGCATTTCCTGGATCTTCGAGCCGGGGTTTTCCAACCGACCAAAGATTCCGACATTCCTTCAAGAAGCATCCATCACCGTTCAAGCTGCAAAGGGCTATGACGTTCCCGTTGTGATCATCCTTGGCGCTGACCTCTCCGATACCGAAACAGAAGGGAGACCAACCTCTTGCGGGGCCGCAACCCGAGCCAAAGTGAGGTTGTTCGTCACAGGGCCTGCAACGCCAGCGAGCCTGGCCACCGAAGCAGAGACTGTTCCTTCCTTGCTTAAGGAACTGCTGCGCCGGCGGACGCAAGTCTGGAAGTCCCCGACAGGCAGCGACGGCCTCGATAAAACGAAACTGACTGGGCGTGTGTTTCCAAAGACGAAGCTTGCTCCTCTGTGAGCAATCGAGGTACAGAGGGCAATAGAAAGCCCTCCCTCCGTACCTCTTCCGGTTCGAGCCTTACTTGCCGTTCGCCGCCGCTAACTTCTCTTCCGCCACGCGGATTTCCGCCCGCGCGTAGTCGTACTTGTCCGCGTCATCGCCGGCCTCATTCCAGTCCTTCTGCGCAGCATCCAGCTGCTGCTGTGCCTGCGCCGCGTCGATCTCGCTCGGCTTCATCGCCGTCTCCGCAAGCACCGTCACCCGCTGCGGCAGCACCTCGACAAATCCCCAGGCGACAAAAAAGGTCGCATCACCACTGCTGCCGCCATGCAGCCGGATCTCTCCCGCGCCCAGTTCCGCAAGCAGCGGTGCCGCCCCGTACAGCGCTTCCATGTACCCGCTCAGCGCCGGCAGTTCAATCGCGTCCGCCGTCGTGTCCACCAGAACCCGGTCCGGCGTCACAATGCGCACCGCAAGCTGTCCGTTCGTTGTTGCTCCCGTCGCCTCTGCCATCACGCCCTCTGCAAACTCTACGCTTCAAGTGTCTTTCTCAACATGGGCACGGGTTCAAGCGTGTCCACGCATCCCCGCTAACGCATCCCGTTCCGCGCGGCCCGGCACAACCTCGGCAACTGCCTCAAACGCTAACGGCAGCCGGAGCGAAAGTGCGGTCCAACCCTGTAAGTTGGACCGCCCCATGCTTCCTTGCGGAACAAAACGCCTACGCGTTTGCCTTCATCTTTTCCGCGGCTTCCAGCACTTCTTCAATGCCGCCCTTCATGTAAAAGGCCTGCTCGGGAATGTCATCGTGCTTGCCTTCGATGATTTCCTTGAACGACCGCACCGTGTCCGCCACCTTGACGTACTTGCCCGGGTTGCCGGTAAACACTTCTGCAACATGGAATGGCTGCGACAGGAATCGCTGCACCTTGCGCGCCCGGTTTACGGTGATCTTGTCCTCTTCCGACAACTCATCGATACCCAGAATCGCAATAATGTCCTGCAGGTCCTTGTACCGCTGCAGAATGCTCTTCACCTGCTGCGCCACCGCGTAGTGCTCCTCGCCCACAACGCGCGGCGAAAGGATACGGGAGGTGGACGCCAGCGGATCGACCGCCGGGTAGATGCCGATCTCCGTCAGCGCACGGTTCAGCACCGTCGTCGCATCCAGGTGGGCAAACGTCGTCGCCGGTGCCGGATCGGTCAGGTCGTCGGCCGGCACATAGATCGCCTGCACCGAGGTCACCGAGCCATTCTTCGTCGACGTGATCCGCTCCTGCAACTGCCCCATCTCGCTGGCGAGATTCGGCTGGTAGCCCACCGCGCTCGGCATCCGGCCAAGCAGCGTCGACACCTCGGACCCGGCCTGCGTAAACCGGAAGATATTGTCGATGAACAGCAGCGTGTCCGCATGCTCCACATCGCGGAAGTACTCCGCGATCGTTAGCCCGGTCAGTGCCACGCGCAGCCGCGCTCCTGGCGGCTCGGTCATCTGGCCGTAGATCAGCGCAGCTTTCGACTTCTGCCAGTCGTTCGGATCGATCACGCCCGACTCCTGGAACTCCATCCAAAGGTCGTTGCCCTCACGCGTCCGCTCGCCCACGCCGGCAAACACGGAATACCCACCGTGCTGCATCGCGACGTTGTTGATCAACTCCTGAATCAGCACGGTCTTGCCCACACCCGCGCCCCCGAACAGGCCGATTTTGCCGCCCTTCAAAAACGGCTGGATCAGGTCGACGACCTTGATGCCGGTCTCGAACATCTCCTCGCCCGTCGCCTGCTCGTCAAACGCCGGCGCCTGGCGGTGGATCGGCATGCGTTTGTCGGTCTGCACCGGTCCAAGCTGGTCTACCGGCTCGCCAATCACGTTCAGCACACGGCCCAGCGTTTCGCGGCCCACGGGAACCATAATTGGTCCGCCCGTGTCGATCGCCTGCATGCCGCGCACCATGCCCTCGGTCGCCTCCATGGCGATCGTGCGCACCCGACCCTCGCCCAGGTGTTGCTGCACCTCCACCACCACGTTCAGCGGCGTCGGAATGTCGAAGCCCTCACTGGTGATGCGCAGCGCCTGGTAAATCGGCGGCATGTGCTTTTCATCAAATTGAATATCAACGGCCGGACCGCTGATCTGTACAACCTTGCCAATGTTCTCTGCCATCATTTGTCCTAGCTTGCTTTTGCGAACTGTTGCGGGAAGTCGACGAACTCTACCCGAAATGCGCTCGGAACCGGCATATCCGCTCCGTCCTCACGAAGTTCTTCGAGATAGATCTCAATGCCCTCGCTGATCAATGCCTGGGTTTCTTCGACCGTGTCGCCCATCGCGATACATCCTGGCAGGTCCGGCACGTATGCCGAAAAGCCGGTCGAAGTTCGTTCGAATACCACGGCGAATCTACTTGGTTCTGTCATTCAATCCCGCCTGATACAAGATGTCTTTCAGTGTACCGGTAGCGATGTCTTTCCCCGCGTGCCCTGCAACCACCACCGAACCCTTTTTGAGCGGGTGCTTGTACACTCGGTGACTTCCGCGCGTGCGCTTCAAAAACCAACCGTCCTGCTCAAGAAGCCGAATTACCTCACGCGCATTCACTTAAATCGCCGAAGCCCCACTCACAATCTCGATAATCTCCTTCGTGATCGCTGCCTGCCGGACCCGGTTCATCGTCAGCGTCAGCCCGTCAATCATGTCGCTCGCATTGCTGCTTGCTGAATCCATCGCCGTCATGCGCGCCGCGTGCTCACTCGCGCTGGACTCCAGCAGCGCATGGTAAATCTGCGTCGTCACATAGCGGGGGAGCAGGTGCTTGAACAACTGTTCCGGCGGCGCGTCGTACAGGTAATCCACATCCGCCGTCCCAAAGGTCTCCGCTTCCTTCTGCATCGCCGAATCTTCCAATTCGTTGATCGACACGCCCGCAGACTCCGCAGACCGCGCCGCCGCTTCCTTCTGCTCCTCGGTCATCTCTTCCAGGGCCGTGATCTCCGGCGATCCCAGCTTGCGAATGGGCAACAGTTTCTCCACCACCACCCGTTGCGCGATCACGCTCTTGAACTCGTTGTACACCAGGTATACCGCGTCAATCTCGCCACGCTCGTACCGGTCGATGATCGAGTGTGCCGCCTTGTCCACGTCCGCGAAGTTCAACTTGGCCAGCAACATGCTCTGGTCGTGCGTCACCTCGATCGGAAACTCGCGGTGACGGACATCCTCAATGTGGTGCGACAGACCGTTGTCATACTCGGTGTCAATGTGCTCCCACTTCGCATCGGGGTAGCGCCGCCGGAACAGGTCGCGTGCCTTGCGGCCGACCGGCTCCACATCGATGTTCGCCTCACCGGTGCTCTGGTTGTCCTCCGTCGCCGTGCGCGGCAACCGTCGCGCATCCACAAACCGCTGCGCCGCCTTGCCCACATTGGCGTTAAATGCACCTGCAAACCCCTTGTCCCCGGCAATCACCATGACAAGAATGTTCTTCTCCTCGCGCTCTACCAGCAGCGGGTGCATCACCTCGCCACCTTCGCCGCCATACAGGTCGGTGCGCCGCACCAGCGACTGCAGCACGTTCGCCAGCATCTGCGCGTACGGACGCGCCTGCATCGCGCGCTCCTGCGCCCGGCGCAGCTTTGCCGCAGACACCATCTTCATGGCCTTGGTAATCTGCCGCGTGTTTTTCACGGAGCGAATGCGCCGCTTCAAGTCCAGTACGTTTGCCATTTATCGTGTCTGCTTCTCTTCGAGTCGTGCGACCCGCACTTCCAGTTCCGTCAACTTTCCGATCACCTGCATCATGTCGGAATGGAGACGGTTTTTAAGTGAGTCGATTTTACTGTCCAGACGACCCTCCATCGAACTCATGCGCGCATCGAGCTTGCTGTAATCGCCCCGTCCGAGCAAGATGCCAACGAGTGCAGTAATCGTCGGTAGGGCAAAAGCAAGAGCGGCAAGGAGAATCTCGGGTCGCATCACAGCCTCCCATTCCCGGTCAGTCTACGTTACGCCGTCGCCATCGCCGGCTTCTTGTCCTGCGCCGCATCCTTGAACGTCTTCTTGAAGTCGTTAATTGCATCCGTCAGCCGCTTCGTAATGTCGTCGTCCAACGCCTTTTTCTGCATGATGTCGTCCAGAATTGCCTTGCCGGTCGTCGCCATGTACGGGTGGAACCCGGCCTCAAACGCCTGCACCTGCTTGGTGTCGATGTCGTCCAGCAGGCCCTTCGTCCCGGCAAACACGATGGATACCTGCTGTGCCGCGGTCAATGGCTGAAACTGTGGCTGCTTCAGAATCTCCACCAGTCGCGCACCGCGGTTCAGCTGCTTCTGCGTTGCCGGGTCCAGGTCCGATCCGAACTGCGCAAATGCCGCCAGCTCGCGATACTGCGCCAGGTCCAGCTTCAGCGTCGCCCCCACCTGCTTGGTTGCCTTCATCGCCGCCGCAAACCCCACGCGGCTCACCGACAGACCCACGTTCACCGCCGGCCGAATGCCGGAGTTGAACAGGTCCGTTTCCACAAAGATCTGCCCATCCGTGATCGAAATCACGTTTGTCGGAATATACGCCGACACATCGCCCGCCTGCGTCTCGATGATCGGCAGCGCCGTCAGCGAACCGCCGCCCAGTTTGTCACTCACCCGCGACGAGCGTTCCAGCAACCGCGAGTGCAGGTAGAACACATCGCCCGGGTACGCTTCACGCCCAGGCGGACGCCGCAGCAACAGCGAAATCTCGCGGTACGACGCCGCATGCTTGGACAGATCGTCGTAAATGATCAGCGCGGCCTTGCCATTGTCGCGAAAGTACTCGCCCATCGCCGTCGCTGCGTAGGGCGCGATGTACGACATCGGCGCCGGCTCGGAAGCGGTCGCGGCCACCACAATCGTGTACGCCATCGCGCCATACTGCTCCAGCGTCTGCACCACCTGCGCCACGCTCGACCGTTTCTGGCCAATGGCGCAGTAAATGCAGATCAGATCGTTCTTCGCCGAGTTCAAGATCGCGTCCAGCGCAATCGCGGTCTTGCCCGTCTGGCGGTCGCCGATCAGCAGTTCGCGCTGCCCGCGTCCGATTGGAATCATCGTGTCGATGGCCTTGATCCCCGTCGCCATCGGCTCGGTCACGCTCTTGCGGTCGATCACCCCCGGAGCCAGCCGCTCCACAGGCGAGCTGTACGGTGTGTCGATCGGTCCCTTGTCGTCGATGGGCTGACCCAGCGCATTCACCACGCGGCCAATCATGGCAGGTCCAACCGGCACGGACATGATCTTGCCCGTCCGCTTCACCTCGTCGCCTTCGCTGATTTCGGTGTAATCGCCCAGTAACACGGCGCCCACCTGGTCTTCATCCAGGTTCATCGCCAGCCCGGCAACGCCCTTGGGAAACTCGATCAATTCGCCGGCCATCACCTTGTCCAGGCCATGGATCCGCGCAATGCCGTCGCCCAGGGAGATGATGGTTCCCACTTCATCCACCGCTACCTTGGTCTCGTAATGTTCAATCTGCTGACGAAGCAGTTCCGTAATCTCGTCTGCCTTGAGCTGTGCCATGTCTTCCTTCTAACCGCTGAATCTTGAGCCCTGTACCAGGCTCACTGTTGGGCCGCGCTGCTACGCGCCAGCCAAATGCTCTTTCATCTGCTGCAACTGCCCGCGAACCGATCCGTCGAAGACCTGTGACCCAAGCCGAATCACCGCTCCACCCAGCAGGGAAGCGTCCTCGCTCCAGGTCACCCGCACGTCACTGCCGGCAAGTTCACCAGCCTTCCACTGCAACAGGTTGCGCTCATCCTCGGCCAGCGGCTTTGCACTGATGATCTGCACCTCCGCAATGCCGTTTGCCTCATCCGAAATCGTCTTGTACTCCGCAACAATCTCGTCCAGTGCACTCAAACGCTCGTGCTGCATCAGCACCGCGACAAAGTTCCGCACCGTCTTATCCATGCCCACGCGCGCAACCACGGCGTCCAGCACCTTCAGCTTATCCGTGTGCTCCAGCGATGGATTACCCAGAAACTCCCGCAGGTCGCGGCTCGCCGCAAGCGTTGCGGAAAAGTCCGAGAGCTGCTGCCGAACCGCATCGCGATCCAGGTGCTGTGCCGCAACCACCTGTTGAAACGCCCTTGCGTACCGAAGCGAAAACACCGACATCTAGTTTTTGCCCCCTGCCGCGTTCAACCGTGCGGCAAAACTCTGGATCAGCGCACGGTCGTCCTCCACCGTCACTTCCAGGCGCTGCGCCGCGCGGTCCACGGCGATCTCCGCCGCAAATGCCCGCAGGTTGCGCCCTGCCTGCGCGCTTGCCGCGGCAATCTCCTGATCGGCAGCCTGCAGAATCCGCTGCGTCTCCTCGGCGATCTGCCGCTTTACCCGCTCGGCTTCCCCCGCCGCTTCGCGCTCGCTCTCGGCCCGGATCGCGCCGATCTCTGCATCCAGCTTACTCAAGCGTGCTTCCACACCGGCCAGTCGCAGGTTCGCCTCTTCCGTCGCCACGCGTGCTTCCACAATGTTCTTCTGGATCGTCGCGGTCTGCCCTTGAAAGTACTTCGGCAGGGCCTTGCTCAGCGCATACAGAATGGCGCCGGCAAGAATCGCAAAGTTCAGCCACTCAAATACGGACGAAGCCGTCGCCGGCTTCATGCCCATCATGCCGCCCAGTTTCACCACCGAAGGCGAATTTCGGAACGCTTCCGTTCCACCCTCGGCCTCCGCCTTCTTTTGCGCGCTGTTCGCCTCGGGCTCTGACCGGTCGCCGCTGGCAACAGACCCGGAGGCGTTCTCCGGCGGTGGCACCTGTGCGTACAGCACCGGCGCCAGCATCGCCACTGCCAAGAGGCATGCTCCAAGCTTTCGAGAACGCATCATCGCTGCATCCCTTCACGCCGGTGCGGCAGAATCGCGGCAATGATCTGGGACGAGAGCGCATCGCTGCCCGCCTCAATCTGCCTCTTCGCTTCGTCGCCGGCCTCGGTCACCTGCGCTCGCGCCGCGTCAATGCGGGTCTGTGCCTGTGTGCGCGCTGTTCCCAGGGCCTTCTCGCGTGCGTCACTGCTCTGCTTCAGCTCGGCCTGCTGCTTTTCAAACAGGCTTGCCCGCGCCTCGCGCATGCGCTGCTCGTAATCAGCGGTCTTTGCCTCGGCAGCGGCAATGGCCTTGTGCGCCTCGTCCATGGCGCCATCCGTCCGTGCATGCCGGTCGGCCAGTACTTTTTCCAGGGGCTTGCGGACCAGTACGCCATAGGCGGCCAGCAAAAGCAGAAAAAATCCAATGGTCGGGATGGACCCGAGCATGAGTTGGCCTAAATCGTGGAGAATCTTATCCATGAGGTGTCTTTTGGGCCGTGTCCGAGCGCTCTGAAGGACTTCGCAAGCGCGAAGAAAAGGCACGGCTCGGGACGCGGCAACCCCTTAGTTCTAGCAGAGCGAACGGGTCGGGTCAACGCAGGCCCGCCAACTGGCGGCAGGGGCGCACCATCGCCCATCCCCGCCGTCACCGCCCAACTTCGGTGCACGCCACACCCCTCACACGCCAACCGCACGCCCTCTCGGCAGGCCTCCTCTACCGCTAAATGCACCGGGGGCGCTGCAAACTCCCAAAAATCGAGAACAAAATGTCGAAATACCGCCGGCAGGCTGTGGACGTGCTCGGGTCGCCAGCGTAGGCTAAAGCCATTCCACTGACCCGGTTCGGGGTCCAGCAGGCCATCGTGCTCTTGGGACCCACCTCCACTCCCTCGAGCGCCGGCCTGTTCTGTTGCCGCAAACACGACCTACTTGGAGAGTTCGTCGACGCGGCCTTCCAGCTTGCGCGTGATGCCGTAAAACTCGCTGGTCATGCTCGATGCGGAAGCAGCCGCGCGTCCATCCGGTCGAACTGCTCATCCACCGCCAAAACCGCTGATCCACCTGCTCGAACCGATGATCCACCTGCTCGAATCGCTGGTTCATGTTCTCTTTGCAGGTCCGACAGGCGTGAGTTCAAATTCATCCAGGCAAGCATCACCAGCACAAAGGATCCAACCGCCGGACTCAGCAGACTGATGAACTCAAGCTTGCTCATGCAAGCATCCTCTCGGGTAGAGCACACCGCCCCGTCCGGCGCTCCCAGCGTCACGCAACCCCTCATAGCGTTACGCAAGCCCCTTGGTCCGATACCGCGCACGCACCTCCGGCTCCGTCTCCGGCAGGCTGCCCGCCTCCTGCACCTGGAACCGCCGGTACCGCTGCAGCAGCGACGACGGGCCCCGCGCCGTAAACACGATCACATTGCCCTCAAACCGCTTTTCCTCCAGAAACGCCCCACCCTCCAGCGCCGCCAGAACTCGGCCTTCCCGCTGCGGCACGCGGAACTGCGCCGTGGCCGTCGGGTCCGGAGCCTCGGCCCCGCCAATCCGTTGCTCAATCGCCTCCCGCAGGCGGTCCAGCCCCTCGCCGGTGCGCGCACTCACGGCGATCACGTCGCCTCCGCTGCCCGCCAGCAACGCTTCGCGCTCCGGCACGCTCAGCAGGTCGATCTTGTTCCACACCAGCAGGGTCGGCGTCTTTGCCACGTCCAGCTCCGCCAGCACCTTGGCCACCTGCGCCTTCTGCTCCTCGCTCATCGGGCTTTCCGCATCGCGCACATGCAGCAGCAGCTCCGCGCGCTCGACCTCTTCCAGCGTCGCCCGAAAGCTCGTCACCAGCGTGTGGGGCAGGTTTCGAATAAACCCCACCGTGTCGCTCAGCAGAACCTTGCGCCGCGACGGCAGCGCCAGGTGCCGCAGCTTTGGGTCCAGCGTCGCAAACATGCGCGCGCTCTCCATCACACCCGCATCCGTCAACGCGTTAAACAGGCTGCTCTTCCCGGCGTTGGTATACCCCACCAGCGCCACCGTCGGCACCGGTACGGCCTCGCGTCTCTGCCGCTGCTGCCTCCGGTTCCGCCGCACCAGTTCCAGCTGACCCTTTAGCCGGTCAATCCGCTCCCGAATGCGTCGCCGGTCCGTTTCCAGCTTCGTCTCGCCTGGACCACGCGTGCCAATGCCGCCGCCCAGCTGGCTCATCGCCTTGCCCTTGCCCGCAAGCCGCGGCAGCTGGTACTCCAGTTGCGCCAGCTCCACCTGCAGGTGGCCCTCGCGCGTTCGAGCATGCTTGGCAAAAATGTCCAGGATCAATTGCGTCCGGTCGATCACCCGGCACGGCAGGGCATCGTTCAGGTTCCGCATCTGCGACGGCGACAGGTCATGGTCGAACAGCACCAGGTTGGCGCCGGTGCTCTTCACCACGGCCTCCAGCTCCTCGACCTTGCCCGGGCCGATCAGCGTTGCGGCATCCGCCCGTGGCCGCCGCTGCACCACGGTCGCGCTCACCGCCGCTCCGGCACTGCGGGCCAGCTCCTGGAACTCCGCCAGGCCCGCGTCGAAGTCCAGATCCGGCATGGCTTCCGCAGCCGCACCTTCCCCCTCTGTGGTCGTGTCCCCTTGCACTTCGTCCAGGCTGTCCGCGTGCAGCGCCGCCGCCCGCCTTGCCAGCCGCGCGGTTCCTGCAAGCTTGCGCCGTTCGCCGGTCAGTTCCACCGCGACCAGCACCGCTGCGTCCTGCACGGCGGCCGTCGCATGGCCATCCGGGGTTTCATCCGTACGCTGTCCAAACGGCACCCGCGACGGCACCACCGCGGCTTTTCTGCGCGACCGGCGTACGACTTGCACCAACCTACAGGCCTGTCGAGCCGTTCAAGGCAGAGCTGTCCGTCGGTGCGCCACCCGGCGCGGCCTCTCCCATGCGGGGCGCTGCGCTGTGCGACCGATCCCCATGCGTGCTTCCAGGCCGCGTGCTCACCACGGTCGAAATCGCATGCTTAAAAATCAACTGCTCCTGCGCATTGTTTTCCAGCAACACGCTGTACTTGTCGAACGACCGAATCTTGCCCGTAAGTTTCACACCGGAGACCAGGTAAATCGTGATTGCACTCTTGTCCTTGCGAACCGTATTCAGGAACGTGTCCTGAATATTCTGCGCCGGCTTGGATTCCATGGCCGATCTCCTTTGTAAGTGCGCTCGCCACGTGGGCGAGTTCGCGGGTAGATACTACTTTGCATCAAGACCACGTAGATCCGGAACGCTCCGGACGAACTCTGCATGGCAGAACGGCAAGCCGGAAGAGGCAGTTACTGGCCAACGGCATTGACCATACGGAAGGCGATGCGCAAACGCAAGCGCACACACGCAGAGATACGTTGAACGTTTCGTTAGACGCAAAGATACAGGCAGTGTTGCTGCTGGTGGCACGCACTGCTGCAAAGACCGACACGGCGTGTCAGGTTCGCGCACAACACAGCAGACCCTTGCAGCCCGACAAAAATGTACCTTCCCGTCCGCACCCTGCCGCATCCAGGCCAGGCGTACCAGGCCCGGCCACACACAAAACGACCCGCCCATCGCTGGACAGAACGCCCCGGCCAACGTAGGTTGTAGGAACTCCGCGATGGCCAACACCATGGAACGCCCGCCTCAAACGTCCACGGCTCCTCACCCTGCTCCGCGCCCCACTCTCCGCCCTGCTTCGTGCCCTGCTGCATGCCCTGCTCCGTGCCCCGCAACGTATCCCGATCCGTATCCCGCAACGTGCCCCGCTCGGCGTCCCGCAACCTACCCCTCCACGTTTCGCCGCCCGCGCCCCACTCTCGTCTCCGGCCTCGTCTCCGGCATCGTCCGTGTGTGCCTGGCCTGCCTGCTTTCCACGCTCACCCTTCCGGCGCAAAC
>CAXUHM010000068.1:0-15350 GCA_964250935.1 uncultured Terriglobus sp.
GCCCGCCCCGGACGACCTCTCTACCGTCGTCGGCGTGGTCGCGTCACAGGCGTCACCGCCTTCGCAGGCTGACCCCTCTTCGCACCCTTCTTTACCGCCCTTACCTTCGGCGAGGAAGCCACCCGGCCCCGGGGCACGTTCGCCTCCGCCCGACGCGGCACG
Source organism: uncultured Terriglobus sp. (assembly GCA_964250935.1). Taxonomy (GTDB): domain Bacteria; phylum Acidobacteriota; class Terriglobia; order Terriglobales; family Acidobacteriaceae; genus Terriglobus. The sequence continues at coordinate 163 of CAXUHM010000068.1, forward strand.
ATTGCCCTGCCGCGGTGGTGCAACGGCCGCACCTCCCGCGTTGTCGGCAGGCCGCGCAGGCGGGGTGCATCGGCCCGCGTCCCAGCCTCTTCGACTCCCTCGTCGGCACCGCGCTCGCGCTCCGGATCGTCCGGATCCACCGGCACCGGCGGCAGCCCCGCAAGCTGAATCAGCAGTGCATTGGTCTCGCGAAACAGGTTCGCGCCGCTCTTCCGCCGTCCCTGCGTTGCCGCCACAAACACCCCCGTGTGGCTCGCCGGGTTCAGTGCCACATAGGTCTGGAACCCGGCGCCCCCACCGGTTTTCTGCACAATGCGTGCTGGCCCATCCGCCCCGTTGATCTCGATCCATCCCAGGCCAATGCCCGTCGGCACGCCCGCATGTCCCAGCCCCTGAACGCTGTGCAGCGCAGCCGGCTGCAGGTACATCGCCGTCGCCGCACCGTTCTGGTGGGCCGGTACCCCCGGCAGGTTGAGCAGGTACTTCAGCACACGCGTCATGTCGTCGGCGGTGGAATACATGCCGCCCGAACCGGCGGCGGCCTGCGTGTCTGTACACTGAATCGGCTCGCGCGCGCCACCCATCAATCGCGCACACTGGTCTGCGTTGGGCGATAGCGTGGTATCGACCAGACCCAGCGGCCTCGCCGTGCGTTCCGCAAACAGCGCCGCATACGACCTGCCGCTCACATGGCTCAACGCATCGCCCAGCAGGTCGAACCCCACGTTGGAGTAGTGCGCTGCAACGCCCGGCGAGGTGCGCAGCCGGAACTTCGGCAGCCACTGCCACCGGAAGGCCTCGTCGGGAAAGGTAAAGTGCGCCATGCCCACCGGCGGGTACGCAATCTCCCGCGGCAACCCGGCGGTATGCGTCGCCAGGTCGCCCAGCGTCAGCGCTCGGTCCACGTGCCCCCGCACCGTCAGTACGGGAACCTTCACCGGCACGCCGTCGCTCCCCACCGGCGCAAACTTTTGCAGGGGATCGGTAAACGCCACCGCATGATCCACGGCCAGCTTGACCAACAGATCGGTCGTCAGAATCTTCGAAATCGAGCACAGCCGAATCAACGAATTGAACGCAGGCTTTTGCCCCGAGCCGGGCGCCGTCTGGCCGTAGCTTTGCATCCACACATCGCCGCCGCGCACCACCACAATCACCATGCCCGTTGCAGCCGTGCGTTGAAACATCGCCGCTGCCACCGCATCTGCCGACGCCAGCGCCGGAAGCTGCGGCTTCGCCTCCTCCGCCGCTCGGCTCACACTTGCCCCGCACACCGCAACCCACGACACCGGAACCAGGACCACGGCAACCAGGGCCACCGCATGCACAACAGAACGACAACTCAACAACCAGGTACCCTCAAACGGCATTGTGGCGTATGGCCCACTCCCTTACCCTAACCGCCCCGGGCGATGTTGCCGCCACTGCGAACCAAGCCGGGAACCTGCCCGGCGTCCATGCCGCAAGCGCAAAAAGGCGCACCCGCCGAACGGGTACGCCATCCGTGCTCAAACACCTCGCATTTAAAAGCGAATGCCCGCCGTCAGCGGAATGTACTCGGTGTTGCGACGGTTGTACGGAAAGAAGTCCGTATTGTTGGCGTTGCTGATGTTGATCCAGTGATACCGCCCTTCGACAAACAGCCGCTCGGACGAGAAGGTCGACAGCTTGTATGACAACCCAAGGCCCCCATTCACACCAAAGCCATTCGCCGAGGCCGAGTCGATGTTGTAGTTGCTCACATACGTGTAGCAGAAGTAGTCGCACACCGTGCCTTCACTCGGCAGGGTAAAGTTCGTGGTCTTGTGGTAGAAGCCCACACCCGCGGTCACATACGCCCCAAACCGGCTTCGATCGTTGGAAAACGACACCACCGGGTTTGCGGTAATCGCCAGAATATGCGCATTCGCGTCAAATCCCTGCAGGTCGTCGCTGGTCGCGCCAAGCGCAATCAGGTTGTTGTATTCGGAGTTGATGGCGCCGCCCGTCAATCCAAGGTGGTCATAGTGAAACTCACCCACAACACCGAACATCTTGTTAAAGTTGTAGCCGCCACCCACCGTCACGTCATAGCTCGGGGTATAAAACTTTCCCGTATTCGCCACCGGCACGCTCAGGCCGGCGCCACCCACAAAGGCAATCTTCGTCGATCCGTCTGAGTTGTGCAGGCGATCCTGGTAGCGCGATCGGCCATAGCTGCGGCGGCGTCCGGAGGGTGCGGTTCCGGCAAACGCTCCGGCCTCCGTGCCCAACCCCTCGCTGCTCAGGTCGGCACGCTCGGCTGCCACGGCATCTTCTACGCTGCTGCTCACACCGCTGGTCTCATACCGAAACGACGCATCCGGCGACACAAGCGCATTGTCCATGTGGAACATGGAACCGGCAGTGGCATCGGCACCGGCTGCGGGAGCCGCTGCCCAGAGCAGCGGCGCGGCTGCACACACCGCCATCGCTGCAACGCCGCTCCTCACGGCTCGAGAAAGAGAAAACGAAGGCGACCACATCATAAGTAAAATCCTCGCTGCACTTGCATGCACTGCCACATTCAATGCGTGCTTTAACCCAACACGGCACTGTAAGTTGTGGGACGTGCGGCAGAGCGGTTTAGACGACAGCGCCCCACCTGCGGCGCGATAAGTCACGCCGCAGGCAGGACCGCCATGACACTCCGTGGCCGCCCTGCCCGCTCCCGTTCGTCTAGTGGATGTCGAACTGCTCCGGGTTGATCGCCGGGTCGCTCTTGACCAGGATCGTCTTGCGCGTCATCTCTTCCAGCTCCTGCAGGCGTTTGCCACCGTTGGCCTTCAACGTCTTCACCACCTCAGGGTGCACGCGCAGCATCACGTCTGTTTTCTCCAGCTGCTTCTGCATCTTGCGCATTTCAATATAGATTTCGTTAGCCACCGTGATCGGCGATTTAATCATGCCGGTGCCGTCGGTAATCGGGTCTGGAATGCACAGGGTCCGCTCCAGGCTCTGCTTGACCCGCTTGCGCGTCATAATCACCAGGCCAAAGTCGTTGAACGGCAGCACCTTCGACGGTGCCCGGTCGCTCTTCAGCTCGTCCTCCAGCACCTGCATCACCTTGGCGCGATTCTTGCGCTCGTCCATATCGATAAAGTCGATCACAATAATGCCGCCCAGGTCGCGCAGGCGAATCTGCCGAACGATCTCCGGAATGGCATCCAGGTTCGTCTTCAGAATCGTGTCTTCCAAGCGCGCCGTCTTGCCGACATACTTGCCCGTGTTGATGTCGATCGCCACCAGGGCTTCCGTCTGATCGATCACAATCGACCCGCCGCTCTTGAGCCACACCTTGCTCTTCAGCGCCTTGTCAATCTCCTGCGTCACGCCGAAGTGCTCAAACAGCGGCGTCTCCTTCGTGTACAGCTTGACGCGGCGCACCAGCGACGGCTGAAACCGCTGCAGAAACCGCAGCACCCGCTCGTACTCCGCCTCGGTATCGACCCAGATGGCAGAAAAGTTGTCCGTCACCTGGTCGCGCAGAATGCGCTCGATCAGGCTCAGATCGTGATAGATCAGCGCCGGCGACTTCGACGACTCTGACCGCGCCTTGATGTCCTGCCAAAGCTGGATCAGGAAGCGCAGGTCGTTGCGGAGCTCCTCTTCGCTCGCACCATCCGCCGCCGTTCGCACAATAAACCCGCCCTGCACGTCGCCCTTCTCTGAGAGCAGGATCGTCTTCAACCGCCGACGCTCCTCATCCGAAGAAATCTTGCGCGACACGCCGGTGTGATTGACCGTCGGCATAAACACCAGAAACCGGCCCGGGAGTGCAATGTGCGAGGTGATACGCGCACCCTTCTTCGCAATCGGCTCCTTCGCAATCTGCACCAGGATCTCCTGGCCCGGCTTCAGCAGCTCATTGATCGCCGGCAGGTCCATTGCCTGCACGCTCTGTCGACCACGTCCGCGACCACGGTCGCCGCCGCCTGCCGCCGCCGCGCTCGCACCTCCGCGGAATCCACCACCCGGCCGCCGGTCGCGGTTTCCGCTGCGCCGCCCGTCCCGTCCGTTATCCCGGCGTCCGCGGCGCTCGCTGCCGTTCTGCTGGGCCGGCGTGATCTCCGCAGGTTCGCTCGGCTCCCCGCCAAAGTCCTCGACGGTAAAGCCCCCCGCCGCGGATTCCACCGTATACTCCGGGTCTTCTTCGTCTTCCTCGCCACCCTCCTCCAGCGACATCTCTTCCATCACCGAATCAATGGCGTCGGAGCCGTCCAGCGTCTCCTCTTCGTAGTCCTCGAACTCGTCCTCATCCGTGCTTGCGACCGCGACGTCGTACTCGTATTCGTCGCCATCCACCTCTTCCTCCTGGAGGTCGCCGTCGCCATAGGCATGCACCTGCGGCACAGCGTCGCCCGGCTCGGCCACAAGGGTCCCATCGTGCATCGGCTCTTCCGTGTCCTCGGCTGTGTCTATCGCCGAGTCCTCCGCCATGCCTTCCGTTGCGTCCGCGTCGCGAGTCCCGCTCTCGAACCGTCCCGCAATCTCCTCGGCAAGCACCTGGGCCTGCATCGCTGCGTGCGGAAAGATCGGCTCGTCGGCATCCTGCACCGGCGGCAGGTGCGCCGCATCGTCGATCAGAGCAAACGCAGGCTCCGCGACCATCTCGCCCGAATCCTGCACGGTCGTAAATCTGTGCTGCATCTCGTCCGCAACAGGCTCACGCGACAGGTCGAGCGGCATCCCCGTAACGGCTGCCATCTCTGGCGTACTTTCGCCAGCGTTTTCCTCCCGGAGGTCATACGTCGTCGCATCCGGCACCGCAGCCAGCAACTCGGCATCGTCCACCGGCTGCCCAAATGCTTCGCTCGCACTTGAAGCGCCGACCTCAGCCTCGCCAACCTCAACCTCACCGACCCCGATCTCTTCCGCCGCAGCCGGGTCAGCCTTCGGCTCCTCGGCCTGCGCCGCCTCGACCTGCAGCATTTCAACCCGCGGCGCCTCGATGTACGGGTCATCCACGCGCATCCGCCGGTAATCGCGTCGGCCTGCATCGCCCAGCGATGCGGCTTCACCCTCCCCCGGCTCGTACTCCACAGGCTCGGCCTCGGCGGTCTCCGGCAGCAGCACCGGTCCTACGGCCGCGCTCTCATCGGCATGCGCGGGGTGCTGCGTCAGCCCACCGGTCTCGTCCGGCGCAGCGGCCGCAGCAATGTCCTCCACATCGGCAATCGGTGTGGGCGCAATGCTCTCTTCCGCCGGCTCCTCCATCACCAGCTCCGTCGCTGCCGGCGTCAACGCGTACGCATGCAACTCGATTGGCTGCAGCGATGCCGACGAACGAGCCTCCATGGCCTCGACGACCGATGCCTCCGCAGCACTCTCAGGTTCCGGCTGCGACACTTCAACCGCCGAAGCCTCCACAGCCCGGCTTCCCCGAACCTCCTCGCGGTCTGAGCCGGCATCCCGCCGGAATCCCCCGCGCTGGTCGTCCCGTCCTGCCTGCGCCCTGGCTTCGCGTGGCCGGTGGCGCGACAGCGTCTCTCCCGGCAGCACCGCACCTCCATCCCACCCAACGATCTCGATCGCCGGTGCACTCGCGACAACCATCTCTCCCGCGCCGCCGGCAGGCCGCCGCGCCGCATCCTCCGCAGCCACTTCCGCCGGGTCCCGATACTTGCGGATCGACTCGCCGGGCAGCACTACGGCTTCTCCCGCCGGCTCCGCCCCGGTCTCCTGCACCTCTTCGCGAAGCTGGTGGAACGTCGGCTCCTGCGTAAACGGCGCTCGCACGTCCTCACGGCGGGGTCGGCCATCGTTTCTGGATCCCCGGTCGTCGCGGCCGCTCCCGCCACGATTGCGTCCACCACGGCCACGATCCCGTTCAAACCTGCGCGGCACGGCACCGCCGTCCTCCGGCGCGCGTGGCTCCGCACTCAGGTCGATTTCGATGGACCCCGGCAGCACCTGATCCTCCACCGGCTCTTGCTCCTGCGCGGCGGCTCCCTCCAGCGACAACCGCTCCAGGTCGTCGGCAAACTCTGTAGCATCGTCACCAACTTCTCCGGCATCCCCCACCACCGCGGATTCCGTCTCGGCCGCCAGCGGCGACCCACCCTCGCGGCCGCCGCGGCCACGCCGGCGCCCGCGACGCCCGCGCCATCGGCGGCTTCCCTGCTCTTCCTGCGTGGCCTCCCCCGCAACCTCGGTCACCGCCGACGGCTCCACCGGCCTCGGCGCAACCGGCTCATCGAAAAGGGGTGTTTCTCCGCCTTCCACCACCGCAGGGCGCACCGCCTCCCGGTTCCCCCGGTCGCGGCCGCCACGTCCTCGGCGACCCTCCTCCCGGCTTCGCCCATTGCCCTCGCGCGGCGCATCCACGGCTTCGCGGCCCGCATCTCGGCCACTGTCCCGACCCAAGTCACGGCTCGTCTCCCGGCCCAAGTCCCGGCCAGCGTCCCGACTCGTCTCCCGACCCGGCTCGCGCGGTGCCTGCGCGGCGGCCTGCGGCTTCCGTCCGCCTTCCTCAAAATCGGCGGAATCCCCGGCTTCTTCCATAAAGTCGGTCACGTACAGGAACGCATCACGCTCCAGCCCGACATCCACAAACGAGGACTGCATGCCCGGCAGCACCCGCGTCACTTTTCCGTTGTAAATGGATCCCGCAAGCGTGTATTCGTTCTCGCGCTCGTAATACACCTCGGCGAGCTGTTCGTCTTCCACAATGGCCAGCCGCGTCTCATGCGGCGTGGTGGAGATATAAATTTCCTTCGACATGCAACTACTCTTTCCGCCAGGCGGAAAGCGATCCAAAGTCACAGAGCGTCGCAGGCCGCTGGCCCGCTTGCGCTACACTCCGCGGCAGGCAGACCCAGTTGGCGGGAACGTCAGCAGGCCTGCGGCAAGCGCAGACCCCGTGCACCTCGTTACAGCAACAAGCTCCACCACGGCAGAAACTCCGCCGGATGGTCTGTCACTGCTCTGAAACACACCTGCCAAATCGAACCTCATCGTGACGCGCGCCGGAGTTGTGTTCACACTGCCTACCCACGGTAGGCGGGAAACGTTCCCGTCCGGCGACAACACCGCTGCTTTCTGTCTCAATCCCACCGCGCAGGACCCTTGGTCGCTTCGCTGGCCGTTCATTTCTGATACGTCAATTTCGTGAAAAAACCTGTTGGCAAAACGGTAGTGCCACCGCGACACCCGTCTCCGGCCCAGGCAGCACCGCCCGGTACACCGGCGAGAACCTCCCGCGGACATCTGGTCGGCGGATCGCCTGCTCTCTGCATTGTGCAACAGCAAAGGCACGTCGCGCCACTGCTCCACCCCCTTCAAGAGCAGGTGGCGTTCAGTTCACGAAACGTCGCATGCGCACGTTCATCACCATTCCCAGTGAAAAGAAGGTAAAAATCACGCTCGACCCACCGTAGCTCAACAGCGGCAGCGGAATGCCGGTAACCGGCATCAGGCCCACCACCATGCCCACATTCACCGCAATCTGGAACAGGATCACGGCCGTCACCCCCATCACCAGGAACGTTCCCGGTGGATCGGCCGCCGTCTGCGCATTCTGGATCAGCCGCAGCAGGATCAGAAAGTACACCACCAACACCGCCGCCGCGCCCACAAACCCGTGCTCCTCGCAAAGCGCGGCAAAAATAAAGTCCGTATACGGAATCGGCAGAAAGTCCCCCTGCGTCTGCGTTCCCTTGGTCGCGCCCTTGCCAAAAATCCCGCCCGATCCAACCGCGATCAGCGACTGCCGCACCTGATAGCCGGAACCCTTGGGATCGTCCTCGGGATGCCGAAAGCTGGTCAGCCGCGCCTTCTGGTACGGCTTCAGAACCTTGCCGCTCTTCCAGACCCCGCCAATCAGCACGGCAAACGTCACCGTCAGAATCGCCGCCCGCTTCCATGAAATCCCGCCCAGAAACAAACCCACCAGCAGGATCGGCACATAGGTCAGCGACGTCCCCAGGTCCGGCTGCTTCAGCACCATCAGCATGGGCAGTCCGACCAGCGCAAATCCCTTGCCGATCTCCCGCCAGTCGAGCTCACGCCCCACCAGCCCCCACAGGTAGCGCGCCATCATCACAATCAGCACCAGCTTTACCCACTCGCTCGGCTGAAAATGAATCCCACCCGGCAGCCGGATCCACCGCCGTGCCCCCAGCACCTTTTGCCCGGCCACCAGCACCCCGAGCAGCGAGACAATGCTCACGCCGTACGCCCACGGTGCCCAGGTGAGGAGCCGGTGATAGTCCACCATCGACACCACAAACATCACCGCAAGGCCGGCCACCAGAAAGCCCATCTGCCGCGTGTGGAAGCCGTGAAACTTCGTGTGCAGGGTCGCCGAGTAGATCTCCAGCACGCTGAAAATACTCATGACCAGAACCAGGCCGAGCAGCAGCCAATCGAAATCGCGAAAGCGGTTCATCCCGACCCAGTCTCCGACCCCAGTCTATAGACAGCGATGTCCTGCTCCTGTACCCGGCGCTGCCTGCCTCCGGCCGTTCCCTCGCCTCCAGCCCCGCAGCAGCCCGCAGCAGCCCCGGCACAGCCTTCCCGCATCCCGCCTCCCCTGAACTGCCGCGGATTGCTCAGCAAAGCGCCGCCGCACCGGAGCCCCCAGGACCTACTCCGCCGCTGCCGCCGACTCCTCCGCTGCAAGTCTTGCCGGGCGCGCATACCGCACCGGCTTCACCGCCATGGTTTCCCCCGCGGTGGCGGTCGGCCGAACGGGTGCCTTCTTCTCCTCCGTGTTGGCTGGTGCAAACGGCACGCCGGTCCCAACCCCCGCCGGCTCCCCCGCAGGATCCCCGGCAGGATCAACGACAGTCCTTGCCTGCAACAGGTTGCCGGCCTGCTTGCGCTGCTTCTCCACAAACGTGCGGATCACCTGCGACGCCAGTGCCGCGGCGTTCTTGCCCCAGTTGCCGTTCTCCCAAAGCACGGCAACCACAATGTCCGGGTTGCGGCGCGGCGCAATTCCCACAAACCACGAGTTCGGCTCGGTGTGCTTGCCCTTGCTGGACCGCGCGAGCGCATCGTGGCTCATCACCTGCGCCGTTCCCGTCTTGCCCGCGAAATCAATGCCCTCCAGGTGGGCCGGCGCCGCCGTTCCGCTGGTCGTCACGGCAGCCATGCCCTCGGTCACCGTCTGCCACACCGCCGGTGAAATTGGCACCGTCTTCTGCCCCGAACCCGGAAAACTCTCCCGAAATGCTTCCCGCTGGTCCTGCGGAATCTCATCCTCAAACACCACGTGCGGCCGCTGCAGAACGCCTCCACTGGCAATGCCGCCCAGCGCGCGCGCCATCTGCATCGGTGTCGCCGCAATCGCGCCCTGCCCAATCCCCACGGAAATCGTCTCGCCTGCGTACCACTGCTGGTGAAAGTTCTTCATCTTCCACGCACTGCTTGGCATGGTGCCGCTCGCCTCTTCCGGCAGGTCGATCCCCGTCTTCTGCCCCAGGCCGAAGCCTTGCGCGTAGCGCGCAATCGTGTCGATCCCCAGCCGTTGAGCCAGCACGTAATAGAACACATCGCACGACCACGGAATGGCATGGTCGATGTCGACGCCTCCGTGGTGCGTGTCGCAGTGGTAATAGTGCCCGTACAGCTCAATGCCGCCCGCACAGCTCACGTGCTCCGTCTGCGCAATGCCCTTCTCCAGCCCGGCCACGCTCATAATGATCTTGAACGTCGATCCCGGCGCCAGTTGCGCCTGGATCGTCTTGTTCAACAGCGGATGCTCGGGGTCCGTGATGATGCTCTTCCAGTAGCTCTGCGTCAGCCGTACGGCAAACTGGTTGGGATCGAATACCGGCCGCGACACCATCGCCAGGATCTCGCCCGTATGCGGATCCATCGCCACAATCGCGCCGTTCTTGCCCTCCAGCGCCTTTTCCGCCGCGGTCTGCACATCCAGGTCAATGGTTAGCCGCAGATCTTTCCCCGGCTGCGCCAGCTCCTCGCCCAGCCGGCCAATCTCACGGCCATGGCTGTTCACAATCAGGTCACGCGAGCCATCCACGCCCCGCAGCAGCGAGTCATAGGCCTGCTCCACGCCGCTCTTGCCCACCACGTCTCCCGGCTCATAGAACGCGTACTTCGGCAGCGCGAGGTCCTGCTCGCTGATCTCGCCCACATACCCGATCAGGTGCGCCGCAAAGCCATCCCGCGGGTACAGCCGCCGCTGCTCTTCCAGCAGTTCCAGGTTCGGCAGCTCGTTACGGTGCGCCTCGATAAAGGCCTGTTCGTCCGGCGTAATGTCCGTCTTCAGCGGAATCGGCTGATACTTCGGCGCGTACTGAAAGTGGCGCAGAGTCTCCTGCACCTGCTCCACCGACAGGTGCAGGCCGTCCGCAATCATGCGCACCTCGGCGTCGGAGTCCTTCATCTGCTCGCGCACCAAGAAGCACGCCACCGACGAATAGTTGTCGACCAGCAGCCGGCCTTCCCGGTCCAGCAGTTTGCCCCGCGGTGCAAGAATCGGCACCTTGTGCACGCGGTTTGCCTCGGCTAGCGCCCGGTAGTCCTCGCCGTTCAGCACCTGCAGCCGCCACAGCCCCGCAAGCAGCACCAGCAGCACCGCCATCACCATGTACTGCACGGCCGCCAGCTTTACCGGCGACACTTTTTCCTCGCGCCCCGTCGCCATGGTCGAAACCACTTCCGGCGTGTGATCGATGGGTAGCATTGCGTAGGTTCAGTCTACCCGCGTTTGTGGCCTCGAAACGACCAGGACAAAAGGCATGGAAACGATCTCCATGCCTTTACACAAACTTTTCTCATCCGGCTACAACAGCGCTGCGACATCAGGACCGGATATCAGCCTCTAACTACCGCAACCAACAATCCCGTTACGCCGCAACCTTCAGCACAATCGTCTTCAGGCGTGCATTCAAACGGCTCTTGTAGCGCGACGCCGTGTTGTCGTGCAGCACACCCTTCTGCACTGCCTTGTCCAGGACGGATACTGTCGAGCGGTACTGCTCCTTTGCCGCGGCTGCATCACCCTTGGTCAGGGCTTCACGCATCTGGCGAAGGCTGCCGCGCAGCTTGCTCCGGTTCGAGCGGTTCACCGCGGTCTTTGCAAGCGTCTGCTTGGCGCGCTTCAGGGATGAAACATGATTTGCCATGGAATCTCTTCTCTCTATCGCTGCCCGGGGTCAAAACGCCACCGGCTGGGCGTGGTTTCGCGCTCCGCAGCCAACACTTCGCCCGCCTACAGAACGCAACCCTCAAAGACTAACGAAATTCGCCCCGCAATGCAAGGTGCCGCTCGCCGGCAGCACGGCTGCAATGGCCGCAGGTTTCGCTTGACGGTCCCCTGCACCGGCGCTATGCTCAGCCCAACGTCGAATCGATTTGCCGACTCTCCTCAGTCCGCCTCGTTCTCTCAGCGCTCCCCGCGCTGTCGTGCGCCGGCGCGAATCGAAGCCTCGCTCCCCATCGTCCAACCTGTGTTTGTCCACGCACCATCACCCCGGAGGCATAGCCCGACTTGGTCCCTACTCGCGTCAAATGCTCGCTTGAGATCTCCCCCAGCACCGAAGCCCTCTTCGGCCTGCGTGACGAAAACCTGCACCTCATGGAACAAACGCTCGGCGTCACCATCGATCTTCGCTCGCAGGGCCTCGAGATCGAAGGCGAACCCGAAGCCGTTTCCCGCGTGGAACGCATCTTCAGCGACTTCGACAACCTCCGCCGCAGCGGCGTGCAACTTGCCGGGCCCGAGCTCAACGCCCTCGTCAAGCTCGCGCTCTCCGACCCGGACACCACCCTCAAGCAGATCGTCGACAGCGGCCGCCAGCGCACCGCCACCGGCGTCAAGCGCATGGTCAACCCCCGTTCGACCAACCAGCGCAAATACGTGGAAAACATCGAAGCCGCGGACATGACCTTCGGCATCGGTCCCGCCGGCACCGGTAAAACCTACCTCGCCGTCGCCATGGCCGCCAGCGCCCTCATGGCCAAAAAGGTCAGCCGCATCATCCTCGTTCGGCCCGCGGTCGAAGCCGGCGAGCGCCTCGGCTTCCTTCCCGGCTCCCTGCAGGAAAAAGTCGATCCCTACCTGCGCCCGCTCTACGATGCGCTCTACGACCTCCTCGAAAAGGACAAGGTCGACAAGCTGCTCGAAAAAGGCATCATCGAGATTGCGCCGCTCGCCTTCATGCGCGGCCGCACCCTCTCCGACGCCTTCATCATCATGGACGAGGCCCAGAACACCACCATCGAGCAGATGAAGATGTTTACCACCCGGCTCGGCATGGGCTCCAAGGCCGTCATCACCGGCGACCTCACCCAGATCGATCTGCCCAACCCCAAGCGCTCCGGCCTGCTTGACGCCTTGAACGTGCTGCAGGGTGTCGAAGGCATCCGCTTCACCCACTTTGAAGACGGCGATGTCGTCCGTCATACCCTTGTGCAGCGCATCGTGCGTGCCTACGACACCCACGCACGCGAGCACCAGCTCTCCCTCGGCCTCACCGAAACCGCCGACCGCACCGGCCTCCCCGTCGCACCGCCGCACAAAATGCAGTAGCGCCCGGCAGTACCCCGAACACCCCCGACGCCCACGCCTCAACCCGTGGGCGTCGCTGTCTTGCTGCCTGCAGCCGTAAGCGGTACTGAGGCATCGCGTACCGAAAGCACTTCCACGCGGAACCGTCAGCTCTTCCCTCACGGAGTAGCCCGCCCGCGCACCCAGCCGTAAGCCGGTCCATGCCCGCAAAACGGCCTGTCCGGGGCATCGGCAGCCCTCCTCCCATCGCACCTCACGGCCCAGCCTCCCCCGCGCCGGTTGCACTTCGCTCGCGGAAGAGGGATAGTAAGGTCAGGCCCCGAAGAGGGCACCGTTACGGCCAGGGCACCTGCTCGGCCCTAACCGGCGTGGCACGAAGTCTTCGACCATGTTTAAGTCCTCTCCCCATGTCGATCTCCACGCTGCCGCGGCCCAGCCCGTCCTGCTTGGCGAACTCCTGTCCGCGCTTTCCTTCGCCCTCGACATCACAGAGGGCGCGCGTCCCGGTCATTCCGTCCGCACCTGCCTCCTGGGCATGCGCCTCGGCAGGCAGATTGGGCTGTACGCGCACGAGCTCGCCGACCTCTACTACGCCCTTCTCCTCAAAGACATCGGTTGCAGCAGCAACTCCGCGCGCATGGCCGGCGTGTTCACCGCAGAAGATCAGGCGGTCAAGCAGAACTTCAAGTTCATCGACCGGCAAAAGCTCGGCAAGCCCAACGGCGAGGCGCTCACCTTTGTCTGGAACAATGTAGCGCCCACGGCAAGCGCCTGGAGCCGCATCCGGCAGATCTATCGCATGGTCCGCACCCCCGGCGACCTGACCGCAGAGATGGTGGAGGCGCGATGCGAACGTGGCGCCGTCATCCTCCACAAGCTCGGCATGAGCACAGACACCAGCGCCGCGGTCTACGCTCTGGACGAGCACTGGAACGGTGGAGGTCTGCCCGATCACCTGGTCGCCCGCGAGATTCCCCGCCTGGGCCGCATCTGTGCCGTCGCCCAGCACCTCGATCTGTTTTGCACCGAGTTCGGTCCCGCCCGCGCCATGGACACCCTGGCCGAGCGCTCCGCCACCTGGTACGACCCGGATCTCGTGCGCGCGGCAGAGAGCCTCCATCGGCAGGGCACCCTTTGGGCGCATTGCCTGCCCGACAGCGACCCGGGGGCGCTTCGTTCCGCCGTACTCGCGCTCGACCCCGGCAGCTCCACCGCGCTTGCCGCCCGCGATATCGACCTTGTCTGCAGTGGCTTTGCCGACGTCATCGACGCCAAAAGCCCGTTCATGTTCCGCCACGCCGTCGGCACCACAGAGGTCGCGGTGCTCATCGCCAACGCCATGGGACTCGCTCCGGACCGCGTGGATGTCCTTCGCCGCGCCGCCCTTCTGCACGACATCGGCATGCTGGGCATCCCCAACACCATCCTCGACAAGCCGGGACCGCTCACGGCGCAGCAGTGGGCCGCCATCCACCAGCACCCAACGCTCAGCCAGCAGATCCTCTCCCGCGTCCGCGCCTTTGGCGAGATCGCCGTCCTCGCCGGACAGCATCATGAAAAGCTGGACGGGAGCGGCTACCCCTTCCGCCTTTCCGGCGATCAACTCTCCCTGGAGTCCCGCATTCTCACCGCGGCCGACGTCTTCAGCGCGCTCCTGGAAGGCCGGTCGTACCGGCAGGAACTCAGCCCCGCCGACATTCAGCAGCAGCTTGCGCTGGAGGTCCCGCACCGGCTTGACCCCGGTTGCGTCGACGCCGCCATCTCCGTTCTCGACCAGCTCGCCAGCCTGCCTCTGGAAGACATCCCGGCCATGTCGGCCGGCACCGTTCCCGACATGCTCCTCGTCGAGCCACCGCCCTTCCGCTTCGGCGCGGCCTCGCGCTAGGCATATCCAGAGCTTCAGCCGCGAGTACCAGCAACAGAACACGCCTGCACAGGCGATACAACACCCTTCCCCGGACCACGGGCAACAAGCCCGTCGCAACAGCGTACCCACCCGCACGAACTGGCCCGCACGAATGGCTACGTCCAGCAATCAGCAATCAGCGCAGAAAGGGGCCCTCGGCAGCTTTCGCCATCTTCTTTGTCTGAAAGCGGGTCATCCTCCTTCCCCTTCTTTGCCAGGCCGTTTCAGCTTGTGGGGCATTTCCGCAGCGCAGCGACCCCCTTACTCTCAGGTCATCAGCTTGGCTTCGCCCTTCACGGGGGCCGGCCGGCGATACACATCTCTACTCTGAGGAAACAAGGGGCCATATGTCATCCACGTTCAACAGCACCTGCAGCAAGCTTCTCCTTGCGGCTGGAACTCTCTCCTTCGCTGCATCCGCCGTTGCGGCCACGCCTCACCCCAAGTTTGCGCGCGACCTCGATACGGCGCGCAGCAGCACAGGCAGGATCGCGGTGATCGTGCAGTACGCCAGCACGCCGGACTCCGGTGCAGAGGGCCGCTTGTCGAACCTCGGTGGCGTCGTCAGTGGCAGAATCCAGGCGCTTGCCATCTCCGCAACCATGCCGTCCTCGTCCCTTGACACGCTGGAGAAAGACCCCACCGTCGCCCACATCTCTGTCGACCACTTCATCGGTGCCCGCGTCGCCGGCCCGAAGGTCGCGGCACCCACGGCTGCCGCACCCGTCGCCGCAGCGCCCGCTCCCGCGGCACCTGCACCCGCGGCACCTGCACCCGCAGCAC
>CAXUHM010000069.1:0-14586 GCA_964250935.1 uncultured Terriglobus sp.
CGTTCGCCTCGAACTCTGCAGGTCAAGAAGCATGGGACGTAGCCGTTCAGCTTCTAGGGACCCACGGTGCAAAGCGTGATCATGCCACTACGCTCCAGGGTGTCCAACTCGGCCATGGCTTCCCGCTTGAGCTGTTCGCGTTTCTCCGGAGATGCTTTGTGCTTCAGGTCGTTCCACTTGGTTGCCATCGCTCTTCCCTCCTTTGGATTCGGTTTCGAGCTTCATCGCAGTCCTGGTTCAGTGATCTCTGCAACGGGGTGAACGGCTTGGGCGACGAAGCGCACCCCAAGGGCGGCACAGACGCGGCTCACGGTATTGAATCGCAGAGCGCTATCGGGGCGCAGAGCCTTGTACAAAGCTTCGTGGGTAATGCCGACCGTTTTCGCGATCTTTGTCATGCCACGCGCACGAGCGATGTCTCCCAGCGCCGACGCCAGCAGAGCCGCGTCGTTGGCTTCGAGGATGTCGGTCAGGTAAGCGGCTATGAAGGTTTCGCTGTCCAGGTAGGGTGCCGCGTCGAACTCGGGCAGATCAGCGACTCTGATGCGTTTGCTCATGCTGCTTTCTGTTTCTGCTTGGCTGCGGCGAGCATCTCCCTGCGGAGGATGGCGTTGATGCGAGACTGGTAGCCCTTACCCTGGGCTTTAAGCCAGTCCAGTACGTCGGCATCGACGCGGGCGGTGATCTGACGCTTAACCGGCCGGTAGAACACACCACGCCGGGCGTGCTTGAGCTGGTCTTCGGTGAGCGCCGGGATGTCGCTATAGTCGATCTCGCTTTCAGGCCGTGTCGCCAACGCCTTCAAATGGGCCTTCTGGGCCTCTGTAAGGGCCGGCAGGGTGCTGGAGGTATAGCTAACCGTTTTCGTCTTCATAGAACCGCCTTTCCTTGCGATCTGCACGTCGTGCGGAGATGATGCGAACCACCGTTTCGGCCTCGTCCTCTTCGTGAAGGGTGTGGGCCACCATGACCAGGAGCACGCCACGCACCATCCCAAAAGTCTGCCAGCGCTCCTCTCCGTTCTCGATCCGGTCCTGGGCCGATACCTGCAAGGGATCGCGGAAAACCTGGACTGCCTCCTCGAAGCTCAACCCATGCTTGCGCTGGTTGGTCTGGTTCTTGGCTTCATCCCACTCAAACCGTATCGCCTGCACAGAGCGATTGTACTTGCAACTGTGTCATTACAGGCTACTTTACGCGACCGCTTCACGAGAGATGCGTCACCGTTTCACCGTAGCCATTACAATCACCTCCTCGATGTGGAACGATAGCGTTTCACCGTATGGGCAATGCATGCAAGCCTTACCCTTCGTTCCGCATTTCGGCAACGGCGTCCTGAACGGCCTTCTCGGACACGCCATGGGCGATGAGTCTTCGGCTTAACTCCTCGACGGTGCTGTCCTTGGCGCGCTGGGCTTCGCGCTCGGCCAGGTGCTTGCGCAGACCGTTGGAGATGTAGGCACGGATAAGCGCCTGGTATCCGCCGAAGCCAAGCGACGGCGCAACCTCCTTGAGGTCGTCGATCACGTGGTCGGGCAAACGGAGCGAGATCAGGGTCATGGGTTTGTTGGGCTGCATGTTGCGCCGGATGCGTTCAGTCATCTTCATAGCGTCTCCTTTCCGCCGGCTCCGCGAGGCGAGCGGAGATGAGGCGGAGCACATCGCCTTCACGGATTACATGGACGACATAGAGCAGGCGGTAGTCGGCCGTGAATCCGATACATGCCTGCTGTGCCTCTTGCTCGGCACTGGCGTCCTCGTAGCGGGCCAGCTGGTCCAGAAAGGCCTCACGAGCCTGCTCAAAGCGCACACCGTGCTTCTGGGCGTTGCTGGACGCCTTCACGTTGTCCCAGACAAAGACCTGGCCTTCCAGCGTTGAGAACACGTCCATATGGCTATTGTATATATAAACGAACGCAATGCCATCCTCAGCCCTCTGAAGGTCATCCTAAAATCCCACCTAACGGAAACACCGAGCCATGGAAAAGACGGCTAGAAGCCGCCTTGGAAAACGCCCGAAAGCGTTTCCCACTTTGCCCACAGCTCCGACCGGGGACAAATTACAGAGGCGAAATATCACCTTAACGGCATATCACTCATAGCACATACTTAGCCATGGCTTGGGACGTTGAGATCAGCGACGAGTTTCTGGCCTGGTATCGGTCGCTGGATGAGCTGGGAGTTGGAAAGCGTGAACGGCACGGTTGCGAAGCTGGAGCATTACGGTCCGACGCTGGGCCGACCTTACGTGGATACGCTGATCGGTTCCAGGTACCCAAACCTGAAAGAGCTTCGGGTGCAGCACGGGGGCAAGCCATACCGCATCCTGTTTGCCTTCGACCCACGCCGGAACGCCTACCTAATCCTGGGCGGCGACAAGACCGGGAACGCCAACTGGTACGTGGACGCGATCCGGGAAGCCGAAGCGATCTATGCCCAGCACCTGATCGAGATTGGAGAGTGAACCCGATGGCCCACAAGTGGAAAGACATTCGCAAGCCGCTTTCGCCCGAAGCCGAGGAATGTCTTCAGCAGGGCGTGAAGGACGCGGCCGCCGTGATGACGCTGCACCAGCTCCGGGAAGCCCGCAGTCTGACCCAGGTCAATCTTGCCAAGATCCTGCAGATTAACCAGGGCGCGGTATCGAAGATGGAGAAGCGGGCGGACATGTACGTTTCGACCCTGCGCAACTTCATTCAGGCCATGGGAGGGCAGCTGCAGGTCAAAGCCATTTTCCCCGAGGGTGAAGTCCAGATCGACCAGTTCGAAACTGTGGCCGAACCGCAGGACATGGTTCTGGCACCGGCACGATCCGCCTGAATGCCCTCAGCGCCCCGTAAAGCGATCTGGTCTGCGTTTCGAGGGCGATGGGTGGGATAGACCGCCCGGACTTTCACTGCCCTGCCCTGGAAGGCAGGACAGCCAGGTTCAGCATCAGGGGGAAGTGTTCTCGTCGCCAGTCCTGCACCATGCCGTTGCCCTGGAAGCTCCAAAGGCTTCCGGAGATCTCTTGGCGGTCCAGATGATCGGCTAAGAGACGCAAGGCTCCCGGTAGATCGCGCCGGCACATCAGTTCCAGCGACTCTGGATCGAAGACGCTACCGCCAGCAGGACCAGCCTCGTCTTGGTTCAACTCCGAAGCGCTCTCAGGCTGATGCGGAGTTTGTTCATCTGGACAGGTTTTAGGGGAGGGTTTGTTCTCCGAGGCGGGCATGAGAGATTTTCACACCGTCCGCTTCTCGACTACAGGACATAAAAGAACTACAGGTAACTACAGGCTTCCTTATAGTGTTTGATTTCCGGGACCGTTGCACCGTATTTCCGGGACCGTTGCACCGTGGAAAACTCAAAACACTACGGATAAAACGGGACCGTTGCACCGTGGAAAAGTACCTAAATATCCTGTGTCGTGTGGAGAACTTTGAGCAAGCGGGACCGTTTCACCGTACCCGGTCAGTGATAGCCCCAGGAGCCGGTGAGATGATGAGTCCTTCCTTCCCATGCGCTACCTTCATCTGCGGGTAGACCTGCTCGATCTTCGGCAACAATGCCCGGACCTTCTTTTTGAAGTCCCGGAGTTCGGCGTAGTCGGCTCCCATTTGAGCGTGAAGTCCGTCCCAGCTAACCGTCTGAGGCGTTTGCTTCCGGGCCGCGTTCCATGTCTTGTAGGCCAGCCAACTGTAGAGGTCCAAAGCGAGTGGCGACTTTTTGAGCGCCCTCAACGCTCGCATATCGAGGGGAACGGGGGCGGCGGTCACGGCTTGGTAAAACTTCTCCCCCAATTCCACCCAGCTTTCAAAAAGATCATCCTGCAGGGTCTTTTCCGGGTCCCACCAGAGCACTGCCTCCGGGCCAATCTGCATGTCAAGCCAAGTGATCCCGTTTCCATAGCTCTGCTCAAAGCTGATAGTCGCCCTTAGTAGCCGGGTCATTTGCTCCCTGAGCCGGACGGCATCACTCCGCTTCCCTCCCCCGGTGTGCGGGCTCAATCCCAACTCGCGCATGAAACCTGAAAGGCTATGCCCTAGGTGCAGACGACGGCTCTTGGTCCGAGTGGCCTCCGTCACCATCCAGAAAAGAAGAAGCCGTGGGACGGTGCCATAGGGATAGAGCGCTTTGCGAGTCTTACGGTCGATATGGGGCTGGATGGAGAGTGTCAGATTGCCATTGGTACGAGACCAGAGCGCTTCATTGCCGGGGTCGCTGTGGGGTAAAGTGCATTGCACGAGCTGGCGAGCCATGTACGCCTTATCCGTGGCGTCAGGGTTCTGCTGGATATCGACTGCGGCCTCTAGCAGTCGATTGGCAACCGGCGATAGGGGCAGCTCCGCGTCTTTAGTCCTCTTGGCCAACCCTTACTCCTCGTGTGCGTCCTTGGAGCGTTTGAAACGCTGATCAGCGGTGGCAGCTTGCTCATAAGCAGAGAGGAGCGAGCTGTCAGCCGACGCTACCCGTAGAGCGGCCTTCACAACCTGGCTGTCGCTTACCCGGAATCCCTGCCCTGTAAGGTAGGCCGCAAGCGAACGGATGCGCTGAGTGTCCTCTGGATGCAGGTAGAGGTTCATGGGCTTGCCTCGACCTGTGGCAACGGCTTTCTGTTCTGGCTTGGAGGCCACAGACTCGCTTTTAGCTACCGGCGTGCCTTGTAAAGCCTTCAAAAGATCGTCTGTGCGCTTAGCAGCCATAATCACCTGTATAGGCACTATACGCATACTGTTTATGATGTGCCTAAAACTGCAATGGTCATTTGAAGAACTTCTTCACGGGCCGAGGAGTCTAGAGCTTTCCAGCCCTGCCAAGCGAAATGCTGGTAGCACTCGCGGTTGCTCAAAACGGTTTGTAACGTTGGGACGGAAAATTGCTTGGCAGTTTCATCCAGAACTCTCCCCAGAAGCGTGTTCCGGCGCACCTTGTTGAACACCACTCGCACCTTTGCTTTCTTTCGCGCCGTCTTCTGAGCAAGCTTGGCCGCATCCTGGGCTTCCCATACGTCTACCGGCGATGGAGTGGCAACGACCAAGACGAGGTCCGCTGACCGAATGGCTACGTCCGTTGCCGTGTGGCTGAGATTGGGGGGTGTGTCATAAATCACGATTTCAGCAGAGCCTTCGCTTTTCCGCTCGGCCTCGGTGAGGTCACGACTCTTTGTAGCTGTACCTTGAGCATCCCAATCCTGTAGTTCGACCGAACGGCCAGCCTGTTTAAGCGAGTGATAGAGGAGCAGGGAGATGAGGCTCTTCCCAACGCCACCCTTCTTAGCAACTACAGCAATCACCATGCGCTTAATGTACACCCTGCGCACTGTGCGCATACTGTGCTTAATGCAACCAACCGTTACACCGGGCCATCAATCTTCCCCGATAAGTCGAGTTGTCGGGTAAGCAGCATGTGAGGGACACCTTTAAATATGGTTGAGGACTCACACGATGCTCCAGTAAGCCGATAGATCTGGTGCGATGGGTTTGACCCAATCTCTTCCGAACAGGCTTGCGTTGGAGCCGGCCACAGTGCGCTCTGTCGGTCGATGGATGCTGGTTGCGCTGGTCTATACCACTGTTGATATCCTGCTCAATCGGTACACGTTGGGTGTGGGATGGACAATTCTTTGGCCGATTAATGGGGTGACCATCGCTGTCATGCTGCGGCTGCCTCGACGGAGGTGGCCTTGGCTTTTGTCGGCCGCTGCGCTGGGACTGAGCATCGGTGAGAAAATGGACGGCAATCCGGCCTTGATGGAACTGGGATTGCGTTCCTGCTCCGTTGTCGAAGTGGTAATTTCGGCTTGGTGCTTGCCGCGCTTCGTCTCCATGGGACAGTGGCTAGCGGAACGCCGGATTGTTGGCCGCATCAGCTTGGCGTTGTTGCTGGGACCGGGCATCTCCGGTCTGTTTGCGACATGGGTATACCTGCAATTCGACTGGCACCACCGCACCTTTTGTGAAACCTTGAACGGCTGGTCTACCTCCGACATGCTCGGCATCGCCGTAACCTTACCGCTGGCCTTGGCCGTGACTGCACCGGAGATGCGGCAGATGTTCAGCCGGCGAGAGGCTTCCCGCACGGCATTCGTCCTCCTCGTGAGCATACTGGTAGCTGTTGGCGTGTTCGCCGTCAGTGTGTACCCCCTGCTTTTCCTGCTATACCCGATGCTGTTGTACGTGGATACAAGGCGGTCGTTTGCTGGCACCTCAATTTCGATTTTACTCAGCGCGATTATCGGTGTTTGCTGCACCGTGCACGAGCTAGGACCTTTCGGTCACTGGTCAACCCTGCTTCCAATCTCGCGTGACGGGGCATTGCAGCTATACCTTGGCTTCCATGCACTGGCGTCATTGCCACATTCGCTAACGACTCTTGAGCGTAAGAAGATATCTGCCCAACTGCAGGAAGCAAATGTGCGGCTGACCATCCTATCGCAGCAGGATGCGCTTACCGGTATTGCAAATCGGCGGGCTTTCGATGAACGTTTCGCGGAGTCCTGGAGCCGTGCTGCCGAGCAGAAGACGTCCTTAGCGATGCTGATGATCGATATAGACAAGTTCAAACAGTACAACGACATCTATGGTCACCTGAGAGGAGATCGTTGCCTGGCTGAGGTAGCGGAAGCACTGGCGCGTGTAGTGCATGGACCGAATGCGCTGGCAGCACGATTTGGCGGGGAAGAGTTTGTCGTGATGCTCTCAAATCCGGCCGCCGGAGAGTGTTACAAAGTAGCGGAAAAGTTGCGGCAAGCTGTAGTCGCTATCAACATCCCGCACGAGGGAAATTCGTGGGGATTGGTGACGATTTCTGTTGGGTGTGCGTCTGCGATACCACAACCGGGCGGCGAGCGGCTGGAACTGCTTGCGCGTGCCGATACGGCCCTTTACCGCGCCAAGCAGATGGGGCGGAACCGGTGGGAATGCACGGAAAATGTATTAAGCACAGGGGTTCAGGGTTTGTGGCAACTGCAATATTCCATCAGTTCAGATGTTGATGGCTGCTTGCCGAACCCAAGCCAGCAGCATGCCGACCGAAGGACGATGCCGAAGGTGACCGAGAGCATGGCCATTCCGTAGGCCATATCGAGCAGGCGGCAGTCCGTGTACGGCAGGGATTGACCATGGGGCAGCTTACCTACGTATTTGGCTTGCTTTTCTTACTTTACGAGTAACTTCTTGATCTGCTGCGATCACAGCATCCGTGTCCCGCCTTGCCCCCTACTGGCTACCCATTACATTCATTCAAAGGACATTGAAACGACGTCACAGTGTTAGCGTTTGTTGTGTCGTAGCTCTATTTGAGCACCATCGCCTTCGTGTAGTCCCGCCAGTTTATGTATTAGAACGTCCCCAAACAGAAGAGTGGTCCTAAAGGACCACTCTTCTGTTTATCGCAAAGAACTAAGTACGTTCCCTTGGCCTTGGTCCCAAAGTTCCTTTTTCGCTTTATCGCGGTCCGCCTGCTCTTGCAGCAGTTTCGCGGTGTCCGTTCCATACCCGTACCCGCTAGCGGGGCTACCATACTCGGGTTTGGATGGCATGGGTGGATTTGGCATTTTCCCTCCTAGTAACATTCAGATTGGCAAGATGACGAATCTGATCACCTGAGCCAAATACAGCATCTCTCGGCTTTGCGTGGACTGCCACATGTCCGATAGATGAAGCGTCCAAGTGATTCAAAGCACATTGGATATTGATTTGCGAAAGATTTCTCAAATGCTTCCTGTAAACGTGGCGAAAGCGTTCGGAGAGTGGCTCTCCCGGCGAGGAGCGGCGAAAGCTGGCAGCACATGGAGTCATCTGCTGCCATACGTGAACGAACCGCCCAATACTTGCTACCAAAAGACTTATGAGAGCTTCAGAGATACTCAGTTCAAGGGCTATGACTCAGTAACCTGCCAGAGAGAGTTTACGCATGATCTCCACAACCTGGAGTCTCTGGTCAAGGCGTGGGTTTTTGAGCCAGGTCCGACGGCCGGTTTCCCAGCACTTCGACTTTCTATTAAGAAGCGGTCAAGGTCGATCGTCATCGCCACCACGGACCGCCTTCTAAAAACACCCGATCAAGGTGCGGAAGAGCTAGTGGAAGCTTTCTACGACGCTATTCGAGGGCATCGTTATCTCGAAGCCTGGGGGTTGCTCTCACCAGATTTTCAGAAGAGAGTTTGGCCAAAAGGATTCAAGAACGGATTTGAACCAGGCTATAGCACGTACCACGGCCACCGATTCTTCCAGAAGGCGGTTGTTGAATCGACAGAAGGCTCAGCGAAAATAGACGTGTTCTACGAAGAAGACCAGTTCCCGCCGCACATGAGTGCTCTACACGAGTTGGGTCATCTCTTCGTCAAAGATGCAGACCTGGTGCCTGCGAAAATCGCAGGCATTCGGGAAGCGTTGGTTGAGTTGGGTGCCGACATAGACAAACTGGATGAGATCCCAATCAGACGTTTCTTTGAAGCAGACGCGTTAATTGCGATTCCGTTCCTTGTTGGTATTCCCTCTACAACAATGGCGGCAGCCTGCCCGCCAGACGCTCACCCTTATGTAATGCACCGTGCGCGAAGGCTTTATTGCATCTGGACAACCGATGACAAAGAGACGACCAATGGCAAACGGACGGCTAGTGGCAAATGGCTGATTGATCGTATAGAGCCGCTCATACCACTGATTCCGGGGAAGCCCACTACAACATAAAGAACGTTATGTATTGCTATCTGGCTTTGGAGGCCATAAGCCGTCGGACAGTCCAGGTGCGGTCGCATTTGCTGCGCTCCCACTCTGCAAGCTCTTCAAAAGTTGGTCGCGCTGCATGTCCTTTACAAGTTGCTCCTTAACCTGGACCTCAGGAAAGTAGAACCGGCTCAGGTCATCGTTGCGCAAAGCATCAGCAATGCCAAGGTCTCTTGCCATAGCGCTGAGCAATCGTCTAACGCGTTCGTCTACTATGTTCACTGGATAGGGCCTGATACTGAGGCCATGGTATAGCTCTGACCATGCTTCACGAACCTCGCGAGACTCGTTAAAAGCAACGTCAATCTGATTCAAAGCTCTCACGCTATCATCTGAAGCGATCTGGCCCCGTGCTTGCATGAGGGCTACAAATACGCTCAATTTGTACCTACGTTTCTCGTCTGTACGCTCGGCATCTCTGCGAAGTTGCTCGGCGAGACGCGCAGTAGTTTGCGGAGTGCGCCAAGTCGCGAGAGCTGCAAGCGCAGTTGCAACCGCGCTGAAGAAGGCAGAGACAGCGGAGATAGCTGTCACAGTCGACGGGTCCATTAGGAAATCTCTCGAAGTTTTGTGAACTTCGCGTTTACTGGCCCGTGGTTCGCCTCGATTCGGAGAAAAGCTCGTGAGGCGAAATCGAAAGGCAAGGTCAATTTCAGCTCGGAGCGCTCCGCGTTTGGGCCGCTTATCACGCCCTGAACCAGTAGCGTATGAGGGGGAATGGTGAACGTTATTGTCGCAGTGATGCCATGCTCATCGGTCGTGTAAACGCCGTCGTACTTTACACCTCCGGAGTCCATGCCGACGATAACGCCCTTGCTGAAAATCAGCATCGCAAAGCCCTGGCTGCCGCTTCCGGTGAGATACGCAGCATAGAAACCGTCAACAGTATCCATTGCAATGTCCTCGCTTTTCTTTGCATTTTGCTGATGCTCACGCGCTGCCTGGGGCTGCATCTGATGTGGCGAATGGAGTGAGCGAAGCTGCCACTGCTGCCGATCCGACCCTATTCTTTGACAAGGCACCAGCCCCCAAACAGTTCTGGCTGCACGTCCATGCGATAGAAGCGGTGCATGCGCTTGTCGTCGTCAATGCGAGAGAGGATCACAGCATTCATGCGGCCTCGGCAAGCTGCTGCAAAGCCGCCTTTACTGTGACTCCGAACCATTCGCACCCTCTGCCGGTGCGGATGTTGAGCCGGTTAAGCTCGCGGGCAATGGCGCGGTAGCTCATTCCCTGTCTTTCCAGGCCGCGCACGATGTTGAGCACTTCCGGGGCGGGTCTGCGAGCCACGTGGACTGCACGTGCTATCTCAAGCGCTGCCTGCGGCCGGGGATTGCCTAGCTTCACGCCTCGCGCCTTTGCGGCCGCAAGCGCGGCCTTGGTGCGCTCCGAGATGGCTGCCGCCTCGTGCTCCGCGAATGCGGCCAGCATGTGTAGCATGAGCCGGTTGGCGTGGGGATTGTCGCAGCAGACGAACTCGACCCCGCTCTCCATGAGGGCGGAGATGAAGGCGACGTTGCGCCCGAGACGGTCAAGCTTGGCGATCACCAGAGTGGCCTTCTTCTTCCGGCAGTGCTGTAAGGCCGCTAGGAGTTGCGGACGGTTCGTGTGCTTCTTGCCGCTCTCAACCTCGGTGTATTCCTCGGCGAGCTGGCCCGCTCCGATGTGCGCCAGAACGGCCGCGCGTTGGGCTTCAAGCCCTAGGCCGCTGGTCCCCTGGCGGTCGGTGCTGACACGGTAATAGGCGACAAAACTGGTCACTGCAATCTTTCCATACGTCCGTTTGGATTATTGCACCTTGGCTTCTCGGCGGACTCTCGCCTCTAAACGGATGTTTCAGAGCTGACAACAGCCCAGGACTAGCGTTGCCGATCCGCAGCGGGCTCCGGAAATGCTGGCTGTCCGGGAAGCAATGCGAGGCTGGCGGTTCTATGACCAGTTCCGTACCGACGCCGAATCGCCGGTGCGGAGCGCTCAGGTCGGCACCTGGACGCCGGTTCTACACCACGACGGAAGCAACCTGGCTGCTGCACTTCAAACCATCCTGGAGATTCGTTCGGATGAGGCTTTAGCGACAACGCTCGAAGATGCCTTCCCCGGCAGCCGGCTCTATGTTGAAGACCGGAACGGACGATTCGATGTACAGCTTCAGCAGCACGGGTTGTTGCGCCCGCTCTCTGCTGCGGAGCTGTCGGACGGAACTCTGCGCTACTTACTTTGGGTCGCCGCCCTGCTGTCGCCTCGTCCGCCAGACCTGATGGTGCTGAACGAACCAGAGACAAGCCTGCATCCGGAGTTGCTCCCTGCCCTTGCACGATTGATCCTGGCGGCCGCCACGCAGACGCAGATCATCGTTGTCTCTCACGCGCAGGTGCTGATCGACAACATAACGGCGTCTCCACTCTGTTCCCATCTGCATCTTCAAAAAGACTTCGGCGAAACGACGATTCAAGGCACGACGCTCTTCAACAAACCCAAGTGGGATTGGCCACTCCGCTAAAACTGAGGGGCCAATAGCCTCTCACGAGACGCAACACGCGAAACTTTGATAGTCCTGAGCGTGTTTATTGTGTTTCATTGTTTCCTGTTGCTGGACGTCAGGCTTTGCACAGCAAAGCCGTAGTCACTACTTGAAGAAAAGATATATGTATCTATTACTTGTAAGGTGAGGTGTTTATGCGGCGCTTGGGTGAGGTGTTTATGCGTTTATAAAGTCCTTGGTAAGGCGTTTATGCGGCAACGAAATTGCTTAACTACCGCTAAAACTGCTGTTTCTGGTCATTCTCTTCGCCAGTGAGGCGTTTATGCGTGGAGAGAAAGCAAGAATTGGGCAGCTTTCCACAGGTAGGCACGTCACGTTCTAAACCCTTGCCCTTCGCGCCAGGCTTCTCTGTGAAGCTTCCTCAGCCCCTGGGGTACTACTCACCCCTTCAAACCCGCTCCACGGCCTTCCCTGCCCCGTTCTTGCCTATCGCCTTGGGCGGAATGGATGGCATGCAACCTTTGACTTCCAGAAAGCCTTTCGGAACCTTGTAGTCGAGCGTTGGCCAGCAGAGTTTCAGCTTGCGCAGTTCGCGCAGGATGTCTTTGCGAAAGGCCTGCACGGTGACCTTGTCGCTGGCGGCGGCGGGGTCTTTGCCGAACTGGGCATAAAGCTGGTGCCAGGACAGGCGCTGCGATTTGGCCCCCGTCGCGGTGAGCAGGCTATAGGTCTTGTAGGACATCCACATGTACAGGTCGAGGCCGAGCGATGACCGCCGCATGGCTTTAAGGATGCGCATGTCGAGCGGCACGGGATGCGCGATGATCTCTTGGAACAGCTTCTCGCCAAGCCGGATGTGGCTTTGCCAAAGGGTGTCCTGAGCGGGGTTCTTGTAGTCCCACCAGAGCTCCCGCTCGTCGGCGATGAGCGAGGAGATGCCGCGCTTAACGCCGGGCAGCGTGTGAATGAGTTCGACATTGCAGGAAAACAGCCGGTCGATCTGCTGGCGCAGGCGGGTGCGATTGCCGGTCGCGCCGCCACTGTCAGACGTCATGCCGAGTTCGCGCATGAATTCGGCAAGGGAATGCCCGAGCTGCAATTCCCGTTTCTGCGTCCTGACTGCTTCCGTGCAAACCCAGGCCATGAGCAGCCTGGGCAAGGTGCCAAACGGAAGCCGGTTGTCGCCGCCCGCGATCATGACCAGCTTGTAGGGGCCGGTTTCCCGCTTGTACTGGAGCCGATTGCCGGGGTCGGTGCGGGGCAGGCTGCACAGGGTAAGCAGCCGGGTCATAAAGCCCAGCTCCGGGCTGTCCTGCGGAATGGCGATCAACTCGGCAAGCTGCTTGCTTGTCGTGTGATGGTGCTTGCCCTGCGCCGTCACCGGCTTCGGCGCGAGGCTCATACTGTCCACGATGTTCGGAAAAAGCGTGGCGGCTGGTATTAGTCCGCCTCCGCCTTCGCTTCCCTGCCCTTTGTGCCCTCGCGTCATGCTTTATGTGGCTTTCTGTTTTCCAAGAAAGCCCGAAAGCAAGAAAGCAAGAAATCTTGCATTGTCGAATCCGCCTCAAGGGCCTCGCGTTTCAAGGCCTTGGCTTCAGCGGCAGGCCATTTGAGGTTAATGGCCGTGTCGTTTTTGGGAGTGGGCGTTGCTTCCCTGCCCTTCTCGCGAGTGGTACGTGGCGCGGTGGCGGCAGGCGGCTGATGCATGGCGTCGTTCAGATCGATGTCGAGATTGGCGGCTTTAGCCATGGGCAAGTTCCTTTTGCTCGATGTTGGCGAGGATGGCAACTTTGACGTTCTTCCAGAGCGCGGCCATTTCGATGGCGGCGGGGCCTCTGGCGAGGAGTTCCTGCGCGGTCCTGCCGTCCGTCATCGAAGCGGCGTAAGCAGTGCGATCGGCAACGAAGGTCGGGGCGACTTCGCCAAAGCGGGACAGGAGCGCGACGGATTGCGCCGTGATACTGGCATTGGTCTTGGTGCGGGTCATGACGAAGACGAACGGAATACCTTGCGCCTTCAAGAGTTGGAAGGTGGCGGCGGCTGACCAGATATCAGACGGGCTAGGCTGCACTGGCACGATTACCAGGTCGGCCAGCTTAAGCAAGGAGAGAACGTCCGCCTCGCGGCTGGGCGCGGTGTCGATGAAGCAATAAGCGGCCTTACGGTCGCGCAGCTTAACCAGAGCCTGTGCTATGGCGGCAAGGGGCGGCTCAACGCGCTGTGGAGTCTCCGCGGCGCGCAGGGAGTGCCATTTGGTAAGGGTACCTTGCGGGTCTGTATCGATGATGTAGGCCGGGCCATCGCCGTCGCGCTCGGCTTGGGTCGCTAAGTGAGCGGACAGCATGGTTTTGCCGCTGCCGCCCTTCTGCGAATTTATGATGATCGTTTGCAAGATTTCTGCTTTCCAAGAGAACCAGAACTCTTGCCATCTTGCTATCTGTCTTTCTGGTTAGCAAGAAATCTTTTAAGCAGGTATACGCTTGGGCACCCTTTTTGCTGCCTGGCTTTCAACGGCAGGGCTCAGGCATCGATCTCGGCTAGCCCTGTCAGCTTCACCGGCGCGCCATCGCGGAACTTTGCCGTTAGGATCAGCTCGCCGCCCATGGCCTCGACGGTGCGCCGCAGGGTCGAGATGTGCATATCAGTGCGCTTTTCGACCTCGGAAATTTGCTTCTGCGCAATGCCTAGAGAGCGGGCCAGCTTGGATTGCGTAAGCTTGCGGGCGCGGCGCAGCTCTCGCAGCGTGAGCTCTTGCTCGATCAGCAGTGCGGCACGCTTTTCGATCCTTCGGCGACGGGCCTGAGGCAGTGCATTAATGATTTCGTTGACGTTGCGGGCCATTACTACTTCCTCTGCTTCCTGATGCGCTCAAGGTGCGCATCAAATCGTTGGTCAGCTTTGCGTATCAAATCACGGTAGAACCGCTTCTGGCTGCCACCGGATTTATCCCCCGCGACGAGCAGGATGGCGGCCCTCTTCACGTCGAAGGCGAAGGCAATGCGCCAAACGCCATCCTCGGCATCGAAGCGCAGCTCCTTCATGTTGGCGTGCTTCGAATCCTTCAGCGTATCGACAAGCGGCCTGCCGAGTTGTGGTCCGAACTGCTGCAGCACGCGTACCAGCTCGAACAAACCATCCTGTACCGAAGCCGGAAGCGCCAACAATTCCGGCTCGAACTCATCACCAACTAGGACCGCCCAGCTCATTCGAAATTATACCCCCGGGCGTATACCCGTTCAAGGGTATATTCTCCGCTCGCTACTGGCGAGGATGGGATTCGGCAAGCGGGAGGGCAGGGAAGCGCGCGACACTTTCGGGGATACCGCGTTGCTCTTCGAGGCGTGGGGAGGAAGAGCTGAAAACCGCAGAGACCATGTCCTGGATGGGCATAAG
>CAXUHM010000070.1:0-13910 GCA_964250935.1 uncultured Terriglobus sp.
ATATGAGGTTCATTACAGGGCGCTTAACACGTCTTCGGGTTCCGGGCGCACACGCGGATCGGCATGTGCTTCGGCGAAGGTGAGAGTGCCTGTCCGATCGATCACAAAGGTGGCGGGCAGCGGTAATTTCAGAACGGTTCCGTCACCAGCAGCCATCACGTTCTTGCCGTAATTAATAAAGGGCAGGCTCACCAGGATCGAGCGATAGTAGCGATCCGTGGCTGGCGTGACAGGGTAGGCGACACCGAACTTCTCTGCAACAGCGCAGTCCCGGTCGTGCAGCAGCGGGTATGGGATGCCGTGCTGCTGGACGGTGAAGTCGCTTTGCCGCACCGTTTGCGGGGAGATGGCGACGAGAAGTGCGCCGCGGTGGCGAAGTTCAGGGTAGAGGTCGCGCCATGTCTCGAGTTCGGTGACGCAGTAGGGGTCCCAACGGCCACGGAAGAAGTCGATCACCAGCGGCCCAAGCGCAAGCAAATCCTCCGAACGGATCAGTTTGCCGCTGATCGCGTCAGGCAGAGCGAAGACCGGTGCCTTTTTACCCACCTCAAGTGTTCCCGCTTCAACATTCGTGGCAAACAGTTCGCTAATGATCTGTTCCGAGACGGCGAGACGCTCCGCCTGTACAAGCTTGCGGGTATTTTGCGTGATCTCGTCGAGCCGGGGTTGCAGGAGCATGGACTTTATTGTCGCAGAGCCACCATGGTGGCCTTCGATCTGCGCAAAGCCATGGATCACATTACATCTCTAGGCCATGCGCTGTGTCCTCGGGCTTGGCATCCCGACAACCTTTAAACATGGTGACTTGGATGACTTTGTCCCGGAAGTCAGGCCGATGTTGTACCTGTCGATTAAGCCCTCTAGACTGCGGCTGGAGAGAAGCAGGCGTAATATGTTCGCGCGCTATTGGAATACAAGGTAAACATCAGCTAGATTCTGGCGATCGGCGGTGTGCTAGTAAGGTGATCAACCGGATACGGCACGGTACACTTCGACAGAGTTGCTTGCAAAACGTGTGAGAGCAAATGCAATGCGTGGACGGAAAAGCTACTTGTGAAGTAGCTGTACCGGAAATCAGCGGTGCGCCAGATTTTTGCCTGGCTCTCGAGTTTGCCTGGAACGAGCGACGATTGTGGTCACTACAACACCGGCGCAGCAGATCTATCTGGAACAGATAAGGCGTTTATCTTTAAGCTGACGCCTCAATGCATCGGAACAGTCAAGCTTCAACTGATGGTCGCCTTCACCGATGGCGGGTTGGAATAGACGATCACCCAGCGATCGTCTTGGCGACGAAGGAACCCGTATCGCTTAGACCTGGCTCTGCCACCATGGATCGTTCAGTCATCCGAATGGATTTGTCTTAGTCGTGGCGAGCGGCAGGGCTACACTTCGACGCTCTCTACCGGGTGTCAAGAATCCAGTCCGCGTGCCCACCAGCGATTCGCACTTTGAGGTTCTTCAATAGCAGGAAGAGGCTGCGATTGCCTTTGATCCGAAGAACGGCCGTATTACGGCAAAACGAGTGGGTTACGCAAATATTCTTGCTTCATACAATGCACTCAGTAGTCGCACATGCGTACTGGTAAGCCAGAACTCGGAGTCGTTTTCGGCGACGACGGTCTGCGATGCCGTTACAGACCGATCAGCTACTCAGACCTTCGTTTCCCGTCTGCCATACACCCCTGATGACAAACGCAGAGGCCGCTTTGCTGCAGATGGACGAATCGAATTGCTTGCCCCAACTCAGGCATTACATTTTGCTTCCGACAACCTCATGAAGTCCCATCTCGAGAAGGCGACATCATACGTGTCGAGGGCGTGACCGAAAAACTGAGCCATGCTAGCCATGGAACAACCGTTTCTCACGCAAGGTTTTGCCGCTTACGACCAACGCGAGTGGTCGACGGTTCGTACATGTTTTTGCTCCTGAGTTAGGTCAGCAAACTTTCCACTTCACAATTCTGTTTGCGGATGGCGGGGTAGCGTTACAAGCGGTAAAGGCTGATGTCAAGGACGGCCGCATACCGCCTCGCTCTATCGGAGACGTTTGCGCCAAAGAAGGGAATCGAACACGGACGTTTCGGGTTCGCCTCCTAATCGACACGCCCAAGAGCTTGGATTATTGGTCCACCCAGGGTCTCAATCTTTTCGCCTGCTATGACGGAGTTCGCCAGCCTCTCCTGATTCGCGGAGAACCGGTTCATTATCAAGTTGTCAACGAAGGCAAAGCCCCGGTGGTCCCTGTCCATCCTGGAATGGAAGCGCCACAGGCTTGAGGGTAGGACAAGCTCTGGTTCTTCTGCATCTCCACGGGCAAACTGCCGTTCAGTGTGTTGTCGCCGTTTCATGGCAACGCAGAAATGATCCTGATCTTTCCAATTGTCGCAGCCTGCGGAAGAATACCGGCAGGAACTCCCTCCACTGGACGTACTTGTTGCCACTCCTTAAGTGAGCTGCTCAATATTGACCGCGTTCAAATAATGCTTGACGTCAGACCTGCAGGACTGAACTCAAGGTGAATGTATCGGCGTGTGCGGCGACAGGAAGCCAAAGCAGGACAGTTAGAGCCACAACAGCAATCAGTTTCATGGTTTCTCCTTGGAACGGGTTAGGACGCTGACGCGTCGCAAGCGGATGGAGCCCGTGACTCACGAAATGGCGTCCAGGAGTTCATGGGCGCGTATAGATCTAGCTGCCGCGCGCCAAGTCAGTCAAGCCGCCCACGACGCTGCCAAGGACTGCTCCGCCGACGCCGAAGATCGCAGCCACTCCACCCGTCCCGATGCCGATCCCGTTCAGGCATAAACCCTGGCCAGCTGGACATGGCTTGCTCCGTCCGCTAATGCCGCCCGAGATTGCACCGATGCCACCACCCGCTGCAGCGCCGACCAGCGTAGAACGAACATGGTGGGTCAGCTTTATTCCTTTGATCTCGCTGCGCGATAAGACAGTTCCAGCAGCGTTGTTGCGCTTCGTGCAGGTGAGTGCTTCGTCCGTGACAGCGAACAAGCGACAACTCTGGCCGCCATGGTCCGTGGTCACGTGCAGCGGCGTATTCGCAGGCAGTACCTTCACCCTCTGCCAGCTGCTACCGTCCACCTGTATAGCGACACGGCTTGAGGTTTGTGCATACAAGGCTGCTGCAAAAGATGAAAAAGGATGCAGTCAACAAAACGCGTCGGTAGGCATGCATGGTTGCTCTCCTGAGGGTTCACAGTGGGCGGCATGAGGC
Organism: uncultured Terriglobus sp.; assembly: GCA_964250935.1. Classification (GTDB taxonomy): domain Bacteria; phylum Acidobacteriota; class Terriglobia; order Terriglobales; family Acidobacteriaceae; genus Terriglobus. Next base: position 3,236 of record CAXUHM010000070.1, read on the forward strand.
TCGAAAGCAAGTTACTAGCGGGCATCAAGCAGAGAAGCTTGAGGCCGCAAGAGGGGGTCCGACTATCTGCAAACCATTCTTCGTATAAACCTCTGCGAGCCTTGTGCGGTCAGGCTCACTTTCAACGTCAACAAGCGGAGCGTACTCCGCGAAGAACCGTTCCATGTTTCCAGCGGGCTCGAAAACAAGCAGCATTTGCGCTGGTTCTCCGCCCAAAGTCACATACGCGTGAGGTGTGTCTGCGGGAACCAGAAACGCATCGCCGGCTCGTAAATAGTTCGTTCTGCTCCGCATTGCACTCCGATCCTGCCTCGAAGCATGTAGAAGAACTCGGATTGACCAGGATGAATGTGAAGTTCTGGGCCGCGGCCGGGCGGTGTGTGCACCTCAATGGCGGTGTACCTTTTTCCAACATCTGCTCCGGAGACTTTGGTAAAAAAAGCCTTCTCGCCATGAACCAGCCATGGACCCCCTCGCCGCCCTTCCCCTGATCAGACTGCAAAAGGCGCGCCCCTCTCCGACGAGGGGCTCTGGCCCTCGAGTCTGTACCGCCTTGCATCAGCAACGATGGCTGCGGCACCCAATGCCAGCATCGTTCTCCTATTTACTTGCTTCACAAATCCCCCTTGCGGACGGCCTAAGTATGAAGGCAGCCATGTGGCAGAACCTGGAATAGTACAAATGCGACATTCAACGGAGCAGGAAAGGCTCGGGCCTCGCCTACGCGAACCCTCAAGGGAGTAGCTATAAGCCACGACCCACCGAAGCTGGCTCACTGCTTGGGAAGCTCAAGATTGTGCCATACCGCGATCAGCCACATGTCGTTGTTTCGGACAGCCACCCAGGAGAGTATGCCCATCCGCGTTCCCCAAGGTTTGCCGTCGGGGGCAATGGCGCCGTCCTGCCGCCAGCGAACGTCGATCGACGCAACATCGGGGCGCAGCAATTTGAAAGTACTACTGAGAACCTCGAGCCTGGCTTCAGCGAACGATGGCGTGTTCGGCTGCCGAACAGGGGCGAACAACGTCGTGTGAAAAGCCTCGATGGCAGTGCGACCCTTTTCAGTCATTCCAACTGGCTTTGTAAATTCACCATCTTCCGTGAAGCATGCAGCCAGCGCCCTCGCGTCTTTCGCGTTCACCGCGTTAGAAAAGCGATCAACAAGCCCTTGAAGTCCGGCTGGACCTGGAGTTGAGCTCAACGTTTGGCTATAAGAGGATCTCTGCCTCGGACCGCGGGTTGAGCCGTGGACTGAAGAGTGCAAGCAAGAATCGTGACAAGCAGGGCAAATTGCGTGATCATGGGGATACTCTGTCAAGCCGCTGTTCTGCGTGTGCCATAACAAAACCTTGACACTAGGCCAGCGAGCGCTGCCATGCTATGGAACTTCGGGAAGTTTGCCGTCGACGCGCAGGCACAACGCCTTTGGAAGGGCGGCCGCGAAGTCAAGCTGCGCGAGCAACCGCTTCAGGTACTTCTTGCACTTCTCCGCGCTTCAGGACAGGTGGTGTCGCGTGAAACGCTGCGGCGCCAACTCTGGGGCAACCAGACGTATGGCGATTTCGACAACGGTCTGAACACGGCTATAAGCCGACTGCGTGAGGTGTTAGAGGATAATCCCTCCAACCCACGCTGGATTGAGCGAGTCCCGAAGCGCGGCTACCGTTTCATCGGGCGATTCAACCATCCCGCAGCGATGGCAGCCTACATTAAGGGACATCATGTCATCTCGCCTCATAGCCCCGAGTCAATGCTTAAAGCGGCCGCGTTCTTCGAAGAGGCGCTAGCACTCGATCCGTCATACCCGCTGCCGTATCACGGGATGGCTCTGACATGCATCCTGCGCTGTCTTCTGGACGACCTTCAACCGCGCGAGGCTCTGCCAAGGGCCGATCAGTATCTACAACAGGGTTTGGCGTGCGAGCAGAAGGATGTCATGGTCTACAACACGCTGGCCATGCTACGCACGTTCGAACGGCGTTGGAACGAGGCCGAGCTAGCCAGTCAAGAAGCTCTGATTCTCGAGCCGGTGAACCCGCATGTTCGCATGATCAGCGCTCAACTGCTCACCTGCGTCGGTCGACATGAGGAGGCGATCGATCAGGCTCAGAGAGCCATCGACTTGGATCCTGTGCACGCGAGAGCGAATATGCACCTCACTATGGCCTCTACTATGCCCGGAGATGGGAAGATTGTGTCGAAGCGGGACGGCGCGCGTTGGAGGTGTGCCCGGACCCCTACATTGGGACCTATGCGTCCTTGGCTCTACTCGAACTCGGAAAGCCGGAACAAGCGTTAGACCTCAATCGCAAGACCCGACGCCATGGCCTGCTCCAGGCAGTGGAACGCACGTTCAACGCGTACATCGCGGCGCGGGCCGGAGTCAGAGCCGAGGCGATCACAACTTATGCATCGCTCGAGCAAGCCCGCGAACACGGCTATGTGCCAGCGATCACCCTAAGCTGGTTGGCTCTTGCGCTGGATCGCAAGGATACAGCTGTGGAGTGGTTGCGCATCGCCGTGCGCGATACCGAACCTTATCTCGCATGGGCGCACATGTCGCCTATGTATGACAATCTTCGATCCGTTGATGTTGAGGATCACGTCCAGGCGGCTCTGTGCTCTTGACGAGTGATCTACGAGAAAATCCGATACTCCTCTTGCGGGAACGCAACACTCGTCTAGATCGAAGCAAGCATCAAGCCAGCCCATGGGAAACATGCATTTCTGTGCCCCAACCTCATCACTTTCTCCCTTCGTTCGGTTCTACGTCCAGCGCCAAATGAAGATTAGCGGCCCAGCAATCGTCCACCCCGTTCCGGCTCGCGTTGCTCCGATGATCGAATTCGACTTCGGCGACACAGTTGAGGTGTGCTATGCAGGACAGTCAGCTTTGGTGAATCTTCCAAGGCGATCGTCGTCGGACCGCAAACATTTCGGAGGGTAGAGATGCACCTGCGGCGCGCCCTAGAGTCCTTTGTTGTCATGTTTCGACCGGGCGGACTGCACCGCCTCTTCTCGATTCCGATGTCAGAACTAACGGACCTGGACTATGACGCGCATTCTGTTCTGGGCAGCTTTTTATCGCAAACGTGGCAAAGGCTCGCCGAAGATCAGACCTTTGCAGAACGCGTGCGTACCATTGAGGGCGTTCTGCTGGAACACAGTTTTTAGACGAAATGTCTCGGCGTCATCTCGGCGGCTGCGCACCAGATATTGCGTGCAGGCAGCCAAGTGAAGTTGTCCACACTTGCCGAAGCAGCTGGATTGGGGATGCGCCAATTTGAACGCAGGTTCCTCACGGAAGTAGGTATACGTCCGAAGCTCTTCGCCAAGATCGCCCGCTTTGAAGCGGCTCTCGATTACAAAGCGCGTTTCACCGCTGTCCCCTGGACCGACGTTGCGTACCGCTTCGGGTACTACGACCAAATGCACATGATCCATGATTTTGGCGAGTTTACGGGCGGCACGCTAGGCAAAGTGCTGGATGAATTTGAAACTGCCTTCGTTGAGCAGATCAAGAGTATGCGGGCAAACAAGCAGATGGCCACAACAGAGGTCGACTCCCGACTGATCCTAGGGTCGGGCGAAGCCGACTACCTGTCCCGCGTCCGAGTCCTTCAAAGCGAGCTGCCTCAGGCGAACCATGACCGAAGCCCGAGACTGGGTCGCTCAGTAGCGACTCGGTGCGGGTCCATCATGTCTTCTCCTTAACGGTGAAAAAGGAGTACCTCTTGAGCCGAACTTCACTCTGCGTTCTTCTAGGCGATGCGTCTGCCTTGGCTGTACAGGCGAGGCTTCCCCTTACGGTTTAGTCCCTTCATTATGGCGTTCGACGTGCCGCACTGACAGCACGCTCGCCCTGCTGACGCACGCTCTTACTGCAGAAACCCTTCGCCTTGCAGATTCGGACTCCTAATGCCAACTGCGAGCGTCACCCATTGGGCTCAGCGTTGCAGGCCTGCTCCGTGCCCTGCTCGAGGTGCTCCGCCGCTGGAGCATAGCTGATGAGAGAACTCCGTCCTCTTTAGCGATGGTTCTCGATGAGTGGTAAATCGCTAACGCACTCAGCGACCGAGAGTTCCCTCGTGCTTGCTCCCGAGTGACGGTCAATCGGGAAGTAACCCGTCCGTCAATTCCACCATCGTGGCGGGGGAGACAAACGCTGGCCCACGGCAATGCCGTTTGTTAGAGGTAATTCGGTCCGGTCCAGAGGCGGGGAAGGGCCGGAACGGCGGGGGACTGCGGCAGTGGTGCCTTTGCGCCAGGGAGGCCGAGGGACGACAACGGGTGGGCGAAGCAGGGAGGAGCCATCGACCGAAGATGATGATTGTTTCGCGGATGGCCGACCATACATACATGATCTTCGTCGCACATCTCGCAACAGGGGTGAGAGGCGCAACGAAGCCTGAGCGCGTTCTCTCCCCTCCAAGCACCCGCCGTGGGTGCTTGGAGAGGTCCTCAGCTCGTCAATCTTTGTGCGGCTTCCGTTTGGGTTCGAAGAAGTTTTCCGTGACGTTCTGGGAGACCTTGTGCCCTAACAGAAAGCCCTGCTCCAGGGAGTGGTGGAAGTGGAAGCCAGCGTAGATGCGTGCACCCTCCACCTCGCGTTCGAGTTCATGGACGTTGTTGAAGGTGTGTGTCGTGTTCGTGACCGCACTGGTGACCGTGAGGTGAATGTCTGGAGTTCCGAAGTAGGTCTCCAGCGTATTCGCAAGGGAGCCCGTGAGGCATGCATGCGCGGCAGGATACTCAGGGTGTCTGGGCGTAACGGCCAGGGGCCGCCACGATGGGTCAGTTACGGTTAACTGATTCCCATCGATGTCGCCGTTATTGATCGCGGTTACAGGGCGCCAGAAGCTGAAGTGATACTTGGCATTGAAGCAGCCGATATAAGCGTCGGCCAGTGTGGTAAACGACATGGCGAAAAGCCGCGCGCTTTCCAGCGTAGCCATCTTCTCCTGCGTAGCCAGGGTCTGAAGCATGTGCCCATACTGCGCCGTTGTGTGGTCGGTCCAGAACAGGCCGATTTCGGTTTGCGCCGGCGTACGAACGGTACTGTCAATGGCTCCCAGCAAATTGGTTTCGTTGTAGTCCTCGGCCCACTTGCGGCTCTTCAACGGTGTTGGAGGCTCGTCGGGCAGGAACTGCGCGGGATTGCTGAACGTGAATGGGGTCATCTTGCCGGCCCAGGGCGTTACGAGCGACGTCGCTCCAGGGGTGAAGATGTAAATACCCGGCTCGGGTGAGGAAGGAAGGCTGTACGCCCACGGCACTCCAAGACCATCGCTCGCGCGCAGGCTAATCAATGTATTGGCTGAGAACAGGCCCACTGTTTGACCGTCGCTCTTGGCAGCTCCATCCGGTATCGCGCCCATCGATGTTGTGTAGACCGCCGTGAGCGCCGCTGCACGATCGGGCAGGTAGTGCATCAGCACGCGGTAGGCCGATTCCACGGCGGCGGCTTCAGCGGACGCGCCTTCAGCCGCCGGCACGTAATACTTGTAGGGCTCGTACTTGCCTTTGATCGCGACAACCGAGTTGTAAACGGCGAGCTCGACGTACGCGACGTAAAGGCTTGTCGCTCCAGACGAGGTGGCGCCTGGTTCGGTGCTGGCGCGCGCCTGGGTGATCGCAACTTCATTCCACTGGGCGACGACATTTTGCGCCTGAGTGGGTGAAGAATGCATGCCGATAAGGCAGACAGCAAGTGGAACTGCCTTGCGGAAGCCGAAGCGCAATGGCTTAAGGTTGAATCTTTTCACGGGACTCCTCCTATCTCCTGATGGAGAGGGACCACTTTGCTGTATGCGCCCCTGGGTTGCAATCATGCACAGGTCCCCATTGAGTCCCTAAAATCTCCCGGGCCAAGTCCGGTCATCTCAGCGAGTTGAAGTATTCTGTGACCGCCGGCGGTTTGCTCCTGGAGGCGACCGTTACTCCGTGCAGACTCGAGGTCCGCCGTGGCAGAGCCCATGCAGGATGCGATAGCCGTCCGCTTTGGTCCGTTCGAGTTGGATATGAGAACCTGCTGCCTGATGCGCGGAGGCCACCAGGAACGCTTGGCCTTGCAGCCCGCGCGTCTGCTGGCGGTGCTGGTGCAACGGCGCGGCGAACTGGTCACACGGGAGGAACTGCACACACAGCTGTGGCCCGGTGACGCCTTTGGCGACTTCAACCACGGCCTGAACAACGCGATGAACCGGCTTCGCGAGGCCCTGGGCGATTCTGTGTTGGCGCCGCGCTACATCGAGACGGCTCCTCGACGGGGGTACCGCTTCATCGCCAATGTCGATCTTGTGGTTGCAAAACCTGTTCAGGACGCAGAGGCCCCGCGATGGACGGGTTCGCCGTTACCGGTCACGTCTGTGGCTGTGTGTCCGCTTCGCAATCTTTCCGGCGACACCTCTCAGGATCACTTCGCCGAGATCGTGACAGAAACCCTCATGGGTGAACTTGCTCGGAACCCTCAGATCAAGGTGTCCCCGGCAAGCATTCACAAAGCAAGCGAAGGTGTTGGGGAACTGCGCCAGGACATTCTTTTGGGGGGATCGGTCATCCGACTTGGCGGCCGCATGCAACTCGCCGTGCAAGCGGTTCAATTGCCGGCTCGTTCCCAGATTTTGTCACAAACCTATGACCGGAGCCTCGGCGAGATCCTGGCCGTTCTGAAAGAAGTGGCCGCAGTGATCGGGACCCGGGTGCGCCCCCAGCCACAACACGAGCAAATGCAGGCGAAGGGCCCGGCTCTGGTGGAACCGGAGGCATATGACTGTTATCTGCGCGGGCGCTTCTACGCCCAACATCAGAACAAGGCCGACAACGAGACGGCGATGCGTGCTTTTGAGCGCGCCATCAGCATCGATCCAACCTTTGCCATGGCCTATGCTGAGCTGGCGCAGACATACGTCTGGAAACTTTTTCTCTTTGCGCCACACGAAAGGCAGTGGCAAGAGAAGGCGTTCGTGGCTGTCGAGAAAGCTCTGTCACTGGATCCGAACTCAGCTGTCGCGTATCTGGCTCGCGGCCGGCTTCTGTGGACGCCGGCGAATCACTTCCCGCACGTGCGAGCCATTCGAGACTATTGCACAGCCATTGCTTTGAACTCAAACCTGGATGAAGCGCGAAATCAGCTTGCGCTCATTTACTGTCACATCGGCTACTTCGAGGAGGCTATACGTGAATCGCGGGAAGCAGCCCTGATAAATCCGAACAATCATCTCGCCATCTATCGGACTGCGCAGACATTCGCCTTCCAGGGCAAGTACGAGCAGGCGTTGTCCGTTCTCCGAACGATCCCACGGGACGTGAATCCGGGGCTGATCGGCTATCAAACGGCTTGGGTCCTCTTCAACCTGGGGAAGAGTGAGGAGGCCAACTCTATGCTCGAGCAACTCCTGGCGGCCTATCCAGAGGACGATGGCGCACTATACGTCAGTATGCAAGCCGTGCTGGCGGCCTCAGCGGGCGATGGTTCTCTGGCAATAGCCAAGATAGAAGAAGCAATACGTACGGGGAGCGGATTCGGCCACTTCCACCATTCCGCGTATCACATTGCTATTGCGTTCGGTCTCATGGATGAGCCGGAGCAGGCCGTCAAGTGGTTGGACTTCGCCTCTTTGGACGGGTTTCCCTGTTACCCACTGTTTGCGTCGGACGCAAATCTGGCCAGACTTCGACCACACCCCGGCTTCGTCGATTGGATGGCTCAGCTCCGCCAACAATGGCTCGCCTACTCGGACGAGCTCGAATTCGGGATTCAAGTGAGTACAACCGACCATCCGCCCGGAACTGCTTCTCAATGAGTGAACAGGCCTGTTCTCATCAAGTGAAGATCTGGGACAGCAGGCGATAAGTAAACACCCTGCGATTTGTCGGTGCCCGGAATCCCCACCGGTCACAGAACTGGGCGCCCAAAATGCACGAACAGGTTGCGTGCGATCCGATCCTTTGTTCCTGGTCACCGCGGCTGACACCTGCGGCACATTCTCCTACGATGTGACGGCAACTCGGTGTATCGTACTGTCACAAGAATCATCGATGTCGCGGTTTGCTGAGGATTCAGTCATGACCAAGCGTTTCACGACGTTGTTGCCGGATCCCCTTTGGCCAGCGCCCCTGCTTCGGTGGACAAGCACTCGAGTTGTCTTGTTGGTGGCTTTGTGTCTCCTGAGCTGTCTTGCCGCTGAGGAGTGGCTTTCGATTAGTCACCTCTCCATGACGTATGACGAAGGCGCTCATCTGTATGCCGGATATCAGCACTGGGTGGCCAGGGACTTCGGCGTAAACCCGGAGCATCCGCCACTGGTCAAGTTGGTCGCGGCCGCCCCCCTGCTCGGCATGCAAATGAAGCCAGCTACCCCTCCGCGCTTTCTCTTTCTTGTGGAGGAATACGCCGGCAGCCAGCAGATGCTTGCTGAAAACGGCGACTATCACTTGTTGACGCGAGCGCGGATTGCCTCCAGTGTGTTCACCTTCCTGCTTGCGCTCTGTCTCTTCGCGGCGGGCTGGGAAATGTTCGGAGCGCCTGTAGGAGTCCTTGCCCTCGCTCTGTTTACGTTCGAACCTTCCATATTGGCACACGGCGCCCTGGTGACAACCGACATGGGCGTAGCCTGCTTTTCGTTCGCGGCAGTGTGGGCCTTCTACCGCTATCTGAAGCGGCCAGGATGGTTGAGACTGGCATCGTGCGGACTGGCCGCCGGGCTGGCTGTTTCGGCAAAACTAAGTGGAGTTCTTGTTTATCCTATCCTTGCACTCGTCGTGCTCTGGGAGATTGCGGCGACCCAATCTGGTCGCGGCCGCAGAGCAGGTACGCTGGTCGGCGCCCTGCTTGCCATTTCTTTAATCAGTTATGGAGTGCTTTGGTCTTTCTATACCTTCCGCTATGCTGCCCGCCCTGAAGGTCTCGCCCTGGGTCCCCCGCTTGCCGCTTTCGTGCACATGGGACCAAGTCCGTGGCAGGCAAACATACTGACACACCTGGCCGCACGGCACCTGCTACCGGAGGCTTACCTATTCGGCTGGACCAAGCTCTCGACGAACTTCACCGCAGGTGCCGGCTTCCTGTTCGGGCGCATATACCCGAGAGGAACATGGTTCTACTTTCCAGTAGTTCTGCTGATCAAGAGCACGCTGACTCTGATTGTTCTTCTGTCGGCCGCGCCCTTTGTGCTGGCACGGTCGCGTCGCGAGTTCGCAATACCCGCGACTGCTCTGCTCACAATTCTGGTTGCGTGTCTACCTTCGAACACAAACGTCGGGGTGAGACACGTCTTGGCCATCTATCCTTTTGCGATCCTGACGGCGGCGGCCGCGGCATGGGCGATCGCCAAGCGATCACGTCCTGCTGCCTGGGGCATCGCTGCGTTGATCTGCTTTCAATGTGCCACGTCCCTCCATGCCTATCCGGATTATCTGCCGTACGCGAATGAGGCGGTTGGCGGATCATCCAACACCTACCGCATGCTGACAGACTCGAACGTAGACTGGGCGCAGCAGTTGAAAGAGGTGAAAGCGTGGACCGGAGCGCATCACCTAACGGATTGCTGGTTTGCCTATAGTTACCTCGGCGGAGTTCCAGCCTACGACAGGACTCCTTGCAAACCCTTGCCCACAGGGTTGGCGATGATGGCACGCCAACCAAGCACGCTTGTGCCTCCGCATCTGCAAGGAACCCTTCTCATCAGCGCCGAAGATGCGGCCGGGGTCCTCTGGGGTCCGGGGAGTCTCAACCCATACCGGCAATTTCAAGTAGGTCACCCGGCCGAGTTGATCGGTCATTCGGTTCTTGTCTATCACGGAAGCTTCGACCTGCCGCTGGTGGCCGCAGAGTCACACCTGAGTCAAGTGCCTTTACTGATCCAAACGGGACAACCGGAGGCTGCGCTTCGGGAAGCAGAGACTGCGGTCGCACTCGCTCCACAGGCTCCCTCTATTGAGGCTGGCCTTGGCGGCACGCTCGTGCAGATGCACAGGATGGGGGAGGCCCATCAAGCTTTTGAGCAGGCGAGGCGCGAGGCCGCATCACTGTCTAAGGAAGAGTTGCAGGCGACCGAGATGCAGATCGCAAAGATGGAGCAACCATAGCGACAGACGCATCCACCGAACAGAGCGATCGTGACTACAAGGGGCCAACATTGGTCGGCTGCTGAGGGCCATCAGAATCTGTTTCTGAACAGTTCGGCTCCGGCTAGTGCAGCGATCTCACACTCTGCGGATTAGCGGTGACAAGCAGGAGTCGCGTTTCCATTGCAACGCTTTGGTCTTCGCCTTACCGCGCACATCTCGTCCCCCAGTAAACGCACCTTTCGTGAGTTACGCATCCTCAGCTGATGCGAAGTCGCCTTTGCGCTCGTCGATTTCAAACCTCGTTCTCGATGACAATCCCATGGGCATAGAGTGTCGGGCATATTTACGGCAGAGGAGGCCGTTTATATGCCCAAGGGAATGAAGAAGCCGGCTCCCCGCAAGGTCGTCCTTCGGCTGCCAGACCTCGATCATGCGAAGTCCGCCGTACTAAGCAGCTTGAGCTCGCCGCGATCCAGGCGGAACTACAAGTTCGCGATGGAGCAGTTCATCGCGTGGTACTGCTCGGAACCGAGGCTGGCCCTGAACCGGACCGTCGTTCTGCGATTCCGACTTTACCTGGAATCGCTGGGACTAGCCGCTGGCA
>CAXUHM010000071.1:0-2507 GCA_964250935.1 uncultured Terriglobus sp.
GGTGGGTGGAAGTCGCCGATGCATTGCCGAGCACACCGCAGCTGTCTCCCACGGTGTTGCGAACACCCGCACCAGCCGCACCCTGTTGCCGCCAGACACCGGGCCGGCCGGGCGTGGCAACCGGTGCGCCGGAGACCACGCCCAGAACGGCTTCATGCGTTCCGGCGCGCACGGGAAAATCCCGGAGGAGGGACGATCCAACGGCCGACCCACCCTGCGGTGTGAGCGACCGACCCACCCTTGGGAGCGGTGTGGCAAGAACGCCGGCGAGGCGTACCGGTTCCCCGAGCCGGTGCGGTGGAGGCACGACCGTTGCATCGAGCGGCCGCGGACGAAGCGGCACGGTGGGATGCCGGCCCACACCGCCCGAACCTGCCGGCCGGTGTGGCGGATGCCACCAGACTGGCGGGTGCCGCACCCGGTACCCACCGCCACCGCCCTCGTAACCACCGTCGTAGCCGCCGCCAAAGCCAAAATTCAGACAACCAGCCGACGGACTCCAACCCCAGCCGAAGCCGTTGTAAAACGACCACGCACCGCAACGGTAGGGCAACCAGCCCCAGCCGTAGCCCGAGGCCCAGGTATACCCGCCCGGGCCGTACACCCAGCTGCCGCTGCCATAGGGATCGAAGCTGCCATCCGCGATGGCCGGTTGCCAAACCTCGCCTTCACCCGGCACGCTGTACCAGCTGCCCTGGGCATCCAGGTCGGCCCAGCCGTAGCCCTGATCGCCTGTGTAGCCGTCCCGTGCGGTCGTTCGCGCACCCTGCTGGTCCTGTGCGGCCTGCGCCAGACGCTCGTTCCAGCTATCCCACGCTTCCGGCGAGATGGTGTCTGCAAGGAGATAGCGTTTGCCGTTTCTGGGGTCGGTGCGGAGGCTCTCGCCGGCGCTCAGCTGGGCGGTGTAGGCGTTGGCGCGGGTGACAGAGACGCTGCCCGCCAGCAACGCGGTCTCCACCTGCGCATCGTCCACACGCACACGCACACTCGCAAGCGCAAGAACACGAAAGCTCGCACACTCGCATTCTCTTCCGGCGAAATGGTCACGTCGCCTGCGGAGACGGCGTATGCACCCACTTCGGAGGCACGCAGCTCCAGGTAAAACAAGCCGCTGCCCAGGACCAGCTGGGTTCCCTGCGACGCCGGATCGAGCCGGGAGAGGGTGGCAGCACTGCCGGAGGTGATGCGCAGAACCGAACCGTCGGCGAACTCGACCTCTGCCTCGCCGTTGTCGCCGGTGATGAGCCGCGAACCCCCAACCAGGGGCATGTTGAGTGCCGCGTCCACCGGCGGTTCGGTCCCGTTTTCCACGCCAACTGTCACGGCACCGGAGAGGCGGCTCAGACGGGCGACCGGCCGCTGCGCGGCAAGGGCGTCTGCGGGCACATCGCGGGGAGCGGTTGCCGGAGCGCCCGCGCGCGCCGCCGCTGCCGCGGTGACACTTTCATTCTGTTGGGCTGGAGCGGCCTGCGCAGGGGCTGGAGCGGCCTGCGCGGGGGCTGGAGCGGCCTGCGCGGCCTGGAGCCGGAGTGCCCCGGAACCGGCGACATGCGCCAGCACGAGCACAGTGACGCTGGCAGTGACGGCGGTGCGCGTCGATTTCCTGGTGAAACGAGTCACTGGCAGCCTCCGCCCATGCGTACCGTACAGCATACGCATACCAACACAGACGCCGCATCTTGAAAAGGGTCGCATGGGCGTCCGTCCGTGCGCGGCGGCTGCCAACATCCAGCTGCGAGCAGACGTTACCGGATGAAAGCAGGGCGGCACAGGGCAGTGTCGGGCGCGGGAGATCGTTGGCGGCGCGGCTGTTGAGTAGGTGGGACAGGCTCGTTTCGGACGCCCAGCGGAGTCGCAACGCCTGACGGTGATGCCGAGCAGGGGATGCCGCTTGCCACCAAGCAGGGTGCGGTTGGCTGACCGACAGCGAAGAGTGCGTCGTCTTTTGGGACACTGACCACGACGGCGCAGCGAACATCGGGACGCGCGGTGTGCTCCCGGCAATGCCGGATTGCTTGCAGTCAGGAGGCTGCTTTTCGCAGAGCAGGACATTGCCGCTTGCCCACGAGCAGGGTGCGACCACTTACAACCGAGAAGGACGCTGCCGCTGATCGCTAAGAAGAATGCGGCTGCTTCACCGCGATCGAAGAGTGCGTTGCCTTCTGAACACTTGGAGACGACGACATAGCGAATATTGCACCGAGTCATGTACTCCAGAAGTGCCGCTTCTCGCTAAGCCGGATGCTGCTGCGTGCCGCAGAGCAGGATGCGGGTGCCTGGCACGCAGGAAGATATTGTTGCTTGCCGCAGAGAGGGATGCGGCTGCCTGAGTGTGATGGCAGAGAGTGCGTTGTCTTTTCAAGGTTGACCAATGACGGCGCAGCGATTGGCGGAGGCGGCCATGTGCTCCAGAAATGCCGGATTTTCTTTGGAGGCAATGCTGCTGTTGCCGAGCAGGAGATTGCCGCTGCAAGCCGATTCCCGCTCCGTGCCACGCCGGGGCTGCT
>CAXUHM010000071.1:2517-13768 GCA_964250935.1 uncultured Terriglobus sp.
GTGCTGCTGCTTGCCGTCGCGCAGGACGCAACTGCCTGGCACGGAGCAGGTGCTGCTTACCGCCGCGCAGCATGCTGCTGCATGACCGCGGTGCCGAACAGTGCGTCGCCTTCTGAACACTTGACGGCAATGGCACAGCGAATCTCTTGAGCCGCCATGTGCTCAGAATTCGATTTCCCCTGGACAGGATGTCGCCACTGCCGAGCAGGAAGCTGCCGCTTGCTGCCGAGAGGGAGGTTACTGCTGACACCGAGAAGGACGCGACCACTTTCAACGGAGTAGATGCTGCTGCTTGCTCCCGAGCCGGATGCGGTTGCCTACCGTTATGGCGAAGAGTGCGGCACCTTCTGAACCCTTGAATATGACGGTACAGCCAATGTCGGGAGACCGCCATGTGCTCCAGAAATGCCGAGTTCCTGCGAGAGGAGATGCTTGCCGCTGCCGCCGCGCAGGACTACTGATGCGCACGGAGCGAGGTGCTTGCCGCTGCTGCCGCGCAGGACTACTGATGCGCACGGAGCGAGGTGCTTCTGCTTGCCGCCGAGCAGATGCTGTTGCTTGATTGTGATGTCGAACAGTGCGTCTGGTTCTGAACACTTGGCGACGACGGTGAACGCAGGGCTGCACCTCGTACTCGAGAAATGCCGGATGTATCTCGACCAGATTATGCCGCTTGCCGAGCAACCGAGAAGGACGCTGCTGCTTGTTGCCGAGCATGATGCCAGCGCTTGGAACGGAGCAAGATGCTGCTGCTGGCCAAGGGAAGGAGGTGGCTGCATGGACGCGATGCCGGATGGTGTGCGCCCTTTTGAAAGTCTGATAAAGACGGCGCAGGGAAGCTCTGGCCGAGCCAGGTGCTCCGGCAGGGCCGAGCTTTCTTCGATGAGAATGTTGCCGCTTGCACCCTGCGCAGGACGATACTGCCTGGCACGGAGCAGGTGCTGCTTACCGCCGAGCGGCATGCCGCTGCATGACCGCTGGCGCCTGCTGCGCGAGCAGGATGCTGCGGACAACCGCCGGGCAGGAGGCTACTGCTTGACCGCGATGCCGAAGAGTGCGTCGCCTTCCGAGAATTTGACGACGACGGCGCAGCGAACGTCGGGCCGTGCCATGTGCTCCAGGAATGCCGGGTTGCCCTCGATGTCGTCGGACACGAGGAAGCCACCGGGGCGCATGCTGGCCCAGGCACGCTCGAATTCGAAGCGCATGTGCTGGCAGGTGTGAAGGCTGTCGTGGAGGAAGAAGTCGATCTCGCCAAGGCTGTGCAGAAGCGGTGGAAGCAGGGTGCGGGCGTCGCCGCGATGCAACGTCCAACGGTCCCGCACGTGGGTTGGGATGACGCTGCCGACAAAGCGGTCGGCGCCACGTGCAAGCGGCGGCAGGTCGATGCTGTGCAGGGCACCGGAGCGGTTTTTTCGCAGGGCATGCAGGAGGTAGGTGGTGGTGAAGCCGTAGCAGACGCCGGTTTCGACCGCGACTGCGGGCTGAAGCGCACGCACAAGCGCGAAGCAGGTGCGCGCCAGGTTGCGGTCGCCGTTGTGACTCGCGTCGAACGGGAGCGAGCCCTGGAGCGAGGCAAAGGTGTGCTGTGCCGTGGTCTCAAGCGTCCCGAGATCCGCATCGTGCAGGTGGCATTGGATGCTGAGGGAGGTTGCGCGCTCGAGCGTGGCGATGGCCGTGGACAGATCCTGCGGGAGGTAGGGGACGGGGTCGTGAACGACGCGGCGACGACCCTCCACGAAGTTGCGGATGCGCTCCAGACCTTCTTTGGGGCGGTGCATGGTTACGGACGCAAGGTTGAAGATCTTGGGAAGGCTGGACATGTGGGAAAACGTCGACATAGGTCCTCATAACATCAGGCATTTCAGTGGGGGCAGAGTACCGCTTCAAAAGGAAGTCCGTAAACCTTTATCGACTTCTGCCGACATGGGAGGGCGTGGCTCGCCGTGCGGGGATGGGTGTGGGACCGTTACTGCAGCTTGGCGAACTCCAGCAATTCCGCGGCGCGTACCCGCACCCGCTCCAAGACGGCGTCGTCGGTGACCAGGGCTTCGAGCGATGGGCGGATGGCGGCGAGCTCCTGGGCCTTGCCGTCCTTTGCCGCAGCCACGAGACGCATGAGCACGGGGTCAAGGCCAAGACGGTCGTAGCGGTGCAGGCGGTCCATGGTCATGCCTTCTTCGATGGTGTAGCTTGCCGCGGACAGGTACTCCATGACCTGCGACATGGATTTGTTGTCGGAGAAGTTATAGGCGCAGGTGACGGCCGCGCCGTTGGTGGGGGTATACGTCAGGCTCTTGATGCCCATGCGGGCGAGGCCCTTGGTCCTGGTTTCGCAGGGGGCGAGGCCGTTGGCCGAGGCGAGCCACCTGCCGAGCTTGGCCCTGCCGGTGGGGGAAAGTTGAAAGCGCACGGGCGCGTCCGCAATGCCCGGCGCCGCGTGGTGGGAGGTGTACTCGACCGCGCCACCGGGCGCGACGTGGAAGGCCCACTGCGGGACGGGGAGGCCGTCGCGGTCGTAGGTCGCGGTGAGGGCGAAGCCGGTTGCGTCCGGCTGCTGTGCGATGGCAGCCTGGGCCGCGGCGCCCATGGCGATGCAGGACAGGGTGAAGCGGGCCAGGGTGTAGCGCCGCATCAACGGAGGACCTGCTGCGGGAGACGCCGGGATGCTGATCGGGACACGGCGGGGGACACGGCAGGGGACGCTGTCTGCGCCGTCATGCCCTGCAGCGTGCGTGCGGTGTGGATGTGGCAGATGGCGATGGCCAGAGCGTCGGCGGCGTCGGCCGGTTCGGGCGCGCGCTCCAGGTCCAAAAGGCGCGCAACCATGAACTGCACCTGCTCCTTGGCGGCCAGGCCGTACCCGACCACCGCGCACTTGATCGAGAGCGGCGCATACTCGGCGACCTCGAGCCCGGCGGCGGCGGCGGCGAGCATGGCAACACCGCGCACGTGACCCAGCTTGAGCGCGCTTTTGGCGTTTGCGGCGAAAAATACGTCCTCAATCGCGACACTTTCGGGAGCGTAGAGGGCGAGCAGTGCGCTTAACTCCAGGTGCACCTGCTGCAGACGAAGGGGCGTGCGCTGCTTTTTGTCGAGCCGGACGGCACCCGCGGCGACGGGCACAAGACGCGTCTCCCGGGCAGTCTCCACCAGGTCCACCACACCCCAGCCGGTGAACTCCGTCCCGCAATCGATTCCGAAGACGCGCATTGTTCCTGAGTTTACCGGAACGGCAACGGTCACGCAGGAGCGGAATCTCGAGCGCTACCTAGACCATGGACCGGACGACCACCATGGGCGTGGATGCCAGCAGGTCCACTGCGCCGCAGCAGGCGGGCACGACGGCCGAGGTGGCACGCTTCAGCAATGGTCCGGTGGAGGTAACGGCGTTGCTCAGAGCCGCGTGGAGATGGCCTTCGCCGGACAGCGTTGTGAAGCAGTGCGGACGGTTTACCGCGTCCTCGAGATGGAGCCGCTCGCCTGGCTGCAGCTCAAACCGGTCCACGGTGAAGTACTGCTCCTGAATGAGGCGGGTTCCGCCGGCGATGGGTACTGGTGCGACTTTGCCGGCGCGTGTTTCGGCCCGGCTTACCGCGATGCCGCTGTCGAGGTGCAGCTCACGCGGGCGCCCATAGTCATAGAGGCGGTACGTCGTGTCCGAGGTTTGCTGCGTTTCCAGGAGGGTGACGCCGGGACCGATGGCGTGGACGGTGCCGGCGTCGACGAAGACCATGTCGCCGGTGGCGACCGGCACCATGCGCAGGAGTGCCTCCATGGAACCGTCGGCCGCCGCCGCACGCATCTGTTCCGGTGCGACACCCTCGCGCAGGCCGCAGGCGACCTCGGCACCGGGCTCTGCCGCGACCACGTACCAGCACTCCGTTTTGCCGCGCGGCTGGCCCAGGCGTTGGGCGTGCGCGTCGTCCGGATGGACCTGCACCGAGAGCTTCTGATCGGGAAAGAGCAGCTTGAGCAGGAGCGGGAACTCGCCCTCGGCGTGCCAGTTGCCCAGCAATTCCCTGCCGTGCACCGCAGCGATGTGGCGGAGGTCCATGCCGTCCACGCCGCCGCCTGCCGCGACGCACGCGGGGCCGGTGAGCCAGGCTTCGCCGATGGGCTCCTCCGTCCGGGGCAACTCGGACGCGCTGTACCAGGAGGACAACTCATGGCGTCCCCAGGGTCGGGGCGAAAATACGGGCGTCAGGGCGAAGGGTCCGGAGAGCGTCGTCACCGCTTCATCCTATCAATACCAGCGCGCCGGTTTATGCCGTTTCGGCAAGGATTCCCGGTTTGCATGATGTCGGGGGTGACCTTACACAACTGTTACAAAGCGGATGCGGGAAGGCTGCTAGCGTGGCAATAGGGCGAGTGGTTGAATCTGTGAAGCCCGAAGATCCTGCACCCTGTACCCGCACCACGAACCAGACTTTCCAAGAGGAATCATGTCCGCATCCGTTCCAACCGACGCCGAGATCGCCGCACACATCGATGAACAGACCGGTGGCTATACCGCCGTGTCCAGCAGTGGAGGGGCAACCGCGTTGCCATCCGCACGGGAAGTGGTGGAGGCCACGCGCCGCAAGGTGCGCGAGGACCTGCGCATGGGCCGTGAGCACCAGCAGGGCAGCATCAACTGGATCACCAGCATCTTTATGGGGCTGTTCCATGTGGGCGCCATTGCCGCGCTGTTCTTTTTCTCGTGGAAGAACCTGCTTGCCTTTGCGGTGATGTATTTTCTGGCGATCAATGTCGGCATTGGCATGGGCTACCATCGCCTGCTGACGCATCGCGGGTACCGTGTGCCACGCTGGCTGGAGCTGATCATCTCCGGCTGCGGCACGCTGGCGCTGGAGGGTGGACCGATTTTCTGGGTGGCAACGCATCGCGTGCACCACCAGTTCAGCGATCACGAAGGCGACCCGCACAGCCCGCACGACGGCACCTGGTGGGCACATGCGGGATGGATTCTTTCAGGCCGTGCGCTGCACAGTGAGACGGCGCTGCTTGGCCGTTACGCTCCCGATTTGACCCGCGACCCCGGCCAGCGCTGGCTGAGCAACTACCACTGGGTGCCGCTCACGATCAGCGGACTTCTGCAGCTTGGCATCGGTTACGCCTTTGGCGGCGTGAAGGGTGCGATTGGGATGATGCTGTGGGGCACATTCCTGCGGGTGACGGTTGGTCTGCACAGCACCTGGCTGGTCAACTCCGCGACGCACCTTTGGGGTGGACGCCGCTTTGAGACCAAGGACGACAGCCGCAACAACTGGATTGTCGCGCTGCTGACGGGCGGCGAGGGCTGGCACAACAACCACCATGCGCACCCGGTAAGTGCGCGGCACGGGCTTGCCTGGTACGAGTTCGACATCAACTACTACGGGATCTGGTTGATGGAAAAGGCCGGTCTTGCCAAAAAGGTGCAGATCGCCAAGTACGACAAGCTGAATCCAAAGCCTGCGGGCGCGTAAGAGCGACGAAAAGCGAGCGAAAGGCCGGTGAATTTTCGCCGGCCTTTCGTATTGGTGCAAGAATATGGCCACCATGAATATCACCCGCCGGCGCGGAGCGATTGCCACCTTTGTCACGCTGGGCATCTGCCTGACGGGCCTGGCGGTGGCGCTGAACGTCGGCTGGATCATTCTGAACGTGCGCCAGCTGCACGTGGTGTATTACGTGCTGGGCATTATTTTTTTCAGCGTGCTGATTGCCGGTCTGATCCTGAACACGATTTTCCTGGTGCGGGAGATTCGCCGCAATGAACGCCAGGACAGCTTTCTGAATGCCGTGACGCACGAGCTGAAGACACCGATCGCCTCCATCCGGCTGTACCTGGAGACGCTGCAGCGCCGGCCGCTGGACGAGGTGCAGCGCCAGGAGTTTTACACGCGCATGATGGAGGACAACGACCGCCTGCTGGCAACGGTGGAGCAGGTGCTGCGGGCCGGAGAGGCCAATGCGAAAGGAGTGGTGAAGCACGGCAAGGCGCGGCTGCCTGTCGACCTGCGCCAGCTTGCGCAAGAGGTGCTGACCGAAACGGTTCGCCGTCACCATCTTGCGGCGACGGCTGTTCGGCTGAGCGATGGGGCACCGGACCGCGATGTGTTTGTTGCCGGCGAGGCACAGGGGCTACGCACTGCCCTGCTGAACGTGCTGGACAACGCCGTGAAGTATTCACCCGCGGGCGTCGACATTGTTGCCGAGCTCAGCATCCTGCGGGAGACGACCGCCATGCTGCGGATCACCGACAACGGAATCGGGATTCCGCCGGCACAGTTGAAGCGCGTCTTTCACCGGTTTTACCGGGTGACGAACCGGGACAGCGCCCGCGGCAATGTGCCGATCAAGGGGACGGGCCTGGGCCTGTTTATTACGCGTGCCATTGCCCGCCAGCACGGCGGAGAGGCGACCGCGCAGAGCTACGGGTCGGGCCTGGGCACGACCATTACGCTCCAGCTGCCGCTGCTCGCGGCACACTCGCAGCCCTGGCCGGCAGACCGTGTGACTCTGCAGGGCGACGACCACAGGACGGTCGCTTGACCAACGACCTGATCGTGCTTGTGGAAGATGAAGCCCACCTGGCCGATGCGGTGCTGTTTAACCTGCGCGCGGAGGGCTACCGCACGCACCACGAGGCCGACGGCGAAGCCGCGCTGGCCTACCTGCGGCAACCGCCGGAGCCGCCGGCGGCCGTGCTGCTGGACGTGATGCTGCCCGGCATGGAGGGCTTCGAGATCGCGCGCGCGCTCCGCGCCGCAGGCAACTTTGTCCCCATCCTGATGCTGACCGCGCGGGGCCGGCCGGAGGATGTGATTGAGGGCTTTGAAGCGGGCGCCGACGACTACCTGCCGAAGCCCTTTGACCTTTCGGTGCTGTTTGCGCGCTTGCACGGCCTGCTGCGGCGCATGGAATGGCAGCGTACCCAAGCCGGCGCCGCTGCCCTGCCGGCGGTTCTGGACAAACCGACCGCGTCGAGCTTTCGTTTTGGCAACCGCGAAATCTGTTTCGAACAGCTGGAGATCAAGGCTCCCGACGGGCCGATTCGACTGACGCTGATGGAGGCCGACCTGCTGCGCTACCTGATCGACCGGACCGGCCGGGTGGTGTCCCGCCGCGAGATCCTGGAGGAGGTCTGGCGCGTTCGCGAGGATACGGACACACGCGCCATCGACAATTTTGTGGTGCGGCTGCGTCGCTACCTTGAGCCGGATCCCGTGCATCCAACGCACCTGCTGACCGTACGCGGCATTGGCTACCGCTTTGTGGCTGAAGGTACTTGGAGCTGAGGGCTCGGCTGTGGGCATGGGGTTGTGAGAGGACGGGGCTGGCGATGCAGGGTTGCAGACGGGGTCGCTTGACGGGATCGCTTGACGGGATCGCTTGACGGGATCGCTTGACGGGGTTGGCTGGCGCTTATAACGTTGCCTCGCGAACGGAGATGCATTGAACGTGGTTCGCGGACGGGTGCGCCTGCGGTTCCGGCGAGGTCCGCGCGGCACGGATTGAGGCGCGACCCGTGGCCAAAGGAAACCCGTACCATGTCCCGTTTTCGACCTGTTCCACCTGTTGTTCGTGGCATTCTTGCGCTTGCCGCGGTGTGCAGCGGCGCCGCCGCACAGAGCGGTCCGGCGTGGCAGAACACGGCGCTGCCCGCGGCGGAGCGTGCGCACGACCTGGTCAGCCGCATGACGCTTGAGGAAAAGGCGACGCAGCTGGAGGACTGGGCAACGGCGATTCCACGGCTGGGTGTGCCGGAGTACCAGACCTGGAACGAAGCCCTGCACGGGGTTGCGCGCGCGGGGTATGCGACCGTATTTCCACAGGCGATTGGCCTTGCGGCAACCTGGGATGCGGCGGCGGCGCAGCAGGTGGGCGACATCATTTCCACCGAAGGCCGGGCCAAGTTCAACCAGGCGCAGCGGCAGGGGAATCGCCGCATTTTCTTTGGGCTGACGTTCTGGTCGCCGAACATCAACATCTTTCGCGATCCACGCTGGGGCCGGGGGCAGGAGACGTATGGCGAAGACCCGTACCTGACGGGGCAGATGGCCGGCGCGTTTATTCGCGGCGTACAGGGGCCGGACGCGGATCATCCGAAGGCGGTCGCCACGAGCAAGCACTTTGCGGTGCACAGCGGTCCGGAGTCGCAGCGCCACACGTTTGACGCGGTGGTGACGCCACGCGATCTGGAGGAGACGTATCTGCCGGCGTTCCGCTCCACGGTGGTGGACGCCCATGTGAAGTCGGTGATGTGCGCCTACAACGCGATTGACGGCCACAGCGCCTGCGCCAATACCATGCTGCTGCAGGAGCACCTGCGCGATGCGTGGAAGTTCAACGGCTTTGTGGTGAGCGATTGCGCGGCGATTGTGGACGTGACCAAGGGCCACCATGACGCGCCGGATATTCCGCACGCGGCGGCACTTTCGCTGCAGGCGGGAACCGACCTGTCGTGCTCGATCTGGGCTCCCGGATTTAATACGCTTGCAGGCGCCGTGCGACAGCACCTGGTGAGCGAAGACCTGCTCACGCGCGCGGCGGAGCGGTTGTATACGGCACGTTTCGAGCTGGGGCTGTTCGACAGCAATACGGCGCTCGACCAGATTCCGGCGAGTGAGATTGCGTCCGAAGCGCACCGTGCGGTGGCGCGCAGGGTGGCGGAAGAGTCGATGGTGCTGCTGAAGAACGACGGTGCGCTTCCCCTGCCGGCGAAGGCACGGAGGATTGCCGTTGTGGGTCCGACTGCCGACCTGCTGGTTTCATTGGAGGGCAACTATAACGGCGAACCGGTACACCCGGTGACGCCGCTGGACGGCATGGTCCGGCAGTTTGGCGCGGGCACCATCCGGTACGCGCAGGGCTCGCTGCTGGCGGAAGGCGCGGCCACGCCGGTGCCGCGCACCGCACTGCCGGGAGGCCTGCGGGTGGAGTACTTCGCCTCGACCGACTGGACCGGACAGCCGGTGGCGGTGGAGCAGGCATCGGGCATCCAGAACGACTGGAACGATGCGCTGCCCAACCCCGGATTGGAGACACACGACTACTCCGTGCGCTGGACGGGCAAGCTGCGAGCGCCGGCCGCGGGCAGGTACACGTTGATTCTGGAGGGCTTCTCGAGCTTTCCGTACTCGCCGAAGGAGGGCTACCGCCTGCTGCTGGACGGCAAGGTGCTGGGCGAGGGCAACCTGAACGGCGTAAAGCTGGACATGGGGAACTTTACGGTCGCACCCGGAGCGTCGCCCACGGCGCCACCAGTGATGAGTGGATCGAACCCGGCGCGCGTTGCGCTGACGCTGAACGACACCTCCGAGCACGAGCTGCAGGTGCAGTACAGCCATGCGGGCGACCATGCCGGTGGGGGCCTGCAGATGAAGTGGGAGGCACCGGCTGCGGCGCTGCTGGACGAGGCCGTTGCCGTGGCAAAGCAGGCGGACGTTGTGGTTGCGTTTACAGGGTTGTCGCCGGAGCTGGAAGGCGAGGAGATGAACGTGAAGATTCCCGGCTTTGCGGGGGGCGATCGCACGGCCATCGGTTTGCCCGCAGCGCAGGAGACGTTGCTGGAGGCCGTTGCCGCGACCGGCAAGCCGGTTGTGGTGGTGAACCTGAGCGGAAGCGCGATTGCGCTGAACTGGGCCAGGGATCACGCGGCCGCCATTTTGCAGGCGTGGTATCCGGGTGTGGAGGGCGGGACGGCGATTGCGGAGACGCTGGCCGGGGTCAACAACCCGGCGGGCCGCCTGCCCGTGACGTTTTACGCGGGGGTCGGGGATCTGCCCGCGTTTGCCGATTATTCGATGAAGAACCGGACGTACAAGTACTACACCGGCACGCCGCTGTGGGGCTTCGGATACGGGCTGAGCTACAGCAGCTTTCGCTACGATGCGGCGAAGCTGCAGGGTGGCAATGAGCTTGCGGCGGGCAAGGTGCTGACCGCATCCGCGACAGTGCGCAACACAAGCAGGGTCGCCGGGGATGAGGTGGTGGAAGCCTTTGTGCAAACACCGGAGACCGACGGTCCGCGCTACACGCTGGCCGGCTTTCAGCGCGTGCACCTGCAGCCGGGAGAGTCGCGCAATGTCGCTTTTGCACTGAACGATCGTGCGCTTTCGAGCGTGGCGATGGACGGCTCACGCACGGTGATGCCCGGCAGCTACCGGCTCTGGATCGGTGGCGCGCAACCGGCCAACGGGGCGCCGGGGACAACGTTTACCGTGCGCGGTTCCGCAACGGTGGCCAAGTAAAGCAGAGTTTGACGTAAACGAGTTCGACGTAAACGGGTTCGACGTAAGACAGAGTTCGATGAGGACAGGATGAGCACAGTATTTAGTGAGTTCAAGACCGTAGAGTACGAAGGCCCGCAATCGCAGCAAGCCCTGAGCTACCGCTACTATGACGCAAAGAAGCTGGTGATGGGGAAGCCGCTGGGAGAGCACCTGCGCTTCGCGGTTGCCTACTGGCACTCGCTTGCGATGACGGGCAGCGATCCGTTTGGCGCATCGACGATTGTGCGGCCGTGGATGGATGCTTCGCTTGAGCCGATGACGGCGGCGAAGATGAAAGCCGATGCCGCCTTTGACCTGTTCCGAGTGCTGGACCTGCCGTTCTTTACGTTTCACGACCGGGACCTTGTGCAGGAAGGCGCAACGCTGAAAGAGACGCTGAGCAACCTGCACACCATGGCGGACTACCTGCAGCAGAAGATGCAGGGCAGCAAGGCGAAGCTGCTGTGGGGCACGGCAAACCTGTTCAGCCATCCGCGCTTCATGGCCGGAGCCGCGACCAACCCTGACCCGGAGGTGTTTGCCTGGAGTGCAACGACGGTGAAGCACTGCATGGACGTGACGCGCGGGCTGGGCGGATCGAACTACGTGCTGTGGGGCGGACGCGAGGGCTACGAAACCCTGCTGAACACGGACATGACGCAGGAATTGAAGCAGATGGGCCGGTTTTTGACGATGGTGGTGGAGTACAAGCACAAGACCGGGTTCGAGGGCCAGATTCTGATCGAGCCCAAGCCAAAGGAGCCGACCACGCACCAGTACGACTTCGACGTGGCAACGGTGTACGGATTTCTGAAGCGCTTCGGCCTGGAGAAGGAAGTTGCCGTCAACATTGAGGCGAACCACGCGACGCTCGCGGGCCACACGTTTGAGCACGAGATTGCGACGGCGGGTGGGCTCGGCATCCTGGGATCGCTGGACATCAATCGCGGCGACCCACTGCTTGGCTGGGATACGGACCAGTTCCCCAT
>CAXUHM010000072.1:0-13719 GCA_964250935.1 uncultured Terriglobus sp.
GTTTCAGAGACGAAGCGGTGGCCGCGGGCGATGAGGGCGTTTTTAAGCGCGATGTAGTTTTCGACGATGCCGTTGTGGACGACGACGAGGGTGCCGGAGCCGTCGCGGTGCGGGTGGGCGTTCTCCTCTGTGGGGCGGCCATGGGTGGCCCAGCGGGTGTGGCCGATGCCGTAGGAACCCTCGAGGGGGTGGTCGCGCAGAACGGCTTCGAGGTTGCTGAGCTTGCCGGGGGCGCGGCGGACGTCGAGGTGGTTGGGGTTTGCCGGGTTGCCGGCGACGGCGATGCCTGCGGAATCGTAGCCGCGGTATTCGAGGCGGCGCAAACCTTCAACGATGAGGGGGACGACTGACTTGGGGCCGATGTAACCGACGATTCCACACATACTGGGAGTGTAGATGGGGCCGCGACGATTTGGTGTGAGGGGAGTGCCTGCGCCGATGCGATGCGGACCGGGTGCGGGGTGGAGTGTGCGGCGGCAGCGCGTGGGGTTGCTGTGGCGGACCGGGGAGAACGATGGCCTGCGTTGTTCTGGTGAACTTAGGCTGTGGGTTGTAACAGCGGCGGTAAGTGCCTAAGTTACTGCGCTGGTGGAGGGGATTCGAATGTTCGTTGAAGGGATAGGTCGAAAGTGGGGAGAATTCGGTTTACTTCCCAGGTAATTACCGTACTGCTGGTACTTATCTCTTGCAGGCCTGATGACTCGCAGGGACTTACTGGGGTCCAAGTACTTCCTGCGGTGTAGGTACTTCTTGTTGCGGTAATTCTTTAAAGGCTTCTGCTTTGGCTATTCCGGAGTTTGCGCGTGGCTGCCTACGGTGGCCAGGGTGACCGCGAAATAATGCCGAGCATCGGTCCATGTCTGGGTAAGTTCAAACCCACCCTGTTGGAGTAGGGAGCGAATAGTGTCGTCGGTGAACTTGTAACTGTTTTCGGTGTGGATGGTTTCGCCTGCTGCGAAGCTGACCCTGAGATTGAGCGCGGCAAGATGGACGGTTTGGCGGAGGACGCTGCGCAGGTGCATTTCGATCCGCGACTCCGCCTGGTTGAAGTATGCGGCGTGATGGAACAGCGAGAGATCGAAGTTTGCGTTGAGTTCGCGATTGAGCCGTTGGAGCATGTTGAGGTTAAAGGCCTCCGTGACGCCTTCCGCGTCGCAATACGCGGATTCCAACACGGCTTTGTCTTTGACAAGATCCGTGCCGAGCAGAAGTGTATCGCCCGGGCGAAGTTGAGCGCGGAGGTTTTGCAGGATGGCCACTGCTTCTGCAGGCGCGAAGTTGCCAATGGACGAGCCGATGTAGAGGGCAAGCGTGGGGCCGGCGTGCGGCGGGATACGGAGCACGTCGGTCACGTAATTGCCGATGAGCGGATGGACCGTGACCTGGGGAAGGGAGTCGGCGATGGAGGCACAGGCCTCGTCCAGCGCCGATGCGGAGACATCGATGGGCAGGTAGTCGGTCGAGCCCTGGCGACGGACGGCGGCAGCGAGCAGGATGCCGGTCTTGGTCGCGGTACCGGCACCAAGTTCAATCAAACGCAGCTTTGACGTTCTGCCACCGGGGCCGGCCTTGTGGTCGGACTTGCAGGTGGCCTCCTGGTCGGCGAGGAGAGCCGCAGTGACGATGTGGTCGGCCTCCTGCGCGAGGATGGCGCGCTCGGTGCGGGTGACATAGTACTCCGGCAGAAGGGTAATGCGCTCGAAGAGCTGAGAGCCGATCTCGTCGTAAAACAGCCAGGCAGGAAGGGTTTTGACGGGACCGGTAAGACCGGCGGAAACGGCTTCGGCGATGGCGTCAAGAAGGGTGTCTTGCATGGATCCTGGACTTTCATGGAGGTGGACATCTGGTTCAGTCACGGGTCAAACTCTGGTGCATGAGGCGTCGCATGGAACGCCTGGAGTGAGGTTGGCTGCTGAACCACGCGCTGGACCGAGTACTGGACCACGTATTGGAGCCATCGTTAACCGACCTGCCGAATTGCTTGCTGCGCCAGTGCTGGATGAGACGATGGATCGCAGTTGCAGCGTGGGTTGCAGCCGCGGCATGGATTGCAGTTGCAGTGTGGATCGCGGTCGCACTGCGGATTGCGTGCTGCGTCGCGTGTCGTTGTGAACCACGGAGGTCAGCGTCGGCGTCGGCGTCGGCGTCAGCGCAACCGGTCTCGTCGGGTGGGGTACGCAGGTGCCCCGGAGCTGTTCGATTGTGGCGCCATGAGGGATTGCGCTGCGAGGGTCTGGCACGTTGCCGGAGGCATGCCCAGGACTCACTGGAAGGCCTGCGCTAGCCGAATGCCGGAGAACTGCCAGCGTGTGCCGGGAGAAAAGAAGTTGCGGTACGACGTACGAAGATGGGATGCCGGCGTTGCCACAGAACCACCGCGCAAAATGACCTGGGACGACATGAACTTGCCGTTGTACTCGCCGAGTGCGCCGGGCAAGGCCTTGTAACCGGGATAACCGCTATAGGGTGAAGCTGTCCACTCCCAGGCGGTGCCATGCATCTGGGTGAGTTCGCGCGAGCGTGCCGGAGCGGGGTGCAGGCCGCTGTTCTCCAGCAGATCTCCCTCGGCAATGGCCACGGGGGAAGTTTCTGCCGCATGCTCCCACTCCGCCTCGGTGGGCAAACGATGACCTGCCCAGCGGGCGTAGGCGTCGGCTTCAAACAGGCTTACGTTGCACACCGGCGTCTCCAGCATGTCGTCGAGGTTGCGCCAACCGCCGAGGGTGAAAATACGCCAGCCATGTGGGTCTTGCGGGTAGCGCTGCCAGTACAGTGGCGCCTGCCAGCCCTCGCGCTCGACGGTGTCCCAACCCTCAGACAGCCAGAGCTCCGGGCGCGAGTAGCCGTTGCCAGTCATGAAGGCAAGGTATTCGCGCGCGGTGACCAGACGGTTGGCCAGCGCATAAGACCGCAGAAAGACGGTGTGGCGCGGCGACTCGTTGTCAAAGGCAAAGGCGAGCGGGTCGGGAGGAATGTCTGTACCGATGTCGGCAAGGCCGCCGGCGAACGCGATCCACTGCAGGGGCTGCGGGAGCCGCGAGACAGGCGCACGGTCCTGCCGGTACACCGGATGCAGAGGATTGGTGAAGAACGCATGCCTGATGTCCGTCAACGCAAGCTCGAGGTGCTGCTGCTCGTGATGCAGTCCAAGGGTGATGCGTTCCAGCACCTCCGCTGCGAGATCCGTGCACTGCAGCAGAGTCGCAATGGCCGTGTCAACGTGAATGCGGTAGGCGAGGATCTCGTCGAGCGAAGGGCGGCTGAAGGAGGCACGCAGCTTCTTCTCCGGGATCTCTTCCCCGAGGCTTTTGTAGTAGCTGTTGAACAGCCAATGGAATGCGGGATGGAAGGAGTGATACCCCGGCAGAAAAGGGGTGAGCACAAAGGTTTCAAAAAACCAGGAGGTATGCGCCTGATGCCACTTGGTGGGACTGGCCTCCGCGCAGGATTGCACCATTTGGTCCTCTGCGGAAAGAGGCGCGCAACAGGTGGAGGTCTGCTGGCGCACCGCCTGGTAGCGCCGCAGCAGCGATGCCGCCGACGAGGTGGAAGATGGGGGCGCTGGCAGTGTGGTGCTCATGCAATCTCCGTCCGTGCAACGATGCACACGATTGGATGCGGATCAAATGATTTTGTCACATGGCAATCGCTGCACTATTTGCTGCCCCGCACCACGCAATACGACGGTTGGTGCCGCATTGACCGCAACAGGGCGCGGTATAGACTACGGGTGTATGCCTCGCGCGGCAGCGAACAAGGGCAGCGCGATGGCACAGTACGGCGAGCGAGGTGCGTCTTCACAAAGGCGTATGAACCGAATCTCGGCGGAAGTGCGGTGCTGACAGCGCCGGAACATTCGTTCGACCCGGATCGACGCCGACCGCTTTCGTGGACGGCACCCTTCCGTTTGCTGCTGCAGAGTGCGACTGCCGTGCTTGCCCCGGCGGATTGCCGGCTCTGCACGCGGCCCCTGCTGCGGACCAGCAAAATTCCCGTGTGCGATGGTTGCCTGGATGGGTTGCGGCCTTCGCCCTTTGCCGGATGTGCGCGTTGCGGCGAAGCTCTGGCCATGGAGTCGGTGCGGGCTGCTGGGCTTTCGCGAACGGATGCGGCCCTGTGCGATGCGTGTTCGACGGAACTGCCTGCGTTTGCGTGTGCAACGGCATTTGGCGACTATGGCGGCAGCCTGCGGACGCTGATTCACCTGCACAAGTTCGGGGGGCTGCGTGCGCTGGCGGTGCCACTGGGGCAGCAGCTGGCGCTGGCGATGGCCCGTGCGTGCGCGGGCAAGACCGGCACGCTGCTGGTGGTGGCGGTGCCGCTGTACCGGGGCAAACGTGCCTTTAACCAGAGCGAGCAGATGGCCAACGAGGCCGTACGCGTGCTGCGGCGGGAGCCCCAAGGGTTTGAGCTGCAGGTGGCACACGGTCTGCTTCGGCGCACGCGACGCACGGAAAGCCAGGTGCACCTGACACCGCAGCAACGGGAGAAGAACGTGCGCGGCGCGTTTGCCGTGACCGGCGATGTGAAAGGCCACGACGTGGTGCTGGTGGATGACGTGTACACCACCGGCGCAACCGTTGCGGAGTGTACGCGGGTGTTGCTGCGGGCCGGTGCCGGGAGTGTTCGCGTGGCCACGCTGGCACGCACGCAACGGGAGCTTGCCTCGGTGTGGGAGCCGGTGCCACGGAACGCAGCGCCGCAGGCGGCAATGGATGTCGCAACCTGGTCGCCACGGGAAGCAGTGAAGGCCCGAGCGGAAACAAAGCACCAGACAGATGCTTGAGGGGAGTAAAGGTCCATGATGTCCGCCAAAATTCGCAAGCAGAAATCGCTCGTTCGCTGCCACGCCATGACTGCGCCAGGAACGGAGAGCGCGCCCCGGCCAAGAAGCGGAAGCACGCTGCAGACGCCGGTGCTGGTACTGAATGCGTCGTATGAACCGATCAACATATGCGGCGCGCGGCGGGCGCTGGTGCTGGTGCTGAAAGGTGTCGCGAGGACAGAAGAGGAGCAGGGCGCAACGCTGCATGCGGCACGTGTCCACATGCCCTTGCCCAGTGTGATTCGCCTGTTGGAGTACCGCAGAATTCCACACCAGACACGCGCACTGAGTCGCAAGAATATTTTGTTGCGGGACCGGAATACCTGCCAGTACTGTGGCGAGGTATTAAGCGCCAATGAGATGACGCTGGATCACGTTCTGCCGCGATCGCGGGGTGGCTTATCGACCTGGGAAAACCTGGTGGCTTGCTGCCATGAGTGCAACCGCAAAAAAGGCAGCCAGTTACTGCATGAGCTGACGGATATGACGCTGGCGCGAGAGCCTCGTCCTTTTTCCCTTCATACTTCCCGACATATCATGCGGATGCTGGGATCTGCCGATGCAAACTGGAGAAAGTATCTGTACTTTGAAGCCTAGGTAGTTAGACAAGATCCTGTGTTTGGAGTAAGTGGTTCCATTTGTGGGACTAAGTGGGCGGTTGCCTGGAGGAAAGTTCCGATGCGGAGGAAAGGTGTGAGAGTAAGTGAATTACATGAGTAATTGAACTGTTTCTACAGGTTGCTGAGGAATCCGTTTTGATGGACATGGGCACTGTCGCGACTTAATGTCAATCTTGTCGTGGCGATGTTAGCCAGATACAGGAGCTAAACCATGAAAACTCTTTTTCGCAATGCTGCCCTCGCCCTTTCCGTCCTTAGCCTTGGTTTTGCTGTTCGGCCGGTGACTGCCGCTGTCCCGTCCAAGTCGATTGCCTTTTGCCCCGTGCCGACGTGCCCCCCCGGCGACCCAAATGGATGTGGGATTTTGAAATAGCAGAATTTTGAAATCACGAACTTTGTGAAGCAGGCATAGGCGGTGAACACGAAGTTGGGTATGCTTGTATCGAGGACCCGGCCGTGTCACCGCTTTTTGCTGTTTTCTTTTACGGAATGAACGCGGCTGAACTTGGCTTGAGCGTTGTCGCGCTCGCCCTTCTGATTCGTTCCAAATCGCTTTCGATTTATTGGCCGATGCTCATCGTAGCAGTGTGGCACCTGGTGCCGCAGGCCGCGCTCTTTGTGGTTCGAGCTACTCACTGGTTTTCGCCCAAGATCGCGTACGAAGTCTATTTTTATGCCTATTGGGGCTCGTATGGGCTTGCCTCTCTGAGCGCAGTGCTACTCACCTATACCATCTTTTCCGAAGCACTTCGACCCCTGAAAGGTCTCCAGGGGCTTGGTGTGATCATTTACCAATGGGCGGCGGTCGTTTCCCTTGCGCTTTCATTGAGCGTCCTGCTCGGCACGGATCGCAAGTCCGGAGACAGCATGGTCGCTGCGACGATTCAGTTGGAGCGCAGCAGCGCTGTGATGGTGTTGAGCCTGATCACGTTTGTAGGTTTGTCGCTGCGCCCGCTTGGCTTGACGGCGCGGAGCCGGGTGTTTGGTCTGAGTATCGGCCTGATGTCAATTACGCTGTTTACCCTGCTGCAGTCCGGCTCGATTTTTCACCAGAATAATCTGTTCTCGCGTGAAGGTTTGATCAGTACGGCAGCCAACTGCGCGGTGCTTGCCGTCTGGGTGTATTACTTTTATGTGCCGGAGCCGCAGCGACGCTTCATCCTGCTGCCCACCACGTCACCGTTCCATGCGTGGAACCAGATTTCGGAGCTGTTGGGACACGATCCCGGTTTTGTGGCGATCGCCGGTGTGCCCCCCGAGTCCTTTGCGGCGGCAGAGCTGGACATCTTCGGAAAGGCTTCGAAGAACATGGCAAAGATTGCCGCCGGCGAGGTCCCGCCGGATCGGCCCGCGTCCTACTACATCAACCTGAATGGCGAGCGGCGTGAGGATAGCTACCGCCCCGCGGAAGACTGGGGCTCGTTCTTTCCCGGAAAGAAAAAGGGGCCGGACGCCCTGGAGTCCGAGCGGAAGAAGCGGTAGCGGAGACCCCCTCCGGGCGCCTTGCGGTCCCTGAAACGGTCCGGCCTGGTGACGGTTCTGAAGTGAAGGATGGTCCCTCGATTTCCGACATGTCGTACGAGTAAAGGGCCACTCCCGGAGAAGTGGCCCTTTCTGTTGCGGGGTGCGTTGCGATCTAGCGGTCGGAGCGCTTCCAGTTGAGCAGGTCGCCCAGCGTTGTGCTGCCGGAGTTGCCGCTGTTGGAGGAGGCGGAGTCGTTGCCGCCACGGTTAGGCTGCTTGTAGCTTTCGACTTCCTCACGGCTGGCTTCTTCGCCGACGCCGCGCAGGCTGAGACCGACCTTCTTCTCTTCGGGGCTCATCTTCACGATTTTGAACTCGTGCTCGGAACCGACTTCAAGGGTCGTCTGCTTACCCGTCTGGTCAACGGCTTCGGAGACATGGCAGAGGCCTTCGACACCCTCGGCAAGTTCAACAAAGGCGCCGAACTGCGCGGTGCGGAGAACCTTGCCCTTGACGACGTCGCCGGCGCGGTGCTGCGCGAAGAACGTGTCCCAGACATCCGGCTCAAGCTGCTTGACGCCAAGGGAAAGGCGACGGTTTTCCGGCTCGACGCCAAGAACGATGGCGCGAACCTTTTCGCCCTTCTTCAGCACTTCAGACGGGTGCTTGATGCGCTTGGTCCAGCTGAGATTGGAGACGTGGACGAGGCCATCGATGCCATCTTCAATCTCGATAAATGCGCCGAAGTCGGTAAGATTGCGAACGCGGCCTTCGACCGTTGCACCGATGGGGTACTTGTTCTCCAGCTGCTCCCAGGGATTGTCCTGCAGCTGCTTCATACCGAGAGAGATGCGGCGATCATTTGGGTTCACCGCGAGGATGATGGTGTCGACCTCATCACCGGGCTTGACCATTTTCGACGGATGCTTCATCCGCTTGGACCAGGTCATCTCCGAGACGTGCACAAGGCCTTCGATGCCCTGCTCGAGCTCGACAAACGCGCCGTAGTCGGTGACGGAGAGCACGCGACCCTTGACCTGGGCGCCGATGGGGTAACGCTCGATGGCGTCGAGCCACGGGTCAGGCGTGAGCTGCTTGAAGCCGAGCGAGACGCGCTGCTTGTCCTTGTCGAACTTGAGGACCTTGACCTGGATTTCGTCGCCGACACCCACGAGATCGCGCGGGTGAGTGAGACGGCCCCAGCTCATGTCCGTGATGTGCAGCAGGCCGTCGAGGCCGCCGAGATCGACGAAGGCACCGTAGTCGGTCAGGTTTTTGACGACGCCGGTGAGGATCGCGCCCTCTTCAAGGGTCTGCAGGGTGACATCCTTGCGGCTGTTCTGCTCCTCTTCGAGGATTTCCTTGCGGCTGATAACGACGTTGCCGCGCTTCTTGTTGAGCTTGATGACGCGAACGTCAATGGGCTGGCCGAGGTAGGTGTCGAGGTTGCGCACGGGACGAATTTCGACCTGCGAACCTGGGAGGAATGCCTTGACGCCAATGTCGACGGTGAGGCCGCCCTTGACCCGCGACAGGACGGTTCCGGTGACCGGGGTCTTGTCGGCGGCAGCCTTTTCCAACTGATCCCAAAGGCGATGGCGCTGTGCCTTTTCGTAGGAGACGAGGTAACCGCCCTCCTGCTCCTCACGCTCCACGACCACTTCTACCGCATCGCCCACGGCAAGCTTTGGCTCACCCGTGTGATCCAAGACCTGGTCCTTGGGGATCAGACCTTCGCTCTTCAAGCCGATGTCGACCACGACATACTTGTCGGTGATCTTGATGACGGTGCCGGTGACGACCTTGTCCTCTTCCATGGCGGCGGAAGCGGCGGCCTTGTCTTCGGCCTGCTCGCGGTCGAAGCTTTCGAGAGCGGCGGCAAAGTCGGCAGCATCGTAATCGACATCGTCGGTGCCGGTTGCGGCTTCCATGGAAGCGGCAAATCCCTGCACGGGAGCGGTCGGAACCTGCGGATCGGGTGTGACCAGGTGGTTGGCACCCACTTCGGGGTTGCTGACCGCGTCGGTCACGGGGCCGTTCGCCTCGGTGGCGTGAATGGTTTCAGAAGCGTTGGGGTTTGCGGTCGTTTCGACCGTCTCGTCGGTAGGCATGGTGTCCAGTTCGGTGCTCAGGGTTTGCTCTCGGTTTCGGGATTGAGGTGATGATCCTTCAGGATCAGACGCGTAAGCCGGATCGTCGGTCGCAGGCTCTTCGCAGATCGTTTCGGTTCACCGACAGGGCAACGCGACCGGCAGGGCCACGTGTGCGGAACGAAACGAGATGTGCGGAGTAGCTGGCGGCCGATACGGTCCTGCTCAAGCTCAAGCTGAGTATAGCCCTGTTGAAAACGTCAGGTCAATGTGAGGCCTGTGGTCTATCGGCGTCGGGGCGAATGCCAAATGCCGCCACCCGCAACAGGTCCGCGGCGGCATGCCACGGTGTGAAATCCCTGGCCGGAAAGGGGCCGGGACCACACCAGTTTCTGCCCCCGGGTACGCGAGTGGCGGCGGCCAGTACGCGAGTGGCAGCGGCGCCCGGTACGGGAGTGGCAGCGGCGCCCAACGCGTACATCGCGGGCCGGCCACCCTATACTTGCGACATGGATCGGTTGTGGACACCCTGGCGGTATGCGTATGTGACCAAGGCAAAGCTCGAGACGCGAAAGGGTGTGCCGGAGGCGCTTGACGGCTACCCGGAGGACCACGACTCCGTGTTTCTGAACCTGATTGGTGCGGTGCGGTGGGCGACTGGGAGTGGAACCAAGCAGGCGATCGCGGCGGAAAAAGCCGGGCATGTGCTGCTGCAGGGCACGTACCACTTTGCCGTCTTGAATGCCTTTCCGTACAACAGCGGCCACCTGATGCTGGTGCCGTATGAGCAGACTGACAGCCTGGCGAAGCTGTCGGTAGAGAGCGCGACGGAGATGATGTCACTGGCACAGCGGATGGAGACGGCGTTGCGCACGGTGTACCGGCCGGAGGGCATCAACATGGGCCTGAACCTGGGCGAGGCCGCCGGCGCCGGCGTGGCGGAACACCTTCACCTGCACATTCTTCCGCGATGGTATGGCGATACGAATTTTATGACGACCGTGGGAGAAACACGCATGCTGCCAGAGACGCTGGACATCACCTGGCAGCGGCTGCGGGAAGCGCTCGGGTTGCCGGTCAAAGATACTGAGAGCCAGGACCCTGAGAGCCAGGACCCTGAGAGCCAGGACCCTGAGAGCCAGGACCCTGAGAAGTAGGGGCCTGCCGGGGTAATGCAGGGTCCTTTCAGGTTGCAGGCAGCCCGGTCTAGTGACCCATGGGAACGCCGCGATTCAACTCCGAGCCGCCATGACCGGAGACGCGGGTCGCCTCGAAATTGATCACCTTCCAGTTGCCGGCGGCCTGGCGGGCATACACGCGGGTGTAGCGAAAGAGTCCCTCGATGGGCGTCCCGTTCAGGCGTCCCTGCACATTGACGGTGGTCGTGACAATGGCGGTTGTTGGCTGAATGCGGATTTTGCGCTCAACGGTGTCGATGCGAGAAAACTGGTTTTCGCGCGTGCTGACGCGTCGCAGGTACTGCTGTTTGTCGGAAAGCACACCGTTGGAGGCGATGCCCAGAAAATCGTCCGCAAGCACCTTGTCCAGGCTGTTGCTGTCGCCGGTAATCAAGGCTGCACGAATCTGCTCCTCGATGCCTGCGATTGCCTGCTGGTCCAGCTTGCCGGAATGGTGGGGCTTGAGGCCCACCGCGTGAAGTCGCGGCGTGGCCACGATGCAGACTGCACCGGTAAGGCAGACTGCGAGCAGAAGTGGTGCCAGACGGCAGTTAGGCATGGGCATAGCGTACCGCATCCTACGCTCAGTGGACGGATGCGTCAAAACGCGTCGGAGTTGGTGCACCGATATGGGTTTGGAAGCTCCCGAACGACACGACCTGCATGGCTAAAACGCTGGCGAACCGGCCGCATTGCCGCAGGATTCACGCGTCTTTGACGATCGCGCAGGAAACCAGCCAGGAAGGGGAAGGGATTCTGCCATGGTTTGCAGATGTCGCCGGGATGTGATGAGGACTGGATACCGTGCTCGGGATGGCTGACGGAGGCGGCGCGCGCGGCCCCGCCTGCACATGGTTTTGCCTGAGGTTTTCCGCTGGATCAAAGACAGGGTGAAAAGTTTGGTGGCCCTGTGGGCGGATCACTGCGACGGGCTGCGAGTGGCCGGGACCCGCTGAACAAGTTGGACATGGGCTGGGCGTCCTGGAGGTGACGCGCCGCGGAGGTCAGGCGGCGGAAGTCAGGCGGCGGGAATCAGGCAGCGGGTCAAGCGACTTCGATGAGGGTCTCTACCGTGCGCTCGCGGACTTTGCGGTACAGGCCGTTGGTGCAGTATTCCTCAAAGTGGCCGCTTGCGCGATGCGCTTCGAGCGCCTCGGCATCTTTGTACTGCTCGTAAATGACGACGGTGTTGGGATCATTTTCGAGCACGTGCGTGACGTAATTGACACAGCCAGGTTCCTGGCGCGAGGCAGGACCGACATTGCGCAGCATATTGCGAATTTCGGCCTGGTCCTCTGGCGCGAACTTCATGCGAACGGTGAACGAAATCATGCTTGGACCTCAATGCCATGGGGGGCGAAAACGCTGGCGGAGTGGCGACCGGCAGCCGGTGAGGTTCTGGCGGCATGCTCGCCGGTCGCTTCAGAGAATGCAGGCAGGCTGAAGGTCTCATCGCGGTCGGGGCCGGTGGAGACCATGCCGATCTTTGCGTTGGATTCGGATTCGAGGAAGCGGAGATACTGCCTGGCGTTCTCTGGCAGGGCATCGAGGCTCGGCGCGCCGACGGTCGAGGTCCCCCATCCGGGGAACGTGCGATAGACCGGCTCGATCCTGCCGAAGCCGGCCATGTCTGCGGGAATGACATCGGTTTCGACGCCGTCGACCCGGTAGTGGGTGCAGACGGGGATCTCGGCCAGGGTGTCCAGCACGTCCAGCTTGGTGACGACCAGCCACTCCGTGCCATTCACCATGTTGCTGTAACGCAGCAGCGGCAGATCGAGCCAGCCGCAGCGGCGCGGGCGTCCGGTGACCGCGCCAAACTCATGGCCGCGGGCGCGCAGGTCTTCGCCGGCGGCACCAAAGTCTTCTGTCGGAAAGGGGCCTTCGCCGACGCGGGTGACGTACGCCTTGGTGACGCCGATGACGGTGCCGATGGATGTGGGACCGACGCCGGTACCGATGACGGCACCGCCGGCGGTGGCGCTGGATGAGGTGACGAAGGGGTATGTGCCATGGTCGATGTCGAGCAGAGCGCCCTGTGCGCCCTCGAACATTACCGACTCGCCCTGGCGGATGGCGGTGTTGAGCATGGTGGCCGTGTCGGTCACGTAGGGGGCAATCTGCTCGGCGTAGCGGGCGTATTCCTCGTAGATCTTTGCGGGATTGAGCGGCTCCGTGCCGAACAGGGCATGCGCGATCTGGTTCTTCTCATGGCACGCATTCAAGATGTGCGTGCGCAGCAGGGCCGGATTCAGCATGTCTACCACGCGCAGGCCGTTGCGGTGCATTTTGTCTTCGTAGGCCGGGCCGATGCCGCGGGACGTGGTGCCGATCTTGGTCCGGCCGGGCGCGTTCTCTGCCGCCAGCTCGATCATGCGGTGGTAGGGCAGGATGACCTGGGCGCGGTTGGACAGGAAGAGCTGGCCGTCCACGGGCAGGCCCTGCTGCTTAAGCATGGCGATCTCGCTGAGCATGGCACCGGGATCGACCACGACGCCGTTGCCTATGACGGAGCGGCAGCCGGGGCGCAGAACGCCGCAGGGGATCAGGCGCAGCACGAACTTTTTGCCGTCGATGATGACGGTGTGCCCGGCATTGTGGCCGCCGGCGTAGCGCGCGACGACGCTGTAGCGCTCGGACAGGACATCGACAATCTTGCCTTTGCCTTCATCGCCCCACTGGGCGCCAAGCACGACGGCGGTCTGTTTACGATTCACGTGCATGGTCTCCGGGAAATGGTTCAGGTGTGCAGGTTAAGAGGCCGAGAGGCGAACGCAGAGCGAACGGATCCCTCCACTATCTTACATTGGCCGGATCGGCACTTACACTCAGGACGACGGAGGGTGTAGGCAATGAGCGGGAAACCGGAGATGCAGACGGTGATGGACGCGGCGCTGTTTGCGGCACAAAAGCACACGGGGCAGCGGCGGAAGGGCGAGGCGGGCGAGCCCTACCTGAACCACCTGGTGGAGGTGGCACAGCTGGTTGCAACCAGCCCGGCGGCGGATGCAGACGTGATTGCAGCCGCGCTGCTGCACGATGTGGTGGAAGATACGGCGGTATCCGCGGAGGAGGTGGAGCGGAGCTTTGGGCCCGCGGTGGCGGCGTATGTGCTGGAGGTGACGGACGACAAACGCCTGGCCGCGGAGGAGCGCAAACGGCGACAGATCGAGCATGCGTCGTCGCTATCCGCGGGTGCGAGCCTGATCAAGCTGGGCGACAAGATCTCAAACCTGCGCGGCATCCGGAGCAGCCCGCCGGCGGACTGGTCGCTGGAGCGAAAGCGCGCGTACGCCCGGTGGGCAGGCGAGGTGATTGCGGGCATCCGCGCACCGGATGCAGGGCTGCTGGCGGAGTTTACACGGGTGCAGACGGACCTGTTGCAGCACCTGGACGAGCGACGGGCGGGATAAGCAACGGGCGGGATGAGCGACGGGTGGGATGACCGGGCGCCGGACGCGCGCGCGGGTTAGAAGCGGGCGAAGATGCCGCCGGAGACGGTGAGGCCGTGCGCCTCGAGGTGCGCGCGCACGATGGCCACGT
>CAXUHM010000073.1:0-13183 GCA_964250935.1 uncultured Terriglobus sp.
ACCCCGGCCACCGCGCCCGCCACCACTCCGCAGAATGAAGAACAGAATGGCAAGAAAGACCAAGATGCCAATGCCTGAGCCGCCACGACTCCCGCTCCGCCGCACCGGCCTCGCCTGCTGTGGCGTCGCCAGCGTCACGCCCGCATCCTGCGCAATCACGGTGGCAACATCATTCACCCCGGTGCGCACCGCGCCGTTGTAGTTCCCGGCCTCTAGGTCCGGCACCATCTCGCGGCCAATGTCGCCAACCTTGCCGTCCGGCAGAATACCCTCAAGCCCATACCCGGTCGTAATCCAGCGCTTGTGATCGTCGACAGAGAACAGCAAGAGCACGCCGCGGTCCGTCTTTGCCTGTCCGATCTTCCACTGGTGGTACAGGTCCGTCGAAAACGTCTGCGCATCCACATCGCCGTCAAGGTGATGCAGCGTCACCACAAACACCTGCGCCTTTGCCTGCAGCTCCACGCTGTGGCACAGTGCATCCATGTCGGCCTTCGTGCTGTCGTTCAGCACACCGGCCAGGTCCGTCACATAATTTATAGGGGGACCGATATCCTTCAGCGTTTCCGCATCAGCAAACAAACCACCCAGCAGCAGAATGCCGATCCCAAAAAGCAGGCGTACTACGCGCAATTGCCAGCGGCCCATCTCCTCGTATGATACGCGGAAACCATCCCCATCGTTCCCCGCCAAAGCGGTATCCTTCAGCCATGGCTGCCGATCAAACCGCACCTCCCGTCGCTCGCCGCGAACCGCATCCCACCCACATTCACGGCCAGGCGCTGGAAGACGACTACTTCTGGCTACGCGAAAAAGAGTCGCCCGAGGTCATCGCTTATCTGCAGGCAGAGAACGCCTACACCGCCGCACACCTCGCCGACACCGCGCCGCTGCAGGCCGAGCTTTACCGCGAAATGCTCAGCCACATCAAGGAAACCGACACCTCCCTGCCGACGCGCGACGGTGCCTTCTTTTACTTCACGCACACGCTTGAGGGAAAGCAATACCCGATCCACTGCCGCCGCCCCGCAGCCCCGGATCGCACCTACGACGACTCCAGCCCGGAACAGGTGCTGCTCGACGTCAACCAGCTCGCCGAGGGCAAGCCCTTCCTCTCACTCGGCGCCTTCTCCGTCAGCCCCGATGGCAACCTGCTCGCCTACACCACCGATACCACCGGCTTTCGCCAGTACACGCTCCACATCAAGGACCTGCGTTCGGGCGACCTCTTGCCCGATACCGCGGAACGTGTCGGTTCCCTTGTCTGGGCACCGGATAACACCACGATCCTCTACTCCACCGAGGACGAACAGACCAAGCGCAACGACCGCATCCACCGCCACCTGCTTGGTACACCCCAGGCGGAGGACGTGATCGTCTTTGAAGAACCGGACGAGCGCTTCAACGTCGGTGTTGGCCGCTCGCGCGACCGCAAATATCTCTTCCTCGAATGCGCAAGCCACACCACCTCCGAAACCCACTACCTCGAAGCCAATACTCCAGCCGCCAGCTTCCGCCTCATCGCACCACGCATCGCCGACCAGGAATACGACGTCGACCACCGCAACGAGCTCTTCTACATCCGCGTCAACGACACCGGCAAGAACTTCCGCGTCGTCACCACGCCCGTCAATGATCCCAGCCGCGAAAGCTGGACCGAAATCCTGCCAGAGCAGCCGGACATCCCGCTCGACAGCTTCGACGTCTTCCAAAACTTCGCCGTCGCCTCTGAAACCGTGGAAGGCCTCGACCGTCTCCGCGTCTTTCCCTTCAAAAACGACGTGCTGCAAACCGGCGATGAAACCGACGCCGAATCCGAACCCATCCTCAACATCAAGACCGTCACCTTTCCGGAGCCCGCCTACAGCGCTGGCCTCGCCGCCAACCGCGAGTTCGACACGCCCACCTTTCGCTACAGCTACACCTCGCTCGTCACGCCCGGCTCCGCGTACGAGTACAACGTCACTTCAGGCAAGTCGACGCTGCTCAAGCAGCAGGAGGTTCCCGGCGGCTTCGACCGCGAGCTCTATGCCTCCGAACGGCTCTGGATCGACGCCCCCGACGGCGTCCGGGTCCCCGTCTCGCTCGTCTACCGCCGCGACAGGTTCGCGAAAGACGCCACCAACCCCATCCATCTCTACGGCTATGGCTCGTACGGCTACGCTCTGCCCATCGGCTTTTCCGCAACTCGCCTCGCCCTTCTCGACCGCGGCTTTGTCATGGCCTACGCCCACATCCGCGGCGGCGGCGACCTTGGGGATGCCTGGCACGATGCCGGCAAGATGATGGCAAAGCGCAACACCTTTACCGACTTCATCGCCGCTGCAGAAGCGCTCGTCGCCCAAAAATACGGCGCACCCGACAAGGTCGTCATCGAGGGCGGCAGCGCCGGCGGCCTCCTCATGGGCGCGGTCGTCAACATGCGGCCGGACCTCTTCCGCATCGTGCTCAGCCACGTCCCGTTCGTCGACGTCATGAACACCATGCTCGACGCCTCGCTCCCACTCACCGTCGCCGAGTACGAGGAATGGGGAAACCCCAACGAAGAAGCCGCCTTCACCTACATGCGCAGCTACTCGCCCTACGACAATCTGCAGCAGGGCAGCTACCCCGCGACGCTGGTCAAAACCAGCCTCAACGACTCGCAGGTCATGTACTGGGAGCCTGCAAAATTCATCGCCAGGCTTCGCACCCTTAAAACCAACCCGGACCAGCCTCTTCTGCTCCACACCAACATGGACGCTGGGCACGGCGGCGCCTCTGGCCGCTACGACTACCTGAAAGAAATCGCCATGGATTACGCCTTTACCCTGCGCGAACTCGGGATAGCCTGAACCCATGAACCTTGCGCACACGCTCCTGCTTGCCGCTGCCTTACTGCCCTGCGCCGTGTCTGCGCAGGCACCCACTGCCCTCAGGCAGCAGGGCTGGTACGCCGATCCGGAAATCCACATCTTCGCCGGCCAGTATTGGATCTACCCGACCTACTCCGACGACCAGCTTCGCCCCGGCAGCACCTCCAGCCTTTCACCCCAGCAGGTCGAGCGCCGCAACGACAACCTGGTGCACAAGGCTTACCTCACCCAGACCTTTCTGGACGCTTTCTCGTCGCCCGACCTGGTCCACTGGACAAAGCACGAGCACGTTCTCGACATCAAAAACGTCCCGTGGGCCGCATACGCGGTCTGGGCGCCCACGGCCATCCGCGCCAACGGCAGCTTTTACCTGCTCTTTGCCGCAAACGACATCCAGAAGTCGCAGACCGCCCCAGGTGGCATCGGCATTGCGGTCAGCGACACGCCCGCTGGCCCTTTCGTCGACGCCCTCGGGAAACCCCTCATCGGTCGGTTCGAGAACGGTGCCCAGCCCATCGACCCCGCCGTCTTCCAGGATGACGACGGCACCTTCTACCTCTACTACGGCGGCCAGGGCCACTGTAACGTGACCCGTCTTTCGCCTGACCTCAAATCCGTCATCGGTCTCGCCGATGGCACCCGCTACAAAGAAATCACGCCCGACCACTACGTGGAAGGCCCCTTCATGCTCAAGCGTCGCGGCGTCTACTACTTCATGTGGTCCGAAGGCGATTGGGGCGACAGCACCTACCACGTCGCCTATGCCAGGAGCTCCAGTCCCACCGGCCCCTTTCAGCGCGTCGGTACCATTCTCGCGGCAGACCCGCTCATCGCCACCGGTGCCGGCCATCATTCCATCCTGCAGGTCCCCGGCACCGACGACTTCTACATCGTGTACCACCGCCACCCGCTCGGCGACACCAATCCCAATCACCGCTATCTCGCCATCGACCGGATGAACTTTGACCCTCAGGGCAGGATCGAGCCAATCCACATGACCCTCGAAGGCGTCCCTGCCCGGCAGCTGACCCGCCTGCAACAAGACAGGGGCCGGTAGGACCACCTAACTTCGATCCATCGCCTCTAACCCTGCATGACAAACGAGCAGAACATTGCCTCAGGCGCAAAGCACGTCGAGGAAACGGATCACATGCAGGCCAGCCTTGAGACACCGGCGGACCTCGCGGTCGGCGATCAAAACATCGTGGGTCATGTCGATGCGGAACACCTCACCGCGGGACAGTCCGATACCCCGCTTGGCCAGGCGACGCTCGGCATGTTTCAACACGGCACCTCGGTGCAGGTGCGCATCGGCAGCCCGACCAACTCGTCGGAGCTCTATGAGGGCCTGTACGATTCCGCCGAAGACGCGAACGCCGCAATGCTCGATGCGGACATCCTGAAACCGGAGCAGGTACCTGACTCCACCAAAGTCGCGGGTACCGGTCTCAGGATCAGCGGCCTCTCCTCACAGCAACTGGAAAGCGCCGGGCTCAAGCGCAAGATGAACGCAACGATCTAAAACCGAAGAACCCGGTGCAAAACAAAGCCTGCCGATTGGCAGGCTTTCTCCTTCGCCCCCGCCTAAACCGTGACGGGCTCAGGCACCAGGTCCCCTTCACCCGGCGCAAGAAACAGGTTCGTCTCCAACCCATGCTGCCGGTCGTATAACTCGCGATACCGCCCCTTCAGCGCAAACAGCGTGGCATGCGTTCCACGCTCCACAATGTGTCCCTGCTCCACCACCAGAATCTGGTCCGCGTTGCGAATCGTGGACAGCCGGTGCGCAATCACAAAGGTCGTCCGGCCCTGCATCAGGTAGCTCAACCCATGCTGGATCATCGCCTCGCTCTCGCTGTCCAGTGAACTCGTCGCCTCATCCAGAATCAGGATTCGCGGATCCGCAAGGATCGCGCGCGCAATCGACAATCGCTGCCGCTGGCCGCCCGATAGTTTCACGCCGCGCTCGCCCACAATCGTCTCGTAGCCTTCGTCGAACCGCTCGGCAAACTCATCCACCCGCGCAATCCGGCACGCTTCCATTACCTGTTCCTCGGTCGCGTCCGGTCGTGAAAACAGGATGTTCTGCCGAATCGTTCCGTCAAACAGGAACGTCTCCTGCAGCACCACGCCAAGCTGCGAGCGGTAGCTGCCGATCTCGATCGTCGACAGGTCCACGCCATCGATAAGCACCGCGCCCCCCGACGCATTGTGGAACGCACAGATCATTGAAATAATCGTGGACTTGCCCGATCCCGAGGATCCCACCAGCGCCGTCACACTCCCCGGCGTTGACTCGAAGGAAATGCCGTGCAGCACCGGCTTGCCCGGCTCATACTCGAACGTCACATTGTCGAAAAGAACATCGCCCCGCAGCGTTCCCATGTGAACCGTCCGCTTGGGGTCGCGATCCTCCTCCGTCACCCGCAGAATCTCCGCGGTGCGGTCCATGCCCGCCAGCGCCTCGGTCAGCTGCGTGCCGATGGACACAAGCCCGGCGATCGGCGCAATCATGAACGCCAGAAACAGGACGTACGTTACATAGCCGCCCGTCGTCAGCTGACCGGCAACCACCTGCTTTGCGCCCAGGTACATCACCAGCGATCCCACCACGCCCAGCACCGCCGTACTCGCCAGGCTCATCACACTCTGCGCCGTCAGCGTGCTGATCACGTTGTTCAGCAGGCGTGTCACGTTTGCCGCAAACACCTTCGCTTCGCTCGCCTCCGCGTGGTACCCCTTGATCACGCGCACACCGCCCAGCGACTCCGTCAGCCGCCCCGTCACCTCGGCATTCAGCTTCGCCCGCTCCCGAAAGATGGGTCGAATGGTCTTGAATGC
This sequence comes from uncultured Terriglobus sp., assembly GCA_964250935.1. Lineage (GTDB taxonomy): Bacteria > Acidobacteriota > Terriglobia > Terriglobales > Acidobacteriaceae > Terriglobus. The sequence goes on from CAXUHM010000073.1 coordinate 5,697, forward strand.
CCGCTGCAGAATCGTCGCAAACACAATCAGGATGCCGAAGGTCAGCAGCGTCATCTTGACCGACAGAAAGATCAGGTAGCCGAAGGCAAATCCCGCCGTCAGCAACCCGCCCAGAAACTCCACCAGGCCGGTGCCAATCAGGTTACGCACGCCTTCCACGTCCGTCATAATGCGGGCAACCAGCGTGCCTGTGCGGTTCTCATCGTAAAACGCCACCGGCAACCGGCCAATGTGTTGCTGCACCTGCATGCGCAGCTCGGTAATCAACCGCTGCCCGGCCTTGCTCAGCAACTGCGTCAGTGCGTAGCTCGATACGCCCTGCACAATCGTCGCCGCCACCACCGCGCCCACAATCGGCAGCAGCAGGTTCATCTCGTGACGCTTCATCACGTTGTCGATCAGGTACTTTGTCGACGCCGGCAACACCAGGCCGCTCGTGCGATTCACCACCATGATGCCGAAGCTCGCCAGCAGCAGCCACTTCCGCGGCGCCATCAGCTTCTTGACCTCGGGCCAGACCTCACTCCACTTTGGCTTCTTTTTCGCGGTCAACTCGGCGGAAACCGAGCGCGCCGTGTTGCGCGACGGTCGTTCTGCGCCACGGTTCCCGCCACCCGCGCCTTGAAATCCACCATGCCCAAACGAACCCATGCACTGCTCTCTTCCTGTGTTGCTCAGTTCTTCTCTGATGCCACGGCCCAGCCATCGACTCACGCGATCGACTCAGCCCATCGCTTCAGCCCCCGCCACGCAGCCTAGGCCAACGCCACCCGGTTGCGCCGGTTTGCGATAAACCATCGCACACACAGCACCGTGTACACCAGGCAGATCAGCGCCATCGCCATCGACTCCTCCACCGCCAGCGGCCGAAGCACCGCGGCGCCCTGCAGCAGTCGCACCGTTCCGCCAATCGAGCGCGCAAACGGAAACACAAAGCCCACGAGCCCGATCGCGACAGCAAGGTGCATCCACAACTTGCGGCGCTTCACATCCTCGGTGTTCGCCAGCGCTCCAAAAATTACCAGCAGCACGCCAAAGTAGGCAGGAATCAGCGACGTCGGCGCATGTGCTCCTACCGTTGTAAACACACCCAATCCCAGCAGGATCAAAACCGCTCCAAACAGCATCGTCAACCTTGCCAATGGACTCTCCCTCTTCTTGCCCAACCCTCTGCTTGTTTCAACTTAAGACTTCGCCGTAACCTGCCGCATGTCTGCCACCACGTCCGCGGGCTTCCATCCATTCCCCGGGTACCAGTTGGCAATCTTCCCCGCCGGATCAATCAGCACCGTCGACAGGGAGTGCGTCAACGACGCATTTTGCCCGGTCACCCCAACATTGAAGTACTGCTCCACCTTTGGTAGCTCGTCCTTCGACGGCGCCGCAAACTGCCAGTGGTCGAACGTCTCCTGCGTGTACTTGCCGGTGTACGCCCCGCCATAACTCCGCAGCACGGTCGGGTTGTCATACGTCGGGTCGAACGAAACGGAAAGCAGGTCCGTCTTCCCGTAGAGCGACTTGTCCTGCGCGAGAGCGGTATTCACCTCGGCAAAGTTGCGGCTCATCTTGGGGCAAAAATCACCCAGCGGGCACCGCGTGTAAATAAACGTGAGCAGCAGCGCCTTACCCCTGTACTGCGCAAAGCTGATCTCTTTGCCGCTCTGGTCCAGCAGCTTAAAGTTCGGGACCGCGTCCCCCTTGGTGGGGATGTGGTACTGCTTGGCCGGCAGGTAATCGGCCTTCGCCTGCCCCACGGTCACAATGCGGTCCAGGTACCCCCCGTGATAATCGCCGTCGCTGTCCTTCTGCACCACCAGCCGCGCAGAGATCGTATCGCCGGGGTGCATCTCGCCAAACGCCTCCGGCGTCCCCAACTTGTACGGCATCGTCATCGCTTCCATAAATCCCGGCACCGCCTCGTGCGCCAGCATCACTTCCTGCGTCGCCCCATCCAGGCTCACAATGCGTCCGCGAATGGGAAACGTCTGCACGTTCGCGGACTTGCTCATGTCATCGCTGCCACGCTTGCACCCGCCCAGCAAACCCGCCAGGCATACTGCACTCCACGCTGTTCGCCTTAAAATCTTCACCTTTCCATCATAATCTGCGGGGCCACCGCCGCCATGACCCTGCTACAGTTGCAGCGGGACAATCCTGCCGCGCCAAACCCATGCCGACAACCGCCGACCAGCACCAGGAACCAGACTCAGCCGCAGCGGTAGGACCTCTGCCCCACACCCACGCGCCTGCGGCTCTGCTGCACTACTGCATCCTGCTCACCGGCTTCGGCACCGTCTTTCTTGGCCCCATGCTCCCCGCGCTCACCGCACTGCTGCACCTGTCCGACCGCGGCGCCGGCACGCTTCTCGCGGCACAGTTCAGCGGCGCCTTTCTCGGCGGTTGGACCACCTCCGCACCCCTGCAGCGATCCATGCTGCGCGGCCTTGCTGCGGCCGCCCTCGGCTTTGCCGCCCTCGCCACCTGTGCCCTGCGTGCGCCGTCGCTGGCATATGCCCTGCCGGCGCTTGCCCTGCTCGGCTTCGGCATCGGCCAGACCATCACGTCCGTCAATCTGCTTGCCTCGCACAAGTGGGCACACCGCCGCGGCGCAGCACTCAATCTGCTCAACTTCTCCTGGAGCTGCGGCGCCCTCACCGCTCCACTCCTGCTGCTCCGCCTGCTCCGCACGCTGCACCCGTCGACTATCCTGTACAGCTTTGCCGCTCTGCTGGTGGCCGGCTTTGCGGCAACGCTTCTGCAACAAAGTCCCGGGACCGACCCTGCCGACACCGGCAGCCGCGCCGCAGGTCTTCGCCGTCCCGCGTACCTCTTTTTCGGCCTTCTGCTTTTCCTCTACGGCGGCGTTGAAACCAGCCTCAGCGGCTGGCTCACCACCTTTGATCATCGCTATGTTGCCTCGGCCGGGTGGCAGAGCATGGCGCTCAGCACAGCCGCCTTTTGGGCCAGCCTCACCATGACTCGTCTTCTTGCACCGGCGCTGCTGCGCGTCATTCCCGAACGCCTCCTGCTCCGGCTTGGCCTCGCCGTCGCCACCTGCGCCCTCCTGCTTCTGCTCCTGGCGCACGGCACGGTGCAAATCACGGCCTGTGCCGCGGTCGCGGGACTATCGCTCTCCCCGTGGTTTCCACTTGTCCTTTCGGCTCTCGTTGCCCAGTCGCCCACCGCGTCGCAGGCAGGCCGGGTCATCGCCATCTCCGGTCTGGGTGCGGCTGCCCTGCCCTGGCTTGTGGGCCAGGTCTCGGTCGCTTCCGGTTCCCTGCGTGTGGCCCTGCTTCTGCCCGCGGCAGGCGTCGTGCTCCTCCTTCTGCTCAGCTTTTCCGCGCTCTTCCGACCGCGCGCAACGCCTCCCGCAGGCCGCCTCGAAAGCGTATAAAAGGAGAATGTGCCTGGACGATCTTAAGCTGGACATGCAGCGCGGCGCGATCCTTTTGGTACCGACTCAAAGAGCTGCGCAGGCCTGGCAGGCACGCCTCTTTGATCCCGCTTTGCACCACAGCTTGCCCACCGTCCTGCCGTGGGGCGCGTGGACGGCCGGGCTATGGCAGGCGCTGCTCCTGCACGGCCGCGAAGATCGCACCCTGCTCAATCCCGCCCAGAACCAGGAGCTCTGGACAAAGGTTCTGCGCGACGCCGATCCGGGAACGCTTCGTCCCCTCCATGCCCTGGTGCGGTTGTGCACGGCCGCTCAGCACCTCGTGCATGGCCACTCCGCAGCCGGTCGACAGCTCGCCTTTCACGGCGAGCCCGGCACCGACACCGCCTTCTTCGCCGACTGGTTCCGAACCTGTACCGCCCTCTGCGACGGTCAGCGCCTGCTTCCACCGTCCGCGCTCGACGGCGCCCTCGCTGCCCACGTGCGCCACGGCGGCCCGCCCGCTTCTGTCGCAGATGCCGCGCCCGCACCCCTCTTCCTGCTTGGCTTCGATCGCCTGCTCCCCGCGCAGCAGCTCCTGCTCGATGAGCTCGGCCGCACGGGCACGTCCATCCGCACGCTCGATGCCGCGACGCTCGCCGGCGTCTCGCCCGGCAGCGCCCATGGCCTGCGCTGCTCGGACGCGCACCAGGAATGGCAGGCTCTCGCCCACACACTGGCGACCACGCCTCCAACACAAACCGTTCTGGTCGTCCTCCCCGACGAGGCAGCCAGCCACGCCGCGCTCGACCGCACCCTTCGTTCCAGCCTTCCCGCAACTGCCGCTCCCCGGTATGAATTTGCCGCCGGCCAGCCCCTCGCAACCCTTCCGCTCGCCAGCGCCGCCCTGCACCTCCTTCGCTGGACGACCGGCCCGCTCCCCGGCCAGGCTGTCGCCCACCTGCTTCAATCGCCCTACCTTGATCTCCGCGTGGACCGGGAGCGTGCCGGCGAGCTCGACGCCGATCTGTTGCGCGACAGCCGACGCCTCCGGCCCGAGTGGTCCATCACGGCGCTCGCCCACCGCGTCACCAGCCGCGAACCGGAACTGCACGAAGTCCTGCTCCGGCTCGACGCCACCGCCTCCCATCTGCTTCGTGGCGAGTGGCTGCCCGGCGAGTGGTCGGTCCGCCTGCAGGAACTCCTCCACGCCGCGGGCTGGCCGGGGCACCGCGAACGCAACAGCCTTGAATACCAGCTTGTCGACCGCTGGAACGAGCTTCTGGAAGCCGTCTCTTCGCTCGACCTCTTCAATCGCCCGGTCACCTTCCGCAGCTTTCTCGAGACGCTCGAGCTCACCGCGGCAGAAACGCTCTTTGCCGCGGAGAACACCGGCGCCCCCATCCAGATCGTCAGCCCGTCGGAGGCCGCCGGCTCGACCGCCGACCTTCTCTGGTTTGCTCATGCGACGGAAGACACCTGGAACTCGCGTCGCACGCCGTCGCCCCTGCTGCCGTGGTCGCTGCAAAGCGAGTGCGGCATGCCCGGCACCGATGCCGCCCGCGATCACGAGGAGCACCGGCGCGTCACGGCTCGCCTCGTCGGCAGTGCCACCACCGTCGTTGTGAGCCATGCCGCCATGGACGGCAACGGCGATCTACGGCCCGCTGCGGTCTTTCACGACCTCCCCTGGCTCAGCGCCGCAACCCTGCCCGACCCGCTCCCCGCCGAACCGGAGCTCGACTCCTTTCTGGACGACACGGCGCTTCCGCCGCTCCCGGACGGCATCGTCCACGGTGGGGTCGGCGTGCTCAAGGATCAGGCTGCCTGTGCCTTTCGCGCCTTTGCGGAGCGCCGCCTCTTCTCCTCGGAGCCCGACAATCCAACGCTCGGCTTTGACCCACGGCAGCGCGGCGAGCTGCTCCACTATGTCCTCCAGCTCTTCTGGGCAGAGGTCGAGACCCAGGGCAATCTCCTGCATCTGCGCTCGTCTGGCAACCTCAAACCGACCCTGCAGCGCCACATCGACGCTGCCCTTGCTATTCCTGCCAGCGGCGACGCCTGGAACGCCACCTACCTCGACCTGCAGCGTCGCCGTCTCCTCGCGCTCCTGCTGCAATGGTTCGACCTTGAAGCCCAGCGTCCCCCTTTCAGGGTTCTGCACACCGAACACAAGGTCGACAACGTCCCCGTCGGCCCGCTTCATTTCAACCTCCGCGTCGACCGCATCGACGAGGTTCAGCGCGACGGCGAACCCGTGCTCGTCCTGATCGACTACAAAACAGGAACGCCCCGCACCAGCGACTGGACCGGCCCCCGCCCCGGTGATCCGCAGCTGCCGCTCTACGCCGTTGCCGCCAACCTTGAGAACGTCGGTGCCATTGCCTTCGCCACGGTACGTCCAGGCGACAGGTACCTTGGCCTGCGCGCTCTTCCCGGCACCTCCGAATTACTCTTCCCCAACAAATCCGACAGCACTCCCGAAGTCTTCGACCAGCAGATGGAGGAGTGGCACAGCACCATGCAGCGCCTTGGGCAGGACTTCGCCCGCGGCGACGCCCGGGTCGGCCCGAAGCAGTACCCCGGCACCTGCACCTTCTGCGGCCAGCGCATGCTCTGCCGCCTCAACCCGGAACTTCTGCAGCATCTCGCCACCGACGACGAAGCCGCGCTGGAGCCTGCGGAGTGAGCGTTCTCACCTTTCCCCGCCCCGCAACCACTCCGTCCGCGCCAGCACCACCCGCCGACGCCCAGGCACGTCGCGATGCTCTCGACACCGACCGGTCCTTTATCGTCGAAGCGCCCGCCGGCTCCGGCAAAACCGGCCTGCTCATCCAGCGGTATCTCCGCCTCCTGCGCGTGGTCGACCAGCCGGAATCCGTGCTCGCCCTCACCTTCACCAACAAGGCAACGGCAGAGATGCGGCATCGCGTGCTTGAGGCGCTCGCCTCCGCCGCGCATCCACTCGCCGAGAGCGCCGGTGCCTACGACCGCGAAACCTGGACCATCGCCTGCGAAGTCCTGGCGCACGACGCCCAGCGCGGCTGGAACCTGCTCGCCCAGCCCCACCGCCTCAACGTGCGCACCATCGACTCGCTTTGCGGCGAGATCGCGCGTGCCGTCCCCATCCTCTCCGGCGGCATCGGCAACGCCACTCCAGTCCCCGATGCGGAGCCGCTCTACCGCGACGCCGCGCGCTCCGTCCTCCTGCAGCTCGGCGGCCCGGACGCGGCACTCAACCGCGCCCTTGAGACCGTTCTCCTCCACCGCGACGCCGACCTCGCCGACTGCGAAACGCTCCTTGCGGAAATGCTCCGCGCGCGCGAGCAGTGGGGCAGCCTCGTCCCGCTCGGCCGTAGCAATCTGGACGACCGTACGCTCGATCGCGAGGTGCTCCCACGGCTCAACGCCGCCCTCGATCAGCTCCTCTGCACCGCCCTCACCGATCTTCGCCGCAACTTTCCGCAGCACCTTCTTCAGGAGGTCGCCTCCCTCGCCCACGCGTTGGCGGATGCCGAGGGCTACAACGACGCCCCCAACCCCCTTCTTGCCTGCAGCAGCATGCCCCACGCTCCCGGCACCGCGGCCGCCGACGTCGAGCACTGGCAGCACCTCGCCCACCTGCTCACCCGGCCAAGCGGCGGCTGGCGTAAGGCCGTCGACAAGCGAAATCTTGCCCTTGTCGCCGGCAAGCCCGAACAGGCCCGCCTCAAAGAAGCCATCGACGCTTTGCGCCACGACGACACACTCGCCGATCTCCTCTGCGCCGTGCGCACCCTTCCGCCCCGCACCTATCCCGCCGACCAGTGGGCCGTCGCCAAGGCCCTCTTCACCCTCCTGCACCACGCCCTGGTCGAACTCCGCCTGCTCTTCGCCGCGCGAGAGGTCTGCGACTTCACCGAGCTCTCCATCGCCGCCCGCACCGCCCTCCAGACCGGCGATGCCGCCGCGGACGCCCTCAACCTGCGCCTCGAACACCTCCTCGTCGACGAGATGCAGGACACCTCGTCCGCCCAGTACCAACTCCTTGAAGCCCTCACCGCCGACTGGGACGGCCGCACCCAGACCGTCTTTCTCGTCGGCGATCCCAAGCAGTCCATCTATCTCTTTCGCC
>CAXUHM010000074.1:0-13036 GCA_964250935.1 uncultured Terriglobus sp.
AGCGAGTTCCTGGGTCATTGCGGAGAGACTAGCACGATAAGTGGCATTATCGGGGCCGACGTGTGCCCAGTCGCAGTAGCGTCGTTGGCCGACCAGTCAACTATAACGGGCAGGGCCAGACGGGATTCGGAGCGATGCCGCCTGCACTCGAACTCTATGATAACGATTGAGGCGTTCGCGCCTACTAGTTCGCCGTCTATTCCAGAACGGAGGATTGCTGTGCCGTGCTCTCCGCCGTTACAGCAGGCCGCCGTCCGAGATGGCTAGCTCCAGCGAATTTTGGCTGAGCTGTTAGACTTCTTTGCTGAGGACTAATGCCGGGACTACTCTACGCAGTGACGCCTTTGCAGGCGCTGTCTGCCGCGGCGGAGCGGGAAGTCTCATTTACCGCCTTCTTCCCCGATGTAAACGTGTTCTCCGCCACCGCGGCCGGAGCTAGTGCCCGGGCGGTTTCTTTTAAGCAACCCATGATTTCTTCTGCTTTGCGGCATACGGGCTCTTGCCTTCCTCGCTTATCGTCAGCTTCCCTGCCGGCTAAGCTTCGGGTCTAACGGGCTCAGGCGAGCGGCCGCGGCGCTTCCCACCTTCGCCATGACAGCAGCGTAGACGCGGCCCCGCTTAGAAGCCAGCGAGCCTGCTGCAATTGGGAAATCTCTGCTGCGATCGTGCAAAGAATTCAGGAATATTCATCCGCTCAGCATATCGAACGGCATGTCCTACTGCTGCCAGTGTGCCCAGTAACGCCTCTAGAAAGAAAGGTCTCGACGTAAATCGCTGTTCGGTCTAGTTCCTGTCGAGCCATCGATCCTAGTCGCGTGGAGGTAAGATGACGAGCATACGGGGATGGACGCGGCTTATGAGTTCGTTGATTCAGTGCAGGATCAGCCTTTCCAGAACTCCGACAGATTGTGGGTGTACCTCCAGTGAGCGCAAATTTTAATTTGCCGCAGGTATCGGCAGGATATCGACGGCAGCGGGATGTTGCGTGTCCTTGAAGACCACACCACCCTTCATCACAAATTGCACTGCTTGCAGCAAGGTAATGTTCTTTAGAGGATCGCCTTGGACAGCAATTACATCTGCCCATTTTCCCGCGTCGAGTGAACCTGCACGATCTGTCCAGCTCATCAGATCTGCCGCATTCAGGGTAGCGGTCTGCAACGATTGCAGTGGCGTCATACCGTAATCGCGCACGTACACCTCCAATTCGTGCGCGTTTAAACCGTGGGGGTAAACTGCGGCATCTGTTCCTAATGCGACCTTGACGCCGGCCTTAATGGCCTTGCGATGATTTTCGCGCGCTACTGTCGTGGTGTCGGTCATCTTCTGTTTGTAGTAGATCGGCAGGTTACCGTTGTTTTTGTACCAGTCGTACAAGTAGCTGGTGGGCACCAGATACGTGCCATGCTTCAGCATCATCGCAATCGCTGCATCGTCGATGTAGCTGCCGTGCTCGATGGAGTCAACGCCCGCCTCGCTCGCCCACAAAATCGCTTGGGCGCCGTGCGCATGGGCGGCCACCTTGCGCTTCAGACGGTGAGCATCGGCCACGATGGCCTGCATCTCTTCCAGCGTGTACTGCGAGGCCTGAGGGTCGTCGCCCTTACTTAAAACGCCGCCGCTCGCACCGATTTTGATCAGGTCTGCGCCATACTTGATGTTTTGCCGCACCATGTGTTGCACGGCCGGGATGCCGTCCGCCACGCCCTCGCCTACGACGTGGTACTGGTATGGCAGCAGGTTCTGGTCCATGTGGCCACCTGTAATTCCAAGCGCCGGGCCAGAGCCCTGCATATGCGGACCAGGAAGATGACCGGCATTGATCTCATCACGCAGTGCCACATCGGTGAAGTCATTCGCGCCCACGTTACGCACGGTAGTAAAGCCTGCCAGCAGCGTTACCCGTGCGTTCTCAACGCCAAGGATTGCTTCTTTACCCGGTGTCATGCTCAGTTCAAAGTACGGGTCGAAGTCTGTCGCGCCGGTCAGGTGCACATGCACATCAATCAGGCCCGGCAGCAGGGTGTCACCCCGCAGATCAACTTCCCGATCACTTGGCTGAACTGGAGCCGAAGCAGTCGGCACAATTGCCGTGATACGGTCACCGGTCACGATGATTGTTTCGTCTGCGGTCTCCTTGCCGGAGTGGATATCGAGCACTTGTCCTGCGCGCAGCAGTGTTCGACCACCAGCCGGCGCATACGCCGGCTGCACATATTGCGCGGTTGCCACGCCAACGCAGGATGCAATGCAGCATGCCTTCACGCTCAACCTGACCAGCCATTTCAAAATCATATCGAAACCTCTTCTCGCAGCAAAGAATGTGGCTATCGTACCTTGTGGCCGGCAAGGATCACGCTGCCAAGTCGGAAAGCTCGTAAGCACCGTCCTCTCGTAGTACGTAGGACATCGGCCACTTTGAGACCTTTTCCACAACCTCCAAGCTCAAGATCACCTCGCCTTCGATGAACAGCAGAAACAAGAGGAATGGTCTCGGGACGTGTCTCTCCGCCTCCTATTCCGGTTAAGACACTGAAGCAGAAGCTTCGGAGCATGCCGGTGTCTCTACATAACAAGTACGGCAGAAAAAGATAGAGCCAAGATGCTGAGGTCAATTCGTCTGCAGCAGTTGTGATCCAACGGAGAAAACCTTTGATTGTCACTAGGGCCCGCGATCTCTCGCTTCTGCACAGCCTGGGACAAGGTCCTGGACACCGCAGGTTCTCCAAAGTTGGTGATCTTCAGGACCGGCCCATATCCAATTATCTGTCCGATTGGTCTGTATTTCCGGGGCAGTTGGTGTTCATAGGCGCGGCTCATGATCATTACAGGCTGACCCTGTTCGCTGTCGCTTCGGAGGAGTCTCGCCCTCGCAGAAATCGATGCCCAACATCGAGAAGAAGCCAAATCTAACATGATCTTCCTGAACGTGTACTTGTCCATCGGTGAGATTGCTTCGGCCCGCGCACATAAAGCGCTGTCATTTATCCGCAATGGATGCCCGCACATCTCGACTGCTGCGCTGCGTACGCCTAAAGAGCTTGCACGCGAGCTTGGATACGGCACAGACCACCAATAGAGTTTCGCGCGATCGGCGTACCTGGGTCATAAAACTCCGTCGTACTGTCAGAGCATGCTCACGATCCATTCCAACTTCAACATTTGCCAGTGGACAAGTGTCGCAGCGAAGCATGCCGACACGGCGGAAAAGTAGCAGTGAGAGACAGACCTGCGCGCTGAGCAATACCTTGGAACGCGCTGGCACCCTGTGTCAACAAGGCCCTTAGCTCTAGCTGGCGATCCCGCCGTCTGCACACGCTGGATTGCAGAAACAGCATTGCCGCAAGAACGCTGAAGCTGATCAGCGACACAAGCATGAGCATCACACCCAATGCTGCAACGGGGGATTTGGATGCAGGTTCAAGGTGAGCAAAGAGTTCCGATTGGATGCCCAGCGAATAAGGATGCCGCCGGCAGCGCGGCCGCAAGCCATCGTACCGACGGAGCCGATTCCACCAAGAAGCGCGTCTTCAAGGACACTTTGCCGAAGAAGCCTGCCCTGCTCGACCCCAAGCGCCACGCAGATGCCAAGCCCATGTGAACGTTCGTCCAACCGCCACGCGCAAGTTGAGCTTAGCGAGGTTTGAGCATCACACTGGAAACGACGAATGGAGAACGCCATCAGCAACGTCAGAGAGACGCAAAGTAGTTCCGCATAGCATCTCCGGAGTGGGTTGGTTGTCGTCCTAATGTGCAAACCTCGCTCTTGGTGGCCTGAACAGCTGTTGCCTCCGTCATCAACTCACGGTCACTTCGAAACACCTGATCCCCAGTGCGCAAGCACCGGGCCGTGGCGTTGTGGCGCGATGCGCGCTGTTAAGAAAACAAGAAAATCGTGGGCTGGTTGTACCAGGGATTATCGAGCGCCACATCGTAACCTGGACGACTGAGTCTCAAGGCATCTGGAACACGCCAGTGGACTGAAGTGCCGAAGGAAAGCAGACGTTTGGGGCACTTCCCATAACGTCGCCGAGAACTACGAGGCGCGACACCGATTATTCGGAACTGCGCTTGCTGAGGAGAATGTGCTGCCCGACAGCCTGTGCTACAGACCCAAACGTGTTGCGAGCGAGGTCGTGACGAAGCACTGCAGGCCATTCATCCTGCCCATGTGTTCATCGGCTCGCACGAGTAACTGTCAGCCGGGGCAACAACGCCAAGACGCTGAAGTAATTGTCAGAAACCGGCTCGCATGCAACCTGGACTGACAGGTGGTCGACCAACTGAACGTGGCATCTTCCGCAGGGGCAGTTGCCATCGGTGGCACCTTGGCGTGGCATCGCGAAAGCATCGGTCGGCAGGATAAGAGATTGCTTCCCTGATGCCAGACTAGTCGCCAGGAAATCGAAAGCGGGCACGGCGAATGCGATGACCAGGCATTTGAGTTTTAAAACTATGCATCCATCCTCGAACGGAGCCAGCATGCGACAGACCCAAATTCGGTCAATACACAACTGGATCAGCCAAGGGCCGACAAAGGCGCTTGTTAGGGCTCCTTCTCTGGAACCCCAGCCGAAACAGAAATTTGACCGAGTTCCGGATGTGTTTACACGTCCTTTGACGAAAAGCTTTTTCGAGAGGGAACCAAGGCCCTCAATCAGACGAATCAACGAATCAGACCTACTTTATTGATCGACATGGTAAGGGAACTCGCAGTTGAACTGAGGAAGTATCTCGCCATCCTCAATGAGGATTTGTCTGCCTCTCAAGGTAGGACAGAAGAGCGAGCGCTAGTGGTAGGAGAAAGCTTCGCGAACCTGCCCTCGAGAGCTAAGATCCAGCATCTCCGGTTCCGCGAGCTACGTCACACCTTCGTTCGCATCCTGGTACATGATGAACGGCGGTGATCTTTATGAACTCGCCTTCCCCAACAGACCTTCCAACATCAAAATGACTGAGCGATACGCGAAGCGAGCGAACATATCGCCAAGACTGGAAGGACAGCCAAGGTGATCTGGATTATGCTCGACAATGGATCGCGTTATCGAGAGGGAGATCGAGATAATGGGCGTAAGCAATGGTCGTCTGACCAAACTTAGCTCGCTGGAAGCATTAAGTACTTTAGGGTGTGGTGGCCAGAGACGGGATCGAACCGCCGACGCCGGCCTTTTCAGGGCCGCGCTCTACCACTGAGCTATCTGGCCATGGGTTAAACCCGTGGAGTGCACCAAAATGCCACGCATAAAAGGGTACCTGCAGCGGCCGCGGAAAACTCAGAGCCTTCACGCGATTTCCAAAGTATACCTGATGCAGTGCATCTCGCCAACTCTCCGATTCCCGCGCACGTTATGCTAAGGAAGATTCCAAATTGGCGCCTCGCACGTATACGGGGCCGCCCTACCCTTGGGAAATTCAATCTCAGGTGTTCCATGTTTTCTGCCGCCTGCCGATGTTGGATCCGTGCTCTTTGCCTGACTACTTGCACGGCTGTCGCGCAGCCTGCCCTGATCCCAGAGGTTCGCACAGCCCAGCTGCTGGAGGCCATCCACGACAATCCCGCAGCTCTGCGGGCATTCTTACTGCGTATGCCGAAAGGCGGCGACTTACACATGCACCTGTCAGGTGCTGTGTACGCCGAAACCCTTCTGCAAAATGCCACAGATGACAAGCTTTGCACTGATCCTGTGAAATTCGTGCTTCTACCCAATATCGGCGTGACGAAGTTAGCCCCCGCCGTGCCCATATGTGCCGACGGTACCGTGCCTGTGAGCGAGGCGTTTACCAATCAGAAGTTGTACGACTCCCTTATCGACAGCTTCAGCATGCGAGCTTTTCAACCGACACCCAGCGTCAGCGGTCACGACCAGTTCTTCGCCACCTTCGGCCGCTTCAATGGCATCAGCAAAACTCACCTGGGCGAATGGGTCGATGAGGTCGCGACCCGTGCCGCTTTGCAGAATGAGCAATATCTTGAGGTGATGCACACGCCTGATTTCAGCGTGGCAGCGCGCTTGGCGAAAGACCTGCCGGCCTTCGACCGCGGCGTCACCGACTACGTTGCCCTACGCGATGCCTTGCTGAAATCCGGTCTTCTCGACAATCTTGCAAAGGATCGCGAAGAGATCGACGGCATGGAGCAGCGGCGAAACGAAATCGAACATTGCGGCACACCACACGCTGCGCCGGCATGCACGGTCAAAGTTCGCTACCTCTTCCAGGTATTGCGCGCGTTCTCGCCAGCGCAGGTCTTTGCGCAAACCGTGCTCGGCTTTGAATTGGCCAGCATCGACTCCCGCGTCGTTGGTCTGAATTATGTGCAGCCGGAAGACGGCACCAATGCAATGAGGAATTATAGAGAGCAGATGCGCATGCTGCGTGCGCTGCGGCCACTTTATCCGAAGGTGCACCTGAGCCTTCATGCCGGCGAACTCGCACCGGGTCTGGTAACCCCTGAGGGTCTGCGCTTCCACATCCATGATGCTGTAGAGGTGGCCGGTGCCGAGCGCATTGGACATGGCGTTGATCTGGCCAGCGAAGATGACAGCGCTCAATTGCTGCACGATATGTACAGCCGCAACGTCATGCTTGAGTTGAACATTACATCCAACGACGTCATCCTTGGTGTACGCGGCCCTTACAGCCCCCTTAGCCTGTACCGTGCCGCCGGTGTCCCGTTTGCCATTTCGACCGATGACGAAGGCGTCAGCCGTATCGATTTGACCAATGAGTACATGCGTGGCGTTATCGACCAGCACCTCACCTATGCGGATCTCAAGGCCTCTGCGCGCACGTCGCTGGAACACAGCTTTCTACCAGGCGATACGCTGAACAGTGCACCAAGTAATTACGGCGCACTACGCGGCGGCTGCACATTGCCCGCTATACTCAAACCGAGTCTGAAGTGCCAAGCCTTTCTCCAAGGCAGCGAACGCGCTACCCTGCAATACGAACTGGAGCGGCGCTTCGCTGCTTTTGAAGCTGAAACCGTCCAACGCTAATGGTCCCTCAGGAGTGCATCGTGTGTACGCCAGGCATACTTCAGTAGGCGCGCGACCGGCCCACAGGCTGAATCGCTTCATGGGAGGGGGGAGCCGCTTGCTCCATCTCCTCGATTTCAGCCTCAGGGACTACCTTCTGTGAACATCCTTTGGCTCATACAATAAGGGAGGTCATGAGAGTCAGACATGGGGTTTTACCCGGTAGAGTCAAGCGCGCCCTTTCCATTCTCGGTCAGAGCATTGTGCTCTGTCTTGCTGCACTCAGCGGTATGCTCTTTCTGCACAAGCTGATTCCATCGCTCCACGTCGTTCACGTCATTGCGCAACAAGGCCTTATCCGGCGGCAATATGAATTCGACTGGCTATTCTCAGTAGCCATCACGTACTGCGTCTTCCTCTTGGTTGGCCTTATTACCCGACGCCTTCGCACTAGTTGGATCGCCAGCACTGCTGCGTTCCTGCTCACCATCCTGATCATCGTCGTCTTTACAAAAGTCGGATTTAAAGAAATAGATCTGCTCTATGGTCCAAATTAGGCGACTCAACGCAATACATAGATCCTGTAGTCTGCAGTGTGCTGCAGGGTCGTCGCAATATGACTGCTCTGAAGCTTGTACCGCGCGCGAAGCCACATGGCAAAATCAGGCCAGCGGTTCAGCTTACTGAAGCTGCGGTCCTGCTGGTCGGGCCAGTTATGTGCTGTCAGCACAATCACCCGGGGCGGCCGTGCCTCTATCTCCTGTAAAAAGCGCTGCTGAAGAATCCTAAGAAACGGCTGGGGCTGCGTAGGAAACAGCATGTTGTCATTGACGAAGCCGGTCGGCTGCTCCAATTGGAGAGCATACAACGCTCCCATGCAGCCGCCCAGAGTCATGTCCAGGCATTGCACACTTCCATTCAGTGAACTACCCCCTAAATGCTGGAGATCATCAATCAGTGCAGCTTGTGTGTCGATCGGGTACTCGTGTTCCGCATGGTGGTGCCACAGCCGCAACGGCACGCGGATGCCAGCCAGCAGCAGAAAAACCAGAGCTACAAGCCGCTGGTCCCAAACAAGGCTCGCCAGGCTACGCTGCGCCAATACAAAGCCAAGCACCAAACCGAACAAGAGCAGGGGGTAGACATGGTAGGGAAAGCCCTTCCACTGTGCCATGTACATGACGAAGCCAACGACAGCACCCGAGAACAGCAGCGTCACACGAAGGTCGCGCCAGAACTGTCCGCGTATCGCAAGATACAGCGCCAGTCCAAGAACCAGCAGCATGGGATAGCTCACGACTCCAAGCAGCATATAACGGAGGCTTGCCCGCGCTTGCCCGGCGTACCAAACGCCAAGCGTATGCTCTGTTTGTACAAACGCAGCGAACGATCCCGGCCAATGATGGAAATATAGTACCGTCGCCAGTAATGGCACCAAGCCACCCACGACCGCTGAGGTCAGAACACGCAGCAGGAAGGCCTTTTGCTTTGCGGCAGTGCGTCGCTTTAGTTGCCAGGCACCATCGCGCAGCACGCCAAGACAAACCGCAGCTATCGCAACACTGGGCAGCAACACTGCTATCGGCTTGATAGCACTGGCCCACCCGCCGAGCGCCAGGCACGGCATCATCCATATCGCTTGATGCCGTTCCAGACAGAGCGCCGTACATCCGGCACATCCCATCAACAGCATGCTAACGAGCCATTCCCGCTCACCTAAATCGTAGGCGCCGTCATGCAAATGAATGATCCACGTCAGTAAGGCCGCACATGCTCCCGCCCACCGAAAACCGCGGCCTGCAATGCTGACGCTCATAGCAACCGTACACAGGCCAACAAAGGTGTCCCACCGCCACAGACCTACTGCCGTTGCGCCAAATAGACGCATGCTGAACCATTCAGTCATCAGTACGCCGGGCAGGTTCATCTCAATCTGCTGCAAGTACGGCGCATGGCCGCGTCCGATCATGAACGATACGTAATGAAGAATCGCTGCATCGTGTACCAAGGGAAACGTGTGCGCATACAAGACATAACGCGTCAGCGTGAAGAGCAGTACCATTGCACATCCGGCAATCGCCAGCAAAACCCAACTTCTTTGATGTCGCGCATCGGCAACGGTTAACGTCATCCGGTCACGCCCAGTGCCGCCGTCTCAAATTGCAGCATGGCGTCATTGTTCCAGCGATGGTCGTCGCTGCGCCAGCCATTGCGCCCGTCGTCCAGGAAGTTCGGGAAATTTGATCGGCAAAAGCTTTCACGCTTGTCGAAATCGATGTGCACTTGAGGCACACCGTCCAGTCGTAGCACCGAACGCAGGCCGTCGGCACTCCATTCAATGGTCGCGAGTCTTTGGTGCTCGCTGCCTTCGTTGGACCGCATGGACTCCACGTTGTAGACCAGCATAGCGTCCAGCACGGTTACATCGAAGTCGTCAACGACTGTAGCGCGCTCGCCATCGCATGCATAGCAGTAACCGACGACACCTTCGTCTTCAAACACGACGCGCCACGCCATCGATCGCTCTGGCGAATAGCTCACCAACTTCGCCGCACCCATTTTGAACTCCAGCGCATCCATGCCAGCATTCTAACAATCGTGCAATTTACCATCTGCCAGTTCATCCACAAGGGCGATACACTTAAACCGAGCCTGCATGAGCTTTCGTTTCCACTTTGGCCGCCCTCAGGGCATTGCCGCGTTCTTACTGCTTCTGTTTTTTGGCGAGGCCCTGTTTGTTATTGGCCGCGCACCACTCACCGAGAGCGACTATCGTTACGCGCTTTGCGGTCGTGAGATGTGGGAGAAGCCTTCGCCGGCACTCGGCTATTTCACTACTTGCGGCAATATGCAGGGGGATGGCACGCTAGCCTACCGTGCAGCGGCGTTACCCCTCTCTTTATACGTCAGCATCCTGCGCATACAGGACGATTTCGCCGCAAGAGTGGACGCACACAAACCTGCATCGGAACGCACCTACTCGCCCAACCCAACATCTGGATCTGTATACGACCTGCGGCATCAAATCGTCGGTCTGCAGTTTCTCCTACGCGTACCGTTTGCGCTTGCTGCCGTCTTGTTGGGTGCCGGCCTGTGGTGGGTATCACGCCGACTCTTCGGTAACTATGGTGGCTTCTTCGCGCTGGCACTCTATTGCCTTTCCCCCGCCGTGCTTAGCGCAGCTACGACCCCCAATAACGATATTCTCGCTGCATGGGGGGTGTACGCCGTTATCTATACGGCGATTGGGATCGCGCATGCTATGTACGGACCCGCACGCAAGTGGAGACCGCGTATCGCCTTATTTACGCTGGCGCTTGGGCTTACCGCATGTGCACATGTGTTGGCTGCCGTTATGGGAATATTCTTTTCCGCGATATTTTTGCTCTATGTTGCAGAGCGACGGCGCTCCGCAGTCTTGCCGCTTCTCGTGTTTTCTTCCATGGGTGGTTTATTTATTGTCTTTGCATCTTACGCGTTCCATATTGGTGCATTTTTTTACATCTTTACCGCTGGCGCAGCACGCTTTACGTTGTCGTATCTGCCCACGTGGACATTTGCTTCTGCAAGTGTCAATTTGCCAACCATGCTTGCACTGGTTGTTAGTTTGTTTCTCCTACTCGTTGTCAGGCGTTCCCGCTACTTCAGCAACACTGTTCCACTGATTGTTGCTCTTTGCGTGTTGCCCCTTGTCACCACACAAATAAGTACAGATCCTGTGCTGTGGGCGCTTCCGTTCTTATTCACCTTTATCGCTGGAACGTTTGCAGATGCGTTTGACACGTATTATCGCAAGCTCTATTTAATGCTTGCCGCTACGATACTTACAACGCAGGGTATTTTTCTCACAATCGCGATTAAAACGCTTCACCGCTAAATCCAGCGAAAGATGTGTAAATCGAAGTGCTGTGTATCGTCGCAAATTCTGCATCTCAAGGAACAACATTCATGAAAACGACTTCTGCTAACTTGTTCGTCTTTGCCGCTTTGTTTGCAATTCTGCCCGTATCAGGCTGCAAAAAGGCGAAGCAGATTGCCGCGCAGACGACCGGCAGTATCGGAGTTTCCGCCCCTACTTACTCAGATGAATTGCACGGTGCCATCGACACAGGCCATCTAGCACTTCTCAAGTTTCCGGATTTTGGCGACCTTCAGCCGGCTATCTCCAGCTTCTATGACAACCGGAATTTCACCCTAGCCTGGAGCGATAAGGGCAGGCCGACCAAACAAGCCGAAGCCATGATGGAGGAGTTTTCCAATGCTCGCCAGCGTGGCCTGGAGCCTGAGGATTACGATGCAGGTCGATGGCAGGCACGCACCGCTGATCTTTCTTCCGAGCAGGGAAAGGCCAATTTCGATGCTTCCATGTCCGTGGACGCCGCGCGATTTCTCAATGCGGTTCACATGGGTCGCACCGACCCGCAGGCTTTTTCCTTTGGCGTCGACAGCAGTGGTAAGCAGCTGGACCTTTCGAGTGTTTTGCAATCGCAGCTTTCTGGCAGCAGCGATGTGGCAGCGACGCTTGATGAACTCGAGCCACAGAACGCGCAGTTCAAGGCTCTGAAGGCTTCGCTGAAGCAGTATCTCGACATGGCAGCAAAGGACCACAGTTCAGCGCTGCCTGAAGCAGGCAAGAGTTCTTTTGCGATCAACGGAAGTTATCCTGGGTTGCCATCGCTTGTGCAGAAGCTTGCGTTGCTGGGTGATTTGCAGGGTTCAGAGGATGCGAAGGACACACATGATCTTCCTGCGATCACGGAGGCACTCAAGCATTTCCAGCATCGTCATGGAATCGGTGAAGATGGCAAGTTGAACGCAGCGACGGTAACAGCGCTGAACGTTCCAATCACAACGCGTGTGCAACAAATCAGTGATTCGATGGAACGTTGGCGATGGATGAGTGAGGAGTATCAGCATCCTGCAATTCTGGTCAATTTGCCTGAGTTTGTTCTTCGAACGTTTGACGGAGACAACGAAGAGTTTCGGATGAATGTTGTCGATGGTCAGTCGAGCCAAGAAGAGCATCACACGCCGATGATTGCGGATCACATGAAATATCTGGTGTTTCGACCTTATTGGAATTTGCCTGTTGACATTGCGAAGAAGGACCTTGTTCCTCACATGGAGAAGAACCCTGGATACCTGGCTGAGCACAATTACGAGACAGTGAACGCGAAGGGAGAGGCTGAACCTGCTTCTGCAGAGCGCATTTCACACGGAGGAGAGCTGGTTCGGCAAAAACCAGGTCCGAAGAACAGTCTTGGTCTGGTGAAGTTCATGTTTCCGAACAAGTTCAATGTGTATCTGCATGACACAGATGCTCATGCGTTGTTTTCAAGGATGCGACGAGATTTCTCGCATGGCTGCGTTCGAGTTCAGGATCCACCAAAGCTTGCAGACTGGTTGCTGAGAAACAACAGTCAGTGGGATCCGCAGAAAATTCAGGACACGATGCAGGATGAAACGGTCATGAACAAGACGGTTTCTCTGGGCAAACCGGTTCCAATTGTGTTGTTTTATGGAACGGCTTACGTGGACGGTGGAGAGCTTCACTTTTTTCAGGACCTGTACGGGTACGACAAGGACATGGACGAGATGTTGAAGAAGGGTCCACCGTATCCGAAGAAGCCTGTCATTCAGCGAGGGGAAGCGTCGGTGTAGAGGCGTCCCCCTCCGGGGTGACCTCGCAAGTTCCTGATTCCATTGGAGCGGGTTTGCAAGTTGCTGAATCCATTGAATTGGGCTTGCAAGTTCCTGATTCCATTGGAGCGGGGTTGCAGGTTCGTGATTCGACGGGAGCGGGTTCGCGGGTCTGGGCTGCGGTTTCTGTTTCGGGGAGAAGGCGGGCGTTGTTGGAGGCGAGCTGCAGGCCGTAGAGAAGGACGGAGGCGCGGCGCGTCTCCAACCGGCCGATGGCGAGGGCCTGAAGGACGTTCGAGATGGCGAGCTGGATGGCGGCAGCGTCTTCGAGCAGGCCAAGGTCGACCTCCATCGGTTTGCGGATGACGCCGCGGGTGAACTCGATGTCGCGCGGGCGGACGGGGCCCATGCCGGTGAAG
>CAXUHM010000075.1:0-12647 GCA_964250935.1 uncultured Terriglobus sp.
CGGGGAGAACAGCACACAGCTGAAGCAGGAGCGCGAGTAAGCAGTCAACGGCAACAACGGCACGCAAGCTGACAACAGCTCGCGGTGCGACAACGCGGACAGCACTGCTGTGGAATCATCCGACAAAACTCGTTTCGTGGGGAGGAACGGCCGTCCAGACTAGGCCCGGGAGATCGAGCCACGACAAAGACCTGCGTCACTACAGCAGCCGCAACAACAAAATGCGCCGTGGTGGAAGGTCAGTGCCATACCAACACTGTAGCACCGGCACAGCGACCCGGGCGAGGTCCGATTGTTCAATGACCGCCGATTTGCTACTCTTGCGATAGAGCAATGCATTCCTTCCGCCAGCTTCGTTGTTGTCCTCACAACGCATAGCGCGGCCTCGCCTCGCATCCGCTCTCTCCTTTCGAAAATTTCTCGCAAGCCTTCTGCAGCGCGTTCTGTTTTAACGCCCTGCCGGGAGTACATCGATGTCCATCGTTGCCCTGACTCACCTTCAGCTACTTGAAGCGGAGAGCATCCACATTCTGCGCGAGGTCGCGTCTGAGTTTGAGCGGCCCGTCATGCTCTACAGCATCGGCAAGGATTCCTCGGTCATGCTGCGGCTCGCGCAAAAAGCCTTTTATCCAGGGCCAATTCCCTTTCCCCTGCTCCACATCGACACGGGGTACAAGTTTCGCGAAATGCTCGAGTTCCGCGATCGCATGGCGGCCGACCTCGGCGTGGAGCTATTTGTTTGGCGCAATGAGCCGGCGCTCGAAGCTGGCACAAACCCAATCAAGCTCGACACCAAGCGCTGCTGTGGCCTGCTCAAGACTACGGCCCTGCTCGATGCTCTGAATCACTACGGCTTCACGGCGGCCTTTGGCGGAGCCCGCCGAGACGAGGAGAAATCCCGCGCCAAGGAACGTATTTATTCCTTCCGCGACAAGGCCGGACAATGGGATCCCAAGAACCAGCGTCCCGAGCTTTGGAACCTGTATAACTCCCGCATTCACCCCGGCGAGTCCATCCGCGTCTTCCCACTTTCCAACTGGACAGAGATGGATGTATGGCAATACATCCTTCAAGAGTCGATTCCCATTGTCGATCTCTACTTCGCCAAAGAGCGGCCAATGTATCTGCGCGGAGACGCTCTCCTGCCTACCGAGCAGGCCTTCGTTGCACGCACGGGGGAGCAGCCCATGATGGTGCGCTCTCGCCTGCGTTCGCTGGGCTGCAGTCCCTGCACCGGAGCCATTCGCTCCGACGCCGATACACTGCCGAAAATTATTGAAGAGCTCCTCGGCTTCCGCTCTTCCGAGCGTGCCAACCGCGCCATTGATCACGATCAGGAAGGCTCCATGGAGTTGAAAAAAAGGGAGGGCTACTTCTAATGGCACAAACCTTCGACAATACCTTGATGGCCGCGAATGGTGCTCCCGCGCGCGAGCCCGAGGTCTGGGATGAGCGCATCGCAGACTTCAATCCCCTGTTCGGTCATACTCCCGAAGCAGAGCCGCTCCAGGTCTCCCCGACCTTTGATGTAGCCGCGTATCTCAGGGGTGAAGCCACCAAAGACCTCCTCCGCCTGTCGACTGCAGGCTCCGTGGACGATGGCAAATCCACCCTCATCGGACGCTTGCTGTATGACACGCAAAGTGTCTACGACGATCAACTCCGGTCCATCCAGGGCAAAGGGACAACGGCACCCGGCGTGCTCGACCTCGCGCTCCTCACCGACGGTCTGCGTGCCGAACGCGAGCAGGGCATCACGATCGACGTTGCCTACCGCTACTTTTCCACCGCAAAACGCAAATTCATCATCGCAGACACACCTGGTCACGAGCAGTACACGCGCAACATGGCAACGGGCGCCTCAACCGCATCGCTCGCCATCGTACTGGTCGATGCCCGCAGGGGCGTGCTGATCCAATCGCGCCGGCATGCGTGCATCGCCGCGCTCTTGGGCGTTCGCCATATTGTCATTGCCGTTAACAAGATGGACCTGGTCGACTATGACGAAGCCAGGTTCACCATGATTCGCGAAGCATTCACCGGCTTTTTTGCAGCCCAGGCCAGCCTGGAAGAAATGCACCCGCCCCAGCTTCACTTCGTTCCGGTCAGCGCTCTTGCTGGCGAGAACGTGGTGCGCGGCTCCAGTCGCATGCCGTGGTATCGCGGACCATCACTTCTGCAGGTCTTGGAATCCGTTCCTGCGGCCGAGGGTGAAGCAGGCTCACCCTTTCGGCTTGCCGTACAGCGTGTACTCCGTCCCAATCTTGATTTCCGGGGTTTTGCGGGCCAGATTGCCGCGGGGACCATACGTCCGGGGGACGAGATCCTTGTACTCCCCTCCAACCGCAAAAGTCGCGTTCACCGCATTGTCACCTTCTCGGGCGACCTTGAGGAAGCGCATGCACCACAGTCGATAAGCCTGGTGATCGAGGATGAGCTCGACATCAGCCGCGGCGACATGATTGTGTCTTCCGCCAAACCCGCAACCGTGACAAGCCGATTTGTGGCTTCGCTCGTGTGGATGGACGAACAAGCGCTCGACCTCACACGGCGTTACCTGCTCAAGCACACCAGTCGCACCGTCCCGGTACAGATCACCGCGTTGCGGTACCGGCTCGATGTGGACACGCTTGATCAGCTCTCGGTCAGTACGCTGGGCCTGAATGAAATCGGCTTGGTGGAACTCGAAACCGTGCAGCCACTTGTCGTCGACTCCTACCGCGATAGTCGCGTTACGGGCAGCTTCGTGCTTATCGACCCTTCGACCAACGCCACGGTCGCTGCAGGCATGATCCTCCAAACCATCTCCAGCGCTGTGCAAGAGCCTAATACCGCGGTGCTTCTCCTGAACGGCCGTGAATATCCAGTCCCCAACATGAACGACCTGCTCCGCACTCTTGCCGAACACGGCATGCTGAAAGGGGTGCCAACCCGATGAACGCGCAAAGTCTAGACCTGACCCACATCAGCCCGGCACCCGCCGCATCCGGTCAGCCTTTAGAGGACAAGCTCGCGCATGTTCGCTCGCTGCTCGCTGCGGAGTTGCTGTCTTCTGGCCCCGACGACGCCTGCCTGACCTGCAGCTTCCAGGCGGAGGACGTTCTGCTGCTTCAGCTTGCGCGCGAGCTGCGGCCGGCAATGCCTGTACTTTTCCTCGACACGGGTTATCACTTTGCGGCAACCTACACCTATCGGGACCGCATTGCCGCGGACTGGAAGCTGAACCTCATCAATCTTCTGCCTGCAAACACTACCGCCCAGCAGGAAGCGGAACACGGCATGCTGCACCAACACGCGCCGGACCGCTGTTGTGCGTTGCGCAAGGTCGAACCCCTGTTTGAGGCCGTGTCCCGCTACAAAATCTGGCTTACCGGTCTGCGCCGTGAGCAGGCGCGCAGCCGTACTGCACTTGAAGAGGCGGCAGACTTCACGTTGCCGGGTGGAGTCGTCGTCCGCAAGCTCAGCCCTTTCGCGGACTGGACGACACGCGAGGTGTGGCAGCTTTGCGAACGCTTCAGCATCCCGCTGCTTCCCCTCTACGCCCTCGGCTATTCCAGCATTGGTTGTGAACCCTGCACGTCGCTCCCGACTGACCCCAACGATCCACGCTCCGGTCGCTGGGCTGGAAAAAAAGTTGAGTGCGGCATCCATATCGAGGCCTCCCCAAAGCCCTGATCGCTCCGTGCAAGCGGCGAAAGGTACTGTTTGGAATACCTGATCGGCTTCATCATCGCTGCATTCATCGCCCTGACCGGTGTCGGTGCCGGCACGATTACAGCCCCGCTGCTCATCCTGTTCCTGGGTGTTCCTGCGCCCGTGGCAGTTGCCACTGGCCTCATCTTCTCCGCTGCGGTAAAGCTTGTACTCGTTCCGGCGCAGATTGCACGCAAACAGGTCGCGTGGCGCGTACTTGGCTTAATGCTGCTGGGCGGTCTTCCCGGTGTGCTGATTGGCTCACTCTTTCTGAAGCATTTGGACACTCACGGCCCGCAGCTTTTGCTCAACAGCCTGCTCGGCGTTGTTCTCGTCCTGACTGCCCTGTGGCAGATCGTCTTTTCCTTCCGGCCGGTGCAGCAATCCTCAAGCAACCGCACCACTCTGCTGCCATGGTTAATGTTTCCTGTAGGCGCGGAAGTCGGCTTCTCCTCCGCGGGTGCCGGCGCCTTGGGAACCGCGGCCTTGTTAAGCCTGACGGAGCTTTCGCCGGCGCAGGTCGTCGGTACGGACATCCTGTTTGGTTTCGTTCTATCGCTGGTCGGCAGCGGAGCACACGGATTTTTTCGCGGCACGCGCTCAGGCTTGCTGCTTCATCTTGTGATCGGGGGCTTGGCAGGAGTTGCCCTTGGAACGTTCGTCGCGCGTTGGATTCCGAAACGTCCGCTGCGCTTTGCACTTTGGATTTGGCTACTGATCATTGGCTGCCAGTTCATCTATCTCAATGCTTTTGCGACTGGTCACAAATAGTGCTCCTACCTCTTTGGGTAACTGTTCGCGCCAACATCCTGCAAACCATTGTTCGGACAGAACTCCACGTACAGCACCTGCGTCCGGGGGCAGACCAGGTCATCATCCGTGCTTGGCAGCGATGGCAAACGCTTAAGACCGCACAAGCTCAACAGTCCTGACCATCAGGACTGTCGATCAGCGATTCCATGTGGTCCACGCGATCCACCCCACTCTGTTTTGGTGGTGATCAGCGAAACTGGGAAGAGGTCAGATGGTACGGGAGTACAGTGTGGCCACACGATGACTCTTCACCCATCAGAGGCTTCTCTTCTGGATGTCGCTCAAGCGCTTCAGGGTAATGTGTCGTCAGTAACCGACGTGCGCATCAGGGTTGGAAACCTCTCAAGTTTGCTCGGGTTCTGTCCTATGGTTGGGGTACGGAATGATCCTCGGACTTCACTGGAGGCATTCCACAGCGTCAACATTTCTGATCCCAGAGGAACCTCCCATGCCTAACATCTCCGTTCGTTTCGGTTGCCGTCTGCGTTCGCTTCGCCACAGCCGCAAGTTCACCCAAACCCAGCTTGCCGACTACCTCGGCATCGATCGCAGCTTTATCAGCGACGTCGAACGCGGCAAAAAGGCCATGTCACTCACCTACCTCGAAACCGTGGCGGACGGCTTCAAGCTTTCCGTCGCGGACCTTCTGGCTGACCTCTAGGCTGCAGAGCTTCCACCCCGGCCCTCGCCCAACGGCAGGGCTCGGGTGTGTTTGAGTCTCCCGACGCGTTACCTCATCGGCAGCGTCGCCTACAAGCAGCGACACTACGGCGAAGTCCGGCGCACTCCCCATCCGCCAAGCAATCTAATTCAAGTCGGTAAGTACGTCGTCGGCCCAAGCGCGTGCTGAAAGATATTGCATGGCAACAACATCCGCCGGAACTCCAAGTGCCGCTGAACTTACCGCGAGCTGGTCCCATTCGCCGCGATCAAGCGCTCCCGATGCGCGAAGGACTTCTGAATACAAGTTGTCGGAAGCAGAAAGCGCGGAGAGCATCCCCGGATGGTAGTTGAGGATGCTGGCAAGCGATGCTAACGGAATACCCAGCAGGGGCATCACCACCGAGAGCATCCCAAAGATGTACATGAGCTCCGCATCAAGCCCAAGGTAGATCGAAATGTTTTCACAAAAGCGACTCTTCTGTAGAAGAACCCTGTGCGTTTCAATCGGCTGACTTCCACATAAATCAACAGTCAGGGCGGTGGTTGCCAGTTTTCTAAAGCGATCCTCGCCAACAAGGAGCAGGGCCTTTTGAAGGCTGGTGACATTCTCGCGCGCACCTACTGCGGCAGAGTTCGCCAGGCTTAGCAGTCGGTACGAAACTGACGTTTCTCGCTTGAGAAGGTCTAAGATCCTGGAGAATTTAAGACGGGGTTGTCGCAGCTCGTTCAATAAATCGAACCGATGAAGAATTCCCTCAAGCGCAGGTCGCGCCAGCACTACCGGCCTCGTAAAGAAATACCCCTGGAAGAGATCGAAACCTTCAGAGAGCGCCGTCCGAAATTCATCCTCGTCTTCGACCTTCTCCGCCACAAAGCGTACGTGATCGCGGGGAACCGACCGCAGAAGATGCTTGCGATCAGCCGCAAGAGAAGCTCGAAAATCAACCTTAACGAAGTCTGCAAGTGGCAGCAACGGATCCCATCGGCTGTCAAAGTCGAAGTCATCGAGGGCAAGGCGGTAGCCAAGATTTCTAAGCCGACCGCAGGCATCGACAAAGTCCCCATCAATGACCGTGTCTTCAAGAATCTCCAGCACCGTCGATGGAGGCAGGAGAACCGGCAACTCCTGCACGATCACTTCCCGCGTGCAATTGATAAAGGCGGTCTTGTCGGCAACGATCGAGCTCAACCCGTACGCGAGAGAATCGTCAATAATGTGTCGCGAGGCGATCTCTCGGTCTGCCTGAAAGCTGTTCTCCCAACTGGTACGAAAGAGTAATTCGTAGCCAAACGTTTCCTGGTGGCGATCGAGGATTGGCTGGCGCGCAATGAACCTGCGAAAGATCTCTTCTGATCTGTCGAGAGGATCATGTGCACGCCACGTTGTCATGCTGCTCCACCTTTCGGGGATCTTCTGCAGAACTAACCTTCTCATCGTGCAGCCACGGTAGGACGTGATGCCGCGCAGAGCTTCTGGATCAACTTGGGACATGAATGATTGAGATCGTTCACGCACCACGGCCGGCACCATCGTTTCCAGCGCAACGATAGTTCCATCACTGTTACTACGTGCAAGGGCGACACTGGACCAATGCGAATGCAGAACGATTGCGGCGGTAGCGGGAACGGAGTGGGTGCGACACGTTGTGGAGTCTGGCGAGAAACGGAATGCGCTCTACGACGAAGAAGCGCGACGCCCTGTTTGATTTGTGAAGACCAGCATGACACTGGTTCTTCAATGGTCAGTGCACCGAAATGTTTGGCACGGAAAGGTCGCGGATTAAAGCACCACAAAGTCACTGATTCTCAGTGGGTAAGGGGCGCGTGACGATTCATCCTTCAACGGGTAAAGTTGGCATCTGTCGCGTAGACACTAATCAAGCTCCAACGTGACATGGACTGCCATTAAGTAAAACAACCGGCGCATGAACAGCAACCAGGCTCCTCCCGCCTCCGGGCTCTTTCTGCCAAGGCACCATCCGAAGTCCTGAGCACACGAAGAGGCAGCCCTTCAGAACAATTCACTGATCCGCATTGCAGTAAGCGGACACCCCATGTCGTACTTGGAACGACATGGGACATCTGATTGCAGTTTGTCCTAACACCCTGCGCTCACGACCTTTCGTCCAAGCTTCTCTTATTAATGTCGTCTACCTTGACCGATGCCTTGTCGAAGGCAGGCAAGGCTGCGCATCGCACGGCTCCTTTGTTACCAGCCGATGGTGAAGGTCATGTGCTCCGGCTGCTGCGTCGTGATCGTCGTGCTCTGGTTATTGTTATCGTCGTAAGAAAATCCATAGGCGAGGCTGTTCACAGAGTGGTTATGCCAGAAACGTGAGTAAAAGTTCGCGGGTGCGGTGGCATAGTAGGCGGCTGCGTTCAGCCAATTGGCAGGCGTTGCAAGCACGCCACGGTTGATGGCAGAGCAGATCTGGTTCTCTAACTGCAACTGCACAGCGTTCTCGTCCTGTTGCGTTGCCGTGCTCCCGGCGACTCCGCTCGCCATCGTTCCCGCACATCCCAGCACATCCTGCGTAGAGGGTTGCTGGACGACAAAGCTCTCACCAGCGTGGGCCGTCGACGGGTTAACCTCGTGAAAGGTCAGCACTGAGCCCGACGCAGTACCGGTGAAGGTGCGGCCATTGAGAGTGATCGACAGTGGCGTGGTCCTGTAGCCGGTCCAGGCCTGTGCGACTGACGCATCGAAGTAGTTACCGAAAGCAGCGCCCGCCGCAAGAGACAGCTTTGCCGGAGAAAAAATTCGAAGGTTGGACATCGTTGCCGGCTGGAACTGGAGCGGCACTTCGGTGGCAAACTCCTGGTCAAGCTGCGCAATGCTTTCCGTGATGCCAACCTGCTTATGAAATGCGCCACCAGCAGCCCAGACGTCGAGCAGAAGAGGCAGGCCGAACTCGTCGACCTGGGTGGTGTTGATATACACCGTGTTCACGCTTCCATTACTGCCGTAATTAAATTCGTACCAATCAAAGTGCGTGTTGATGTTGGGGTCGGACCCGTTCTGCGGGTTCGGACCGGCATAGCCCGTAACGTTACCGCTGCTGTCACCGTTGACCTGCACATACAGTGGCGCGCCGAGCGAGATGTAAGCGCGTGCAGAGGTCAGAAGAGGAAGCTTCAGCACGGCGCTCTGCGCAATGGTAAAGGAGTAGTTTCCGTAAGTCTTCCCGTTCGGTGCAGTAAGGTGGTTCCCGGCAGTTGCATCGGCCATGGTAAAGTCGACGATCCCACCGGCAGGTGTAAGGTAAGCAAATTTGCCGTTGGCCGGGTCAATGCCAATCGCAGTGACGTACACCTGGTTGTTCGCCCACACACCATTGGTCTTGTTCACCAGGTCGACTCCAAGGAACCCGGGGTAAACGGTATAGCTGCCGACTGTCAGCGTCGCCGGAAGGGATGTAACCGTCGCGGAACCCGCGGCATTCCCGACCGTAATCGTAAACTGAGCGCCATTGTCAGCCGCCGTAAGTTGGGCCGTCGTGTAGCTTGCAGCTGTCGCACCTGCGACAGGCACGCCGTTGCGCAGCCACTGGTAGGTAAAAGGGCCAGTACCGCCAGCGGTTACCGTAAAGGTCGCCGTCGAGCCAATGTTCGCGCTCTGACTGCTGGGCGGATTCACGATGCTTACGCTGCTCACGGTGCCAACCGTTGGGCCGTAAACCTCAAGCTCATAGAGCGAATAGCCGTACGCTGTGCCGCGCGCCTGGCCATACAGGCGCACATAGCGTGCGCTGACCGGAGCAAAGCTGATGTTTTCTACGCCACCAGCGCCTGCTGTCTGGGTAAACACCGGCGTCCACGTGGCACTGTCCGTTGAGACCTGTATCTGGTATGCCTTGCCATACGCTGCTTCCCAGCGAAGGAGCACCTGGTTGATGGTTTGAGTCGTACCAAGATCGACGGTGAGCGTGGACGGGTCGACAGCGGCAGACGACCAGCGCGTAGTCGGGTTGCCGTCGAAGGCAAACACTGCACCAAGTGTGGCTTCATTCTGGCTGCTGCTGTCCGTCGCCGGCTTGTTCAGCGCAAGGTTCGCGGTTGTCGGCGCGGGAGAGGTTACGGTGAGCGCAACCGGCGTGGGCGACGTCACTCCCACTGCGTTGCTTACCTGAACGGCGAAGGTACTGCCGCTATCCGAGGACTCAACCACAGGCGTGGTGTAAGTGGCCGTGGTTGCACCCGCTATCGCGACACCATTGCGCAGCCACTGGTAGGTAAATGGCCCGTTGCTGCCCGCCACCACTTGAAAGGTCGCGGCAGAACCGGCAACAACAGTCTGGGGCGACGGTGCCGTCACGATCGCCGGAACGTTTGCGCCAAAGGCCTGGAACTCGTACAGCGAGTACCCGTACTGCGTTGCACGAGCAACGCCCTGCAGACGAAGATATCGAGCATTGACCGCATTAAAGCTGGCTGTTTCTACACCGCCCTTTCCAGCGGTCTGCGTGTACACCGTGGTCCAGGTCTGCTCATCATTTGAGACCTGGAGCAGGTAAGCCTTGCCGTAGGCCGCCTCCCAATAGAGCACAATCCTGCTGACCAGCAAAGAGGCGCCAAGGTCAATCTGCAGCCAGGCGGCATCAGTCGTTGCCGAGGACCAACGTGTTGTGAGGCTACCATCCACCGCGTTCAGCGGCCCGAGTGTACTGTTCTCGTCCCCGCTGGAAGACGCGCTCTTATAGAGGGCCAGATTCGTGGATCCAGCACTTGGACTGGTCACCGTAACGGCCGCGACGTTTGAGGTCACAGAGCCGCCGGCGTTGCTGACCACCACGCTGTACTGGCCGCCACTGTCTCCAGCGAACAACGCCGGTGTGGTGTACGTTGCCGCCGCTGCACCTGTAACCTTGGTGCCGTTCAGCAGCCATTGGTAGGCAAAAGGTCCGGTGCCCCCGGCAACCACCGTGAACTGCGCCTGCGCACCGGCAGCGATGGTCTGCGCGACCGGCTGGGTCACGATCGTCGGCAACACGGGCCCATACACCTCCATCTCCCACAACGAATAGCCGTACACGGTGGAGCGCTGCTGACCGTTCATGCGGAGATAGCGAGCGTTCACGGTAGCAAAGGTTATATTCTCCGACCCTCCCAGGCCACTGGTTTGGGCGTATGCCGTGGTCCAGGTTTTGCCGTCAACGGAAGCAAGGATTTGGTATTGCACGCCGTACGCGCGCTCCCACCGCAATACCACCTGGCCGACTGGCTGCACCGTACCAAGGTCAACTTGCAGCCACTCCGCGTCTGCAAAAGCGGATGACCAGCGTGTCGTCAGGACGCCATCCAAGGCAGCGGAGGGAGGCAGAACCGTCGTATTCTCGTCGCCGCTGCTGGTTGCGGTTTTGTTCAGGGCGAGGTTAGGGCCTGCTGGAACAGGACCCGTACCGAAGCCGGGGACCGCGGTATCGCCAGGACCGGTGTTTCCTGGCCCGCTCGGGTCAGTAGGCGGGGCCGGCGGGGTTGGTGGGGTTACCGGCGCCGTGGTGACGGTCAGCGTGGCTGCTGCGCTGGTGATGGACTTGGACGCATTTGTCACGGTGACCGTGAAGATGGCGCCACTATCTGCCGCGGTGGTTACAGCCGTGATGTACGTCGCCGCCGTCGCGCCGGGGAGAGCCGCGCCATTTCTCGCCCATTGGTACGTGGGCGCAGGTGTGCCGGTTGCGGTGACCGAGAAGGTTGCGGCCTGGCCCGCAGTCACAGAGGTGGCCTGCGGCTGAGCGGTGATAACGGGTGCGACCGCAGCAGAGCTGCCAGCCGCGCAGAGCGTTGCACCGGGCCAGTTATTCGTCACTTTGTAGCTGCTGGTGCCGTCAAAGCTGACCAGAGCGGTTTCGCTTGCATCCTGCGGATCGACGGTCGACGTCCAGGTGCTCCACGCACCGGGGAAAGCACAGGATGCGTTGTTGTTGCCGCTGATGCTCAAGGCTTCCGCCTGTGTGGGCAGACGCATGCTGAGGCTCTGGCAGTAGGCCGCGGCATCCACACCGGTAAACTGCGAACCGGGGTCGGTGTCGGTCTTGACGGTGCGCGTCCAGGTCAGGCCGAGCAGGTTGTCGAGTACCAGCGTGGAGTTGGTCGTGCCGATCGTGTAGCGCTCGGTCGAGCCGCCGCACTGGGGCACGTTGTAGACCTGGAACTCATACAGCGAGTAGCCGTACTGCGTCGCGCGCACGGTCCCCAGCATGCGCACGTAGCGCGCCTGCACGGTGGCAAAGCTGATGGTTTCCGTACCCCCGGCACTGTTGATGGTCTGGGTAGCGTCCGTCCAGGTCGCACCCGTCGTGGGGTTCTGGTTGGTGTACTGGATTTTGTACTGCGCGGCGTAGGCGTTCTCCCAGTTGAGGATGACGGTGTTAAAGGCCTGCACGGAGCCGAGATCAACCTGCATCCACGACGGGTCCACGCCGGCAACGGTGGTGGCTGGCGGCGCACCAGCGGACTGCGATGCCCAGCGGCTGTTCAGGTTGCCGTCCACGGCGTTCTCCGCGCCAAGGCAGTTGATGCCGCTAAGTGGCGGTGCGGTGGTGGCATCGGTGCAGGCCTGCTGCGTGCTGCTGCTGGTAGCCGAGCGGTTCAGCGCCAGGTTGATGCCGGGCGGTGCAAGCGTCAGTTGTGCCGCACTGCTGGTCACGGCGGCGTTGGCGGCATTGTTGACCGTCACGGTATAGGCGCCAACGCTTGCCGCACTCATCGCCGGAACGGTGTAGGCAATCGTGTTGGAGGCGGAGGTGTTACTGACGAGAATCGTCGGCGAGCCGCCCTTTGGCGTGAACTGCCACGAGTAGGTGAATGGGGCTGAGCCGGCAACCACGGCGCTCAGCTGGACCGGCTGGTTTACCGGCACAATCTGGCTTTGCGGCTGCGTCGTGATGCTGACGGGCGCAGGCGCGCCTACCGTAAGCGCCACCGTTGCGGACTGCACCTTGTTGATCGGATTGCTGACGACCACATAGACCGACGACGTGCCCGACGTGGTGAGCAGGGGCGTGGTGTAGATGTTCTGCGTCCCGCTCGCAACGGACACGCCGTTGACGAACCATTGGTAGGTCAGCTGCGGCGATCCGCTGGCAGCAACCGTGAAGGTGGCAGTCTGCCCCACTACAGCGGTCTGCGTAACGGGTTGCGCCGTAATGACGGCGTTCGCGGCAGCGGTGACGGTAAGCTTTGCCGGGTTGGAGGTGACGGCGCCAAAGGCGCTGGTCACCGTGACACTGATGGTGTTCCCGCTGTCGGCAAGTGTGGTCGCCGCCGTGCTGTAACTGGTGCCGGTCGCGCCGCTCACCGCAGCGCCATTCACAAACCACTGGTAGGCAAGCGTGCCGGAACCGCTCGCGGCAACGTTGAAGGTGACGGGATAGCCGGCGGTCACGGACTGATCCACCGGAGGTACGATGATGGCGGGTGCCTGCGACTGGACGGGTGTCGCAGGCGCGACTGATGCTAGTTGTACGCTGCCGCTG
>CAXUHM010000076.1:0-12052 GCA_964250935.1 uncultured Terriglobus sp.
CAGGTCGCTCCTGTAAATCGTCCCACGCCACCGGCCTGCCAGCAGCGCGGCGTAGATCACGGTGGGGTCCGTTTGCAGCGGCATGCCGCGCTCCAGCCGGTTCAGAAAAACACCCGCCGCAAGCCTGCGCTCGTCGTCAAAGCGCACCTCTTTTTCCACCAGGGACGCCAGCGTCACGTAGTACGACACGGGCGGGCAGCTGCCGGTGCAGGTCCTCTGCCCCAGTCCGAGTTTTGTCGCCTGGACCCCAAAGCGACGCACCATGGTCTCCAGGATTTGCTGCGGTGTTGCGCGGTGGCCGAACAGGTAGGTATCCGGGTACAAATACCCTTCGAGCGAGGTTGCGCCCGGCGACCACTGCGCCACCAGCGCGGTGCTGGCATGCGCGGCGGCCAGAAACGCCTCCCTGGATCCCAGTCCAGCGGCCTGCACAGCGTTTGCGATGTCGAATAGGTTGAACCCCTCCGGCACCACCACCGCTCGGGTATACACGTCACCGCGCGCAATGCGTGCGTACACGGTTTCCGCGGAGGCGGCGTCGGCAAAGCGATACTCCCCTGCCTTCAGGCGGCCGCCCTTCCAGGCACGCAGGAGCCAGAAGGCATAGCGCGACCGGATGGCACCCGCCCGCTCCAGGTCCGCCGCCATGGCTTTGGCGGAGGTGCCCGGCGGCAGCTCCACAAAGGTTTCTCCCGGCGGGGTCAGGGGCAGGTAGAGCAGGACGCCGGCAGCTCCGGCCAACAACGCCAGCAGGACCAGGAAAAAGGCGAAAAACTTCACAACAGCACTGTCTCATGGCGCTGCCCCACGCCTGAAATGGCCTCGGTGCGTGCCGGCTGCCGTGCACCTTCCTCATCACTGGTATGTTAAGGAACATCTACGACATCACTGGAGCAACCCTCATGTCTCTCGCTCTTCGCGCCGTGCGTCGGTGCGCCTGCACCACGACGTTGTTCGCCACCCTTCTCGGCACTGTGCTGCCCCTTGCCGCCGCGCCTTCTCGGGCCGAAGATGCCACGGCCGGCGCCGCGCCCCAGCCTGCGCAGGAGACGATCGACCTGGGCATGTACGCTCGCATCCGCGCAGAGGGGCTGCAGCACTCGCACGTCATGGACTACATGACAGGCCTCTCCGACGGCATCGGCCCGCGCCTTACCGGCTCCCCCAACATGAAAAGGGCGAACGAGTGGACGCGCGACCGGCTGACCGACGCCGGCCTCAGCAACGCGCACCTCGAGGACTGGGGAGAGTTCGGCATGGGCTGGGCGCAGGTCAACAGCTGGGCGCGCCTCATTACGCCCGACACTGAGCCCGTCTGGCTGCAGGCCACACCGTGGTCCCCCGCCACCCGGGGACCGGTGACCGCCGACGTTGCTCTTGTCGAGCTCACGACCCTGGCGGACCTGGACAAGTACAAGGGCAAGCTCAGCGGCAAAATCGTTCTCCTCGGCGCGCCGCACGCCATCGTCGACCTCACCGAGCCGCTCTTCCATCGTTACACCGCTGAAGAACTGAAGGAGATGGAAGGTCCGGAGGAGGAGTCCGCCGGGAATGGACCGCAGGTAACGCCCCAGCAGCGCCTTGCAGACCGTGCACGCCTCACCACCCTCCGCGCCGCCGCACTCAAGCTCATGGCAGACGAGCACGTCGTCGCCATCATCACGCCCAGCCGCGATGGCGCCAAAGGCGGCGGCACCGGCATCATCTTCGACGACAATGGCGCCAACCTGGTGCGCGGCGCGCAAAAGCGCGAGAACGCCGTTTCCATTCCCAACGCGGTCACCACCGTCGAGCTGTACGGTCGCATGTACCGGCTGCTGCAACGCAACGTGCCCGTCAGGCTTGAAGTCAACCTGCAGACCACCTTTACCGGCGACCATGAGCACGGCTTCGACACCGTTGCCGAGATCCCCGGCACCGACCCCCGGCTCAAGGACCAGGTGGTGATGGTGGGTGGCCATCTCGATAGCTGGATCAGCGGCACCGGCGCAACGGACAACGGTGCCGGCTCCGTTGTTGCCATGGAGGCCGTGCGCATCCTGAAAGCCATCGGCTACCAGCCCAGGCGCACCATTCGCATTGCGCTGTGGAGCGGCGAAGAGCAGGGCCTGTTCGGCAGCCGCGGCTACGTCAAGCAGCACTTCGGTGCCTTTCCCGATGTTCCGGGAGACCCGGGCCTTGCCTTTCTGGCCGGCCCGCAGGGTCCGCTCAAAACCACGCCGGAGTGGGACAAACTCGACGCCTACTACAACCTCGACAACGGCACCGGCAGAGTGCGCGGTGTGTACACGCAGGGCAACTACGCCATCGGTCCCATCTTTGAGCAGTGGATCAAGCCGCTCCACGACCTGGGTGTGACGACAGTCACGTACCGCAACACCGGCGGTACCGATCACCTTTCCTTCGACGCGATCGGCCTCCCCGGCTTCCAGTTCATCCAGGACCCCATGGACTACGACACGCGCACGCACCACAGCAACATGGACACAGTCGAGCGTATTCACGAAGCCGACCTCAAGCAGGCGGCCGTTGTGGAAGCGATCTTCCTGTTCAACACCAGCGAGCGCGAAGCGATGATGCCACGCAAGCCTTACCCGCACCCGGAGGAGAACACGCAGCGGGACCAGCCTCTGAAAAATCTGTTCCCCACCGCCGTGCCCGCGCCCGACAATGGCAAACCGAACCTCCACTAGACCCATGCGGTTTGAGCAACTGTTGTGCCGCTGCACTTTGCATTCCCCCTTCCAAACGAAAGAGTCTGCTTTTCAAGCCCACCAACGGCTCGGAACGCAGACTCTTTCTTGTGCTGGAGAAAGACAACGCGCAGCGGCACGACAAACAGCCGCCTGCGTGCTCGTGCATGGCAGGGACTGCCGCATCGTTTGACCCGCTACTTTCGCTCGCCCCATTCGCGGATGGAGCAGTCCCTCATCCAGTGCCGGTTCAGACCAGGAGCTAATTCACCGCCGCAACAACCTCTTCCGTGTGCTGTGCAAGGTAGTCTTCCATGGGCATGGCTCCCTGGATGACCGGGGTCGTGCCGCCGGCAAGAATCACCGTCACGTCGGTAATACCGATAAAGCCGAGGATCTGCTTCAGATACGACGTTGCCACGTTGTAGCTTTCCGCATACGCGCCGGGTCCGTACTCCCCGCCGCTGGTCAGGATGATCCAGGCCTTTTTGCCTGTGGCCAGGCCCTTGTAGTCGGTCGTAACGGTGCGGCCAATGCGGACAACGTGGTCGATCCAGCCCTTGAGCGATGCGGGGATCGAAAAGTTGTACATGGGGGTCGCAATCAGCAGGTGATCGGCGGCCAGCAATTCGTCTACCAGGTCGTCGGAGATCTTGATCGCGGCGGCGGTCTCCGGCGAGTGCTGCTCTGCCGGGGTGTAGGCGCCCATGATCCATGGCAGGTCCACAAACGGCAGCTTTTCCTGCGTCGTGTCATGAGCGACAACCTGGCCGCCGGCGTTCTTGCTTTGCCACGCGGCGGCGAACCGGTCGCCCAGCGTTTTTGAGATGGAGTACGCGCCGCGCGGGCTGGCGTCAATGCGGAGAAGTGTAGCCATGGGTGTCGCTCCTGAAGATGGTTCCGGGGGTCTAGATGGTTCGAGAACGAACCTTCCGCCCCATCGGATGCGCCAGCTTCCGGCCGCGATTCGTGAATCGTCATCTCGTTTCCGGCTGGGTCGTCTTCAGGTTTGGCCCGATCGCCAGCACAAAGTAGCTTGCCGGCACTTTGCCCGTGTTGCGAAGGCCGTGCAGTACCGTTGGCGCGGCGTACAGGACGTCGCCCGGCCCCGCCGGCTGGCGCACGCCATCCATCAGCCAGTCCACCTGGCCGGCCGTCAGGAAGAGAAACTCCGCGTGCTGGTGCTGATGCGGCGGATGTGGCTCATGGCCGGGCAGCAGGGTGCTGTTGTGCAGTTCAACCCCCTCGCCGTTGGGCAGGGTGCCGCGCACGACTGCTTGAAACGACCCAACGGCAGACGGCTCGATCCGCTCTTCCGAAGAGCGGAAAATGGCGTTTCGCTTCAGCAGTGCGGTGCCGTCGGCCCGGTTCTGCGAGGTCGATGGCACAGCACCGGCTTCCTGCTGCGCCTCTGCGTGCAGACCCGCCATCTGTGCTGCCAGCGCCATCATGCCCACTGCCGAAAGAAACTCCCGGCGCGACCCCGTTCCCAACTCTGGATGCAGTTCCATGTGCAGCAAGGTATCGCAGGAGCGCCAGAACAATCCAGCGCACGTTCTGGGCGAGCAGAACGGTCCAGGACGAGTAGGACGATCCGGACGAGCAGAACGAACCGCGACGAGTAGAACGATCCGGGACAATCGTGAACGAACCGAAGGTCCGGGACCAACCAGGGCGTGAGCCCGGCCGCCGCGTGTACTCCGTGCCAGCGGTCAACCTGCCCGGGCAGGCCGCTTAAAAGGACAGGGCAGCCGCGGGACTCGCAACCGGCAGCCAGCCGCTCAGCCACGCGGGAGTGCCCGTATTTTCGTCCTCCACCGGGAACGCCGCGGCAGGGTGCACGTCCGATGCGCCCTGCGCACCGGCGTGGTGGTTGCGCATGGCGCGCTGCACGCGGCGCTTCACCTGTTCCCGCACGGTGGCCGTGGTCCGTTCTGCGAAGACGAGAAAGCCCTGCCCACACACGGGGCAGCGAAGGTCATTGGCGGTGTTGGACAGCAGGCAGGTCACAGACATGGGCGTCTCCTAAGTGAGCCGGATGGGCTCGACAAGGCCAACAGTAAGAGCGGCAAACGGGCTTCGAAATCCCTCTTTCGCTGGTTCCTGCTACCTCCTCCGGCTTGCGGCGCGTACCCCAAACGTTTCCGGCCTGCACCTCCGCGAACTGCTCGGTGCACCTCGGTGGACTGCTTGCTGCACCTCCGTGGAATCGCCCTGCCGCACGTTGCTGCCGACAGCGATATCCTTACAAACGTGAGTGACGCAACCCTTCCCGTTCTTGATAGTGGTCCACCGATCCATGTCACACTGCCCGACGGCTCCGTCCGCACGGTGCCCGCAGGAACCACGCCGTTCGCGATTGCGCACAGCATCTCGCCGCGCCTGGCGGATGCCGTGGTGGTTGCGAAAATCCGCACCACACAGGGCGAGCCCACCGCCGATGGCGCGGAAGAACAACTGGATGCGGCTCACGGTGGCGCGCAGACGGAGCAGGCCATGTACGCCGCCGCGCCCACGGCCGAGCGCCTCGTCGACCTTGCCGAGCCACTGCACGAGGATGTGCACCTGACGCTGCTCAAGGAGCAGGATCCCGAAGCCCAGCGCGTGCTGCGCCACTCCGCCGCGCACGTCATGGCGACCGCCATCACGGAGCTGTTTCCGGAAACAAAGCTTGGTCACGGCCCCGCCACCGACAACGGCTTCTTCTACGACGTGCTGCGCCCCACGCCCTTCACCCCCGACGATCTGGTTGCCATCGAAACGAGGATGGCCGAGGTCGTCGCGCGCAACGAGCCCTTCCGGCATGAGTACATCGGCCACGAAGAAGCTCTGCGCGGCTACAGGGAGCAGCAGGACTTCATGAAAGTCCACTTCGTGTCGAAATTTACAAAGCCCGGCGAGAACGTTTCCTTTTACCGCAACGGCGAGTTCCTGGACTTCTGCCGTGGCCCACATGTTCCCAGTACCGGTCGCGTTCGCGCCTTCAGGGTCACGAGCATTGCCGGCGCGTACTGGCTCGGGGATGAAAAAAACCCGCAGCTGCAACGCATCTACGGCACAGCTTTTTACTCCAGAAAAGAACTCGACGCCCACTTCAAGCACCTCGAAGAGGTCAAGGCGCGCGACCACCGCACCCTGGGCAAGCAGCTGGACCTGTTCAGCATTCAGGAGATCGCCGGCTCTGGCCTCATCTTCTGGCACCCGAACGGCGCCATCATCCGCAAGGGGATGGAAGACTGGATGAAGGACGAGTGCCTGCGCCGCGGCTACGACCTGGTCGTCACACCGCACGTCATGCGTCGCGAGCTTTGGAAGATCAGCGGGCACGAGGGCTTTTACGGCGAGAACATGTACGCGCCCATGGAACTGGACGATGCCGAGTACCGGCTCAAGCCCATGAACTGTCCCGGCCACATCCTGATCTACAAAAACAGCCCCAAAAGCTACCGCGACCTGCCCGTGCGCTACGCCGAGCTCGGCAACGTGTACCGCTACGAGCGCTCCGGCACTATGCACGGCCTGCTGCGCGTGCGCGGCTTTACCCAGGACGATGCCCACATCTTCTGCACCCCCGGCCAGATTGAAGACGAGATCGTCAGCTGCGTGGACTTCGCGGAAGAAGTGCTGAAAAAGTTTGGCTTCCAGCAGTTCAAGGTTGAGCTCAGCACCTGGGACGCGAGCAAACCGCAGGACTACACCGGAGCGCCGGAGGACTGGCAGAAGGCGATCGACTCGCTCAAGTCCGCGCTTGGCCGCAAGGGCATTCCCTACCGCGAAATCCCCGGCGAAGCCGCCTTTTACGGGCCCAAGAT
This sequence comes from uncultured Terriglobus sp., assembly GCA_964250935.1. Taxonomy (GTDB): domain Bacteria; phylum Acidobacteriota; class Terriglobia; order Terriglobales; family Acidobacteriaceae; genus Terriglobus. Next base: position 6,506 of record CAXUHM010000076.1, read on the forward strand.
CGACATCAAGCTTGTCGATGTTCTCGGCCGCCTTTGGCAACTGAGCACCGTGCAGTTCGACTTCAACCTGCCCGCCCGGTTTGACCTGGAGTACACCGGCGAAGATGGGGAAAAGCACAGGCCCGTAATGGTGCACCGCGCCCTGTTCGGATCTGTGGAACGGTTCTTCGGCGTGCTCATCGAGCACTACGCCGGCGCTTTCCCGCTCTGGCTCAGCCCCATCCAGGTCGGCCTTGTGCCCATCAGTGAAAAGCACGTGGCCTACGCGCAGCAGGTCAGGGCAGAGCTTGAAGCTGCAGGCCTGCGGGTGTCGCTCGACGCTGGCAACGAGCAGATGAAGGCAAAAATCCGCGACTTCGCCCTCAAAAAAGTTCCCTTCATCCTGATCCTGGGCGACAAGGAAGCCGCCGCGACCGCCGTCAATGTCCGCACCCGCGGCAGCAATGAAACCGCCACGGTCCCCCTCGCCGACTTCATCGCACGCGCCCGGGCTCTGCTCGACGACAAGAGCGCAACGCTATAGCCCCCACCAGCGGTTCGCGCCCAGCACCAGTGCCAGCGTAATGCCCGCAATCGCAATCTCGCCAATGGCGCCCACCAGAAACGGGCGTGCTCCCTGCTTCAACAGGCCGCGCACGTCCGTTCTTAGCCCAACACCCGCAAACGTCAGCAAAAACGCCCAGCGCGACAGGTTTCCCAGCGTCACCAGCTGCGGTTTGGTAAACACGCCCGCGGTCGCCATTCCCGAGATCAGCAGAAATCCGAGAACGAACTTCGGGAACTTGCGCCACAAAAATGCGCCCTTGTTCCCGATCGTGTCCGCCTGTCCCTTTGCTGCCCAGTGCAGCGCATAGCCCAGCACCACAAAGCCAATCAGCGCGTTGCGGCAGGTCTTCGCCAGCACGGCAAACTTGCCGGCAGCATCGCTGTACAGCGCGCCCGCGGCAGTCGCTTCCGCGGTGTTGTCCACCGCCAGCCCGGTCCACAGGCCGTACGCATGGTCCGTCATGTGCAGCGCGTGGCCCACCAGGGGAAACAGGAACAACGACAGCGCACCCAGCGCCAGAATCGCGGCAATCGCCACCGACGAGTCCTCCTCGTCCGCATCGATCGCACCCTGCGTCGCAATAATGGCCGACACGCCGCACACTGACGATCCAACCGCCAGCAGCGTAATCAGCTTCGGCGACAGCTTAAAGCCCCGTCCCAGGTACGTCATAAACGTCAGCGCCAGCGCCAGTTCCACAAACACCAGAACCAGCGAAATGCCACCCAGCCGCAGCATGTCGCCCAGAATAAAACGCGCACCGAGCAGGATAATGCCGGCCTTCAACCAGAATTCATAGGTCGCGACACCCGCGCGAAACACCCGGGGCAGGCCCACCGTGTTCGTAATCAGCATGCCGAACAGGATCGCCCACAGCACATACTCCACGTTGGGCAACACCAGGTGGTGCGCCTTGCCGTACCGCGCAATAAACTGCTCGGTAAACTTGCCGGCATAGCCCACCACCGCCAGCAACAGAATGCCCGGTAGCAGGCCCAACAGGTTGCCGCCCGCTTCCGGCGCAACGGCACGCTTGCCGGTTGCCCCATACGTCGCGTCGCCCAACTCGGCCTGCGGCGCACCGTCCGCGGCTCCCAAACCCACTGCGTTTCGATCGCTCACGACGCTCTCCCTACCAGCTCACATGCGACAACAGGTTCAGCCGTACCAGGGCGGCCAGCAGCAGTGCCAGCAGCACCGCCCAGGTATCCAGGGAGATTCGCCGCATCCAGGGCAAAGGCAAAGGCGTGGTCATCACAACACTCCAAAAACGGGTGAACAGGACGGTAGAAGACCCTTGAGCCGACGCCGGAAGGCAACGCGGTCTAACCTTCGCGAAGGCCTGCAACGGTAAAAAAGGGAGAAGGTCAAAAGACGGGAGCGAGCGCACATCGTCGGACAGCAGGTGCTATCAACAACAACAAGGCGCAAACATGCAACGAGCGGTCCACAACAATTGGCCAGCGGTTTGCATAGCGTCGACCATACCCACTCCCGCGCGGCGCGTCAACTGCGGGAAAGGTCTATCGTCAGAACAGAGACATCGAGGTCTCGTGCAAATGGCTCCTGTTGCTGCGGTTCTGCTCTTCGTGCTTGCTCTGTTTGTACTGGTCACCATCCTCAAAACCCTCTACACCGTCCGAACCGCGCAGGCCGGCATCGTGGAGCGTTTCGGCAAATTCAACCGGATTGTGCGGCCAGGTCTGCATGTGCTCACGCCGTTCGCGGAGCGGGTCTACTTTGTCGATCTGCAGGTGCAGCAGGCCAGCTTCGTCGTCGAAACCAAAACGCGCGACAACGTCTTTGTGCAGATCCCCGTCAGCGTCCAGTACCAGGTGTTGGACGAAAGTATCTTCGACGCCTTCTACAAGCTGAGCCGGCCACAAAAGCAGATCGAGAGCTTCGTCTTCAACAGCATTCTGGGCCATGTGCCCAAGCTCACGCTCGACGAGACCTTCGAGCAGCAAAGCGGCATCTCCGTTGCCGTCAAAGTGGAACTCGACCAGATCATGCGCAACTTCGGCTTCAACATCCTCACCGCGCTGGTCACCGACATCATCCCCGACGCCAAAGTCAAAACGGCGATGAACGACATCAACGCCGCGCAGCGCAGCCAGGTCGCGGCCATGGCGCGCGGCGAAGCCGAAAAGATCCTGAAAGTCAAGCAGGCCGAGGCAGAGGCGGAGTCCAAAGCGCTGCAGGGCAAAGGCATCGCGGCAGAGCGGCAGGCCATTATCGATGGACTGCGCGCGTCCATCGAGCATTTTCGAGAAGCTGTGCCCGGCGCAACGGCAGAAGATGTCATGGCCCTTGTGCTGCTCACCCAGTACTTCGACACGCTCAAGGACATCGGCGTCCGCAGCGGCACCAACACGCTGTTTCTGCCCAACAACCCCGGCGCCGCCAACGACTTTCTGCAGCAGATTCTGGCCGGTCTGCGCGGCGGCACACACCGAGCCTCGGCAGCCCAGCCCGCCGCCTTTCCAGGCTGATCCGGCATCACTCCCATGCCAGCCTGAGCACTCCGTCCGGTCTTCGCCGGTTGCGGCCTAGTCCTCCCCGTGCACAAACCCTGTCAGCAGGCGGCCCTTCTGGGTACCCGTTTCCATGCTCCGGTCATCGTTGATGCAGGCCTTGCCGAACTTTGAGAAAGTGGAGCCCTCGCATCGACCCAGGCCCAGGTGGTCGTCGCAAAACTCATTCGCCCTCTGGGTAAATTCGTTCATGGCGGCGTCATGGCTTTCATGCATGGCCTGCATGTCCTTTTGCAGCTTCTTCAGCGTCTTCGCTACCGCCATAATTTTCGCGTCGGCTTTCATCATCCGCGCTTCCATGCGGTAGAACCGGTAGTAGACCTCCAGCACATCGTCACAGGTGCTCAACTGACCGCTGAGCTTGCCGTTCAGCTTGTCCGCCGTCATCCGCACCTTCTTGTACGAAGCGTCGATCTCGTTCATGCAGTTGGACAGGGTCATCGATTTCAGCTCGGCCAGCGTCGTCGCTTCGCTGTCGTGTCCGTTCTGCACGTCCTTGCGCTGCATGGACTTCATCTTCTTGCTCTTGTACAGCTTTTCGGCTTTCCCGCAGCCAAAATTGAACAGCACATTCAACTCGCTGCCCACCAGGGGAATCTTCCCAATGGCATAACTCACCACCTTCTTGCCGGCCGTCTTTGCATTACGCCGCGCTAAAAAGCCGAGTTTTGCCTGCATGCGCTGGGCGCGCGTCTTGTTGTACGCAGACCCCGAAGCAACACCCTGCAGCAGCGCGCATCCGTCGGTGGGTTTCACCGCAGGTGCGTTTGAAATCACAATGCCGGAATCTTCACCGGTCAAATCGTCGAGTTCCACCAGCGGGGATGTCGTCGCCATCGGAGCCCCTCCTCACAATGGACCGAATCATACCCTGTACGCTGCGGATCGCTCACGAGAGGAGATCGAACCACAGCCCGTCGTAACGCCCGGACCGGCAGAGGCGCGGCGCATGCCTGCCTCTGCCGTGGTCTGCTCCCCTGCCTAACCGATGTCTTCGGTCCAGTTTTCAAGGGTGTTCTTGAAGTCGGTCATGAACTTGCCCGCATCGGAACCGTCGATAATGCGGTGATCGAAGCCGAGCGTAAAACGCTGCACCGAGCGGACCGCGATCACATCGCCCCCGTCCTTGTCCTGCACGACCAGGGCTTCCTTGTTAAGACCACCGATGCCGAGAATGGCGACCTGCGGCTGGTTGATCACGGGCGTGCCAAACTGCTCGCCGAAGATGCCGGAATTGGTCAGGGTAAACGTTCCACCGGCAACTTCGTCCGGCGCCAGCTTCTTGGTCCGTGCGCGTTCGGCAATGTCGACAATGCCACGTGCAATGCCGAGAAAGTTCTTTTCCTCGGTCTGCTTCAGCACGGGGACGATCAGTCCCCAGTCCAGCGCGACGGCAATGCCGATGTTGACGTTCGTGTTGTAGCGGATGTTGCTGCCTTCCACCGCTGCGTTAACGATGGGGTGCTTGCGCAGTGCAGCAATGGTCGCGCGGGTAATAAACGGCATGTATGTCAGCTTTACGCCGTTACGCTGCTCGTACTTGTTCTTCTCCTTTTCCCGCAGGCGGACGATGCGGGTCATGTCGACCTTGAACACGGTGTGCACATGGGCCGAGGTCTGCTTGGATTCCACCATGCGCTTTGCAATGATGGAACGCATCTTCGACATGGGTACCACTTCGCCAAGGACCGGTGCGGCTTCTGCCGCGGCAACCTTGGGCGCCGTGGTCGCGGCTGCGGACTGAGCGGTCGAGGCTTCCTGCTTCGCCGAGGTGATGGGTGTTCCCACACCGCTGGTCACCTGCGCAAGGGTGTGCGAAGGTGAACCCGGCTGCGATGGTGTTGTGGAGCCCTGCTGCGCCGAAGCCGGAGCCGTGCTTGACGGCTGCGGTGCGGCTGCGGTGGATTTGCCGTTGGCCGCCGTGCTTCCATTCGCAAGGTAGCCGACAATGTCGGTCTTGGTAATGCGGCCCTCAAAGCCCGAACCGGAAATGCCGCTGGCGCGCAGGTCGACGTTGTTCTCCTTCGCGATCTTGCGCACAAGCGGCGACGAGCGGGGGGCTTCGCCACTGGCGACCTGTGCCGCAACGGAGTCGCCGGCGCTCTGTGCCTGCCCGTTGGCACTCATGGTGTGTTCTGCCTTCGGGATGGTTGCGGCAGGTCCTGCGGGCGCTGCGGGGGCTGGACTCGCCGCGGGAGTAACTGATGCGGTGCCAAGAAGCGCGACCACCGTGTTGATCTGAACGGTCTGGCCTTCCTGCGCGCGAATCTCGGTGAGCACACCGGCGGCAGGCGAAGGAATTTCCGCGTCCACCTTGTCGGTGGAGATCTCGAAAATAGGCTCGTCGCGCTGAACGGAGTCACCGACCTTCTTGAGCCACTTGGTGATCGTGCCTTCGGTGATGGACTCGCCCATCTGCGGCATGGGAACATCGGTGCCAGCGGTACCAACAGTGCCAACGGAAGC
>CAXUHM010000077.1:0-878 GCA_964250935.1 uncultured Terriglobus sp.
TCCAGACCCTGCCCCGCATCCAGACCCTGCCCGGCAACCGATCCCTCGACGGCGATCGATTCCCGCCCCGCGGCGAAGTCCTGCCTCCCGTTCAGTCCTCCCGGTGCGTCCCGCAGCAGCACCACACCGCCCACTGCAACTGCCCCCAGCACCACTGCCATCCCGGCAACACGCCATCGCCAGACCCATCTCGGACCACGACGCAACGCCTCCGCCCGCTCCCGCGCCAGCCGTTCCAGCACCCGCATCTCCATGCCCGGCGCAGCTTTCACGTCGCGCAACCCCCGCAGCACGCGCGTCCCCTCGTCCTCACCCCCTCCGTTCATCCGCGCCCCCCCTTTCCCAACCGCTCTTTTTACCCAACCGCTCTTTACCCCAACCGCTCTTTCAGCCGTGTCCGCGCCCGAAACAGCAGCGCCCGCACCGCGCTCTCGCTGCGGCCCAGCACCGCGGCCATCTCCGCAGTCGCCATCTCTTCCACTGCACTCAGCAGCAGCACCTCGCGCTCTGCCCGCGGCAGCCGTTCCATTGCCCCCATCACCCGCAGGTACTGCTCCGCCTGCGCCAGGGCAACGTCCGCCGGCGTTTCCATTGCAACCAGGCTTTCTGCAAAGATCCGGTCCATCTGTTCCGGCCGCACCCGGCGCCTCCGGTCCAGGGCCAGCCGCCACGCAATGCGCACCAGCCACACCCGCATGTCGCGAATCTCCGCTAGCGGCTTGCGGTAACGCACGGTGCGCAGAAAGGTCTCCTGCACCACGTCCTCGGCCTCGCCCATCGTCCCCAGCATGCGGTAGGCGACGCGGAGCAGCCGCGGGCGATGGGGCGCGAAGGAGCCGAGCGCGTGGCCGCCGCCGTCAGTGATCGCCGCCGGGAGC
>CAXUHM010000077.1:888-11702 GCA_964250935.1 uncultured Terriglobus sp.
TCCTCGGCCTCTGCCCGGCTGTGCAGCACCGCGTGCGCCACGCGAAACACCACGCCCGCGTACCCCGCCACCAGCTCCGCCACATCCACCTCACCGGTTGCCGAGGCGGGCCTGCTTTCAGGCGCACGCTCCTCCCTCTGCCGCGACACCCCCAACCCGTCCGCCTCCCGGCCCCAGGCCGCCGCGCTCACTCGCATCCCAAGCCCTTCTACTCCCACAGACGTGCCGGCCCGCCAGTCGCTCGACAAAATTTCAGCGGCAGCCGCAGCCAGCCGCGTCCTCATTCCGCTGTCCTCGTTTCGCAGCCAGCCGTCTCGCAGCCAGCCGTGCCGTAGCCAGCAGACCCACAGCCAGCCGTGCCGTAGCCAGCAGACCCACAGCCAGCCGTCCCGCAGCCAGCCGTCCCGCAGCTACCGCAGCCGGCAGCCACCGCCCTCCCATCCAGCAGCTACCGCCCCGCTGTCCACTTCAGGACACCTCCTCCACATCCGAACACGCCCACCCGCACAATCTGCCCAGAACACACGGCTTCTGGATGGCCCATCACATGCAATTCCACCAGCATCGCCAGGAGATCTCACGCCGATGCTGACCCTGCTGCACGACCTGCGCCTTACCCTTCGCCAGCTCCGCCGCTCCCCCGGCTTCCTGCTCACCGCCGTTGCCACGCTCACGCTGGCCATCGCCGCCAACGTCGTCGTCGCCGGCGTCGTCAACGGCCTCATCTTCCACAGCCTGCCGGTGCCCGATCCGCAGGCCGTGGTGCAGGTTCAGAATCCAGGCTTCTCCGGCATCAGCATGTCCTATCCCAACTATCGCGACCTGCGCGACCGCAGCACAGAGACGTTCTCCTCGCTCGCCGCTGCCCGATTCACCCGCCTTTCCCTTGGCGTGGACGGTGCCGCCACGCCGGTGTGGGGCTTCGTTGTGAGCGGCAACTTCTTCCAGATGCTCGGCCTCAAGCCGCAACTCGGCCGGCTCTTCACCCCGGCGGACGACGTCGCCGGCGGTAGCCGTACCGTCCTTCTGAGCAACACCTGCTGGCATCTCCGCTTCCATGCAGACCCGGACATTGTCGGCAAGCGCATCCTGGTTGGGAAAGTCCCGTTTACCGTTGTTGGCGTCACCCCCGCCGGCTTTCACGGCACGGAGCAGTTTCTCCAGGGCGAAGCCTGGTTTCCCTTTCACGATGGCCAGGCAATCGACGGCTATAACCAGTTTGAAGATCGCGGCAGCAGCAATCCCTGGGTGTTTGGCCGGCTGCGTCCCGGCATTACCCGCGCCCAGGCCGACGCCGACCTCCGCCGCATCTCTCAGCAGATGGCGCAGCAGTTTCCCGCAGCGGACAAAGGAACCGCCTGGCACACCGCCCCTGTCGGCCTCATCGGCGAAACTCTCGGCACTCCCGTCCGCGCCTTCCTCGCCGGTGTCGGCATCATGTCGCTGCTCGTCCTGCTCGCCGCCTGCGCCAATCTCGGCATGCTTTTCTCCTCGCGCACGCTCGACCGCTCCCGCGAGCTCGGCATTCGCCTCGCCATCGGCTCCAGCCGCACCCGCATCCTGCGCCAGCTCGCGACCGAATCGCTTCTCATCGCCCTCGTCGGCGGAGTCGCCGCCTCTCTTCTTGCCACACTCATCCTTCAATCCCTAAGCCGTTACCGACCGCCTGCCGACCTTCCCATTCAGGTTCTTGTCGACGCCGATGCCCGTGTTTACCTCATCGCCACCACCCTCGCGATCGCCACCGGGCTACTCTTCGCCCTTCTGCCTGCCCGTTCCATCTGGCGCACCGACCCCAACCGCACCATGCGCTCCGCCGGCAGTACGAACAGCACCTCCGACCGCTCCGTGTTTCGTTCCGCCCTGCTTGTTGTCCAGATCGCCCTCTGCTGCCTGCTCGTTACCGGTGCCGTCACCGCCTTCCGCGGCCTCCAGCGCACCTTCAGCATGCCTCTCGGCTTCCAGCCCCTGGGCATCACCCTGGCCACCGTCGACGTCGCCCTCGCCGGTCGCCTGGGTCCCGATCAAGTCGCTGTGCAACAACGCTTGTTCACCGCCGCCGCAGCCATCCCCGGCGTCACCGCCGCGGGCTACAGCGACAACCAGCCGCTCTCCGTCAACACCAACACCGACGCCATCTACGCCCCCGGCACCACCGTCTTCGACCAGACCCACGTCATCGACGATGCCGCCGCCTACAGTGTTTCGCCCACCTACTTCGCCACCGTCGACACACCCCTGCTGGCTGGCCGTACCTTCACCAACGCCGACACTGCAGACACCCCCGACGTCGCCATCATCAACCAGACGCTCGCGCACAAGCTCTTCGGCAACGCCGACCCCATCGGCAGATCCTTCCCGCGCTTCAACGCCAAACCCGTTCAGGTTGTCGGTGTCGTCGCCGACGGCAAATACACCGCGCTCACGGAAGACCCCACCGGTGCCGTCTTCCGCCCCATGCTCCAGCGCCCAGACAGCACCGCCGTCCTCCTCGTCCGCTCGAACCGCCCGTCGGCGGAAATGACGGTTGCTCTACGAAAAGCCGTCGCCTCGGTCGACCCTGCCATCCCCGTCTTCAGCGTCACATCCTGGCCTGACGCCCTCAGCATCGTCACCTTCCCCGCCCGCGCTGCCACCGCCGCCCTCGGCACCATGGGCATCCTCGCCGCCATGCTCGCCCTCACCGGCATCTTCGGCGTCGCCAGCTACACCGTCACCGGCCGCATGCGCGAACTCGGCATCCGCGTTGCCCTCGGCGCGCAGGGCCGCAACGTCCTGCGGGCCGCCCTGGGCAGAACTCTCCTCCTGCTCGCCATCGGCTCAGCCCTGGGCCTCGTTCTTGGGCTCGCCGCCACCCGCCTGCTCGCCAACATCGTCTACCACGCCACTGCCGCCGACCCCGTGGTCCTGCTCGCCGTCATCGCCACCATGGCCGCCCTCGGCGCGATCTCCACGCTTCTGCCCGCCCGGCGCGCGCTCCAGGCCGAACCCGCCAGCCTGCTCCGCGATCAGTAGCGGCCGCACCCTCCCATCAACCCGGCCCCGACCTGCCCGCGGAGCGCAATCACGCCGGCAAAGCACCTTCTCCGCGAGGCGACCACACTACACGTCGAGCCGATTTGCCGCCGCCACCCGCCCGTACCACAGCGCACTTTCCTTTAGCGTCCGCGTCTGATCCCGAAAGTCCACATACGTCAGCCCATACCGCTGGCTGAACCCATCCGCCCACTCAAAATTGTCCAGCAGCGTCCACGCATGGTACGACCGCACCTTCGCCCCATCCCCGATCGCCCGCGCCAGCTCCGCCAGATAGCTCCGAAAGAACGCGATCCGCCGCTGGTCCGGCACCCGCCCACCCGCGCTCGCCAGCGGCGCATCCAGGTAGCTGCACCCGCTCTCGGTCAGCTCAATCGCAGGCGAGCCGTACTCCCGCGAAATCTGCATCACCAGGTCGTAGATCCCCCGCGGGTAAACCTCCAGCCCCGCGTCCGTCAGCGGTCCCTCCGTTGGCATCTCCGCATGGAAGCGCGTCAGGTCGTCCCGGCTGCTGCCGCTCCCATCCAGCTCCGTCTCCGTCCCAAAAGACGCCGCGCCGCCGCCGCCCGTCCCTGTCGCCGCACTCACCACCCGCCGCGTGTAGTAGTGGAAGCCCACCCAGTCCAGCGGCGCCTTTAGAATCGCCTCGTCCCCCGGCTTGAACCCCATCCGCTCGTACGGAACCCCACCCACAAACGCCGCGGGGTACGTCCCCGTCATCGCCGCATGCAGAAAAAACACGTTGTTCATCGCGTGGTACCGCGCCGTTGCCGCCACGTCTTCCGCGCTCGGTGTCTTCGGATACGCCGGGGCCATCCCGTACGCACTGCCCACCGTCGCCTTGCTTGAAGCCGCCTTGACCGCCCGCAGTCCCTCGCTTTGCGCCAGTGCAATCGTGTGCGCCGCTCGCAGAAACAGTCCATACTCCGCCTTGCCCGGCGGAAACGCACCCACCCCGTACCCCAGGTACGCAAACGTCCACGGCATGTTGAACGGCGCCCACACCGTAATCCGGTCGCCAAGGTGCTTGCCCAGAATCGCCGCATAGTCCGCGAAATACTTCGCCAGCTCGCGGTTCGGCCAGCCCCCGCGGTCCTCCAGCCCCTGCGGCAAATCCCAGTGGTACATCGTGCAAAACGGCCGGATTCCCGCCTCCAGCAGCGTGTCCAGCATGCGGGAGTAGTGGTCCAGCCCCTTCGCATTCGGCGCACCCGTCCCGCTCGGCTGAATCCGCGACCACGCCACGGAGAAGCGGTAGCTCTTCAAATGCATCGCCTGCACCAGGCCAATATCCTGCTTGAACTGGTGGTAGTTGTCGCACGTCACGTTGCCCGTCGCACCCCCGCGAATCTTGCCCTGCGTGTGCGCAAACCGGTCCCAGATCGACTCCCCCTTGCCGTCCTCGTTCCACGCGCCTTCCACCTGGTAGGCCGCCGTCGCCGTTCCCCACAGAAACCCCGGTGGAAATGCCGCGCCCGTGTGTTCCCCAACCGGCGGCACCACCAACCCTGCAGCGCTCCCCGTCCCCAGCGCAGCCGCCGCGGCACACGCCGCAGTACCTCCAAAAAACTGCCGACGATCCATCGCTTTCACTCCTTCAGCGCGCCCCGCGTTTTCCCAACCTACCCGCTCCCCCTGCCACTTGCAATCGTGCCGAGGACGGATTCCTCGCCCACCAATCACCCAAGCACGTCCGTCCGAACTCACGCCCCCTCTTCGCAGCATCAAGCATGCCCACCGCAGCCTGTGCCCCGCGCTCCCGTCCATGCCCTTGTTTCACCAGTCCCACGCAGCTTCGCCTCACCCCGTGTACAGTGTCGCCATGCGATCCTTCCCGCGGTGGCGCTCCTCTGCCGGCATTCTGTTGCTGGCGACCCTTGCTCTTTGCCTGCTCGGTGCACGCCCCTGCGTTGCGCAGACCGCCGCACCCCATCTCACCCCCATGGCGCCCATCCCCGCCGGCGCACGTTTCAACGGCAGCGGCCACCTCGATGTCCCAACGGCCGTCCGCGCCTACCTCGACCGGATTCCCGCCGATAAAAAGGCCGCGTCCGATCGATATTTTCAGGGCGGGTACTGGCTCACCCTCTGGGACGCCCTCTACACCATCGCCGTCGTTCTTCTCCTGCTCTCCACCGGCATCTCCGTGCGCATGCGCAATCTCGCCGAGCGTGTCACGCGCTTTCGCTGGGTCCACGCCTGGCTTTACTTCGCGCAGTTCAGCCTGCTCACCTTTGCGCTCGGTTTCCCCCTTACCCTCTACGCGGGCTTCTACCGCGAGCACCTCTACCAGCAGTCGCACCAGCCCTTTGCCGGCTGGCTGCGCGACTCGCTGGTCGCCCTTGCCGTCAGCATCGTGTTCGGTGGCCTCCTTGTCGCCGCCCTGTACCGCATCGTTCGCGCCGCGCCGCGAACGTGGCACCTCTGGGCAACCCTGGTCGTGGTCGCCTTTATGGCATTGGGCGCGCTCGTCGCTCCCGTCTACCTCGCACCGCTCTTCAACACCTACCAGCCCGTACAGAACCCCGCCGTCACGGTCCCGGTGCTCCGCATGGCCCACGCCAATGGCATCCCTGTCGACAAGCTGGTCGAATCCAACGCTTCCAAACAGACCACCAACGTCAGCGCAAACGTCAGCGGTCTCTTCGGCACCACCCGCATCACCCTCAACGACAACCTGCTCAACACGGCAAGCCTGCCCGAAATCGAGGCCGTCACCGGCCACGAGATGGGCCACTACGTCCTCAACCACGTCCTTAAGTTCCTTCTCGAATTCGCCGTGCTCCTCTTTGTCTTTTTCAGCCTTCTGCGCTCCTGGGTCCAGGGCATGCAGCGCCGTCATGCTGCCCGCTGGGGCACTCGCGGCATCGATGACCTTGCCTTCTTTCCCGCCGTCATCCTTGCCTTTACCGTTCTCTTTCTGCTTGCCACGCCCATCACCAACACTATGACGCGCACGCAGGAAGTCGAGGCCGACATGTACGGCATCAACGCCTCCCGCCAGCCGGACGGCTTCGCGGAGGCCATGCTCAAGCTCGGCCAGTACCGCAAAATGGAGCCCGGCCCCGTCGAGGAGGTCCTCTTCTTCGATCACCCCAGCGGCCGCACCCGCATCCTCGAAGCCATGCGCTGGAAAGCCGAAAACCCCCAAACCTCCACCTCCCCCTACGGCGAGTAGCGGTGCCCGGCAACCGGTGACAGAACTCAGGACCGCACGCCGCCGCCAGCTGCACTCCCTTCCGGATCGAACCGAGCGCCCCAGCCTCATTCCCAGTCGGGTTTCAGCTACGTTCCCAGCCACGTCCACCACACCGCCTGTCCATTCCGGAAAGGAGATCCCATCGTGACAAGCCGCGCCCTTCTCGTCGCCTCGGCCGGTATCGCCGTGGGACTCACCGCAATCGGGGCCTTGCTGCACGAGAAGGTTCTGGAACGGAGCGTCATTCAGGGTCGCCTGCCACACGGCCCCGCCGCTTGGCAGGCCATTGAGGCGACTGACGGTAATATCTGTGTCGCACCAAACGCCCGTGCCCGCACGGCACAGACCCCGACGTGTGCGTCTGTCGACGTCTATGGTGCCATCTTCGAAGCCATCGGCGTCACCGAACAGGACGAAGTCCTCTTCCAGCAGGGCGACACCTTCAACAACCGGGGCGTCAACACCGCCACCGGGAAACTGTTTGCGCCCGGGTACCCGGTCTTCTCGCGGCTCGCCTGGTCCACCTTTGACGGGTTCTGCCTTCAGGGCCCCGAGCTTCCAGCCCTCTCCGGAGAAATCCAGCGCGCCACCCTGCAGACCCACGACGCGGCCACCCAGGTGGAGCTCTACCGGTTGTCGCTCCTTCTCGAGCACGCCCAGGTAGAAGCAAAGGTGTTGTGCTTTTAAGCCGCATCCGGCTTCCAACAAGACCGTTTCACCTGTCGCGACAAACCTGCCGCCAACACGAAACAGCCGTCAAACAAAACAGCGGACAAGCCTTCCGGCTCATCCGCTGCTCCTTGCAACCCACTTCCGCGTTACTGGTTAAAGTTCGGCTCGTGCTCGTCCTCAACACCGTACCGTCGCAGCAGGTTCGGTAGATTCTGCGAAAACGCCGAGCGCGGCATCACCGTGTGGCACCCGGCCTCCACCGCCTTCTGCTTCAAATCACCCTGCAGGTGCGACAGAAACCCAAGGATCGACGTCCCCTTCTTCAGCTTGCTCTTCAGCTTTGGAATCAGCGTCAACGGCTTGGCTGCGGCGTTGTTCAAGTCAAACACGATCAGCGATGGATGCTCATGGTCGTGCAGCTCCGACAGGTGCGCCACAATGTCCTTGTCCGGCTTCACAAACGCGACCTTCACCCCCTGCTGCTTCGCCGCTTCCTGGATCTTGGCGGTAAAGAACAGGTCTTCAATAAAGAAGTAGATGTGCGTCGGCGCACCGTCCGGAATCGCCACGGGACGGCTGTTGTGCATCAGCTCCGGCGGCAGCCGGTCCTCGCTAAAGTGCCGGTGTCCGTTGCTCCGGTGGCGTCCATTGCTCATCTGGACCGTGGACGCCGGACCATCCGCAAAATTGCCGTTTGCCTCGCGGTAGCTGTGATCCATGGGCCCCACAAACGCCCGCGGTCCACGGCTCTGCCCACCGCCCCCCTGTTGCTGCTTGCGGTTGCGCCGCTGGCCCATGCCGCTGGTGCTGCCCTGCACGCTGTTGCCCGGCTCCGGCCGCGGTGGTCGCGGACTAAAGGATGGTCCGTTGTTCGGACCGCCCTCGCCCTCGCCCGCCCGGCGAAACTTCTTCTTCTTGTTGCGTCGGGCACCCTGGCCCTGCCCACTATTCTGGCCGTTGTTCTGGCTGTAACTCTGCCCGTTTCCGCCGCTGGAAAAGCCCTGTCCAATCGGACCGTTCGACCCGGTACTACCCGCACCGTTCGAAGCCCCGGTCCCGTTCACGCCATAAACGCTCGCACCGTTGCCATTTGCACCGTTGCCATTCACGCCGTTGCCGTTCGCCCCATTGCCGTTGGAACCGTTCCCCATCGAAACACTGCCATTTGGACCGCTGCCCGTGGAGCTACCGCCATGCAAGCCGTTCCCGTTCGCGCCATTCTGCCGAAACTCCCGCAGCATTGCATCCGGCACGACCGCCGCCTCGCTCGTCCCCTCGGCACCCGCTCCGACGGCCATGCCCGCATGGCCTTGATTTGTGCTCCCGCCGTCCTGTGCCATGGCTCCGGCGGCGTGTGCCGCCGCGCGATTCTTGCGCTTGCGGCGTCGGCGCCGGCTCTTGCTCATGCCAGCCGTCGTTCCGGCCTCCGCATGGCCGCCGGCAAGGCTCTCACCTGTACCTTCGCTGCTCCCGCTGTTTGCCGGCCGCTCGCCATGTTCACGATCGCCCCTCGCGCGCTCACCGCTCCCGCCAGGTTCGCCGCTGCTCCCATGACGACTCCCCTCACGTTCGCCGCTCACACGGTTGCTGCCATGGCGCTCGCCATTTCCACCGCCACCTGCACTGCGCTCGCCACCACTTATACCGCGCTCGCCGCGAACACTACCAGCCGCATCGCGCTCACCGCCTACGCTGCCACTCGCACCGCGTTCACCGTCTCCGCCGCTGCTCGTAGGTTGCTCGCCGCCTGTGCGGTTGCCGTCTTCGCGGGCATCCCGGCTCTTTTCGCGCGTGTGCTCGCCGCGTTCCGCCTTTGACGCGTCCCCTTGCGGCGCAATCTGTGCCGCACCGGCGCCCATCGCAGCACCTGCCCCGGCACCGTGTGCGTCATTGCCGCGGGGCCGGTACTCTCCCGGCAGTTCGGTGACTGCGCTTGCCGCGCCTCGCTCGCCAGCAGCGCTTCGCTCACCACCTGCGGCAACACCGTCTCCACTACGGCTGGTATTCCCGCCGCCATGTCCGTTGCTCGCAACGCTGCTCTCGCGACGTGCAACACCACCGTTCCCGCTTTGGGCACTGCTGCCGCTTTGGGCAACACTGCTGCCGCTACTGGCAACACTGCTTCCGCTACTGGCAACACTGCTTCCGCTACTGGCAACACTGTTCCCCTTGCCGGCAACACTGCTTTCGCTCCCAGAGGCAGCATTTCCAACGCCAGCAACACTGCTTCCACTTAAAGGAACGCTGCTCTCACTGCGGGCAGCACTGCTCTCGCCATGGGCAACACTGCTCCCATTGCTCGAAGCCCTACGTTCAACAGGGGAAGCGCTGTTTCCAGTGCCGGCAGCGCCGCTCCCGTTTTCAGCGGCACGAGGCGCTGCCTCGGCAACACTGTGGCTCGCTTCCGCATCCTGCCGCTTGGCCTTTGCACGTTTGCGGCTGGGCGCTGCGCCCGGTTGGCTGGCGTCGGTATGGGTCGACCCGGTCTCCCCGCTCACCTTGGCAGCCTCGCCCACCGGGGTAGCCTGGCTCACCGGGGCAGTCTCACCGCTGGATTTGCTGGTCTTCCGTCCCGCTGCACGGCCACTCGCACGCACAGCCTTGCCGGTACCGTCCCCTGTACCGGGTGCGGCATCCTCGCCGCTGCGGACAGCAGCCGCGGCAGGAACAGGAGCCGAAGCAGGAACGGCAGCCGCGGCAGGAACGGAACGCTCGCCTGCCTCACGTGTGCTGTTGCCGTCCGAACTGCTGTCTGCAACGGTGGTTTTTGGCTTTGCTTGTCTTTTGGCGCGTGGCGCGGGTGCTGCCGCCTCTGATACCAGGTTCTGCTCTTCGCTCATGCTTCTTCTTTCTGATCCCTTACCCCGCCGTGCGCGTCCCGGTCGGGACCTCGCTCGTCCCTGGCCGGCATGCCACCGCAGCAGCTTGCCGCTTCGCCTGGTAAGAGGGTATTCACTTCAATTCGTGCGTCCTGCTGCGTCCGGCAGCTTGCGACTCCCGGCATCCCCTACATCCGGTCCATCGCGCTGTCCGATACCTTGCCACATCCGGCATCCGGTCCATCGCGCTATCCGGTCCATCGCGCTATCCGGTCCATTGCTGCATCCGGCATTCCTTAAATCCGGTCCATCACGCTACCCGGTACCTTGCCGCATCCGGCGTCCGCTCCATCGCGCTATCCGTTACCTTGCCGCATCCGGCGTCCGGCATCCGGTCCATCGCGCGATCCATTACCTTGCCGCATCCGGCACATGCGCTATCCGGTCATTGCTGCATCCGGTATCTTGCGCTATCCCGTACATTGCCCATCCGGCATCCACTGCATTCGCCACATCTGTAGACTGTCAGGTCAGTTGATTGCCACGTCGGTAGACTGTTAGTTCCATCGATCGTCATGCCCGGTGTCTACCGCATCCGGCAGTTGCCGCATCCGGCATTCACTGCATTCGAGATTCGCTGCATTCGGCAATCGCCGCATCGTTAGATTGCCACGTCCGTCTCTGCCGCATCCGGGATATTGCTCATCCTATCCCGCCACGCTGCCCGTTCCAGCGTCGTGCCATGGCCTCTTCAGCACTCGACTGGTTCGATTCGGGACAACCCAGCTGCCGGCCGCTGTTGTCGCATGTCTCGTCTTCCCAATCGTCTTGCGTTGCAACTCTTGGCGGTCGCCAGTCTCGTCCTCTGGTGTGCGTCCGGGAACAGCAGGTGGTGGCGGACGTCCGTGTATAGCTCCAGGGCTCTGCGAGCGATCACCCGGTCCGTGCCGGGCTGTGCTCAGCAGTGCTGATCCAAGCTGTTTTATCGTAAGCCAAACAGCCCCGTTTGGCAACTCGGATCTTCTCTCCCGCAGCAGATCACCCTCCGCCCTCAGGCCGGACATCCCCCCAACCCGCCAGCCAGATCC
>CAXUHM010000078.1:0-10900 GCA_964250935.1 uncultured Terriglobus sp.
GGCGATCCACGCTCGATCTCCACACCCGTCGTCGTCGTCACCTGTGCACCGGCCAACTTCTCCCGCAATCCCTCGAACACGGTAACGGAGTCATTTCGGTCTGCATGGATAGACCAGCCGCCCAGGATGTCCAGTTTCGAATCCGCCAGCGGCCCAATCACCGCCACTGACTTCAGTCCCTTTGCCAGCGGCAGCGCGCCGCCCTCATTGCGCAGCAGTACCGCCGCCTGCTCCGCCGCCTTGCGCGTCGCCTCACGCTGCTCTGCCGAAACCTGCTCGGCCTTGTACGTTGCCAGGTTCACATACGGGTTCGTGAATAAGCCCAATCGGTACTTCGTCTCCAGCATCGGCCGCACTAGCCCGTCGATGGTCGACATGGAGACCGTCCCCGCGGAAACACTCTGCTTCAGCGTGTCCCGGTAGGTCGAACTGGTCATCTCCATGTTGATGCCCACATTGGCGGCCCGCGCCGCGGCATCGGCCGGGCTGGCGGCAAATCCGTGTACCTGCAGGCTTTTGACCGCGTCCCAGTCACTCACGACCCAGCCTTTGAAACCCCAGTCACGCCGCAGCACATCCTGCAGCAGAAACTTGTTTCCCGTTGCAGGCACCGAGTTCAAGTCCATATATGCCGACATCATCGTCGCCGTCCCGGCTCTAACGCCCGCATGGTAGGGACGAAGATAGACGTTGTACAGCAGGTCATCGCTGATCGACACGCTGTCGTAATCTCGCCCACCCTCGGCTGCACCGTAGCCGGCGTAGTGTTTCACGCTCGAGATCAGGTGTCCCGGCTCACCGACATACGCGCCTTGAAAGCCGCGCACCTGCGCCGCCGCCATCGCTTCGCCAAGCACCGGGTCTTCACCCGCCGATTCCATAATCCGGCCCCATCGCGCATCACGGGCAATATCCACCATCGGCGCAAATGCCCAGTGCACGCCCGCACTCCGGGCCTCGCGTGCAGCCATACTCTGGCCCTTTTCGACCAGCGCGGGATCCCACGACGAAGCCATCGCCAGTGGAATCGGGTAAATGGTTCGGAATCCATGAATCACGTCGTAGCCAAACAGCAGCGGTATGTGCAATCGGCTCTGCATTACGGCAATTTTTTGTAGTTCGTTGATGCGGACCGGGTCGGTCGTAAACAGAAAGCTGCCTACCTGACCGTTCTTCGTCAACAGGTCGGCAGTCGCGGGCGGCGTGTACATCGGCTGACCGGCAGCCTGCTCCATCTGCCCAATTTTTTCGTCCAGCGTCATCTTCGCCAGCAGATCGCTTACAAACTGGTCAACCTGTGCCTGCGTCGCTGGCGCACTACTCTGCGCCACTGCACTGCAGGCCAGCGAAGCACCCAGGACAAGGCCGGTCAACGTGCGGCGAACGAGGGAAACATTCCAGCGTGACACATCTGCAGAAAGCGAAAGACGAAGCAAGGACCGACCTCAAAACCAAGATGGAATACAGCGCAGGTTCAAACCGAATCCCGGCGCGTCCCTATCCTTGCGCATCCGAAGCTCTGCACGCAAGCGCCGCAGGAACGACATTTCTCCCCCGTCCAAATAAGCAGGATGCCCGGTGCAAAGACCCGATCAGGCCTCGCTCGCTTCTCAGCCCCGGGAAAGCTCCGCTTTCGTGCCTTCCGGGGCTTTCAAAAAGAAACAAAGGGCCATCCCCAGTGCCGCCAACCCCGCAATCATAAACAGGCCCCCCTCGAACGAGTGCGTCATATCCTTCAGTTTGCCTGTAAGGTATGGTCCAAGGAATCCGCCAACTCCGCCCACCATCGTAATAATGGCGACACCCCCGGCTGCTGCCTGGCCGCCCAGCACCCGTGTCGGTAGTGCCCAAAACGGCCCCATAATGCTCCAGTACCCCATAGCCGCCAGCGTCATGGCCAGCAACCCTGCTACAAAGCTATGGGCAACTCCGGCCCATCCAAAGCCAAGCACGCTCAGCCCCAGGCAGCCCGCAATGTGCCATCGCCGGTCTCCCGTCTTATCGCTGGACCAGCCCACAATCACCATGAACACCGTCGCGGCAATATAGGGCACAACCGCCCAGCGTGCTACATGGCTTGCGTCGGCAGCGGAGAGCGCAGTCGCCACGTTCGTCTGGCCATGCATCAGCCCATTCAGAATCAAAGGCATCCACAGGTTGACCGTATACAAACCAATCTGGTCCAAAAACCAGATGCCCGCCAGCAGCCACACCATCGGCATCTTGAAAGCGTCCTTCAGGTTTTCGTGGGTAGACGCTCCGCCTTCCTGGCGATCCTTCTCCAATTCATCGTCAAGCCATTTCTTCTCTTCATCGCTCAGCCATCCGGCATCGTCTGGATGATCCTTCAACACAAGCAGCACCGAGAAGCCCATCAGGAAGGTCGGCACTCCTTCTACCAGAAACAGCCACTGCCAGCCATGCAGTCCACTCACGCCTTCCAGCTTCAGCAGCGCGCTCGAAAGCGGAGCACCGATGACACCCGCGATCGCTGTTGCCGTCATAAAGCGCGCCACAGCCTTTGCCCGTTCCTTCGACGGAAACCAGTACGTGAGGTAAAGAATCATGCCGGGGAAAAAACCCGCCTCGCTCACGCCCAAAAAGAAGCGCATCGCATAAAACGAGTGCTCGCCCTTGACCAGCATCATCGCCGTTGCAATCAGCCCCCAGGAGATCATGATGCGCGCAATCCATTTGCGCGGCCCCACCTTCTGCAGCGCCAGGTTGCTGGGCAAATCGAATAGCGACGATCCCAGGAAGAAGATTCCCGCGCCAGTCCCGTACACGGTATCCGTCAGGTGCAGGTCCCGTTTCATCTCCAACGCGGCAAAGCCCACGTTTACGCGATCCAGGTACGCCAGAATGTACAGCACAAAAATGTACGGAATTAGCCGCCATGCAATTTTCGAGTACACGCGGTCGCCCACGGCAGCATTGGTCTTGTTGTCAGGCATCCCAACCTCTGATGCGCTTTACCCGCTATTCGCTTCCGATGTTCATGGCCAATTTATCGAGACGCAGAAACGTTCGCGCGCTTTCGCGCCTCCCACACTTTCACATATTTCCAGTGGGCATACACCGCGTGATTGACATGAAAGATCAGGCCTTCCGCACCGTCCAGAAATCCGCCGCGCACCAGGTAATTCTTTAGGAAGCCGAGAAGGGGATTGAGGAGCGACTGAACGATCAGCAGCCCCTGACTCTGCCCGGCTCTCCGTCGCGTCAGCGACACCACGGTCCCGGTCGAATATTCATTCATGTGGTCCAGATACATGGCGAAATCTGGATACCCGTAGTGTTTCAGGTGACCCTTCAGCGCACCTTTGGTCCTGTCGTACTGCGGCGTTCCGTGCGGCCCAATGCTCTCGTCCACCATGGCCACACCACGCCTGAATAGCCTCAGCTTCTCATCCGGATACAGGCCTCCGTGCCGCATCCATCGTGTAAGAAACAGGTTGAGCCGCGGAATCCAGTAAGCCTCTTTGTTACTGCTTGCGAGGGTCGCCTGAATCTCCTTCCCCAGCTCCGGTGTCACGACCTCATCCGCATCCAGCAGCAGAATCCAGTCACCGGTGCACTTTGCGATGGCGACATTCTTCTGCTCGGCATGTCCTTTGAAGTCTCGGTGAAAGCTGTGCTCCGCACCGAACTCCCGTGCAATCCGTGGTGTGCCGTCCGTCGATCCCGAGTCGACGATCACCACCTGGTCAACCCAGCGCAATCCCTCCAGCGTTCTCGCCAGGTTCGCTTCCTCGTTGCGCGCAATCATTGCGACAGAAACGGTCGGTCGTGCCGTCGAAAAGGAAGCCACGTCACTCATGTGCAAGCCGAGTCTACCGCAGCCCGCTACATCGTAAATACGATCCGCGCCGTGTCTTCTTCCTTCCAAGCAGCTTCCACATCCTCCAGCGGCCGTTCCACGTAGTCCACGTGCAAGCTTGCCGGCTCCACCATACGAAAAATCTCGCCGATGCCCTCCATCAATCGCGGCATCGTCACACTGCCAAGGCCACTGCCGATGAGTTGCAGCCCACCCTGCCTGAGCCATGCGCCCGGCAAGGTAATCGTCTGCCCCGCAATAGACCCGATCTGGACAAACCGGATGGCGACCCCTTCCCGCGCATACTCGCGATCCGGCAGCGCCTGCAACAGCAGTTCCGCTGGTCTACCCCAAAGATAATCCAGCACCACATCCACGCCTGCCGCAAATTCCACCCGCAGTTGCTGCACGATCGAAGCCTCATCATCACCCAGGTTCACCACTGCGTCGGCACCGCTGCACAGCAACTGCTCCAGCTTTGCCGCGTCACGGCCCGTCGCAATCACACGTTTCGCACCGAGATACTTCGCCACACGCACCGCCAGCGCGCCAGAGGTCCCAGTCGCGCCGTTGACCAGCACCGTCTCGCCTGGCACAAACCGCGCGCGGTCGTGCAGCGCCGCCCACGACGACATGCCCGGGTTGCCAAGCGCCGCTGCAAGCGCATCGCTTACACCATCCGGTACTGGCACCAGCAGTGCCTCCTTTGCTGGACACACTGCCCCGAGCGCTCCAAATGGTGCACGCGGCAGCGCAAGGTACACTCGTCGCTTGTCCGCGGTCACGCCCACGCCATCCACACCCGGCACAAACGCGCTCCTGTCGTCATTGCTGCTGTAGTGCGTTCCGGCCGCTCGGCCGCGTGTCAGGTTGCTCAGCGCAGCCGCACGCATGGTGACCAGCACTTCTCCCTCCTGTGCGACAGGTTCCTGAAACTCAGCCAGCACCGGGCCTACCCCATATTCCCGTATGACTGCAGCCTTCATAAACCCTCCCTGCTACGCGTTCTTCCGGTTAAACGTAACAGAATTCGCCTGGTCGACAGAGGTGAGCAGCAGCGACGACACGTTCACGTGCGCTGGTCGTGTCACCGCCCACCGAATGGCCTCGGCAACATCTTCTGGCGTCAGTGGGGTCAGATTTGCGTACACCTTGGCCGCCCTGGCAGCATCGCCGCCAAATCTCACCTTACTAAAATCCGTCTCCACCATGCCCGGGTCGATGCTTGTCACGCGCACGCCCGTTCCCAGCGCGTCAATTCGCAAACCTTCACTGATCGACCGCTCCGCCGCCTTGGTCGCGCAGTACACACTGCCACCCGCGTACGCCAGCCAACCGGCTGTCGAGCCCATGTTCACCACGTGGCCTCGCCCGCGCGCCACCATGCCGGGCACCACTGCACGCGTCACGTACAGCAGGCCCTTGGTGTTGGTGTCGATCATTTCTTCCCAATTCTCCGGGTCATCGACCCACAGCTTCTCCAGTCCGCGTGCCAGGCCGGCGTTGTTGACCAGGATGTCGATTTCCGCAAACTCCGCAGGCAGCGAAGCGATGGCTACGTCCACCGCCCCGCGGTCGCGCACATCCAGTGCAAAGCCGTGTACCCGTGCAGCGCCCGCGGCTCTCGCCTCTTCCATTACTGGCTGCACGCGGTCCATCGTGCGCGCGCAAAGCGCCAATGCAGCACCCTCCGATGCCAGCGTAAGCGCCGTGGATCGTCCAATCCCCGCACTCGCCCCCGTAATCAGCGCAACTTTTCCCTCGATACTGTAAGCCACGTTCACCCCCCATTGCCTGACCGTTCAGATGCAAAGGGCAGCAAAAGGCCGCCACAATGGGCGGCCTTCTGCCTGCACCATGAATGCGACTAGTTGGCAGCAGCCGGCAACGGCGCAAGCTCCTGCGTCTCCACGCCGATCGACGGACCGGAGACGACCATCTCCACCCGCCGGTTCTGCGCTCGTCCCGCAGCGGACGAATTATCCGCTACCGGGTCCTGCTTGCCAAAGCCGTAGTACGTCATGTTTGCCTTTTGCACGCCCTGTGCTACTAGGAAATCCTCGGTGGCCTTGGCACGATCGTTGCTGAGCTTCAAGTTCAGATCGTCACCCCCCGTCGAATCGGTGTAGCCGGCAATCTGCAGCTTCAGGTCGGGGTACTGCTCCAGAATTGCCGATACCTTCGCCAGGGAGATCTGTGCATTCTGCTTCAAAGCGCTCTTACCTGTGTCGAACAAAACATCGCCCAGGGTCACTACCAGGCCACGCGCCGTCTCCTGCGTGGCCAGCACGGCGTTTAGCTGTGCCCGTAACTTCTCCCGCAACGCAACCACATCCTGCTTTGCCGCGTCCGCCTGTGCCTGGGCGGTTGCCGCGGCCGCGCTCGCGTTGGCAGCGGCTGCTTCGGCACGCGCACGCTCCGCTGCTTCTCGGTCAGCCGCAGCCTGCGCGCGCTCCGCATCCAGCGCGCTCTGCTGCGCCTGCAACTGCGAAGCCGTTGCCTGCTGCTGTGCTGCCTGGCGCGCATCCACCTCGGCTTGGCGCTCTGCCGCTACCTGCTTGCGCAGGGACGAGATACGTGCGTCCTCGCTGCGTTCCACCGCCTCCCGCGCATAGGTAATCTCCAGCTTTCGGTCACCCTTCCTGTTCTGGTCGATGTCGTCGGCGTTCTTCAGGTCTGTTTGCACCGTTGCCAGAATGTCCGGCGCATACTGCTCCGCACCGGCAAGCCGCGCAATGTTGTACGCATTGTGTGCCTCATACAATTCCAGCGGACTGCGCTCATCGCGCGTGATGGGATCCAGCACCGTCTTCGATCCGCTGGTCCGCGCATACACACCGCGCGGCAGCAGCGTGTAATGCGCATTTACCTTCTCCAGCACACCGTTTGTTTTGTCATCGATAATTTCATTTTGCGCCACGACCACATCGCTCGGCACCTTCACCGCGAAGTAGGGTTCTGCCGTCACAATCATGCCGAACGACTGCAGGTTCGTGGTCACATTCAGGCTCACGTGGTCACCGTCCGGCAAAATCTCGCCCAGGTTCGATGGCGTTCCATCCGGCGTAATAGCCCAAAGCACATACGTCAGGTACTCGTTTCCGAAGCCGTTCGCGGGTGTCAGTTTGCTCAGCCGCAGATCGATCGTGATGCGACCTTTCTCGCTTTGCACCTTTGCTTCGCCCTTGATGTTCGGCGCAAGGGCAGTGCCTGCAAACGCAATCTTTGTCGATCCACTGCGATGGAAGTAGTTCACCGCGTCCAGATCGCGTTGCACCACCTGCACGCGATACAGCGGCACCCCGTTGACTTCACCCGCAAAGCGCGCGCCGCCCTGGTTCGACGTCTGCGGGTCAGCCGTCGGATTTACTTCTTGCGCGAGCAACGCTGCCCCGTGACCCATCACACCCGTTAGCACGGTAACTGCAGCAATCTGCACCGACATTCCATTCCACAATCGCATCATCACTCCAACTCTCCCTCACACCTTAAGGCACACGCCTTCGCATTGGACGTTAAATGTGGTGGCGGGTCGCGCGCGGCGTCCCAGAACGGCGCAGATCAAGGCGAGGGCTTCCCGCTAATGGCCTGCAGCGACGGCCGTTAATCCCGTCGCCTGTGCCGGCATGTGCTCTGCCGCCGGCGTCATGCGCTTGGAAAAGAATTCTTGGTAGAGGTTTGCCAGTGCGCCTGCTCCTGTGCCAATCGCCAGGTTCACAAAGGTGAGCCCCGCTCCGTTCCGGTCACTTGCGGGGTAGTACGCATTCGAAATCCCAGCGGAGACCAGATTTCCGACGACGCCGGAGTAATTCGGCTGCCACTTGCCGTTGTCACCCTTGCAGATCACCACGCGGCTCATGGCGTATGTGGCTCGCTGCTTCACCGTCCCCGTGCCCTTCCAAAAATAGCGCGGGTCCTGCTTCAGCAAAATCGGCAGAATGGCACCGCCGACCACAGTCCCAATGGCGTCATCGGCAAATCCCGCACCATAGCGTTTCGCATATCCCTGCGCCCCCTGCCCGTAGCCGCTGAACGCATTCGTTGCCTGCTCGATGCCGGCGGAAACGCCAAGCAGAACGAAGTTGATCGGATCCAGTGTCGATCGAATAGCTAGGTCCCACTTGTTGCGCGGCGATAGCGGCGCAGAGTTCGGCAGGTAGCTGACGTAGTAGTTCGGAAACACGCCCAGCACCCGCTGCTTTTCCTCCAGGCGCAACTGCTCCGTCGCCATCTCCTTGGAGGTCGCCATCACCTGCGCGTCCGCGCCGGCAGCCGTCTCCACCATTAAAATTTGCGGCAGACGCAAAGCACCACCGGTCTTCAGAGTTCCGTTTACCAACCGTGTCACATACATGGCGCGGCTTACCTGCAGGGCAAACTCGCCCGCCGGTACCGCGTGGAACTCGAAGCTGCCATCGGCGCCTGTTCGCTCCGCGCGCTCCGGCTGCGCACCGGCAAAGCGCATCACCACCAATGCACCGAAAATGGCCACGCCATCACGATCCGTCACCGATCCGCGTACCGTGTCGGCCTCGCCCGGCTCTCGCATCTCCGCCGCAGCTTCCTCACTCATGGCGGCACTGCTTTCCGCATCGTCCGGCACGTTCATAAGTGGCGCATCCGGTAGCGTCTGAGCCGTCGTGGCTTCCGGCTTTTGCGCCGGGCCTGCCTGCGCAACCGTGGGCCTTGGCATCCACAACAGGAACGTTGTCACGCACACACCTGCGATCCACCTTCCGTTGCTGCTACCACTGCCGCTGAGACACATACTGCTGTGGACGCCAAAATCACTCCGGAAGTTCTTCCGAAGCGCAAATTTTCTTCGCCCGCTTTTGCGCACTGCAACGCATCAGACAGATCAAATTGGATCGACCAGCTTGTGCGAGATGGCAAATAGCGCCAGTTCAAGCCGTGTGCTGACACCTGTCTTGTCAAAGGTGTTCGATAGGTGGCGCTTGACCGTTTCTTCGCTGATGTTGAACTGCCGCGCGATGTCCTTGTTGCTACATCCCTCAACGATGCTTTGCACCACCTCGAGTTCACGTGGCGTCAGGCCGTACGTTTTCTTCTCTGGCAGCGATGCCGCCTTCTGCATCAGCCCATGCAGCGCCTGCAGCAGGTTCACCACGCGCTCGCCGCCAATCCAGTAGTCCCCGCTGTATACCGCGCGGATCGACTCGCTGAGATCGGAGGCGGCACTGTCCTTCAGCACAATCCCGCGCGCGCCAATCTGCAGCGCTTCAATCACCTGCTGCGACGAGATGGTGCTCGTCAGCAGAATAATCTTCACCCGCGGGCTTTTACTCATGATGGCGCGCATCGCCTCCAGCCCCGGGAGTCGCGGCATTTGCAGATCCAGCAAAAGAATGTCCGGCTCATGCTCCAGCGCCTGGGTAATCGCTTCATCGCCGTCGCCCGCCTCGCTGACCACCTCAAAACCCGGCTCGTGCGTAAGCATATTTTTCACACCAAAACGCACCACCGGATGGTCATCCGCTACAAGCAGCCGAATGGTTCCTGCCACCGCTGCCGCTGCCGTACGCTCATTTCGCATCAACTTCGCCATCCAGCACCTCCCGTTTCTGAGTTCCTCATGCAACCCCGTTTCTGCATCGTCGCATGTGGTCCTTAGCCTACATCGGAAGCAGTGTTTCCAGCATAAGTCGAACCGATTCCATTGCAGTGCGCATGCACAACAGTTTCTCGCGGCTCCGCGTGCCCAAGCCTTCCTTTTCAGCATCGGCCGCCAGCCGCCACGCCGCGCGCGCTCCAAGCATGCCGTAACTCCCCTTCAGCGCATGCGCCTCCCGCACAAATGCGGCACCGTCCGCACCGTCCATCGCGGCGTCCATGCGGTCCATCCGGTCGCCCGCATCGGCCAGCGCAAACGCATAAAAGTCCCGCATGCGACCGTCTCCCATGCTCCGCCGCAACTGCTCCATGACGTCCAGGTCCAGCACATCACCGCCCCGGTCGCGCCCGTCCCGGTCGTCCCCATCTCCCACATCCCCACCGGGGACGGCTGCCTCATCCGCCGCCCCCGTTCGCTCCCTCTGAACCAAATCCGCCAGCGTCAGCTTCGACCCCACAGACCCGCCGATTCCCCCGCTCCCGAAGTGCAAGAGCGCATCCCTCTCGCGTTGACCCGGCTGTCGATGCCGCAGCGCCAATCGCCACCCTGCCTCAATCGTCTCCGGCGGAAACGGCTTGATCGCCACACTGTCGTACCCCGCCGCCGCCGCGCCGTGCAGGTCGTTGCCAGCACCACTGCGTCCTCCGACAAATGCTGCCGCACGCGCGCCAGCAGCGCCTCCCCGCAGATGCCCGGCAACTGCAGATCGCAAAGCACCACCGCCGGAGCCAGGCCCGCTGCCAGGGCCTCCATCGCCGCCTCGCCACTCTCCACCGCGTCCACCGCCCAGCCCTCGCCCGCCAGCAGCAGTGTCAACACCTCGCGCGTTGCGGCATCATCTTCCACCAGCAGCAACCGTTCTCCATGCACCATGTCCGCACTCTACATCTGCAAAACCGGCACGGCTACAATCGCTTGCAGAGCATGCGCTCCACCCTCGGCATTGTCGCGTTTCTGCTCACACCGCCCAGCTTGCCTTCCGGCGGCTTCCACTGGCAGCGCACCGTCACGCCACCGGCCGCGTCGCCCACCGCCCAGGCCTGCATCCTGCTTGATGCCGCCACCTTCGCCAATGCCGCGCCCGCCCTGCGCGACCTGCGCCTCTTCCAGGACGGCTTTGAGCTCCCCTACGCCGTGGAAGAAAGCTACGACCCCCGCGCCCTTGCCTCCGGCACCACCCCCGCCGACGACCGCTCCCTCTACGCCACCTCCCTGATCGTGAACCTCCAACCGGACACAAGGCCCATCTACCCCACACCATCCGCTCTACCAGCGCCGGGTCTCGACGTCTTCAACATCGTTGACCTCCCCGCACACCTCCCCGTGGAGCGCCTGCGCCTCGAACCGGCTCCCACCCAAAGCGCGGACCTCTCCATCACCGCGACAGAGCGGCAGGGCAGCACCTATCCCGCCCCCCCCCAAACCAATCACGCCAGGTTGGCCCCCGG
>CAXUHM010000078.1:11067-11499 GCA_964250935.1 uncultured Terriglobus sp.
AACCTCCAGCATCCCGCCCAGCTCACCATTGCCGTGGCACACACCGGCCAGCTCTTCCGTAGCGCCGTCCTCGAAATGCGCCGCCGCTCCCTCTGCTACCAGCCCCGCTCCGCCTCGCCGCTCACCCTCTACCTCGGCGGCGGCCCTGGCATGGCCGCAAAAACCTACAGCTACGCTTCCAACTTCTCCACCGCCCTCGACCGCCCCTACAGCACCCTCGGCCCCCTCGTCCCCAATCCCGACGACGCCCAGGACACCGCCCATCCCGCCTCCGCGCGACGCAAACACCTGCTCTGGGCCGCCACCCTTGCCGCCGCGTTCTTTGTCTTCTCCGCCACCCGCATGCTCCGCAAACGCCCTACCTAACCAAGCGGTGAACCAAGCGGTGAACCAAGCGGGTGCCCCATGTCTCGCGTTTGAGACATGGGTCTC
>CAXUHM010000079.1:0-11352 GCA_964250935.1 uncultured Terriglobus sp.
CCCCAAACCATGATGGCCAAGCGTCACTTCACCACCCGCCGCGAGATGGAGGAGCATCACTTCCACCCGGCCGTCACCTTTGGCGTCCCGCTCGTCGCCCTCTTCATCACCGCCTACCTGCCCCGTCTCGCACCGGCAGCCGCCATCGTCGACCTGCCCCTCATCGTCGTCATCTACTTCAGCCTGTCGCGCCGGTCCGCCATCGCAGGCACCCTCTCGGGCGCCGCCATCGGCCTCCTGCAGGACACCCTCAGCAACCAGTACATCGGCGTCAACGGCATCGCCAAAAGCATCGTCGGCTTCGCCGCGGCATCGGTCGGCCTCCAGGTCGACGTGGACAACTTCATCACCCGCGGCCTGCTCAACTTCGCCTTTTGCCTGCTCCAGTCCGTCATCCTCTTCGCCGTCCAGCGGGTCCTTCTCGGCGCCCTGTTCTACCAGGTGCGCTGGCTGCACGAGCTCTTGCGCGCCTGCGTCAACACCGCCGTCGCCATCCCCGTCTTTCTCCTCCTCGACCGCCTCCGCACGGACGAGTAACGCCCGCCTCCGCAGGAACGAGGAACGCTCGTCTGCGCACGACGAGGAACGCCCGCTCTGCACAGATGAGGAACGCGGCCCGACACCTTGTCCAAAGCGGCACCTTCGGTCGCCCTCCAGCCTCGCGCAGCCGGCATCTCAAGACACACCCTTCTGCACTCGCCCTACTTGTCCGCGGAACGGTGCTGGAGCAGAAAAAATGCGGCCCACTTCGGCGCAACCACAAGCGCCGCAGGAGACCGGCGCGAAGAGATTCCCTGCAACCGCATCGGTACAATCCCATGGGCGTGCACCTCGCAGCAGCTCTGGCGACGACGAAATAAACCTGCTTCAGATCTTCCACAATGGAGGGGATGGCTTCTCTGGCCTCGTAAACATCCTTGCCCCCAAGGTCCTGAAACAGGGATGAGCCTGGCGGCAGAGCCGGCCGCAACGCCGAATTTTGTACTTGCGCAAGTTGTTCCTGGCCAGCTGTAGCCATCTGCAGGCCAGAACCGAACGACGCATCCCCACCGGGAATGATGATGCTCAGGGCCGGTGTGTCGTGATGCGCGCGATACACGGGAACCACGCCCAGTGCGGCAAACGTATGCACCTGCCGTTCGCCGACGAAATCACGATCCGCGGGAATGCGCCAATGCTCCGCTCCAACCGGTGGCCGCAGCGGCTGCTGCGGTAGCAGTTCCAGAACGACCTGCTTGCCCGGCTGCCTCATCGTGTCCTCCACCGCTAGGCGAAGCTTCTCCTTCCACCGGCTCTCCCCAACCTGTTCGTCGGAGCTCTGTGGCCGGTAGCCGGGATCGTCCGCCCGGAACGACGAAGCGTCCACCGCAGCCTGATCGAGCAGCCTGCGCTGCTCCGCGGCATCGTCCGTCCACGAACTCTGATCCCTGCTCTCTGAATCTCTGCCGCGCGAGAGAACGGACAGGAGCAGATGGAGCCGCTTCTCCTTGCGCAGCGAGGCCGCAAACGTTTCGACGTGTTTCCTCTGCAGTCCGCCATTCCACACAAGACTCAGCAGGGACAGCGTGTTGTCCGCTGGCGAGGTCAGCTCAAACCGGCGCAGCGAGAGAATAGGGAGCATCTCCGGCCCAATCTGAACCTGAACGGCTTCCGGCAAAAGGTACCGCTCTCGGCCATGCGAGCCAACCATCGCCTCCATCTGGAACCGCAGGTAGGGCTTACAGCGTGTCGGCTCCCGGCCTGAACCCACACGCTCCACCACGCAAGCAGGAGCAGTGCAGCGAGGCATCTGTGATTGGGCCCGCACCCATCACAGCATCCCCGTCGACCGATTGCATCGCCGAACTTCTGGACAGCAAATCACGCCTGTCAACAGGAAGGCAGCACTGGAGCCGTCAGCATCACACCAGACCTCGCCGACCCCAGCGGCTTTACCCCGCTGCAACCACCTCAGGCCGGCCCACTTCTGCGGTTTGCCTGCTTCTAAGGCACAGCCCGCTTCTGCGGTGCAACTCGCTTCTACGGCCCGCCCGCTCCTACGGTGCCGCCCGCTTCTCCGGCACCGCCTCAATCGCCTGCTCGGGTCTCACCGCAATCCGGCCCACTTCCGCTTCCTCGCGCTTCTCGTCCTTCACTTCCTCTGCCGTCGGTGCCGGCAACCGGTACAGCTCCAGGTCGTTGTCGTGCAGCACCGCCAGCCGCCGGCCGTCCGGCGACAGGCTAAAGTTCTGCGCCGGCCGCTGCACCGGCCCCGTCGGTACCCGCAGCAGCTCCGAGCCGTCCCGAAAGCTGTACACGCGCACCTGCTGGCCCGTCACCTCCTCCGGCGATACGGAATCGGTCTCCAGCGCTCCGCTGTTCGTCATCGTGGTACGCACCGCGAACCGTCCACTTCCCGGCGCCGCATAGGTCGCCGGCCACACCGGCGCGTTGTCCACGGTAAACACCCAGTTGGCCTGCGCCGCCAGGTCAAAGCCGCCAAGCAGCCGCCGGTCGCCGCCGCCGCGGCAGCCTGTCGCAATAAATGTCGCATCGCTCAGGAACTGTGCGTGCGGCTGGCAGGTACTCGTAAATCCCGCTAGCTCAATCTTCTCTCCGCCAAAGGGGTGAAAGTCGAAGCCCCAGTGCTCGCGGTCTTCCTTGACCGTGCCCAGGAACCCCCGGGAGGTAAATGCCGTCAGAAAGCGCCGCTCCTCCGTCACCACCGCGCGAATGTGCAGCGTCGGCAGCGCACCCTCCCGAATGCTGTAGAACGTCCCCTCGATGCCCGGCCCGTTCAGCGGCACCGTCGGGTCGTCGCCAATGTGGTGCGCCGGCGACGTCTCCACCAGCAGCATGTCGCGCGCCGGGCTGAACTGCAGCACTTCTATCGGCCGTTCCGACTCCAGCAGCGGCTCGCGCTCAAAGCCCTTCATCGGCGTCACGCGGAACAGCGTGTTGCGCACCCGCAGCAGAAAGTAGCCGTGTCCCATCGGCCACAGGTACTGGTTCCGGTCATGCGTGCGCCATTCCGTCTCGTGCACCACCCTGCCGTCCGGCAGGTGCAGCACCACCGCCTTCACCAGCCGGTCCTGGTCGCCGGGCAGGTCGTCGGGCAGCCGCGGAATCAGCTTGCGCACGTTAAAGGTCACCAGCACATGCTCGTCGTCAATCATGTCGACCGTGCTCATGGTGTATCCCTCGCGCACCATGATGGGCGAGGTCACCGTCCGGTAGCCCAGTCTTTCGAGCGAGATGCGGTGCTCCGGTGCTGCGGCCCGCGGCAACCCCTGCACGCCCGTTGCGGCCAGCAACGCTCCACAGATCGGCAGACACCAGCGCCATGCGCCATTCCGCAAGCGAATCATGCTCTCCATGGTAAACGCGGCGACGCCTTTCCCGGTCGGGCCTGTTCACCGGGCCAAACCGTACGCTGTGCGACAGTGAAGAGCATGCAAACTCCTCGACGCAGTCTTGGTTTCGTCGCCTGCGCCCTGGCAGCAACGCTCTGGGGAACCGGGTTCTACTTCGGCAAAATCGCTCTGCGCGAGCTCTCGGTCGGCCACATGGTGCTGTACCGCTTCCTCTTCGGCGCCGCGCCCATGGTCTTTGTTCGACTTGGGCAGCGTGACCGGCAGCCCTACAACCGCGGCGACCGGACGGCGCTTCTGGTGGCGGCGTTCTTTGGCGTCCCCGTCCTCTTCCTCATCGAGTTCAAGGGGCTGGCCATGACCACGCTCGCCCATGCTGCCCTCATGATCGGCACCATGCCGGTCCTCGTCGCCGGTGGTGCCGCCATCTTCCTCCATGAGCGCCTCGATCGCAAGGGCTGGTTTGCCCTTGCCGGGTCCACCTCCGGCGCTGCCCTCATCGCATTCAGCCACTCGCACTCCACCGAGGGTTCGGCCAGCCTGGTGGGCGACCTGCTCATCATGGGCGCTTCCCTGCTCGCACTGGCGTGGATCCTGTCCAGCAAACACCTGCTCGCGCGGCACACACCGCTGATCGTCTCCAGCGACACCATCCTTGCCGGCACGGCCATGCTCATCGTCTGGGTCTGGCTCCAGTACGGTCCCCCTCCCGTGCACGGCATCTCCCTTCCGGTCTGGCTGTCGCTGGCCGCGGGTGGGCTGCTGTGCACCACATCCACAACCCTGCTGTGGAACTGGAGCCTGACGCAGGTTCCCGCATCCGAAGCTGGCGTCTTTCTCAATCTGGAGCCAATCATTGGATCAGCACTCAGTCTTTGGCTCTTTCAGGAGAGGCTCGGCTGGCAGGCATGGTTTGGCGGTACCCTGATTCTTGTGTCCGCCATTGTTCTTACGACACAATCGAATACGGAAATCAGCGGCACCACACCGGCACCTGCATTGGAGTAACGAATCATGACGTCCTCACCAGTTCAGCTGATCGCGATCGACCTTGACGGAACCCTGATTCACTCGAGCGGCATCATTACCCAGAGGAATCAGGCCGCCCTCGAGCGTGCGCGCAGCGCGGGCATTCACATTGCCATCAACACCGGGCGTCGGCACAGCTACGCCCTCCGTGCACTCCGTCCCCTCAACCTGCCAGCCAACGATGCCGTCATCAGCTCCAACGGCGCTGTGGTGCGCACCGTTGCGGGCGACCTCCTGTGGCGCGCAACCCTTTCCTTCGAGATCGTGCATCGCCTCCTGCAGGAGCTTCGTCCCTGGCGCGACGCACTTGTGTTCACCTTTGACCGAATTGGGCCGGAGGGTGCCGATGTTCCCGGCGCCCTGCTTCTGGAGGAGTTGGATGCGCTCCATGGCAGCATCAAGCGCTGGATGGACACCAACGCCGTGTCCATCCAGCGCGTCGTTCCGCTCGAGGCCGCATTTGCCGGCTCCGACGCGGAAGAGCCCATCCAGGCCATGCTCTGCGGCACCATGGCGCGTATCCACGCGGCAGAAGTCGTTTTGCATGAGTTATTTAAAGGCGATGTTGAAACCTATAGAACAGAATATCCGGGCAACGACCTGTGTATCTTGGACATCCTGCCCCACGGGAAATCCAAAGGCACCGCTCTTCTCCAGTTCGCCATGCACCGTAACATCCCTGTTTCCAACATCATGGCCATCGGCGACAACTGGAATGACGAACCCATGCTCCGCCTCGCCCCCAACTCCGTCGTGTTAAGCAATGCGCCAGAAAGCCTTCAAGTGACTGCAAACATTGAGGGATGGCGCATCGGTCCTCCTGCTGATGAAGATGGCGTCGCTCAAGCAATCGAGTCGATATTCTCGGCGGAGCCAATAACTGCTACAACTGCTGCGATGTCCCTCCTTGCAGTTGCTGTTTGAGATCTCTGCTGCACGTGCTGCTTGTCGCCACTCTATACGGGAGTTACGCTAGGTCTATGCAGCGAGACCGATACCGTATGACTCGGGTTATGCAAGTTCTAGCCTTGTGTTGCGTCATGAGCAGCATGCGGCCGGCCGCAGCGGCAGAACGCATAGAGTTACGTAATGGGTTCTCTCTGGTGTGCGACCATCGTGAATTACTCGCCAACGGCCGTGTTCGGCTGCTGCTAGAACAGGGCGGAAGCTTGGATATCGATGCTGGAGCTGTTCTTTTGGTAGAACCGCTGGAGGCACGAGCGTCAACTGGGTTCGCTCAACGTCATCTAGCGAGCAGCACTGTTTCAGCACCGCTGGCGTCGATGATCGCCACAACAGGCGTCGCTCGCAATATAAATCTTGATCTGTTGCAAAGCGTGATTCAAGCGGAGAGTGGCGGCAGAGTCCATGCCGTCTCCCGCGCTGGGGCGCAAGGTCTCATGCAATTAATGCCTTCAACCGCACGATCACTTGGCGTGCATGACAGCTTTGCGCCAGAAGAGAATCTTCGCGGCGGCGCTGCCTACCTGGATAGCCTGCTTACCCGTTATCACGATGACCTCGCGTTGGCATTGGCGGCCTACAACGCAGGTCCTGGCGCTGTCGATCGCTACCATGGGGTACCTCCCTACCGGGAGACCGTGGCCTATGTGAGTCGCATCATTCGCGAGTTCAATCGGCGAACGCTTGCGCAGCAACGGCTGGTTGCCCAGCAACACAAGGCGGCACTTTTGACTGGAGCCAGACTGCCTTGACCCTGCGTAAAGCCCTACCATGGATTGTTGCAGTTGCCCTGCTTGCACTGGTGATCTGGAAGCTGCACACCTCGAATTTTGATTGGGCGGGTTTCTGGGCGGCATGCCGCAGCGTGCGCTGGCCGTTACTGCTGCTAGCGATTCTTACAATCTATGCGGGCTATCCACTTCGCGCGGTGCGGTGGGCAATCTTTCTGCGGCCATCATTGCCACCACACAACCTGCTGCGGTGGTGGCAACTGCTGCCAGCGCAGTTCATCGGTTTCTCAACACTTGCAGCACTGGGCCGCATTGGTGAACTTGTGCGGCCCTACCTCATCAGTAAGCGAATGAATCTGACTTTTGCGTCGCAGGTTGCGGTTGTTGCCGTGGAACGAATTTTCGACCTGGGTGCATTTGCGCTCATCTTCTCGCTTAATCTCATGCTGTCGCCACAACTTGACAACCTGCCGTATCATGAACGTTTTCGCCAGGTGGGCTTAACTGTCGCCGCCTTGACCAGTATCCTTATCACGTTTGTGGTCGCGGTTCGCGTTGCCGGCCCGCGTGTTGCCTTGCTGGCGCAAGCCATCTTCGGCCGCTTTTCGACAACGATGGGTGAAGCAGCCGCGGAGAAAGTTCTAGCGTTTCGCCACGGGCTCAATACGATTCGCGGTACGCGCGACTTTCTGCTGGCAGCTTTCTTTTCCCTTCTGCTCTGGCTTACGATCGCGCTGGCGTACATCATCGTGCTGCGGGCATTCCCCTCACCGGTGCACGATATGACCGTGTCGTACGTTCTGTTGCTCATGGGCTTCAGCGTAGTAGGCTCCATTGTGCAGCTGCCGGGCATCGGTGGTGGTGCGCAGTTCCTCACTATTGGCGCGCTCACGGTACTGTTCAGCATCCCAAAGGAGCTTGCATCCTCCGCCGGCCTCCTAGTCTGGGTGGTAACAACGATGAGTGTGATTCCTGTAGGCCTGCTGTTTGCGCAAATACAGCATGTATCCCTCCGCAGCGTTGCGCATGCAAGTGACGGCGAGCCAGTGACATCGTAGGCCAGGCTTACGCCACTCTCGTTGAATACGGCATTACTCATACATGCAACGGCGACCGGAGTTCCTGCTCCTGCAAACGTGGTTCTGCTGAGCTTGCATATTCCCGTCCGACGCGGAAATAAATCTACCTGGCCGTTTCTCACGCAGTGCACTTAAGATCGAACTGCAGTTGCTTGGTACACTATGCCTGCCCATGAAGTGCCCGTTTTGCTCGTTTGCCCAGGATAAGGTTGTCGACTCTCGCGAAAGCAAGGAGGCCGATTCAATTCGTCGACGTCGCGAATGCGAACGATGCGGCAAGCGATTTACAACGTACGAGCGCATTGATGAGATTCCATACATGGTCGTGAAAAAGGACGGTAGCCGGCAGAAGTTTGATCGACAGAAGGTATTGACCGGCCTGCTGCACTCCTGCCAGAAGCGACCGATTCCTACGTTGAAGCTGCAGGCGATCGTCGATGCAACGGAGGCTTACATCGTAGATTCGCCGGAGCGCGAGCGGTCCACTAACGATATCGGCCAGTTAATTATGGCGCGGTTGCGGGAGCTTGATATGGTGGCCTATATTCGCTTCGCCTCGGTCTATCGCGACTTCAAGGATGTAGGCGAGTTTGAGTCCGAACTGCGCGCGCTATTAAGCGCTCAACGCAAAAAAGGACCTCCCGCACAAAGCTGAGTGTTTTGTATCTGCATCACAGGATATCTATGAATAACACCGTACGTGGCTTGCTGTTTTCCGCGATATTCCTCTTTGCGCTCAGTGGTTGCAAGCCGAACGCTGCAGATCGCAGAGGCGACGCTGCTGGTACGGGTGCTGGCGCTCTGAATTATGATCCTGCCCCAGACGCAAAGACGACAGGCACGCTGACTGGTACCGTTCTGTTGAGCGGGACTGCCCCGGCGCGGATCCCGATCGATATGAGTCAGGATCCCGCATGCTCGCTGACCGGCGGCACAAATTTGTCCGAGCAATACGTTGTGGATCACGGCAAGCTTGCCAATGTCTTTGTCTACGTGAAGAACGCGCCACACCTACAAGCGACTCACGTTCCAGTGACCATGGACCAGAAGGGTTGTCGTTTTGTTCCCCACGTTGTTGCTGTTGCCGTCGGTGGGATCGTGCGATTCACCAATTCCGATCCAACCATGCATAACGTCCATACGATGGCAGTCCAGTCCGGCAACAAGAGCATTGATGTCTCGCAGGCGCCTAACGCACCCGTTGCAACACTGACCTATAGTCAGCCGGAACAAATGGTGCCAGTCCGCTGTAACAACCATCCCTGGATGAATGGCTTCATCAACGTGAGCCCGAATACATTTTTTGCGGTGTCTGGACCGAACGGCAGCTTCACGATCCCTGGTCTTCCTCAAGGAACCTATACGGTTGCATTTGTCCATGAAGTGCTGGGCGAGCAGGACGTCCAAGTAACAATCACTGCGCAGCATAGCACGCAGATTTCGGCGGCCTTCCAAACAAAGTAAGCAGGAGATTGATGCACACGATAACCTTCGACTTTATAACGCATGTGCTGCCCTTCTGGTTCCTAGTCCTTAGCCTCTTTCTGCCCCGCATTTCGCTGCTGGTGCTGTGGTGGCAGGGACAGCCCGGGCCTATGCACACGGTCGGTCTTGTGCCTTTGATTTTTGCCGTCGGTTTGCCGCGATTACTGATTCTTTACCTGATCTACAACGACCTTGGCGTGTCCGGCTGGTTCCTGGTGCACCTGATTGGGCTGTTCATCACATGGGGCGGTATCGGCGGAGGTCAAGTGTCCCGTCGTCGGCGTTCCAGCGATGCGTAAGACACGAAGCAGGCGGGAAAAGGCTGGTCTGGATGGAGCGGCGTCCCATACAGACCAAGCCTTTTTCAGTATGCCGCGCGATGGAAACATCTGAATGCCAATTGACCGAACGCCTGCGTTGCGGATCAGCCTCGTCCCCAGAACACTGGCGAACCTAGTGCTGTTCGCGGCGGTGCTAGGCTTTTCCACCCTGGGCGCGATTGCAATTGGGGAGACGCACACCGGCCATGGACTGCTGTGTGGTGTCAGCTACTTCTTCATGACAGCAATCCTGCTTGGCACTCTCCTGTTTGTCCCGTTCGCTCCGGCGTTTGCAGTGCAGCTTGGGCGGCCATGGGTATGGGTTTCGGTGTGCGCGGTGATTGCGGTAACGGATCAGCTTCACTTCCGCACGGCAGAACGACACGATGACCCGCTTACGTCCTCGCTCGCGCTGGAACTGCCAGCGCGCGCGCTGTTGCAAGGGCGCAATCCATACAGTGTTCACCTGTTTCACAACGCGCCCATCAGTCCGGGACCGGGTTGGATTCTGCTGCTGTCGCCGCTGACCGTACCCGGATGGACGGGCATGCTCGCGATGCTCGCGGTTGCGGGTGCGGGTCTGTGCCTTTGGCAGCGCTCGCGTGTGAGCGCCGGGGCATTTTGCCTTCTGCTGCTGTGTGGTCCGCTGTTTGAATCGCAGGCGGCAAATGGCCAAGATCTTTACGTGATTTCGCTCTGCTGCGTCATGCTGGCGTTGCTGCTCGAAGCATCTGCGACCCGGGGAAAGGCTGTTGTGCTACTTGCGGTGCTGGCGGGGTTTGTTGCGACCGCCAGACTGCCATTCCTGGTGATTCTGATGGTTTTCGGCCTTGGCATTTACCGCCGACATCGCAGGGCGGGAATGTTGTATCTGCTTGTAATGCCAGCGGTGGCGCTCGCACTTGACGGCGGGTTTGCGCTATGGGCAAGTCATGCCGGCGACCGCTTTCAGCCGATGCACATCTTTGGCCGGGGCTCGGCAGGAACTGGTTATGGCGCGCAGATGGCGGTGGTGGTGCTGCTTGTGGCGGCGATGGCATGGGTGCTGCTACGTATGGGTAGCGACGCCGCCGATTGGATGCTGGGCACCTGGTTCGTGCTGACCGCGCTCTTTCTACCCGAAGCGATGAAAGAGTTTAGCCAGACCCACCACGACCTGCGTTGGGAAGGAAGCACATACGCAACATTTGCTTTGCCGCTACTTATCGCGGTGCTTGCGTTGAGGTCGCGTATTCTATCTGGAACAGGTGCGGTGATACAGCAGATGGAGCGCTGATTACCAGCGGATTGGGGCAGTCGCGGGATGGAACGTCGGCGAGTAGGGGTTCTGGGTGCCACCGGCACCGTCGGTCAACGATTCCTGCAGTTGCTGGAACGTCACCCGTGGTTTGAAGTGGCGTGGCTGGCGGCGAGCGACCGATCCGTTGGAAAGCGATATGCCGACGCATGCTCATGGAAGCTGGACACGCCGATGCCTTCGCGTCTGGCCGAAATGGTGCTCAAGCCGAACACTCCGGAAGAAGGTACGCCGCGAATCATTTTTGCCGCGCTGGATACTGACATCGCACGTGAGCTCGAGCCGCGGTTTGCAGATGCCGGATGCGCTGTTATCTCCAACTCCAGTGCTTTTCGTATGGACGCGTTGACACCACTGGTTGTACCCGAGGTGAATGAAACGCACCTGCCTTTACTGGAGCAGCAGCGCTCGCGGCAGCAGAGCGGCGGTTACATCGTGACGAATGCGAACTGCTCCGCCATCGGACTGGTACTGGCGTTGAAGCCGCTTGAGGAGCGGTTCGGTATTGAGAGCCTCTTCGTAACGACGATGCAGGCGGTGAGTGGCGCCGGCTACCCTGGTGTGCCGTCGCTGGACATTCTGGGCAATGTAGTTCCCTTCATTCGTAATGAAGAGGAGAAGCTGCAGGAAGAAGTAGGTAAAATGCTGGGTCGCTTTACCGGCGCGGCAATTCAAATCTTGCCGGCAAAGGTGAGCGCGCAGTGCAACAGGGTCGCGGTCGTGGACGGTCATACCGAATGCGTCAGTGTGAAGCTGAAGACAGCTGCCTCGCGTGAGCAGATGCTGGCAGCATGGGCCGCATTCCAGCCACTCAGTGAGCGCGCGCTACCATCAGCACCCGACCATCCCGTGATCTACATCGACGGTGTCGACCGGCCACAGCCCCGGCTGGATGTGAACGCCGGTCGCGGCATGCGCACCACAGTGGGCCGGTTACGGCCGTGTAACCTGCTGGACTGGAAATTTGTGCTGCTCACCCACAACACAATCCGAGGCGCGGCCGGAGCAGCCGTATTGAATGCCGAAGTGCTGGCGCGGATGGGCAAGTTGCCGAAAGAGCATGAGGCGCACGCATGAGCCTGGAGCCCAGGCAGATTG
>CAXUHM010000080.1:0-10684 GCA_964250935.1 uncultured Terriglobus sp.
GTCCGGGTACGTTCTGGTGCTTGTCGACACGTTTGGGACAGGTCAGGTACACGTTGGACACGTCTAGGACACGTCTAGAACACGTCTGGGATACGTCTGGGAAACGTCTGGGACACACTTAGCACACGTCGGGGACACGTCTGAGGACGTATCAAGGGTAGGTTTCGGCTTCGGCCAGGCGTGTTCCAACGGCGTCCTTGGCCGAGAGGATGGGCGCCCCTGGCCGGATCAGGTGCAGCGGCCATTCGATGGCGAGAGCGGGGTCGTTCCACAGCAGGGTACGTTCGTGCTCCGGCGCGTAGAACTCCGACGTTTTGTAGGCAAACTCCGCGACATCGGACAGGACAAGAAAGGCATGGCCGAAGCCCTGTGGAATCCACAGCTGGCGGTGGTTCGTTTCACTTAGAAAGGCGCCGACCCACCGGCCGAAGGTGGGAGAGGAGCGGCGGAGGTCGACGGCGACGTCGAAGACCTCGCCCGTGAGGACGCGGACGAGCTTTGCCTGCGGCTGGTGGACCTGATAGTGGATGCCGCGCAGCACGCCGCGCAGGGAGCGGGAGTGGTTGTCCTGTACGAAGCGGGTGGGCAGGCCAAGCTGCTGGAAGGTTCGTTCTGACCAGGACTCGTAGAAAAAGCCGCGTTCGTCGCCGAAGAGTTTCGGCTCGAGCAGGACAACGTCGGGGATGGCGGAAGGAAAGGCTTGCATGAACTTTCTAGAGAGCGTGACGCAGGTACAGGCCGCCCACGTTGCCGGCGACGATCATGAGGGCGACGCCAGCGGTAGCGAACAGGGACTGCTGGCCAGGGAGTTGCCGAAGGTTCCGCCAGAGGACGAAGCCACTGGTGAAGGCAAGCAGCACAGGAAAGAGCACTGGACCATACGGCCTGAGAGGGGACACACCGCAGCAGATGTAGGCACCCAGAAGGGACGCAGCAAACCAGGTGTGGCAAAGCAGGATGGTGTAGGTCCTGCTGACACGGTCGTCGTCCATGAGCACACCGCGACCCAGACGTGTGACGAGAAACATGCCCGCCATGTACGCCGCGACGATGCAGAGATAGCTGCCGAACGTCGCTGCTGCCATGGATGCGATCAAGCCAATCAGTGACGTGCTCCCTTGGTGTTCGTCGCTACCGTCGTGGTCACCGGCGCTGTCGACGTTTGTCTACCAGCAGTGTAGCAAGCCAGAGGTGCCGGGTTTAAACGCCGACCGGGTAGGGCTTCTCGTGCATGGAGTCGCCGGACGGGCGGAAGCGGTCGAAGCGGCCCTGCAGGAGGCTGAGCAGGCCGGTGTACCAGTAACCGACGACGAACAACAGGAGGAACGGGACCGTGAAGTAGTTTTCGCTGCTGAGGGCATACCAGACGGTGAAGGCGAAGTAGCCGCCGATGGCGAGCTCGATCCAGGGAACGATGCCGAGCCGTTTGCGGTATTTCCTGGCCTGCGAGCGCTCGCCTTTCCGCTCCACGCGATATTTCGGGGTGCGGGCAAAGGCGGACTGCACGCCGAAGAGCGCCTCAAGCACGGCTTTGGTGTTGGTGATGGTGAGGCCGACGCCGAGGGCCATGAGCACGGGCAGGTAGAGGAAGGTGCGGTACCAACGGTTGGGGAAGAGCTCTTTTTGCGAGACGAGGTAGAAGGACGAGATGGAGAAGGTGCTGGCCATGAACAGGGGGAA
Organism: uncultured Terriglobus sp.; assembly: GCA_964250935.1. GTDB lineage: Bacteria > Acidobacteriota > Terriglobia > Terriglobales > Acidobacteriaceae > Terriglobus. The sequence continues at coordinate 1,681 of CAXUHM010000080.1, forward strand.
GTCGATGAGCAGCATCTGCAGCCAGCCCTGCCATGAGCGGATGATCATGGCGGGCATGAGCAGGACGCTGAGCACGATCATGAGCGGATAGCTGAGATTGGCGGTGAGGTGGTACCAGGCCTCGAGCTTGGTGTGGAAAGGGGCGTCGGATTTGAGAACGCGGGGGAGGATCTTTTTTGCCGTTTGGATGAGGCCCTTGGCCCAGCGTGCCTGCTGGGTTTTGAAGGCGGTCATCTCAATGGGGAGTTCGGCCGGGCATTCGACATCCTGCAGGTAGCGGAACTTCCAGCCTTTGAGCTGGGCGCGGTAGCTGAGGTCCGTGTCTTCGGTGAGGGTGTCGTGCTGCCAGCCGCCGGCCTCGTCGATGGCGACGCGGCGCCACATGCCGGCGGTGCCGTTGAAGTTGAAGAAAACGTCGGCGCGGGAGCGGCCGCCGTGCTCGAGGACGAAATGGCCGTCGAGGAGGATGGCCTCGACCTGGGTGAGGAAGCTGAAATTGCGGTTGAGGTGGGTCCAGCGGGTTTGCACCATGCCGATGGCCGGGTCCGCGAACTGGTGGACGACCTTGAGCAGCCAGTCCGGCGGAGGGACAAAGTCCGCGTCGAAGATGGCGATGCACTCCCCACGCGCGGTTGCCAGGCCTGCGTCGAGGGCGCCGGCCTTGTAGCCGTGGCGGTCGGTGCGGTGGAGGTAGAAGATGGGTTGTGGCGCCAGGTCGCCGGTGCCTTCGGCGTAGCGCTGCACGATGTCCTCGGCAACCTGCTCGGTCTCGTCGGTGCTGTCGTCGAGCACCTGAATTTCGAAGCGGTCCCGCGGGTACTGGATGCGGCAGCACGCGTCGACCAGCCGGTCGATAACGTACTGCTCGTTGTACATGGGGAGCTGGACCGTTACGAAGGGGAGGTCGGCGTCTGCAAAGCGTGCCGGTGGCGCGGAGGAATGGGCCGCTTTCTTCTTGTTGCGGTAGTACAGCCACACCAGCTGGTAGCGGTGGATGCCGTAGAACGCAAGGATGATCATGACGACGAAGTAGGGGATGAGCAGAAGCACGTCAAAGACGTTCCAGCGGTACATGCCCTGGAAGGTGCGTTGCGCGTAGTGCATGCGCCAGTAGTGGCCGAGACCGTGAGGTTCAGCGAACAGCGCCATGGCAAGGCTGGGGATGTGGTGCACGTTGTTGAGTTTACCGGACCGGTTGCACCGCGTGGGTTGCGTAAAAAGTTCCAGGCAGGCAAAAGGCCGCACCGTGGGGCTGCGGCCTTTGGGCTGGGGTTGCGTGTGATGGCGGGTTAGAAGGTGACCTTGAGGCCGAACTGCGTGTTGAAGGGCTCGCCGGCGCCGATGCCGGGGGCGCCGTTGTAGTCGCCGATGGTGTCGTTGAGACTGAAGTCGCCACCGACCGCAACGCTACCGCCGCCCGGAGGTGCGAAGTTGACACGGTTGAAGAGGTTGAACATTTCTGCGCGGAACTGGACGGTTGCAAACTCACCGATCTTGGTGTCCTTGAAGACGGAGAGGTCGACGTCGTTGTAGCCGGGACCGAAGTAGCCGTTACGGCGCGAGGTGCCGAAGCTGCCCTTTGCGGCATCGGCGAAAGCTGCCGGGTTAAGCCAATTGACGTTCACGTTTTGACCTTGGTAGCCCTTTTGCGGGTTCCCGACCTGGACGGCGCGGTCGAGTCCCTCGTTGACGCCGCTGATGTCGCCGCTGGCGAACACGGTAAACGGCTGGCCACCATGAAAGCTGAGCAGACCGTTCGCCTGCCAGCCGTTTGTGAGTGCCTTGAGGTGCTGCGACCCGGGAACCTGGTAGCTGATGAACCCTGTGAACGTGTTGCGGGTATCAAAGTCCGAGTTGCTGTAGTCGCCCTTGAAGTTGTAGCTGTTCTGGGGCAGGGTCCCACGGTACGCGGTGACTTCGTCCAGGGTGTGGCTCCAGGTGTACACCACGGAGGCGGACAGGCGGTGGAAGTTCTGGATACGGAGCTGGGTCTGGAGCGAGTTGTAGTTGCTGGTGCCGATGCTCTGGACCTCGTTGATGTTGGTGTAGTTGGGGTACAGGTTGGAGTAGGGGCGCGCGCCGGTGGTGACGTTGTTGATCTGGTTGATGTCGAGCAGAGAAAGCAGGTGGCGTGCCTGGCTGCCGACGTAGCCGATCTGCGCAATGACGTTGGCGTTCAGGCTGCGTTCGAGATTGAGGCTGAAGTTCTGGTCGACCGCGGGACGGAAGTTGCGATTGACCGAGAAGATGCCGCACTGGACCGTTCCGGTGGTCGCGTTGCAGGCACCCGTGTTTGCCCCAAAAATGTTGATGCCATTCTGGATCTGGGTCTGTCCGCTGGTGAGCGGAACGTTTGTGCCGGTGGTTGGGTTGATGGCTGGATTTGCGGGGCCACCGGGCAGCGCGCTGATGGTGGCCACGGGGCTGGTGCCGACAGGATTGCCTTCAACACCGTTGGGCGCGGCATTGCCAGGCCGATTGTCGAGGAACGGGTTGAGGTTGATCGTGTCGAAGTACCAGCCATAACCCGCGCGGATGACGGTGCCCGGGTCGACCTGGTAGCTGATGCCAAGCCGTGGGCTGACGGCACCGAAGTAGCGCTGGTATAGGTCGGAAATCTCTTTGCCCTGGGTGGCCAGACCGCCGGTGGCGGTGAGTTCAGGGCGAAAGACGGACAGATTGGCATACTGCGCATTGTGCAGCGGGCCAATGTAGTCGTAGCGTGCGCCGTAGTTCAGGTTGAGTTTGGAGGTCGCCTTCCAGGAGTCGCCTGCGTTGAGGAACCAGGTGTTGACGAAGACCTGTCGCTCCGGATTGCCCTGGGTGATGTTGGCCTTGGTGGTCGCGCCGGTGAGAAACGCCGCCAGTGAGTAGCGATAGGTGTCGTACTGGTTGGCAGTTCCTGCGTCGGCATACGTGGGGTCGCCTGCCATGCGGGTGACGCGCGTGGTATCGAAGGTGAAGGAGCCGACAGCCTTGCGATGGTAGAACTCGTCGAGCTGTGCCTGACGATATTCACCGCCGAAGCGGAACTCATGCGTGCCCAGGGTGTAGGAAACCTCGTCGGTGAGGTGTCCGGTGATGTCGTTGCGGCCTTCAGGCGGGGTAAGACCGACCTTGGTGAAGCTGCCGACGGTGATGCTGGGCGCATTTGGAAAGGTCGCACCCGTGATGAAGCCCAGGCTCTGGACGTTGAAGGCGGTGTTGTTGTCGTTGAAGACCTGGTTGAAGTAGTTGACGCCGGCCAGCAACTGGTTGGTGATGTGGGGATTGATGACGCGGTTATACACGATCGCGATGTTCTGCACGTGGATGGGCGCGGCTTCGTAAAAACTGACAAGCTGCGAGCCGACCGGTGCGACCTGGTTCCCCTGGCCGGCAAACCAGTGGACGCTGAGGTTGTCTTTCGCGCTAAGGGCGTAGTCCACCTTGGCAAGGCCGTTCCAGCTGTAACCGAATTCGGGGTCGTTGGAGTAGTAGTTGTTCTTCGTGCCTGTCGTGTCGTTCGCGAGCAGGGCGGTGCCACCCCACAGGCTGTTGAGCACGTTCTGCATGACAGGCAGCACGGGCAGGCCGCGCGCGGCGAGGATCGCCTTTGCCTGGTTTTGCCAGCCGACGGAAGGCAGCGTGGTGTTTGCCGGGGTACCGATGACGAAACGCTGGTGCTCAAAGGTAAGAAAGCCGAAGAGCTTGTCTTTGATGAAGGGGCCGCCAACCGAGAAGCCGGTGTTGTAGTTACGGACCTTCTGCTTGGTATCGGTAAAAGGACTCTTGGCGCCGAACAGCTCATTGCGGTTGAAGTAGTACAGGGAGCCGTGCAGGTGATTGGTGCCGGAGCGCAGGGTGAGATTGATGGTGCCGCCAGGATTGCGGCCACCCTCTGGTGCAGACTGCGTCTGCGCCGAGAACTGGTCTACCGCGTCCAGAGGAAGGACGATGCCGGCGATGCCGGACACACCACCCTGGTTGACCGCGGGAATGTTGTGCCAGAGGTCGTTGTTGTCTACGCCATCGATCTGCCAGTTGAGCTGGTTGGCGCGGGTGCCGTTGAGCGAGCCGTAACCGCCGCCGGAGTAACCCGCATAGCCGGGCGTAAGGCTGATGAGCTGGGTGAAATCGCGGCCGTTCAACGGAATATCTTCAACGGCCTTGTAGTCGAGCACCGTGGTCTGGGTGACGGTTGTTGTGTCCAAGGTCAGGGCTGCGGCGTTGACCTCGACGGTTTCGCTGCTGGACGAGAGCGAAAGCTTGACCGGCAAGGTGTAGATGACGCCGGCGGACACTGTGATCCTGTCGAATTTGACGGTGGCGAAGCCGGGAGCGGAGACGGTCACGCTGTAAAGCCCGAGCGGCAGGTCGCCAAACAGAAATTCTCCGGCGGAAGTGCTTTTGCCGTTGATCACGACCCCGGTGTCGACGTTGGTGGCGATGACGGAGGCGTTGGGGATATTCGCACCGCTGAGGTCGACGACGGAACCGTTGATGCTGCCGCGATACGTTTGTGCAAACAGGGGAGCGGAAAGTGCGGCGACCGCGAGTGCTGGTGCCAACATACGACGGGAGATGCCGAAATTCATGTACAGCCTCCAAAATCGAAGACACAGGTTAGCGCCCGCCTGGGATGGCGGTTCTTTGAAGTAGATACAGTGCCGCCTCTGCGAAAGCTCGCAAAGGATGACTCAGGACGTTGCTTCGTTCAGGCCGAGATCGGTCTTACTGCGCAGGTTCGAGGTTCAGAACGACAAAAGTATGAAAGCGGATATAGCTTCGACTGTAACGGAAAAGGTTGTGCCGCGCCACGAGAAATCGTGCGAATGTTAAACGCCGATTCACGAAAAAAGGTACGTCGCTGGTCTAGGCGCGTCCCGCTATGCCGCCGGAATCGTGTGTTGCAAATGTAAAAGGGACTGCGCCAGGCGCAATCCCTTTCAAAGCAGCGGTCAGTTCCGCAGTCCGCGAGGACTAGTTCAGAAAGCAGGTGGTGTACAGGGTGTCGCGCTGGACGGGCTTGAAGCCGGCATCCCGGATGATGCGCCGCAACTCCTCCTCCGTGGTGCAATTGGCCGTACCTGCTGCGCGCACCACGTTTTCTTCAAGCATGACGGAGCCCACGTCGTTGCCGCCAAAGCGAAGACCCATCTGCAGTACCTTGAGGCCCTGGGTGACCCATGAGCTTTGCACATTGTCGATGTTGTCCAGGAACATGCGGCTGACGGCTAGGGTCTTGAGGTACTCGACCGACGTCGCCTCTTCCCAGCCGCGGCCGCCCAGCGCCGTGTTGTTGGGCTGAAAGCTCCACGGGATGAAGGCGGTAAAGCCGCCGGTTTCTTCCTGCAGCCGATGCACGACTTCAAGATGGTTGACGCGCTGCGCAAAGGTTTCGCCAACACCAAACATCATGGTCGCCGTCGTCCTCATGCCCAGCTCGTGAGCGGTGCGGTGCACGCTGACCCAGTCTTCCGTTCTGCACTTGAGGCGAGCGATGCGCTTGCGGACGTCGTCGTCCAGAATCTCTGCGCCGCCACCGGGAATGCTGTCGAGGCCGGCGTCGCGTAGGCGTGCAATGGTGGTGCGCAGATCGATCTCGGAATATTCCGCAATGGCGAGGATTTCACTCGCGGACAGGCAGTGCAGCCAGATGTTTGGAAAGCGCTGCTTGATGCCGGTAAACAACGCCTCAAACCAGTCGATTTTCAGGTCGGGATGGATGCCACCCTGCATAAGGACGCCGGTGCCACCCAGCTCCTGGGTCTCGGCGATCTTGCTGTAGATCGTGTCGAAGTCCAGGATGTAGCCTTCGGCAGCCATCTTTCCCTTGAGCGGCCGGTAGAAGGCGCAGAAGGTGCAATATTCCGTGCAGAAATTGGTGTAGTTAATGTTGCGATCGATGATGTAGCTGACGACGCCTTCGGGGTGCAGGCGGCGACGGACCGCGTCGGCCTCCATGCCAATGCCAATGAGGTCGTCGGAGTGAAAACAGTCCAAGGCTTGCTGGCGAGTAATGCCCATGTGCTTTAGAGTACGCCGTGCCTGCGCCGGATTCGAGCCACTGTGTGCCGTTGCAAACCGTGGGCGGCATTTGCCACGTTACCGATGCCGCACCAGCAGGACGATGAGCATACACAGACAGGCCAGCAGAAGAACGCCGCCGATAACCAGTGCGGTACGCAGAAGGGAGGTGAGGTCTGCCACCTGGCGACGGAGCTCGACGGAGCTGCTTTGCCGAGCATCATTGCTTGCGCGCAACTGCTGCAGATCGTTGCTGACCTGTGCGAGTTGGACCTGCTGCTGGTCGAGAAGGGCCAGCAGGGCGCTGTGGGATTGCGTTGTTGCCGCGACGGCGGTGCTGATCCGTTCAGTTTCGGCCCGTGCACCCATGCGGCCGGCCAGCATCGACTCAAGCATGGGTGTCAACTGGGAGAGCATCGGCAGGAGCCGGCGCATGAGGGGAAGAAGTTCGAGCCAGCCCATGGGGTGAGTTTACGCCGTGCGCAGAGACTTGCGGCGAAGCGTGAGCGTGGTGATGCTGAGCAGAAAGATGACGAGCATGATGCTTTGCGACCAGAGGCAGTAGATACACCACTTTTCCAGGATGTACTTCTCGACAAAGGTCAGGCCCAGGGCGAGAAAGACGCCGATCTGGCTCAGTTCGAAGGCCCAGAAATCGAGCTTGCCCAGCGCCAGAACACCGATGAGCAGATAGCCCGCGATGCCTGCGATGGCAACGGGCAGATGTCCTGGCGAGTTTGGATCCTCATCGAAGCCGCGGGGCGGAAAGACTGCCCAGCGCGAATGATTGACGATGCCGCAATCGAACTTCTCTGTCACGGCGCATGGCGGGGCGGCGTTGGGATCCTGCAGGTGGACACGCAAGGCCAGGATCGAGACAAAAACACCGCCCAGCGACAGCAGGGCGATCAGCAGACGTAAGATACGCATTCTAGATTGGACTCCGGATGGAACAGATGGTTCCGGGCAAATAGGAGAAAACCCGCCGGTAACGGCGTCACGGGCGGGTTGGGGCGGCGCACCGGTCGATTAACGGGTGGAGTGGAAATACTTGCCGATGGTGGTGGTGAAGGGCGTTGCGGAAGGCGGTACCGGCGTGGAGCCGTGCAGGATGTTGTCGTAGGAGGTGTAGCTGGTGCCGTAGAAGGCTTTGGTGTCATCCACGTTCTGCGAGACGTCGGCGCCGTTCAGGTCAATGCCCGCGAAGAGGCCTTTCGCGCGCGAGTAGCTGAGCAGTTCGGCATTCAGCTGGATGTCGGTGGACGCTGATGCATTGCGACCGACGGGACCCGCGGCGGCGGAGGCATCCGCACCGATTTTGAACTTGGAGTGCAGCAGATCCTGCAGGCCCTTGTCATTGACGGCGACAAGGACGACATCCGTTTCCTGACCGCCGATCTGGAAGCCGAAGCTGCCACCGGCGAGGCGGATGAAGACCGGAGCAGACCAGCCGTGGCCCGGGTTGCGGCAGCTTACCACGCCCTGGCCGTAGGAGCCGCCGACCACGAAGGCAGCTTTTTTGACCGAGGGGATGACGGCGATGCAGGTGGCTTTGCGGACGATGGAGTCGGGGATGCCACCATCGGGCGTAGACTCGACCTCGGTGATGACGGTGGTTGCGCGGTTAAGCCGCTCGTTCAGCTCAGAGGTTTTGTCGGCGTGCAGAGGCAGCGTTGCGATGCTGGCGAGGGTGAGCGCGGCGGCACAGAGTGCGATTTTCATAGGATCTCCCTAGTCGTTTCGTCGTTGCACTTGAAACGCATCCGACGGTTTTTGCATACGATGCAAAACAATCCGATGTGGTGATCTATTCCGGGAGACGATCGGGCCGCTGCGCGAGGCCGCCCGGTGCGGCGTCATGGGGCGAGGGTCAACCCGGACAGGCCGTGCAGTACGATACCCACAGGGAGAAACGCATGAGCGGAGCAGTGAAGGAAACGTTTTTGGACCGGTACTGGCAGTTGCTCGTCATTGGGATTGGGCTTGTGATGACGGCGTTCTTTGCGCTCTACAATCCGTTGGTCCCTGGCGTACCCAACACAACGCATACCGATCCACAGGTGATGGTGAATGAGCCGCAGGGCGGTGTGCGGCCTGCCACGAAGTAGCAGGCCTGCTGCCGCGGTGAAGGGGATGGACGGTGGGACAGCCAGGGTTCGGACCCAGCCGCCATGCCCGTGAAGGCCGCTACTGCTGCCGCAGGGAGGCGAGGACGTCGGTCGCGGTGGTGCGATCGCCGTGGGTGTGGCTGACCTTGGCAAGACGAACCTGGCCGTCGGTGGCGAGGATAAAGGTGGACGGGTAGGCCGTCTCATGGGGCGCGTCCCAGCGCAGGCTGTAGAGATTGGTCACGGTGTAATCGGGATCGGTCACCAGCGTGATGTTTGCGGGCAGGTTTGCCTGTTTGGCGAGAAATTCCTTCGCGTGCTGGTCAAGGTCGGCGGGCGGGCCGGGGTACACCAGCAGCACCTGGGCATGCGCGGCGGAAAAGTCGGCGGAGTGCTCCGCAAAGTCGTGCACCTGCTTGGTGCAATAGGGGCACTGGTAGCCGGGAAAGCCGCGCAGAAACACGAGGGCGACCTTGCCGTTCTTCTCCATGGAGGCGAGCGAGACGGGCTTGCCGTCGGGCGTGCGCGCGGTGAAGTTGGGCGCAGCAGCGCCGACGACCGGGGTCGCGGCGAGGGCGGGCAGCGGCCTGACCCGGTCGGGGTTGATCCAGACCAGGCCGAACAACGGGTGCCCCGGCTGAATCTTATCGCCGACGAGGTCTTCCGGTTCGACTGTCTTGACCTTCGCCAGGTGCGGCGGGTCGATCGCGTCCAACGTCATGCCCGACTCCCGTTCCGCCGGCCTGCCGGCTCATTCCAGGTACGTGTACCCCTCCAGCCCCGTCTCGTAGAACTTGAGCAGCACCCGGCTCTCGTCGATCGTCAGCTTGCGGTCCCGCAGCGCCTTCTCGACGGCCGACTGGGTCGCCAGGCCCGCGTGGTCGGTG
>CAXUHM010000081.1:0-10614 GCA_964250935.1 uncultured Terriglobus sp.
CTTTTGAAGACATGATCATCAGATTTTCTTGTCGAAGTGGACCACTCCTCCGATCCATCAGGAGAATGGAGCCAACGCACTGAAGCGATGGCTTTACAATCCTCGGGCACTGGAAGCTAACGCATTGATTGAAGATCACCGGACTAGGCTCGTTTGAGTCTGGCTGACGGGCTGTTTGCTCCTATCGCTCGTAAGCCCGAAGTGCGATTTGCTTACGAGTCGTCGCTTCGTGTTTACAGAGGTCGGCATCGAATCTGCCATCGATTCCGGGATAAGGCGTACTTTTCGTGCGTTTGCAGTTTTTGCCACCAGAGCTTAGCCCGCCACTTTCAATCAATGTCCAACCATAGCCCAGCCTGCTGCGTCGTTCAGGGACAATTTTAGTCAGGAGGATGGTTAGCAGCGCCTTGGTACTTCCACGGCCCCGTCTTCGGTTCACCGACAATATAGCCACCATCAAATACCTGGATGAGGGGCACTGAACTCAATTCCAGATAGCAAGCTTGACGACATCGGCACATAAACCGGCCTAGCTTTGCAGGACGGCCATTACAGGCTTCGGATCCCAAAAGACTCGGACCTGGACGATCTTGACTGTATTGTCGCATTCGAACACATCGATGCCTTCGAAGCGGACCTGCTTGACGTTTCGCCCTGTGCCCGAGCCGGTCCATTTAGTGGCGGCCGAGGTTCCGCAAACAAAGACGTCGGCTTCGGAGAGATCGAGCTCAGTGAAAGCCGCGCTGACGCCTGCGCATCGGGAGCGAAAACATCAACAAAGCGATCCACATCGAGAACGAATCGCGGCGAAATACATTCTCACGGCTTCTGCGACGGTTAGGCATGGCGGCAATATAGCCTCGAACCTCTGCACACATCTGAAGGGTAAACTCCAGAATCACGGAGGTGCTAAGGAGTGCTAAACCGACGCTGCAGAAGGCGCTTGACGGAACGAAGTGTCGTCACTGCCCCTACACACGAAGGACCTCTCCAGGCAGAGAGGTGAGCGCTAGGAGGGAAGGAGCATACTCATGGCCAATCGTTCAGAGAGTACATTCGACTCGGGAGCGTATCGTTCTCCGATTTCGGACAGCCTAAATGTGAGGTTCACGGAGAATCACATCACCATCGATCGCGCAGCACCCGAGGTCTTCAACTGGGTCACCACTTGGAGCAACGTTCCGAAGTGGCTGCCAGTGGCTACAAGCGTGTCCGTAACAGTCGGTGATGTGGGCAAGCCTTCTAAGCTCGGCGATGTTGTGATTGAGAAAATTGATCCGAACAAGACCGACGGTATCGACAAGCAGTACACGGTAGTAGCTCAAGTGGATGGGCTGTTGCAGACGGTTGCCGGAGGCGACGTCATCAACGGTCAAGCCTGCGGTCGTAGTCAGTACGTTGCGACCTTTGCCGTCAAGCCAATCGACGAACGCAGCTGTATCTTGACAAGAATCTTTCAAGCGATCCGTGTCGATGCCGTGAACCCTTCGGCAAGAGAAGCGGTAGAGGATCCGGAAGTCATCCAGAAAGGTCTCGAGCATTCGAAAGGGGTGCTCGAACAATCCTGAACAGGGCCGTTCATCTGATCCGTACGGCATTAGAACGCGTGATCTGCGCGCAACAGATCTGCGGCTCGCGCGCCGATAACCACGCAAGCCATAGTGTTCCCAGAAGTGATGCGGGGCAGCACAGAACCGTCGGCGACGCGCGGATTCTTCATTCCATACACAGCGGGATTGCCGTCGACTACGGACATGGCATCTCGACCCATCTTCGCCGTGCAGGTCTCGTGCAAGTACGTCACGCCGGCGTCTTTGAGGAAGTTGAGCAGTTCCGGTCCCTGCAGCTTGCCGGGCAGTACCTCTCGCATGAAAATGCGTTAAAAGTGCGGGTGCGTTGAAAATCTGACGGCTGAGCGCAACTGCAGCAAGAGCTGCTTTGACGTCGGCAGGATGGCTGAGCGCGTCGTAACAATCTGCAACGGGTGCTCTAGATTCGGCCCCGTCAGGCAAACGCTGCCTCTGCTGTGGGGCGGCAACGCTGGCAGGAGTGGTCAGGCTTCGCAGTTCTGGCCGCTGGGATCGTTCTTGCCCTCCCAGAGCGGAGTACAGGTTGTTCCACAATCTAAATCACACTTAAGTCGACCCTAAAAGGATCCGTTTAGCTGGGCTCTACCGTGGCGATGCGTGCGGATTGGCTATGAAGCTCTTGCTCATCGCAACAGCCTCATTGTTCGCATTGGACGAAGGAGGCCATTCTGTGCTTTGCCGGCCTCTCGCGGAATTACTGATCGATCTGTGGCTCTGTCCTCTGTGATAAAAAATGCCCAAAGCTCAACCGAGTTGAACGGGAGCTTTGGGCTATCGTCGCGGTGCCAGGTGACCTCTGCGGGGCCACGTTTAAGCTAGCAATCTCCAGGATGTTTCTAAAGCCTTTTCAATCAGCATTTGGCCCATAGACGACGAGGCTCGCACGAAGCGAATGCCGAACCGGCGGTTCCTGATGAGCGATGAGCCTCGATAGACCAACATGGAACTAGCCCTTACAAGGCCAGGTTCAATTCCTTGCATGCAGCTTCGCCCTGGCGCAATGGAACCGCGACCCACACGCCGAGATGCTCTGCGCGCGCGGCGACGAAGTGCGCCCAGATCTCTGGACTGCTGTATCGCTGGACAACGTCGAGGACGGTGTGGGTGGCCACCGTCTTCGGCTCGCCAAGTACCCCGTCCCCTTCGGCCAGAACCTCGGACTGCCCACTGTCGAGAAGCCGTGTGCGAAGAATCATCGGATCCACGGCCTTAATGTAAACCAACCCGCGAGCGTATCGAGGCTTCGGCGACGATCCTTCACGTACTTCGGTAACCGTTCGCTAGCCGTTCCGTTCAAGCAGGGCCAGCAAAGGCCTTGCCGGCGTAGAAGGTATTGAACAACCGCTTCTGGATGCCGTAGCACTCGCATGCAGCTTGTTCCAGGGCCGTGCGATCGTGGATCACGATCCGCCCATTGTGGTAGGCAAGCAGGCCCTCCTGTTTCATCCTGAGTGCATTGTCCGACACGGTATTGCGCCGGGTACTGAGCAAGGTGGCGAGTGCGTCGTGGCTCAGCCTTGCCTGCTCAAGGGGAGTACGGTCGTCGATTATGAGCAGCATCCGGGCGAGGCGTTGCCTCGCTTCATGGAGCAGATGGCAGCCGCAGGTCTGGCTCATCGAGAAGGTGTCCACCTGAATCAGCGCGAGGATGCGCTCCCTGATCTCTTCCGCAGTCCCAAGCATGTGCTGCAAGACGGACCGGCGTACCCGAAGTGCTTTCCCTGCAACCTGCATACGCCAGATGGTCGGGCTCACCGCGTCACCGAGGAGGTGGGTACTGCCAATGACGCCTTCGCATCCGGTCATGCCGACAGGAGCACCTGAGCCGTCCAACAGGACCGTTCGTTGGCAGGCGACTCCGGATTCCAGAAAATACACGCAGCCGGGAAAGCCGTTTCCTTCCAGAAGGAGGTCGCCGCCGGAGAGCACCACCGGTGTGGCGGAACGCTCGACCAGGGTCCGGCTGGCCGGGGTCAGCGAAGAGAGAAACAGGTTGCCGGTCGAATTCATCAGAACTCCTCGAGCCATCGTAGACGAGGGGCCCTCCCTAGACGTCTGTTTTCCGGCTCAGGAGCACGGACACTTGTGCGACAAAGGCCTGTGGGTTCAACCATTCCGCGAAGGCGTGGTGGTGATCGTTTGCTGCGGCACAGCCCCTGGATGCGGACGCCAGGGCCAGAATCTGTGCCTCCGGCCAGTACTGACGTGCGAGCTGGAAGGAAAGACCGCAGTCGGTGTTGGAGAGGGTGTGGCAGAGAATGATGAGATCGAAGCGATGCTCCCCTGCCAGCTTCTCCATCTTCGTCAGGTCGGTCGCACTCTGCACCTGCGCGATACCGGAAAGAAGAGCCACACGCGTGCGCAGCAGAGCCGCATCCCTGCCAAAGCACAGGATGCTGCCTTTTCTGACTGAAGTTGTTCCAGAGGGACCGTGCGGGCGATGGATCTTAAGCTGCATGGCTCTGCAATCGCGACGATCCGGCCGGTTGGTTTACATGGGCCAACGCGCGGTTCGCTTTAACGGCCCGTGAACGTCGTGATGCCTCGACCACACCAATCAACTGCATGTCTGGAAACGTAGCCGGTTACACAAAACCATGTCTATCCGATACTGGACATTGCAGTGGTATTGGATGCCCGTGGGCACCGCCGTTTGCATCAAGTTGCCAGTAAACGATAGACCGGGCGCAATAATTCCTTCTCTCGGCAGTATGAATGATGTCCCGGATGCTAGTTTAGATAACTCGAAGCAAACTGGGAGTCAAACGCCGAGCCAGGAGTAGTGCGCCGCGAGCGCAGCTTGTCCAGCCCAAAGACCAGGAGACGAAAGGTGCACATCGTAGTCAGCCGGATTGATCGTTCGAGGTGGCCTTCCAGCTGGCGCTCATCTTTGGAGCTGTAACCAAAGAAGAGCAACGTGGCGAGCGGCAGGACCGAAGCGCCATCACGCTTCACCACCCTCGTAAATCCACAGCTCATCATGGTGTTGGTAACACATGCATCGTACGCGGCGTGAGTCGATTCACAGTAACGTAGACGATATACCCGCTCATCGTGGGAACGTAGCACATGGAAGCGAACACCCATGAGCGCTAGCGAACCCTCGTGTCGGATCGGCTCATCGAAGGCCAAGCGTTGACTCGGAGCATAGCTAAATTTGGCTCAATTGACTGGAAAATTCACCATGCAGCACCCGATGAATGAGCATTTCTCTCGCGCTATCTGTTGAACTCGCTCATGTGAGGCACATCACTGCCAACGCCATCATCCTCTTTCTTCATCACAGAGTGACATGCTGAGAACTTACAGAGAGGTGTCGGGCAAGTTCCCGTACCGGTTGAGGTCTACTAAACAGATATCCTTGCAGGTCCATGTCGCTGAGTCTGAGCAACGCGGCGACATCGTCCTCAGTCTCGACGCCTTCGGCGACAATACGCAAATTCAAGTTGTTCGCCAATGTACAGATCGCGCCCACGGTCAACGTCAATCCCGGGTCCGTCTTCATCGTACTGACGAAACTACGATCAATCTTAATGGTGTCTATGGGAATGCGATGCAGTCTTCCAAGGCAAGAGTATTCGACGCCGAAGTCGTCGAGAGCGAGTCGGACACCGGCCTCACTGAGGCGCTGTAACTGGCGTTCGCTTTCGGCGTCATCATGACAAAAGCAGCGCTCAGTGATTTCGAGTTCGAGAATACGGGTTGGAAGGTTCGCGGTTTCAAGGGCTTCGAGTATGCCGGCTGCAAATCCAGGCTGCTCGACCTCACGCGCGGATACATTCACTGCTACTCGAACCCCGTCCAGCTGATCAAGCTTCAGTAAAATCGCATCGGCAAGGGCCTGTCGCACCACCCAGGCGCCCACCTTGTGAACGAGATTGCTACGCTCAACTACATTGATGAAAGCGTCTGGTGTCACCCAGCCAAGGATTGGATCGGATAGACGGAGAAGAGCTTCAACGCCGCGCAATTTGCCCGTTGAAGTAAACTGAGGCTGGTACCAGAGCCAAAACCGGTTCTCCTGAAGAGCATTCTCTAAATCCATACAGGTGAATATTTCGGCATCAACGCTCCGAGCCGGTCGAGGGTTCGAGCTCGCCTCTCTCCGCTTTTCGGTATACATTCCAAAGTCGGCGTGCTTCTTCAAATCTTCGGCCGTCTCTCCGTGGTCGGGATAGAGTGCGATACCGATGCTGGCGGAGCCGGAAAGACGAACTGTTTCAAGAACAAAACTAGTCTCGAAGCAGGCTCTGAGTCGTTGGCTATATTTCTGAAGATCTTCTGCTGAAGTTACGCCATTGGCAATCAGGAGAAATTCATCCCCGCCGACACGTGCCAACATATCACCAGGTTCAACGATTTCGGACAGACGCACAGCAATCTGTTGAAGGTAGAGATCTCCAGCCTTGTGACCAAAGCGGTCATTGACATCTTTGAATCGGTCAATGTCAATGTATGCAACGCCCGCACGCTTGCCAAGATGGCAAGCTCGCCGAAGCACGGTGTCTAGTCTGACATCGGAAGAACGACGATTTGGCAGAGCAGTCAGTTGATCATGGGCGGAGGCATAGTTCAACTCTTCGTACATGCTTCGCTGGCTGACAGCCAGCTTGGCAAGGCTCGCAGCCGTTTCGATCACCTTACTTTCAAGGGGAGTAAAAGATCGCCCGTTAGAAGCACCGGCTTCAAACCTTCCGACGCAACGTCCTTTGCTGTCGAGCAGCGATGCTCGAAAAGAGACACAGGAGGGTCTGTATCCCACCTGAAAATTCGAGATTTGAGAAAGCCGATAATCGTCATTGATCTCGCTTAAGCAGCATGTTTCGGGAGCAAGACATTGGACAAAGGTGTTGATGCTCTCCAACAGACACTGTAAGTCGCACTCCGAACTGATGCTTTCCAGCAACTGACCGCGCTCACGTTCCAAACGAATCGTGTGTTCAATTTCCGAGTTCTGCTGGTTTACTTGCCGTCGTAGTACCAGAGCCCAAAGAGAAATGATGAAGGAGATCAGTAGAAATGCTGCCAGCAGCGAGAGCAAATGCAGAACACTCCACCAAGAAGGTCGCTGAATAATTCTGAGATCCTCCGCTCCTCGCATGTCCAAGGCAAATGCTACCGGAGCACTGTCCAGATTGCCCTCAATACGACTCGTGTTAATACGACAGATCCCGGCTAGTGAAACTAGAGTCCCTGCTGAAAGTTGTGGAAGATGTCGCGCTTCTGAAGTGTCGTACTCCAGAAAGGCGTTCACCGCGTGATGGTCAACAAGGATGGACAACGTCTCGGCGTGATCTGAAAGAACCTGCGAGAGAAGACGCCCCTGAATGCTGATGAGGTCATCGCTGAATGTGCCACTCACAGCCTGTTCGTAGGTCACGGGAACTGGAGAAAGAGTCTGAGCTCTTCCGGTCGGAACGACTTGAGTCTGGTTAAGGCTTGGACCATAGCCTCCCTCGCCTGCAAAGCCATAGAGATCGACGACGCTGCCAATTGGAATTTGCACCATTGATCGAGTCGTTGCCGGTAGGCTGTGCCCATCCTGTTGAATAACGATGGAACGACCCGGCCTATAGTAAGTAACGATTCCCCGAACACGAAGACGCGGGCTCTGGTCTTGCACGGAATGCATCCGGCTCACATCATCAACTTGAATGGGCTTTAGACTTTGAAGCGGGACAGTCGGCCTTTTCAGGACGCGTACCTCATCATCGAGGTCAGTTACGTAAAGAAGACTGTGCATCATCTGGCGTTTCTTGTTCAGGTTCGCCGCCGCGACCCCGAAGATTTCGACCCGCGCATCGAGAAGACTTGCTGCGTTCTGCGCATCGAAGTTCTGTACAAGGACTTGGATGGTTCCGCCATTCATCAGAACGCCCAGTTCTAGGAATTGCGATCCGTTTACCTTTCTAATTGAGGCGGAACGGACCATCCCCCGCACAGCAACATAGCGGCAATCCCATTGGCCCTTCATTAGCTGATCGTAAGTCGCTTCGATGAAGTCTTTCGCATGACGAAGATCACCGTGACTGATCAGTTTGATCTGCGGGTTGGCTGAAATGGTGGTTTTGAAACTGGGCTGCGTCGTTCCTTCGATCCGGACGCGGTCTCCACGGTGCAAACCGTAATTGTGAGTCGTCCATACATAGACACCTCCGGTTTCGTCCTGGATAAACAGATTGCGGCTAGCCGCGTCGTAGTAAGTGACGGTTGCGGAAAGACGGACCGGAACAGCCGTCGATGCTAGGGATGCGGATGCGTCGTGGACCTGTTCTACCGTGGTGAGTTCAGATAGCGCTGGAAAGCCTGCTTGGCCTTGCTCAGCTATGGCAGTTGATTCGTGAAGCCAGAGTAGAGCAGTAACGACCAAAAACGAAAAGAAAGCTCGACGGCACACTAGAGTAATCGTGCGCTGCGTTTTCGTCTGAACCGTTTGAGAAAACAACAAGTCACGATCCTCCTCTACTCAATGGTCCACGATGGGCGCGGGCTATCGGAGGATATCGGCAGATACGCGACAAAGCTTACGGATCCACCTGCCTTCTCACGTGATAGAAATTCCGTATAGCGCAGTTGTAAGTGCAAAGCAATAATGCCGACGCCGCTACCGGAACCGACAAAGCAGCACCACACTACCTTTGTAGTTTTCTTCAAAACCTACTGGTTGCCGGAGCAGCGGGAATAGAAGACGCCAACTCTACCGGCGTCTTCCAAAAAGCCGTGCAAAAGGTGGGAACGGATTTCCCTTACCAGGTCTTGCACGGCTCTGTCATTCCACGGTCCGTCGGTCATTCTCCAGAATTCCAGATGTGTTGCATCCCGCTAGAGCGACCTTGCGCTTCTTACAAACGCTAGGCAGAGATAGACGTTCAGAGGCGTCAAGCGAGACTTAGGCGACGTTAGAAAGCACAAGCTGGTAGATGATCAGTAAGTCAAGCTTCCGAGAACAGCGTTGTGAATACCTTTATTAGGGAACTTCGCTGGTATTTCATATACGAAGGAGACGCAACGTCGCAGTGCCATTGCGCCAAGGCGAAGCCCTGCAAGGAATTGGACCTGACCCTGTAAGGGCAAGTTCCACTGATTCATCGAGGCTCATCACCCAACAGGAACTACTTCGGCATTAGCTTGAGCCTCGTCGTCTATGGGCAGAATGCGGATTAAATAGACTTTAAACATCCCAGAGATTGCTAGCCTTCGTTTGACCCGAAGAGGGTACCAGGCACGACGATAGCCCAAAGCTCCCGTTCCAAGTCGGTTGATTTTTGGGCATTTTCTATCAAGAGGACAGATCTAAAGATCGATCAGCAACTCCGCGAGAGACATGTCGAAGCCCTGCGCAACGGTTTCCAGGTAGCTGAGGGTCATGGACTTCTTGCCACGCTCGACATCGCTTAGGAACGGCCGGTCGATGCCGAGATGATCGGCCAGTTGCACCTGCGTCAAGCCACGCTCCAGGCGAAGGGACCGGAGCCGCCGGCCGAAGCGCACCGGGATCGGAGCAGGCTCGGGAAGTGGAACTTGTGCCTCCCCTGCAGGAAAGCTGCTGTTCTCATGAGCCAAGCCATAAAGGTCGGCGTGGCCGCGGAATTTGTCGTTTGCGGAGTTTACCTCTACTTTGTGCATGTATCCCTCGGAGAAGAAAAGGTGTATCGGCCGGCTCGCTCAGCGGCGTTCAGGTCAGCTTCGATCCTGGGTTCCGTGCCCTAAACAGAAAAATACGCTATGGTTGGTACCTTCCGAAGGTTTTCTATAGGGAAAGAGGCGAGTTTTATGGCGTACCTGCAACCCATTGCTTTCGAACTGTCGGAGTTTTCGCGGTCCCCGGAAGCGTTTATGGTTACTGCAACGCAGGTTAAAGCCGCGGCTCCTCTCGCGATCGCGGTACGCTTCGGGGAACGGCTGCGTTCACTGCGCCTCTCTGTAGGTAAGTCTCCGGCGGAACTCGCCATGCAGCTCAGCATCCTGAAAACTCATTTAGATCGCATCGAGATTGGCTTGGAAGAAGTCGATCTCGTTCTGCTAAACCGGATCGCCACGGTTCTGGAGATGACCATAGACGAACTTCTACTCGGGCTTTAGTTTGCTCTTCGGGGTAGCGGCAACTACCCGAAACCGAGGTCAGATGCCGTCGAGCAGTTCGGCGACGGTGAGCTGGAAGCCGTCGGCAATCTTTTGAGATAGAGCAGGGTCATGCTTTTCTTGCCACATTCCATATCACTGAGATAGCCGCGGTCGACCCCGAGCATGCTGGCGAGTTGAACCTGGGTGAGTTGTCTCTCCCGCCTTAACTGACGAAGGCGGGAGCCGAAGCGGGCCGAGACATGGGACACAAACAGGACCTGAAGCTAGAGTGAAGTGAGGGCACCTGGATCGCAGATGCAGTTCTCTGCTCTTCCTGAGCGGGCAATCCATAAGATCTAGTGCTCAAAGATCTGTAGTGCTCGGAGCGTCACGGCTGTCCAAACATGAGACCCATCATTTCCGCTCAGGCGCACATGGGGGAGGTTGCAACTGCTCCTAAGAATAACCGCCCAGGACAGCGAACAAGCCCTGCAAATCTACCCGATAGGGCGGATAAATGGGTCCTAGTCAGGTAGGAACTGCTAGCCCGTCCATGCTTAACGGCAGCCAACCCATTTCTCGATGGAGTTGAAGTAGCGGATGCACATTTCATGCCGACTTGTTCCCGCCATCAATCAAAGCCTAATGGATCGCACAGAGTTATGTTCGATGTGCGACATTTGCATTGGCCTGACTTGGGAGAAGGGGTTTGCCTAACCGGAGACCCCGATTTTTCCTCTTTCCAAGGCCTGGATCGAACATCTGCGGAGCTTCATAGGTTCGTCGGCTTACCTGGTGAAGCCGGGATCGAACTCTGTAAGGTTGTCGAGGTGCTGCTTCACGGTGCGATAGCACTCGCATGCCCGCTTCTCCAGGCCTGCCGTGTCACGCAGGACAACTTCGCTTCGGTAGTGCTCGAGGAGGCCGGCGTCCCTGAAGGCGGCAATTGCGGCCGCCGCAC
>CAXUHM010000082.1:0-4029 GCA_964250935.1 uncultured Terriglobus sp.
CAGGTTTTGCAGCGGGACGGCTACTGCTGCCGGGTGTGCGGAGCGTCCGGACGGAGCAAGCAATCGATCGCAGTCCACCATCGAAAGCCGGGCAAGTCGCTTCTACAAACCATGATCTCTCTGTGTCCGGGCTGCCATGCAAAGGTGCACCGCACGCTGGCTGTTCTGTCCGAGATGCCGCCTCTGTTGCTGGAACTCTGGCGCGAACAACACCCCCACGGTCACGAGCAAACGGTGCTGAACTTCAGAGCGCAAGTGCCAGCCACACGGACGGCTTTGCTGTTCGAAAAGCCTGAACACCAGATAAGCTTCCCGCAACTCTGAACGGCCCTCGACCACCTCTTTGCGGACAAATACGTGCCCGTCGAAGGCCAGAGAATTCCTTCGTTTTTTTCCTTCACCCGTCGCCGGTGGCTGTGGGTTTGTGGGACGCGGGGCTTCTTTCCGCGTTCCAAGCTCGCGCGCTTGCGAGCGGCAAATCCATAGCCTTGCTGGAGGTGGCAAAGTATTTCTCACGGTGAGAAAACGGCTTCCGTCCTGCTCCAGAATGCCTGCGCACCTCGGTTGCAGTCTGCCGCATTTGCGGCTTCGAACAGCAGCGGTTCAATACATCTTTTCTCTCATTTTGCTTCTTGAAACAGCAGGTACCTATAGGTACCCGACGGGTACCCTAGGGAACCCTGCGATGGCTAAGTGCTTTGTTTTGTAGCTGGGTGCCCTAAGGTACCCGCACTTGCTTAAAACGGCACCCTGGAAGGGATAGAGTGTCACCCTTTCCCATGTGCGAAGCACATACGCTTTTGTTTTGCACTTGCCGTTGCATGCCTTCCTGTAGAAGATCTACTAATCAATCGCAAAGTTGTAGATAGATCTGCCATCGTTGATGACGAACGCAGCTCCGCGCGCAGCTACACCGACATATGAATTCGAGACTGGCATTAGCATATTGCCGGTCTCATCCTCCGCACGCGCCATCGTTGGTTGTTGCTGCAGAGTTGTGAGCAGGTTCGTCGCAAGCTGTTCGCCGTGCATGTGAATCACTTCTTCCCCATGCACGGCAAACACGTTGCCGAACGATCCAACTTCTTTCCAGACGCGCTCGGTTTCAAAGTTGCGCAACTGCACTAGAGGGAAATCCATGTAGTAGTTGAGCCACACTGTTCCTGCGCCATCGACGTTCATCGCGTAACAGTCCGCGATCATGGGCAAGCTCTGTTGCTCGGCGTAGTCGCCGTACTTGAAAATGGGCATACCTTCGCGATCGAAACAGACCAAACCTTCGCGCCCGATACCGTGGCCGAACACACCTTCATCGAAGTAGCTGACCCAGATATTTCCATTGTCTGTGGTCTGCAAGTCGTCACTTGCATCACCGAGGTCGAGCGTGTGACGAACGGATCCATGCGCGTCGTACAACGTCGCCTTGCCACCTCGTCGCTCTCCGAGAAGCCATCCCTCTTCAAACCGCTGCACATGAAATGTTGACAAACCTTGTGACTGGGCAAAGGTTACGGTATGTAACTTGCCGGTTTCCCAACACACCAGGTGATGCGCCTTGGGGGGGTGTCTGATACCACCGTGACCATGCCTTCCGCTCCGTAAAGGGATCGGGTTCTGGTGGCTTTCCTTCTACAAACAAAAGCAGTGGACGACCATCCCAATCAAGTGAGAGACGCACCAGCTTCCAATCTTTTGGAATCTCTGCAAGATCGAAGCTCTTGCGGAAGCGCAGCGTGGTCATGCAGAGAAGAATAGCGGTAGCATCGATGCGAAGTTGGCGATTCGCTGAGACTCTACCCGTGAACAGGAGGCCACGATGGTTGATCTACACCTGTCCACGATCATCGGAGCTCCCATCGAGCGCTGCTTCGATCTCTCGCGCAGCATCGAGGTTCACCTGCTCGGAACGGAACAGACCGGAGAGCAGGCCGTTGGAGGCGTGACCTCTGGACTGATTGGGCTTGGTGAGTTCGTGCGATGGAGAGCGACCCACCTGGGAGTGAAGCAGCACCTCGCCAGTCGCATCACCGCTTACGATCGACCAGCTTACTTTCAGGACACCATGATCGAAGGCGCATTCCGGTCGATGCAGCACGATCACTTCTTCAAGACGCTCGCCTCCAATAGAACTGAGATGAGAGATGTATTCATCTTCGCCGCACCGCTGCCTGTGCTCGGCTTGATCGCTGAGAGACTGCTACTCAGGCGATACATGCGCAACCTGCTTGCTCATCGAAATGACATCCTGAAACAGGTTGCAGAATCGGAACAGTGGAAGAAATTGCTTCCTGACTAGCGGTACAGAGCTATGGAAAATACGGCGATGGAGCCGCCTTGGAAAACGCCCAAAAGCGTTTCCCACTTTCTCCACAGCTCCGGCGACGCAAAGTCTTTAGATTTGGTCTTCCGGCACTCTCGCTCGGAGCAACAGATCTCGGCGCTCCCATTTCATTCGTCGGTATTGTCCCCAGAGCAGCAAAGCCCCTTGCACCGGAAGACAGATGATGTACAGAAAGATGGCAGCACACCACGAACCGTACGCCCACCAGATGAGTGGCACCATCAGCGGCTGCAGAAGAAGAACCGGGCGAGTCTCAAGAAGCTTCTCTCTGCATCGCTCCTTGAAAGCTTCTTTCCTGCAGGGGAATGAAGTACATAAGGCCAATCGCTCTTGAGCGCGGCCCACTGCCTCTCAAGCTGGGCTTTTCTGTCCTCGATCTGTTGCCGCCCGTGATCGGGAGAGAGCAGCCGTTCCAGGACTTCGCGGGCGTATAGCCTTTCCTCTTCAGGGCTTCTGTAAAGGTGGGCTTCATCGTCGAAATAACCCACCTCGACCAGCTCCTCGATCCAACCGGATGCTTCCATCAGATCGTGGAAATAAGGCACCGCCGGCCGGAGCTCTTCCCCTGTGTCGAGAATGCGTCTCGCCCTCAAACAGGCCAATCGCAACGCTGCGTCCGTGGTGGATATGGCCTTGCATCCCAGCTCGGCCAACATGGGCGGGAGTGCTTGGTCGACCTCCCAGCCGGCTACAGGGTCGAGGACGGCCATGCGCACCACACGAGGCCCATGGAAGCCGGCTTCCATGGCATCCTGCGCAACGGCCGGCAGCTGCTCTGTTGGGATGAATCTCAGGGCAACATTTGCCTCGAACTCCGCTGGATCAAAAGGCATGAGACGTAGCCATTCAGATTCTTGGAACCCACGGTGCAAGCGTAGCCATGCCGCTGCGCTCCAGGGTGTCGAGCTCGGTCACGGCTTCCCGCTTGAGATCTTCGCGCTTCTCCGGAGATGCTTTGTGCTTCAAGTCGTTCCACTTGGTTGCCATCCCTCTTCCCTCCTTTGGGATTCTGTTCGAGCTTCATCGCAGTCCTAGTTAAGCGACCTCTGCAACGGGGTGAACGGCTTGGGCGACGAGGCGCACTCCAAGGGCGGCACAGACGCGGCTCACGGTATCGAATCGTGGGGCGCTATCGGGGCGTAGTGCCTTGTACAGGGCTTCGCGGGTAATGCCGGCCGTTTTCGCGATCTCGGTCATTCCACGCGCCCGGGCGATGTCTCCCAGCGCCGACGCCAGCAAAGCCGCATCGTTGGCCTCCAAGATGTCGGTCAGGTAAGCGGCAATGGAGGTCTCACTGTCCAGGTAAGGTGCGGCGTCGAACTCGGGCAGGTCGGCTACCTTGATGCGTTTGCTCATGATGCGTTCTCCGTTTCGTCGAGTCTTGCCGCCAGTGCCCTGGCCCGTCTGATGTCTGTCTTCTGGGTACGCTTGGAACCGCCGACCAGCAGAACGATGATCTGTGTTCCCCGCTGGGTGAAGTACAACCGCCATCCCGCACCGACGTGGATGCGCAGCTCGGAGACGCCTTCGCCCACCGGTTTAACGTCTCCCATCAGACCGCGCTCCAGCCGCTTGATCCGGGCCACCACCACGCCGCGTACCGTCTCATCCTTCAGCGCGTCGATCCAGGCAGTGAACTCCGGCAAGGGGCGGATCGAGAACATGCCACTATCGTAATCGAACGATTA
>CAXUHM010000082.1:4039-10422 GCA_964250935.1 uncultured Terriglobus sp.
ACCAACATCCCTTCCGTGCTCCGGTGGGCAGGACGGCCAGGTCCAGCGTCATGAGGAAGTGTTCTCGTCGCCAGTCCTGCACCATGCCATTGCCCTTGAAGTTCCAAAGGCTGCCGGAGATCTGCTGGCGGTCCAGATAATCGGCCAGCAGTCGCAAAGCTCCTGGTAAATCGTGCCGACACATCTGCTCCAGCGACTCTGGATCGAAGACGCTGCCGCCAGCAGGACCAGCCTCATCCTGGCTCAGCTCCGAAGCGCTCTCAGGCTGTTGCGGGGTTTGTTCGTCTGGACAGGTTTTAGAGGAGGATTCGTTCTCCGGTGAGGGCATGAGAAATTTTCACACCGTCTGCTTCACCGGCTACAGGACATAAAAGAACTACAGGTAAGAACTACAGGTAACTACGCAGCAAACCAACTGTTGATTTAAAAGAACTTATGTCGGGCAAGCGATAGTGTTTCACCGTAAAAGCGATAGCGTTTCACCGTAGAGGCGATAGCGTTTCACCGTGGAAAAACGCAAAGTGAGCCAAACAAGCGATAGCGTTTCACCGTAGCGGAACGCGGAAAATCAATTGGAAGCTGTGATGGAAGAACGCGATGGAAGGACGGTCATGCCGTCTGACGTGATCTCCAGCTTGAGCTCTGGATAGACGAGCTGGATCTTCTTGAGCGCCAATCGAACGTTGGTTCGGAACATCCTGATCTTGGCGTATTCGGCTCCCATCTGGGCGTGCAGGGCTTCCCATGGCACTGTGCGTGGTTTCCGTGCTTTCGTCGCCACAAAGGCCGTGTAGGTGAGCCATGCGTACAGGTCTAGCGCTAAGGGGGAACGCTTCAATGCCCGCAGTGCACGCAGGTCCACAGGCACAGAGGACAGCGTGACAGCTTCATAAAACTTCTCTCCCAACTCGATCCAGCTCTCCCAGAGGTTTGCCTGGTCTGACTTTGTAGAGTCCCACCAGAACTCGGCGCTGGAAGACACGTCCATGTGTAGGTAGCGACCGTGGGTCTCGGTCTCGCTCTCGAAGCTGATGCGGGCGTCGATCAGGCGACGCATCTGCTCCTGGAGCCGCTTAGCGTCGCCGCGCTTCCCTCCCCCGGTCCTCGGGTTAAGGCCGATCTCCCGCATGAAGTTGTCGAGGCTGTTGCCCAGCCGGATGTGCCGGCTCTTCTTTCGCTTCGCCTCCGTCACCAACCAAAAGAGAAACAGCCTGGGGATCGAGCCATAGGGGTACATGGCTTTCCTGGTCTGCCGGTCGATGTGCGGTTGGATTACAAGCGTCAGATTGCCGTTGGTGCGGGTCCAGATCGGCGTGTCGCCGGGATCACTATGTGGCAACGTGCATTGCACGAGCTGCCGCGCCATGAACGCCGTCTCGGTCGCATCCGGATTCTGTTTAATCTCCACAGCGGCATCCAGAAGGAGCTGGTCTGCGGCGCTGGGGAGCCTGGGCTTAGGTTTCGGCAAATCGGCAGCCCTAGACTTTCTTGTTCTTCATGTATGCATGAAAACATGCAAGCATGAAATCACTCACTGTTGGGAAATCCATCTGAATGGCGGCCAGCTTTACGGCTTTTACATCCTCAATGGGCCAACGTACCTGCAGGGGCTCCCGCTCGATCTTGGCAACAACTTTGCCTTTCCTGGGCTCCTCAGTCGGTGAAGCTTTCACCTGGGCCGCCTGTGGGACGGACGGCACAACGGCCAACGTATCTGGGTTCAACTCAAGAGCCTTAGCCATGTGCGGCTACCTCGCTATTTTTCTGCATGTTTTCATGCAAGCATGATTTTATGTTTTTCCATAATGCGGCGATTTCCTTGGCCGCTGCACCTTTTGGCTCCGCCTCGGTGATCGTTTGGCCCTGAGCGTATGGAGCTTTGTAAGCTGTCCGGTCATTCACGAACGTCTCCGCAACCTCTCCGTGCTTGGAAAGCACTGCCGCAGCTTGGGCGGTGATGAGTGTGTTCGCTTTAACGCGGGTAAGAACGAACAGGAAGGGAACGCCGGCCTGCTTGAGAGATTGAACGGTCACCGGCGCTGCCGTTAGATCGTCTTCGCTTGCCTGGACAGGGAAGATAACGAAATCGGCCATTTTAAACAGGTCTTTCGCAATATCGATTCGGCCTGAAGCTGTATCGATGATGCAGTACGCTGCCCCATGCCCACGTAAGAGGGTTAAACCCTTGCGTAGCCCTTCAAATGGGATTTCGGCGCGCTGAGGAATCTCAGACTCGCGCTTGGTGTGCCACGCGGTAAGGCTGCCTTGCGGGTCGGTGTCTATCAGAAACACGGGACCATCGCCGGCGCGTTCTGCTTCCACGGCCAGATGCTTCGCGAGCATCGTCTTGCCGCTGCCACCCTTTTGAGAATTGATTACGACAATTTGCATGAATTCATGCTCCTATGCCTGCATGACTTCATGCTGCCTAATTTCATGCTTTCATGCAAGCATGAAATTAAGGTGTTCTCTTTTAGTAAAGGCGAACTGTCGGCCCCGTTTCACAGCGTCCTCTTGCACCCGATAATGGCGAGTTGTCGGGGTAGGGAATTGCATCCAGAAATCGAAACTTTGGGCTCTAGAATGCCCCTATAGACATGCGGTTACCCTGTTGCTCTATGTCTGTTCTGGATCGGTTTGATCGCTGGAAAGATCGAAACCTCATCACTGCGCAGCAGCATGCCTTGTTCGTTGGCCTTGTACGCGAGGAACCCTTCTCGATATTTGCTGAGCTAAATATTCTGGTCTACGCCGGCGTACTGGCATTTGTGGTCGGGCTGGGGTGGACGGTCACTACATTCTCTCGGCAAATGGGCGATGTTCTTGTCGTTGCGCTGCTCTCATTCATTGTCGGTGGGTGTTTGTATTACTGTTTTTCTCGTGCACCGGTGTGGTCTAACGAGAAGACACCCCCACACGGTTTTCTGTCTGATTATGTGCTGTACCTGTGCTGCCTCGTCTGGGGCGTTGAGTTGGCGTATCTTGAGCAGCGGCTTTCATTGTTCCCCGGTCAGTGGGACTATTACCTGCTTGCGACCGCAGTGTTCTTCTTCTTCCTGGCGTACCGCTTTGACAATCGTCTGGTGCTTTCGCTTGCCTTGTCCTCGCTTGCAGGGTGGTTCGGCTTCACTGTTGCACGGCTGCCGTTCTCGCTCACCTCGACATATCGCTCGTACGCTCTTGCGTTCTGCCTTGTCGTGGCGGTGGGCGCGGTACTGTTGCGTTTCCTAAAGATCAAGCCGCATTTCTTCGAAACCTATCTCAACCTGACGGCGAATATTCTTTTTGTTGCGTTGCTCTCAGGTGTTTTCGATTCCGAAAATCGTGGTTATTGGTTCGTTGCCCTTCTCTTGGCCAGCGGTGCGTCGGTTGCGTGGGGTATCCGCAGGCGCGAGTTCGCTTTTGTGGCGTACGCCGCCGTGTACACCTACATTGGTGCAGCATCGCTACTTCTGCGGCAGGGAACCGATGCCGTGGGTACGCTCATTCTCCTCATTAGCTCGGCAACGGCAGTGCTGGTCATGCTTGTCTTCGTCTCTCGTCGATTCGGGAGGACGCAATGACAATCTACTCTGCGGAAAATCTCGAGACGCTGCGTACGCTGAAGCTGCTCAAGTACTGGCGGGGCGACCGCTTGCTTACGGAACAACAGGGTCAGCAACTTCAGGAAGAAACCGTCTCTGACCTGCGCACAACCAATCTCTTTCTGAGGGTTGTCCTGTTTCTCTTTACGGTCGGGATTCTTGTCCTCATCCAGGGACTCTTCATCACGCTGCTTGCGCTTTCCGTTTCGCATGGCACGGATAATGGTCTTGTTGTCCTGCTCCTCTTATCCTCGGCTGTTTGTTATGCAGTGGCTGAGTGCGCCGTGCGGGAAGGTCGACTCTTTCACTTCGGCATCGAGGAAGCTTCTGTCGTCTGTTCCATCGGCTTTCTGTTCTGGGGTCTCCAACTCCATCATGCACACTTCAAGGCGGGATCCGACTTGGGCGAGTTGTTCCTCGTGGCCGTCTGTGCTGGTGTTTCGCTGTGGACCTGGTATCGCTTTGGCTATTGGTACACCTTCGTTGCAGCCATGCTCTTCGTTGCGTTTGCGGCGTTGTGCTTGACGAAGTCTGCTGCTGCGGAGCATGCACTGGTCGCTATCTTCTATGCGGTCGGGCTTGTTGGGGTTACTGCAGCAGGAACTCGCCATCGCTCCGATCATCTGCACAGTGTTTACTCTGTCGCTGAAGCGCTGCTGTGGGCGGGCATCTACTTCAGCATCAATCTTGTGCCGTACGGATTGATTCCTCGATGGTTTGATGGCTCAGGTCCCACCGGGCCGCCGGTTTCGCCAGCGTTCTACTGGTTTACCTGGATCCTCATCTGGTGCTTGCCTCCCGTGCTTCTTGTTCGTGGCATTCGTCGCAAGGACCGTGTCCTTCTTGTACTAGGCGCAGTGCTTGTTGTTGTGACATTCATCTGCAATAAGCCGTACCTCGGCTGGCAGCGTCACCCTTGGGACCCGATGATGCTCGGTATCGTTCTGATGGGTGTTGCCTGGTCTCTGCAGCGATGGCTTGCACTAGGCACCGGTGGTATCCGCAATGGCTTTACCTCTGCTCGTGTTGCTGGAACGCAAAGCGCATGGATGGACGCAGGGACTGCCACTTTTAGCCTGATCTCACCTCATGCCATGAGCCATAGGCCGCAGTCGGGCGGTATCGAAACGCCGCATGGTGAAGGGGGTGACTCTGGAGGCGGCGGCGCTGGGGGCACATTCTGATGTGAGGAGTGTTAGCCGGCTCTTCCTCTTGTTACATTCTGTCAACGGACGTTGAAGGATTTTAGGTGTTGCTGCCCGTCCCGCAGAATGGAAAATGCAGGGATGCAATCCAAGCGCTAGAACAGGTTGAGGGCTGGTAAGTTGGCTAGCCCATTCCGTCCCGCATTCAAGACAGAGGCATAATGCAAAGACAGAGGCATCATGCGCTTGAATCAGTGGGTTCGTCTCGGCTGTCTAGTCACAGTGCTTTGGGCAGTGATCGCGGCGGTGTATACGCACCATGCCGCTGTCGAGCGTGCAAACGATTGGGTAAAGCGCTCCTATGACATCTGCACAGCCACCAGGCAGGCAGACTTATCGAGTTGCGATACAGAGCGCCTAAAGGCCTATGAAACATGGATGGAAGGGGACAAAAAGAATGCCGCGTTTGTCGCTTTGGCTCCGATTCCATTTGCTTGGCTTGCTACCTTCATTTTGGTTTACGTCGTTCGTGTCCAGCTAGCAGGAATCCGCGCCGTCGTTCCTTGGAACACGCTCACACGCCGAAAGAGATGGTTTGTAGTCTTCTGCTTTGTAGCTATTGGCCTCACTGCAGTTGGCACCATGCTCGTGGGGCTGAATCTCTACGTTGATACGAAAGTGCCGGTTGGCATAAGTCCCTTTCAGGACTTGACAAAGACAGGAGAGGACCTTGTCACTGTCACGGGCACATGGACGCGAACAGATTTGACAGACGATACGATTGCAGACCCTCTCCAAACCTCGAAAATTGAGTGTGACAAAGCCGCAAACCGATGCACGGAAGCACTAGCGTCTGTTTCTGGAGCCACTCTGATGAGCGACGTAGTCGATTATGACATTCAGAGCTGGACGCCTGACGCTATTGTGCTTCGGAAAGATGACTTGTGTGCAACAACGCTTTTCACTGTCGACCTGAACACAAAAGCTGTCACTGGTGCGGGACATGCCACTCATGAAAATGAAAGCTTTTGCAAGCTCGGAGCCTCGGAACACAAAAACTGGACGCTACAGCTGTCAAATGGCTTTCAGACCTATTGGGGGCTGCGGCAGAAAGCACGACCATGGCCACTACGTGTTATTCAATCCATGCTTGGCAATTGAGTTCAGGGCCAAAGAGGATAAGCACTCACGCCACATGCGGGAGAAGCTAATCGTGATGGGTGCAGCTTACTACAACATAAAGGACGTTATGTTGTAATAAATGAGCAGGGAAGCTGGTAGGGTGGCGGCATGGGCACTCAAGCGACTTCACGGCTTCAAATCGCAGGCGATGATGCATTGGTCTTCGACTTCTTCAGCAAGTTCTCGCGCTTTGAGTGTGAGCTGAAGAAACAGGGATTCGTGAAGGCGGGGTCGTACGGAAGCGCTCAAGCAGATTGGGACACCTTTGCAGATGAAGTCAGCATAAAACTGCAGGACAGCGAATCTCGGCGCTTCAACTCCGCAAAAGACTTTTTGCTAGCGGAGCCTCCTCGTAAGCAAATTGTGGCCTCACAAGGCCGTATGGCCTGGTCGGAAAACCGTCCTCGAGAGACCGAAACGGAGTCGCGCTATCTACTGCTGCTAGGTCGCGATGTTCGCAAGAATCTATTTC
>CAXUHM010000083.1:0-9063 GCA_964250935.1 uncultured Terriglobus sp.
TCCAGTAGTTCGCCTGCTCCGACGCAAACTCCCGCGCGTGATACGTCCTCGCCTGCGGTGCCGACAGCGCCTTGGACATCGTCATCATCGCGCGTTCCCTCGGCCTACTCGATCCATTTGGAAATGTCCCACTTGGTTTCCGCCTGGTCCTCAGCGACGGGCTTGCCGAAGGGCGACACTGCGACAGGTTTGGGTTCGGACTCTGGCTCAACCAGCTTCGCTTTTGGAATCTTTGGAGACCTGGACGACAGCGAAGATGCAGCCGGTCTGGACTGCTGAACGGGTGTCGGCTCGGCGACGGAGACAGCGATGGGAGTAGCCGGCTTCTCTGGAATCGCCGTCGCGCGTTGCGCCATCCCCGACGGTGAAACGGCCGCACCTGGGACCGCTTCCGACTGTAGCTTTCGCCAGGACGCTGCTCCGCTTCGAATTCGGTTCGCGTTGCTCTTCACCTCACGCGACACCTGCTGAAAGAACAGTCTCAAGTCCTGGGAAAGAGTGTTGGGCCTGTACTCCGGGTCCCATGGTGCGCCACGATCCCGTGCCTCTTGCTTGCGCCAACGGTCGAAGAATTTCCAGCATAACCAACCGGCGAAGACGAACGTGAACGGTTGCAGAATTAGAACCGGAAAGCTATGGCCGTCGAAGACATCTGCCTGGAGAAAGTTCCGGATTTCCCGCTCCGGATAGGTACCGCTGCTGTCGTATCCCAGCTCACTCCAGCCTTGTGACCGGGCCGACTCGGACAGCGCAAAGGGTGCCACGCCTGTGCTTGCCGGCACCAGGTCATCCGGATCGGCGATCTGCCATGCCCGGTCCGGCGCTCGCTTCTCGATCCACCGGACATGGTCTGAGCTGGAGCCGGTCACCACACCGACAGACGCCTCCGCATACGCGCCCAAGTAGTACCGCTGGAGCGGCGAAAACCGGAGCTGACCCCAACTCCAGGCGAGGGCCGTCACGATCCCCAGGTAGACAAGCATTTGTGCGCCGTAGAACAGCATGGTGCGCACTGGATGGATCAACTCGGTGCGACGCGAGAGACGAATCACTTCTCCTCCGTCGCGTCATGCAGCCGTCGCAGAACATCGTCGGCCTTGCTCTCTTTCACGTGGTCGGCCTGCCGCACGATCTCTCGCACCTGGTCATGCGAAATGGAGTTGCCGGCGACGGCGGCGAAGAGATTCACGGTGAGCTGGCGCAGCCCCATCAGCTCAGTCAGTAGCGTCGGGTCCGGCATCGACCTCCGGCTCCGGACAGGGCGCTTCAGGTGAGCCAGTGCCGCCTCGCGCAGCCACTGCGAACATGTCTGTCCCGCTGCTTGTGCCGCCTCTTCGACGGCAAGCATCTCGGCACGCGGCAACCGTGTTGCCAGTGTCTTCGCCTGGTGCGAAGGCGTGAGTCTGGCTTCGAATTCGCGTGAAGCGAGAGACTGGGGAACGCGGGGACGGCTCATCGGAAGAAACTCTACCTCGCCTCGGAGATATGGCGATCTTGCAAGCCTTCACAAATATGTTGCGTTTAGCTTTTGTAAACATTAGCCCCATCTTGCCATTTTCTGCAACTCTGGCCCTTGATCGATGGTGTTTACACTTGTTTACAAAGTTTCCAACTGGAACCCATATGAATCTATGTTGCTGAAATCGCTACGTATACCTACGTAAACGCTTCGGTTGCTAACGGTCAACCCTCTGGGGATGACGTGTCACTCTATCTTCCGATGCGGAGCAGCGTCTTTGCTCTTGCCGTTGCACCTGCTCCTCGGCGGATTAGGCCATCACATTCGCATGCGCAACCGAAGTGGAAGCAGCATACAAACGGGCCTATGATGATGATCCTACGAGGTGCTTTATGACGAAGGGCTCGAAGAAGGAACAGCTTCTGCTTCTACTGGTATGCGCTCCGATGACGGTTCTAGGTCTGCTTGCCGGCTCACAATTAACGAACTACTTTCAGATCACAAATGGCCTTGGCGCACATGCATTCATGGAACCTCGATGGTTTGCTGCAACGATACTTATGGTGCTCTATAGCGCCGTCGGGTGTGTTGCCGGAATGATCTGCACACGGTGCCTGGGCAAGCTGCTCGATCACAGCGGATTGAAGTAAAACTGATCAAGCCGCAGACAGCCGGATCTTCGCTACCTTCTGCAAGAGAAAGTAGAGCGTCGGACGCCCTTGGACGGGAGGTTTGCGGTGGAGAATTGGATGCGTCAGTATGGAGCCGTTGCATTTCCGGAGGGCTCATGGCATCGCGCATTCTTCGTCTCCCCACCGTGCTGTTGCGCACCGGTCTGTCACGCAGCACCGTGTATGCGCGCGTCGCGGAAGGCACGTTCCCGCGACAGCTCTCGCTTGGCCCGAATACTGTCGGTTGGCGTGAAACAGACATCGACACCTGGATCGATGGCCTGACCGCGATCCGAACCCGTGACGGGTACCGTGCCAAACCCATGCGCGGACCTAGAGCGTGAAGATCGCAGCCATCAGTGACACGCACGGACGACAGAACTGGACGATCCCTGCGTGCGATGTGTTCGTTCACGCCGGCGACATCACTGGTTATGGCTCCCTGCAGGAGACGGCCATCTTCGCCGCGAAGCTGCGCGAGTGCATGGACTCAACCGATGGACCGCAACACGCCATCATCGTTCCCGGCAATCACGATGAGTGTTTCGAACTCTTCCGGGAGCCGACACTCGCACTGTTCGGCCCGCGTGTTCATGTCCTGCTCCATGAATCGCTGGTGCTGGACGGTATGCGCTTCTTCGGTTCACCCTGGACGCCGCCGTTCATGCAGTGGCACTTCATGGCAACCGAACAGCGGCTCGCTGCGCTGTACGAAGCCATGCCGGATGAAGTTGATGTGCTGGTCACGCATGGACCGCCCTGGGGTGTACTCGATCCGGGATGGCAGGCGGTACATGCCGGCTCTACTGCGCTCGCCTCGGCGGTGAGTGCGCGCAACGTGCAGCACCATGTGTTCGGGCATCTTCATGCAGCTGGCGGTCGTATGCTGCAGCAGGGGCATACGACGTTCTACAACGTGGCTGCCTGCAACGATGCGTACGTGCTGGTGAACCAGCCTCGCATCTTCAACGTGGATCCTGCCACCGCTTAGACGTGAGGCGATAGCGAATCCAAAGTGGAGTACACCCATAAATACACCCACAACCACCCGTAACTGGCCCCTGATCGAATGTTCTTCTACTTAACTTCGCCGCCGGTGCCTGTGGGTTTGTGGAATGCGCGCTCTTCGTATTTCAAGCGCTCGCGGCAACAATTAGGGGTTACTGAATCAGCTATTCACACTGAGAGCATGTCCATCCACAGCCGAAGCGTCAGGTCTTCCCGATCCGGCCGTCCGAGCTGCCATCGCAGTTCCCTGTCGTAACGCTCCTGCAGAAGGCTCAAGTCAAAAGGGATTGCTTTCGCGAGAAAGCGCACATCATCCCGATCTTTTTGGTTATTCCGCTCCAGCTTTGAAAGTGCAATGTCATAAGCGTCGAGCGCCATCATACGAAGATGCTGGTAAAGCCCCGGAAACATCTCAGTCAGGCGACTCTCGTAGTTCTCGGGGATGGAAGCAACTGTAACTCGGTCAAGATAGATACGGTGCTTCCGATGGAGCGCGCCACCCTGAGAGGCAAGATTCATGAGGTTATAGGCAAGGTCACGGGGTGCGAGTTCCACCACGTCCACGTCAGCAGTGGAGCGCTGTAGTCCGTACATTTGAGTCACCACGAAGCCGCCGATGCAATCCATCCGCACGATGGCATCTGCAACTTCGTCTAAGTCCTGCAGAAAAGAGTGCCATGGCTCGGGCGGCTGGTTCTTAGGCGAGATACGCAAGATCCTCTACCTTCAAATCCGTCAGCAGGTTCCAATGCGCTGCAGCTTCTGTGCGATGCGAGCGGACCCAAGCCCGCTCCACCTCCGACAGAGACGCTTTGCAGAGAGTGTCCTCGGCCGCTAGCCGCGACCGCTCTAAGCGTTCAACCTGCAGGGCGAGCGCACCTTGAGTTGATATTTGTTGCCGATTACGCGCGGCCTGTAAGGCGAGCGTCGTCACAAACGCCAATCGGTTTTGTCTGTCCCTCAATTTTGCGTTCGCCACCAGCCACTCCCAATTCATTTCTGGAAACTGCAACGGCAGCCAAGGCAAGGCTTCCACCACTCGTGCATCCAACTCGTCTTCATCGAGAACTTTAAGGAGCAGCTCCGCCGGATTCAGCGCCCCTTGGGATCGCAGATAGGCGAACCCGGTGTACCCCAATTCACCAAGAACTTCCTTGTAGCAGTATCCAGAGGAGTTGGTGGACAAAGTCTGCCATGGACGCGCCGTTGGGGGCAGCGGATAGAGATCTAGAACAGCTGTTGCGAGTTCCTTCGAGACTGGCCTTAAGCCGCGCTCAACCATCGACAGGTACGCCTGCGTGACACCCAAATGCTTCGCGGACTCGGCCTGTGTCCAATTCAAAGCCGCTCTTGCCAGTTTCAGGGTAGCGCCATCCATACGGATATTATAACCAATTTTGTTATGCCAACCCTGATGGAGTGCTGAGCAAATTGTAGTCAGTCATACTACTCACTCCCATCTCTGTCCGCTTGCGAAACACAGCTTTA
The DNA here is from genome assembly GCA_964250935.1 of uncultured Terriglobus sp. Lineage (GTDB taxonomy): Bacteria > Acidobacteriota > Terriglobia > Terriglobales > Acidobacteriaceae > Terriglobus. The sequence continues at coordinate 4,627 of CAXUHM010000083.1, forward strand.
CCTCTGTTCCCGCCTGATTTGAATCAGTGAGGTAATTAACACAATCTGTCTTAATTCCAGCCAGATCCGGGTCGCTTATCTAAATATGCTTTTCTGGTTGACCGTTCTTCAGTAGAAAAGCCCGAACCCAGCTGGAAACCGCACACCGCAGGCACTCACCATGAAGAGGAGTGCTGCTTAACGTGCAAGTCAGGAGAAGAGCATTCCCTGTCCATGCTCGATAGCCCAATCTTCGAATTGCGGAAGGTTCAATTCACGGACGATTTCTTTTCTGAGAACCTTCATGAGGGCCTCCTTACGTTCTGCTGCAGAACTGATTGCAAAGAAGCGTTCAATTTGCTTGTCTTTTGACATCTCCGAACGCATGACCTTCAAGCGGGCATCCAATCGTTGTTCATCATACGTTTCCTTGATGGCCTCGGAGGCGCGTTCCAGACACCAATTGTAGTATCGGGAACGCAGGTCGATCTCAGCTTGAGCGGCTCGGGCATCAGTCTCCGCTCTCGAGCGAGCCTCCTGCAATTGAAGGCGGCGTTCTTCTCTTTTGCGTGAGGACTCAAAGGTGTGCGGAACGGCTCTACCCCCCTCTATAAAGGCGATGATGAAGCCAGCAGGATTCTTGATCCGCTTGCCGCGGTCCCTCGCAATCTCATGATCCAGGTACTCAAGTTGCTCGATAAGGACCGGTGGATCAGCGATTTGGCTCAGCATGGTGGCTTTCTTCTCATCGACACCTCGCTGGGTCAGTTGCTGAAGGACGCCATCCTGAGGTCCGGTGAGACTCGGTTTCTCGCCCGTAGACGCCAACTGCCGCCGCTGCGTGTTGGCAATCACACGCAGGATCTCTCTTCCAGGCAACAGAACCAGTTTAAAGCCTTTCTTCGAAGACATCGGCCGAACATCCCATGAGGCGAGATAACCGATCTTGATCAAGTCGTCGAGGGACAAACCCATGGTCTCCTTAATTTTCGATGCATGCTGGTAGCAGCGTACGTTGAGTAGGGCACATAATTCGGCATAGTCTTTCTCAACCTCTTTGCCGCGACTGGCATAGAACCACACGTACAGATAGACAAAAATGCCCTTCGCTGTTGGGCGCACCAGTTTTCGGTATTGGGTGAAATCTTCCGGAACGACATAGGACTGATTCACATTCTCGAGCAGCCAATCTTCAAGCTCTACTGCGAACTGAACAACCTGATTTCCGCCGTTGACATCGCTCTCGCCAACTCGCGTAAAGCTTCGAAAGACATGCACCGTTTTGTTCATAAATTTTTTGCGGGACGAGGAATAGATGATCTGTTCCGACGTGATGGTCGTGTCAGCCATCCGCATGCCCCACTGATTCAGATCTTCGTAATTTGCGCCAGAGTCGCTAAGTCCTAACGCCTTTAACATGCTGTAGCCGGAGAATCGGATCGGATTCGTCAATTCCCCTTCAGCGATTTTGCGCTCCATGGCAATCTTCATAAAGGCCATGTACTTATCTCTGTCCGAGGTGGAGGGCAGACCTAAAGTCGATCGGAACTCGGCCGAAGCACGGATCTTTTTCCCGTCACGATTCACCCATTGTTCAATGCGGCGAGAAAGATCGTGGCCTTTACTTCTAGGATCATGCGCACTGAAGAATCCGATTTGGAGGAGATTCTTTTCAAAGCGTACGAGATCAATAGCCTCAGGCAAAGCAATGGTCATCTGTATCTTGTGAGTCTGTGAACGGGTCATCGGGCGTTTTCCTCGTAAGACATGATGCCTGTAATTTAACTTTAAATAGGCAGTACTGTAGAACACTTTAAAATCTTTAGAGTCATGTAACATGCTGAAAACATGACACGTAGCGCCTGTTATTTTCCAGCCAGGTTCGGGAAAATTTCCAGCCAGGTTCGGAGCTGCTACCAGCGAGGTTCGGCGAGGACTTTCCAGTCGGCTACGGATGGTCTTCCAACGGACTACGGGCTCTTTTCCAGCCGACTCCGGAGAATTTTCCATCCAAGTACGGGAAAGTCTTCCATCCAAGTCCGGGAAATCCAATCCGACACCGCAAATTTCCAATCAAGTGCGGGCTCGTTGGCAGGTCGCGCCGATGAAGAACCGTTCGCAGGCTTCTATGAGGCCTAAGTCAATGAGTTCAGTGGGGAGCACACGCACAGTACATGCAAAGAAAGAACCATGCTTAAGATGTGGGTTCAAGGCACGGCCAAATTGTCAAGAGAGCGTAAAGCTTTCTCGATGAATAAGATAGTGTGGTTCCAGCCGAGCGCGGATGCCCCGGATTTCCAGCCGAGTGCGGAAGATTACCGGCATCCCAGACTCCATTCGCCGTGGTGCTTGGAAATTGGAAGTAGCGTTTCGTGGCTGCGCCGCGGTTAGACGTCTGGCTTGTCATTCAGGTGAGACCCGAACCTGGCAGGAAGACCCGTGCAAAAGGTAGTCGTGAACCTGCAGATGTCGAGCAATGTCAGTCCATTCAGTATGCGATAAAAGATATCGCAAAAATAACGCAACGATATCGCTGTACTAACACAATAATGCCATTGTCGCTTCTGGTTCGCAAACATATGCAATATCGCAGCGATATCGCATAATGCTTCTAGCTCGACTGAGGAGTCGCAATGCCAGTTATAGCGGTGTCAAACCCGAAGGGCGGTGCCGGTAAGAGCACGGCTACTCTTCTCCTAGCGACCTATTTTTCTCAGAAAGGTGCGTCCGTCAGTGTTTTGGATGCAGATCCGAACCAGCCGATACTGGACTGGAAAACGCAGGGTCAATCTCAGAGCCGTCTCACAGTTGTCGGCGGTGTCAGGGAATCGAATTTGATGGAGATCCTTGATAGCCAAAAGCAACAATTCGTCTTCATTGATCTTGAGGGCACGGCTAGCGTTCTGGTCTCTCGGTCGATCGCCTTGGCCGATTTCGTCATCATTCCCGTGCAGGCAAGCGCAGTTGACGTGCGTCAAGCCAGCAAAGCCATCCGTGCAGTCCGGGACGAAGAACGCGTAGCTCAACGGTCCAACGCAAATCGTCGTATTCCATTTAAGGTTCTAATGACCCGAACGCCCGCTCCAGGCGCTCCCGTTTCTTCCGTCCAGCAGCAGCTTGAAGCAGAGCTTAGTGAAGCAGGCATTCCCCGATTCAGAAACAGCCTTGCCGAGCGGCTGGCTTTCAAGGCCCTCTTTGTTGAACGTTTAAGTCTGCCTGAGCTCCATAGCCACAAAGCAGGCAATTTAGAGGCTGCATATGAGAACGTTCACCGGTTGGCTGAAGAATTGGTCGACACCCTCGCGGCCATCGGGCAGGAGGGAAGGGGTATATGAGCAAATTCGGACTGGATGCGGGCGCGCCAGAGCTGGTCCAGAAGGACCAACTCGATATTGCTGATAAACTCGCGGCTTTCTCTGCGACCGCTCCAAGACATCGCATTGACATTCCTGCGATGGATGCTGCAGCTGCTCATCATGGCTTCGTCAGTCGAGAAGTCTCTACATTAACCAGCCCTGTGCGAAGGAGAAGGCTCGGTGTCGCGGAGCCCACTCGCCACCTTGCCATCCGCCTAACCGCGACGCAGTATGCGAGGTTTGTCGCCTATGCAGATGCAGAGAAATTAACGTACCACGACGCGCTCATCAGCTTGCTAGACCGGGTAGGCCGATAGGTGAGCTGGAGCTGAGCCTCACTCGGAGCGACGTTGAAGAAATGTGGCTAGAGAGGCGAGAGGCGATCCCAACGAAGTAGGCTCAGGGTTTCAACACCTCGCCTGCCTGAGGTGTGCGAGGAAGTCTCGGAGTTCATCGTCGCCGGTGGTGGGTTCCGGTGGTGGTTCGATGATGTTCTGCCAGCGGTGGAGGTCGTTTTGCATGATGGCGGCAAGGGAGAAGAGGGCCTCGACCATGGCTGTGGCGGTCTCGGCGGTGATCTCGATGCGTCCGGGTGACAGGGTGATGTTGGGGGGCAGGTCCCCCAGCATGGCGTGGCGGAGGTCGACGGGCATCGGGATCCGCAGGGGCCTGGGCCGGGGCGGTGGCTCGGCGCCGGCCAGTCTTTGCTGGAAGGCTTCTTCGACGGACTCCGCTGCAACCATGTTGTCCAGGAAGCGGAGCAGGGAGGCGCGGTCGACGAAGTGGGTCATGCCGACGGTCTGGATCCCGCCGATGGCCTTCATGAGGTTCTGGGCGGAGGCGCGGCCGCAGCCGAAGAGCCGCTGGAGGTCCTGGCGGGACCAGGTCTGGGTGCGGGAGCGCGTGGCCTGGTCGCGCAGGGGGTGGAGGTTGTGGGACCAGAGGATGGGTCGTGGCATGGCGGAACCTTGGGACACGGGCTGTTTCGGGAGAGCGGGATAGTTGGCCGGTCTGCCAACCATGGTACTGCGGCCAGGCACATATTGTCCCCGATAATGCCACTTATCGTGCTAGTCTCTCCGCAATGACCCAGGAACTCGCT
>CAXUHM010000084.1:0-7916 GCA_964250935.1 uncultured Terriglobus sp.
ACTTACGGGAGCGGTTGTGGTGGTCGATGCCGCGGCGTTGCTATAAATCTGAACGATGGTTGGATTGTTGGCCTGCCAGTATTCGGAGTGGGCCATGAGCACATCGCCACGAGCGACCGATGCGGTCAGCGCTGCCTGACCGGCTGCAAGCGTCGCGGGGTTCACGTCATTGATGAGGTTGACGCTGAAAGCCCTGGGGTAATAATTGTAGATCGACGGGTCGGTCCCCAGGTCGCCGTGAAAGAGAAAGGTGAGAAAGGGCGCGGTGTACGCGTAGCCCTTGGGCGTGCTCCACTCCGGCATGAGCAGCGAATCCGGAACAGCGGCGGCGACCTGCTGGAAGATGGACGCGTCCAGCGCGGCACCGGTCGCATCGACGGAAGAGTCCAGGTAAAACAGGGTCGCACCCCAGCGATCGTGCGCATACTTAATCTTGCGGGTGAGCTCCGCGGTCACGTCGGCGGTGGCACCAAGCGTCGCCTGCTGCGCGGTGCCGTTTGCGTTGAGTGTGAAGTGCTGCGGCCGGACACAGACGCCGACACGGAAGCCACCGTCGCGGATGGTTTTGAAGTAGGCGTCGACAAGGTGCATGCCCCTGTATGCCGACGTGGCGTTGGTGACGGTGGACTCCATCTCTGGCGCGACCGCGGCAAGCTGGTCGGGCGAGCAGACGTAGCTGGTGTTCATGGGGTACTGCTCGCCCTCAATGTCCCACGTGACGACGCCCTGCGCGTTGAGCCGGCCGAGGTTGGTGACGACATCCTTTGCCTGCTGCAGGACGCGGTTCTGGAAGAGGACAAGGCCGGCGGGGGTGGTGACATCGAAGTCGGCGGCATTGCTGTCGTTGAAATACCGGCGAGGATTGTTGGAATATCCTGCGGCGATGCTGCTATCGCCGGGCGCCGAACTTGCAAGATAGACGGTGCCGATGGCGCGGCGGTCGGTCCACTTGAGCTGGGCCGGCCAGGTGGTGGCCCAGTTTGCGTAGGCATCCGCGGCCAGCGTTGCGAGCTGCGTACCGGTGGGAGCGAAGCGCAGAGACATGGTGAAGGTATCGGTCTGGCCGGGGTGCACCGGACGGTCGTTGTGGGGCTGGAAGGCGGCGAGCGAATCGGGGCTTGTGGAGCTGATGAGCGTGGTGTAGGCGTTGGCCGCGCCGGTCGGCTGGTAGCCACTGTAGAGCGGTTTGGACTCGTCTGGCGTGACGGTGGCGACCTCTGCCGAACCGTAGCTGGCCAGCGTAACCCCGGGAGCCGTGGTGTTAAAGGCGAACTGGTTGTAGGAGCTGTTGGAAAAGCCACTCGGCAGCTGCGGAAAGTGCAGGGCGAGGGGGTAGACGGAGGCACCGTCGAAGGTGACGCCGGAGTTGGCGTTGTTGCTCTCCGTAACCTTGATGTCGAGCGTGTCGCCGTTCTGAACGTATTGCACGGCAATGCTGCCCCACGTGAAGGGGTAGGTCCAGGTTTTGGTCGAGGCGTTCCAGGAGCGGCCGTTGTTCTGTTCGCCCCAGCCATACTGACCCGTGGTGACCGTGTTGCCATTGAGGTCTGAACACTTCATGTGCCAGATGTGAAAGCTGTCGGAAGGGTACTGGCCAACGTCTTCCAAGACCTGGCCATGATAGCTGAGCGTCTGGATTCCCTGGGTGCCGTAGGTGATCTGCAGACCGCTCTGCCCGACGACGTGTTTAGGAGCAAACAGGTAAAACCCGACGGCAGACAGCAAAACTGCAGTTGAAGCATAGCGAAGGTATTTCATGAAACGAGGACTTACCTTTCCCTGAACAAGCATACGAAGCCGTTGAAAGCGGCCCAGTGTTGGTCTAAGGGAGAAGTCGGACACATAAGGCAGCCAGCAAGGTCTCAGGAAAAGCGAGGTGGACCAAGTCTGTGGAATTGAAGATTTAAAGGAGCAGGTGCGGCACATATGCCTGCGCAGGGACGCGCTGACAAACCCGATACTAAGGCAGTTTTGTCGTCTATCGACGACATTCTTCGCAGAGCCGTGTTCGAAAACGGGAAGCGTGCCCCCGAGGTTCCAAACGGCTTTTGCAGCAGCGGTCAGGACGCGGAACCCCTGAGTGGCAGGAGGTGGGCATGCACGATATAGCGCTGCGGTGCCGGGCCGACGTAGTGGAAGGGAAAGCACGTGATCAGCGTGAGTTCGGGCCGGTCATGGATCTCGAGCACACTTACCTGCTCGGGGGTGACGATCTCTACTCCATCGACCTGGTAGTCGTACGTGCCAGTGTTGTCTGTGATGGTGGCGATGGCGCCGGTGCCGAGATGCTCCAGCAGTCGGAAACGGGTATCGCGATGACCAGCAAGCGCCATGTTGCCGAGACCGCCGGCGATGGCGGTTCCCATAAGCCGGCATGCACCACGCTGCAGGGTGGCGGTGGTGCAGCCGGTGAGGATGGGCACCGAAAGGCCGATGGAGGGTATGTGGAGGCTCCCCTCAACCTGCCCCGGGGTGCGAGGTTGAGAACCGTCTGTCTGCGGAGATGGAAGCGACTGCAGGAGGTTCTGTGCCTCGCGCTGCGCGAGCATGGATTGAGTGAGCGGAACGGCGCCGAGGCCCAGGAGAAGCACACTGGCGAGCAAGAGAGATCCCTCCGCGAGGCGGCTTGCCTTTTTCCGGTCGCGAATAAGGATCATGCCCGGAGGGAACGGCGGAAGCGGAGAAGGCCGGCACCAGCGAGGGAGAGGAGGCCGGCGATCCAGAAGAGCGGGAAGGCGCTTGCGGTTTGCGGCAAACGATTCACGATGGGCCGGGCATGCCGTACGGGGGCAAGGGGGCGGACTGGCGCTTCCGCACGAGCGATTGCCTGCGGCCTGGGGAGGATGGTTGCCTGAGACGGCGCTGGCGGGTGGGATGCCGGCGGTAAGGATGCCGACTGCGTGGGGGCTGCCTGTGAGGGGGCAGGCTGGTAACGCCTGGCGTCGATTCCCTTCTGCGCCGCTCCTTCCGGGCCCACGCGCACGGGTGTGAGCATCCAGAGATTGACCACCTGCATGTCGGAGTTGGTGAGCTTGGACAGCTCCGGACGACCTTCAGAAGCGGGGTCAATGGCGACGACCCCGGCGTTATTTGCCGTTGCAAGGGCGACGGCGTCCGCCTTGGGATAGACGAACTCGACATTGGTGCCGCCAGAGAACACGAAACCTCGCAGAGCGTGTCGACCCTGTGCCTTTTGGGGCCACTCGACGGGATGGGCTGTCCCAGCAAGGCCGGTCGCGGCATTAATGCAGAGGAAGGTGACGTGGGTCGGGCCGGTGACGGCGTCGAGCCGGACGATGGAGCGGTCCGCCAGGTGATCGAGCAGTTGGATCGTGTATTCGCCGGGCTTGAGGACGGCACCCGGGATCTCCGTGGGAGCGGAGATGGAAAAGGATGCAGTGGTGTCCGCAGCGGCAAGGATAGGCTTTGCGGAGAGCAGGCCCGCGACGACTGCAGCAATGACCCCGACACAAGTACGCAAACGCCGCATGCAACTCTCCCTGATGAATCGATTGGTTGTGATGCGAGTTTGGAAGGGGTGACAGGAATGGATCGGCAATCATCGACAATGCCTTTGCGTGGAGGTCGGAGCCTGCCCGTTCTGGCGCCCCGGCGCGTCGATCTGCGCGTTTACCGCTTTGCGCCAAACTGTCGGCAGAGGGCAACACGTGATGGAGATCAATGCCTTGATATGTCTAATTTAGGAGACATGGATCTTCTTCGGCGGCTTCGCGTCCTGGCCATCCCTTTTTTGTACGCGTGCGCGTGCCTGCAGTTTGTACGGTTTTATGTGAGGAACGCCACGTTCTATCTGAAGTTGCCGGCGTACCTTTCAGGACATGAGCGCTTGCCTTTTCAGGAGCGCATTCTTCCCATCTTTATTCTTCGTCCGATGCTCCACTCCAGTGCGGTGATGCGCCTGCTGGTGCATGACAAGGGAGTGGCAACCGGCATTGACGGTCCGTTTTATGTGTTGAGCCTGGTAAGCCTGGTGACCGCCGCGATCCTGACGCAGTTGCTGTACCGCAAGGTCAGCCAGCGGCAGACACTGGCCGCGCTTGTGTTCCCGCTGTTTCTGTTTTGTGTGATCTGGACGTACACGATCCACAACGAGGCGAACTTCTCTTACCCGTACGACATGTTGAGCCTGGCGTTTTTTACGGGTGGCCTCTATGCGATCTACCAGAGGTGGTTTGCTGTGCTGACGTTGATTTTGCTGGTGGGAACGTTTAACCGCGAAACGACGCTGTTCCTGATCGGCATTTACATTGTGGACGCCGCGTCGCGCGGGGCCGCGGATGTGACTGTGGACGGGGCTGTAGATGGAGCTGTGGGTGGGAAGGCAGATGGCATGGCGACGGCAGATGCTGGGCTTGGCTGGCAGGCCCGACATGGCCTGAACTTTCGCCAGGTACGCTGGGCACGGGTAGCGCTGCTGCTGGGCATATGGCTTGCGATCAAGGCAGGCCTGAGCTACTACTTTCGGCACAATGACAACTCGGAAAACTTCGTGCGGCTGTCATACAACACCCTGCGATTGAAAATCAGGCTGATGCCGGCGCTGCTGAACCTGTGCGGCTACCTGCTGCCGATTGCGCTGCTTTACTGGTCGCGGATACGGCCCATGCGCTTTGGTAATTACATCCTGATCCTGGCGGTGTGGCTGCCGATCATGTTTTACACCGGCGTGCTGCTTGAAACGCGAATCTACGGAGAGTTGTGCTCGTGGACGGCCATTGCCCTGACGCTGCTGGCGGAAGAACGGGCGTCGACACTGCCGTTGCAGCAGGGCGCGTTGACCCAGGTGCGGGCAGGCAGTTGAGCCGTTGGAGTTTGCAGACCGATGGCTCACCTGCGGTACGGGATGCCCCGCTTTTCGGGCAGCGGAGCAAGGTGCAGATGCGGCAGAACGGGTCCGCGATGGCTGGGATATCACGAATGGATTGTCGCTGCGCGGCGATAGATGTCGGATAAAGGCGACACATTTATGATGCTGCGATAGTTTGTATGACGGCATGCAAGTGCTGGAGAATATTTCCGGACGTTCGCAAAAGGCACATCTTCGGTGTCCCACTTTGCGTCACACTGCAATAAAGCACGTTCAAAACAGATCGACCGTAGTTCACTTCTTCTTCCAGGTGTGTATGTTGTTACAGTCTCGTACCAGTCCGACCGTATTCCGTATTGCGCCTCCGTTGTCCTCGGCTGTGCGCCCGCCGTCTATCGTTGTGAGCTTTGGCAAACGCCTGCGGGCGTTGCGCATGGAGCATGGCTACACGCAAACCCAGCTTGCCGATTACCTCGGGATCGATCGATCCTTTATCAGCGACGTGGAACGTGGCAAGAAAAACATGAGCCTGACCTATCTTGAGACGGTCGCACAAGGCTTCAAGATCACGCTGTCCGAGTTGACGCGCGACCTGTAACAGGGACGTGCGTACCGGGGATGCCGGCTTGCACCAATCGGGCACGAACGATCGCTTGATGGTGCCAGCCGGCTTTCCCTTCACGATGGCTTGTCCGGGGAGCACACAGGTCATCCCGGAAAGGATAGGCGTGGAAAACGCCATGGGCCTTTTCGCGCAGCTTCTATGCTGCCCATTCTTGGTTGCTCTGTGATGCAAGATGGTCCGTCACGGCAAGCCTGTGTGGATCAGAGACCTTCCAATAGCTCGCAAATGGGGAGTTTCAGCGCCTTGCTCAGGGTGTCGAGGACAAACAGGTCGACGTCGATCTGCCCTGTCTCGATGAGGTGAAGGTCGCCCGGGGTGAGGCCTGTTCGCCGTGCAAACTCATCGCGTCCCAACCTGGCCTGCTCCCGCAGAGACCGAAGCCGCAGTCCAAATTCGGCGGCGATGCTGCTGTCGATGGTGCTGGCATTTGAGCGATGAGGCAAGAGGGCGATCATCCTGTCTGGACTGAATACGGCCCTGAGCGACCGGCAAGGCATATCGTAGCAGATGCGTTGCCTTGCCATGCATGGACGTTCGCCGACATTACCATGCCATCGAGATGGGTTGTACTCCCTAGATGTCGCGCAGCAAGTCCGCAACGGAAATCTCAAATCCTTGAGCGATGGTCTGTAGGTAGCCGATGCTGATGTTCTTTTTTCCCCGCTCCAGGTCGCTGATGAAACTGCGGTCAATGCCGAGAAAGTCGGCCAGTTGAATCTGGGTGTATCCCCGGTCGAGACGGAGACGCCGCAGCTTAAGGCCAAAGCGGTCGCAAATCGACTTGTTCAGCAGGACCGCCGGGTTGGGTCGCGGATAAGAAGTGCGGGGAAGAAGTGCTGCCTGACCTGAAAGACTCTCCATATGCGGCAGTGTAAGGGGACGTTCCCCCCGAAGGTCTGTGCGTTGGTATACATAGGAAGCATGCCAAATTGAGCAATGTCGAGTGTTCAACATTCATGGGTCGAGCCTACGGTCCCGCGCACATCCACGAACTTTTCACGAACAGGATCGCTCGCTCGCGAAGAGGTGGACGGTTCGTTGCAGCAAAGAAAACGACTCGCCCGGCGGATGGTCAGCCCTGACGGTTCACAGCGGGTACAACGGTTGCCAGTGTCAGGATGGGACGGCGTGTGTGCCAAGGGGTGGCCTGCTCGTAGGCCTGGCCAAGCGCGAGCACAACGCCCTCTGAGAAGCGGGGGCCGGCGATCATGAGGCCGATGGGTAAGCCCGCCGGGGAGAAGCCGCAGGGCAGGCTGAGCGCCGGGATGCCGTACAGATCAAAGGCAAGTGAGTTGAAGATGTTCTCCGGCTCGGTAGGGGTGGGCGCTTCTTCGCGCCTGAGTTCGTTGTTGAGCGTGCGCGGGCCGGTGCGGTTGGTGGGTAGAACGACGAGATCGAAGTCCGTGAAGGCGTCATCGATGGACCTGCGAAAGCGGGCGAGCTGCCACTGCGCGCGGACGAGGTCGGCGACTTTGGCGGCGCTTGACTGCTCAGGGTCGTTGAGGCCCTTGACCGTCCCTTCGACAATGCTGCGGGTTTGCAGGGAGTAGCTGTCGGGATGGCGGCGGAAGAGGGTTTCGTGCACGGCTTCGACTTCCGCGGCGCGAATGGCGGTCCAGTTGAGGTCGCCGATGGCGGGCAAGACCACGTTGTGAACGCTTTGGACCAGGCGACGGATGACGGTGATGGCAGTTTCGACGGCGGCGGCGGTGCCGGGGTCGAGTCCGTCAAAAAACGGAGCGCGCGGAATGCCGATGCGCAGGCCCGAAACCCGCACCTGCCGCAGGCTGGCGGCGTAGTCTTCCGGCGGGTGCTGCGTGCTGGCAACGTCGTCCTTATCGTAGCCGACCATGGCGGTCAGCATGGTTGCAGCGTCCTGCACGGTGTGGGTGATGGGGCCGCAGTGGTCCAGGGAGTAGATGAGGGGAAAGATGCCGCGCAGCGAAACCAGGCCATAGGTGGGTTTGAGGCCAACAACGCTGCACCATGCCGCGGGTATGCGGATGGAGCCGCCGGTGTCGGTGCCGAGCGCGCCCAGGGCCAGGTCGGCGCTGACAGCAGCGGCGGAACCGCCGGAGGAACCACCAGCTTCGCGGTCGAGCGCCCAGGGATTGCGGACGGGACCAAAGTAGCTGGTGGCAGAACTGCCGCCCATGGCGAACTCGTGCAGGTTGGTCTTGCCGAGCAGGACGGCGCCGGCGCGGAGGAGTTGCGTGACGACGAAGGCATCGGTGGCGGGGACGTGGTCGTCGAAGAGCAGGCTACCGACCGTGGTGCGCGTGCCGGCAGTGTCGATGTTGTCCTTGATGGCAAGCGGGATGCCGTGGAGCGGGCCGCGGAAGTGGCCGTTCGCGGCCTCGGCATCGAGTGCGGCGGCCTGCTGCAGGGCGGTATCGCGCATGACGGTGATGAAGGCATTGAGCTTGGGGTTGAAGGTATCGATGCGGGCAAGCAGGGCGCGAA
>CAXUHM010000085.1:0-7832 GCA_964250935.1 uncultured Terriglobus sp.
TGGGCGGCAAGGTGGTGCACTTAGTGCTCCATCTGCTCCACCGGTAGATCACAACGCCGGGGCGGGTGGACACCGCCTCGGCTTTCCTCTATTAGACACAAAAGCGCAATCTAGGCGCAACTTTCTTTTGCGACTTAAGTGTCGACCCGTTCCCCGGAACGGGCGGATTCATGCTTGTCAGGTCGCTTTTCGCTGCAGCTTTCCAAGCATTGCCTGCAAAACCCTCCTCCCGGAGCTCTTCGGCTGCGACTGTTCCTGAAAGGGAGCTCAGCATGCAGAAAAGTACCGTCGTTTGTACCACGTTCCTTATCTGTGCTTCTGCAGTAGTCTTTGCGCAGCAGCCCTGCTCACCCAATATCAGGCTCGAAGGCACGGTCACAGACGCAACGGGAGCGGTGATTGCGGGAGCACACGTCGAGACCTCCGACGGTCGGCAGACAACCAGCGATAACAGCGGCCACTATGCCTTTCCTTGCCCTTCGAGCGGCACACTAGCCCTTAATTTCACGGCAGATGGCTTCACTGACGGCCATCTTTCCGTCACGATTAGGGACGCCCGAAGCGTTCGTGCCGACATCAGGATGGCTGTGGCAGCGGTGCAGAGCGAGGTTCAGGTTTCCGGCGACGACCCGAACGAGACGGCGGACCGCACAACAGGTACGCGAACGCTCAGCTCTGACGCCGTTCGTCAGCTTGCGGATGATCCTGACGAGTTCAAACGCCAGCTCCAGGCTCTCGCTGCTGCCGGTGGGAGCATGCCAGGGTCCGCTCTCATCACTGTGGATGGATTCCAGAACGCAAGCACCTTGCCTCCCAAGTCCTCCATTGCCTCCATTCGGATCAACCCCGATATGTTCTCTTCGGAGTACGAACAGGCCCCCTACCTGGGAGGACGGGTGGAGATCTTCACAAAACCCGGAGCCGATCTCATCCATGGCGCTTTCTTCTTCACGGACAGCGACGGCAGCTTCAATGCCACTGACCCGTTCTCGCTGACGAGCACGCCAGCCGGCAAAAGGCGGTATGGATTCGAACTCAGCGGTCCTATCAGCAAGCAGAAGACCGACTACGCCGTTGCCCTCGAAAAGCGGGACATCGATGAGTTCAACGTGGTCAACGCGATCAGCCTGGACTCGACACAGGCGCAAACCAACATCCGACAAGCAGTTTCAGCTCCACAGCGCCTTTGGATTGCGTCGGCTAGAGGAGATTGGCAGGCAAGCCCGAATGACGTAGCCACCCTCTCGTTCACTGCGAACGTGAACACATTAGGAAATCAGGGAGTAGGGGGCTTGGTCCTGGTGGAGGCCGGGTATACAGGTCGGCTGGCCGAATACGACCTTCGGCTTTCCAACCTAGAGACCTTCGGAGCAAACCTGCTTCATCAAACCCGGATCGGCTATTCGTGGATAAGGACGCAAGACCAGCCAAACTCCACGTCGCCAGCCTTGCAGGTGGCTGGATTCTTTACAGGAGGCGGATCGACCAGCCAGGCTCTCAACGACCGGGAACGCGACCTTGAGATCGACGATAGCTGGACACTTAACCGGGGCAAGCACACGTTTTCATTCGGGGCGCAGTCATTAGGAATCTTCGTGCACGACTACGACCCGAACACCTTCAATGGACAGTACATCTTCGGGGGCGGCGACGCACCATCCCTCGACTCAAACGGCGCTCCAACAGGCCAGACAGCCACCATCAGTGGGCTGGAGCAGTACCGCAGAGCGCTGCTCAACCTTCCGGGAGGCGCACCCACGACGTACCAACTGACGGCCGGTAATGCACTTGTGCCGTTCACGCAGTGGCGGTTGGGCCTTTATGCGAACGACGCCATCAAGTTGGCCCCCCGTTTCTCTCTCACCGCGGGATTGCGCTACCAAGCTCAGACCGCGCCCACCAGCGTCGGAAGCCTTTCGCCAAGAATCGGAGCCTCCTGGAGCCTCGACAAGAAAGCGGCTTGGGTCGCTCGCCTTCGAGCGGGTCTCTTCCATGATCCAAACCCGCAAAGCTATGCGATCGACGTGTACCGGCTGGATGGGGTCCGCCAGCGCCAGGTTGCCGTGTATTCTCCCAGCTTCCAGGCGCCTTTAGCGCCGACCCCCGGTTCAATCCAGGTCGCTACCGTCAACAGTTTCCCGCATACCTTGGGGCAAGTCGCCTCACTGCAAACTCACGTCAGCCTTGAACATAGCTTCACACGGGGATGGCACGCCGGTGCGACCTACTACTGGGCTGAAAACTGGAACAGCATTCGGCTGGTCAATGTGAATGCCCCTTTGATCGACAGCAGCTTTGGGGCAGCACCCAATCCCACGGCGGCTCTCCAAGCCCCTAGACCGACTACGCCCAACCTCAATATCAATCAGTTCCAGAACTCCGGACACCTTGCAGGCGGGATCTTTGTTGCTGGCGCTGGCCGGGATGACGGCAAACGGTTTGGCCTCTCTGTCACCTACGTCCATCAGAACCTCCAATCGGACGCCGACAACAACGGCAGGACGAGTCCTCAGTCCAGCTACAGTGAGCGCGGCGAAGCGGCCCGCATCAGCGGCGACAGTCGCAATGGCCTGTACGCGTACGGCACCCTCCATCTCCCTTTCAAGATCGACAGCACCTCTATCCTCGACGCACTAAGCGGCCAGGCTTTCAACATCATCTCGGGGACCGACAGCAACGGTGATGGCAACTTCAACGACCGTCCCTCCTACGCTATCGCACCAGGAAGCGGGGTCTACTCCACAAGCTATGGCCTCCTCACAACGAACACCGTGAACGGAAACGTGCCTCGCAACGCCGGAACGATGCCGGGGCGCGTCCACCTCGATACAAGCCTCAGCCGGGCTTTTCTCCTTAATCCTAAAAACGTGGACCACCTCCGTACAGCTACGTTGACCACCAGGAGCACAAACCTGCTCAATCACACAAACGTCCTAGCTGTTGGGACGGTAGTCTCATCGAGCAACTTTTCGCAGCCGGTTACGGCCGAAACTGCACGTCGCCTAGAATTGGGCGTCCGGTTCTCTTTCTGAGATAGCAGCTCTTCTGGAGGAACGATGAAGTGGCCTCTCTCGATAACGTTCCGACGTGTCAGCACCCTCTCGCGGAATCTACACGGTCGAGTAGTGTTGGCGATCTTTCTTCTGAGTTCCTTGCTCGCGCTCACCACAGCGATGGGTTGCCACACCTTCCTTGTGGCAAGCGACACCAATATTCCCCTCACGCCTTCCGTCGCCTTTGGAGCGGTGATGTGGTTGTGGTGGGCCGCAGTCGCTTCCGGTATGTGGGCCTGCGCGAGGCGGTTCCCGGCGCTACTTACCTTCTCCAAGAAAACAGCGGTTCTTCAGGCGGTGGCCGGGAGTGTCGTTTGTCTTGCACACCTCGCCCTGCTACAAGCCACGCTTGAGGCTGGGTTCCATTGGCCTGCATGGAGACAGGCCTACTCTGCGCTGAACTACGTCTCACTCGCGCGTTTCGGAGCCGAATGGATGGCCTACGCGCTGGTATACATCAGCTCTAGCTTTGTGCACCTCCTTTCCCAGCGACAGAGGGACCACGCGGATCGAGTGGAACTGCAGGCGCAGCTTGCCCAAGCACAATTGCATGCGCTCCAGGCCCAGCTAGAGCCGCACTTTCTTTTTAATACCCTCAATGTCCTTACCTCGCTAGTGGATTTGGGGCGAAACCGGGAAGCCTCCATAACGTTGGGGCACTTGGAGACGATTCTGCGCACGACGCTACGAACAGATTCGTCGAGCAAGACCGTCGTACGAGAGGAAGTGGACCTCATCGAGAGCTACCTTGAAATCCAAAAGCTCCGCTTCGCGCACCGCCTCCAAACGGAGATCGTGAGCACCCCGGAAGCGCTGGAGGCCATGGTTCCCCGATTCCTGCTTCAGCCTTTGATCGAGAATGCCGTTCTCCACGGCATCGCTCCCCTGGAGCATGGGGGGAGAATCGCGGCTTCTATCAGCCGTATCGGCGATCAGATTCTCTTCAAAATCCAAAATGATGGAGCAGGTGACGCAGCCTCGCCCCGAGGTCACGGGATCGGTTTGCGCAACACACGCGAACGCCTGGCGCGTATCTACCCGGAATCCCATGTGTTCACCGCAGGTTCGCGGATGGATGGAGGGTATGAAGTGACCATTCAGATACCCTTCGAGCGGAGGAGCTGTTGAGCTTGCGCACCATCATCGTTGACGACGAGCCACTGGCAATCGAACGCCTACGTTTCCTCCTTTCCCAAGAGGAGGACGTTCAGATCGTGGCAGAGTGTGCAAACGGAGCACAAGCGATTGCCTACCTCCAACGAGAGCCGGTTGACCTGATGCTCCTCGATATCGAAATGCCCTTACTGAATGGAATCGAAGTTCTTAAGCAGATTGGAGAGAACCAGACCTTTGCGACCATTCTAGTGACCGCCTACCCTGAGCACGCTGCAGATGCTTTTGAGCACCATGCGTTGGATTATGTGACAAAGCCTGTAAGACAGGACAGGCTTCGTCTATCGCTGAAACGAGCGCGGGCGCGGATAGAAGCCCAAAGCGCGCTTTCCGCGAAAGCCACCTTTACGGAAGCATTGGAAACGCTTCAGAAAGCCGGTGGGCAGAGAGCGGCTATATCGAGAATCCTTGTACGGGACGGCGTGAAGGATGTCCTGCTTGCAACGGAGACCATCGAGTGGATCGAATCAGCCGACTACTACAGTAGCCTTCACTCAAAAGGCCGAACCTATATGATTCGCGAGACGACAAGCCAGTTGAGCGAGAAGCTTGATCCTGGCTCATTCATTCGTATTCACCGCTCCGCGATTATCAATCTCCGCTTCGTGAAAGAAATCTACCGTGAAGGGCCCGAAGAAGGCACGGTAGTGATGTTGGATGGCAAGCGGATCAGCATGAGTAAAGCCGGTCGGCAGCGGCTCTTAGAAGTCAGTCGTCTTTGACGTAGAGCTGCGGAACTCATAGCCGAAGTGTTCGTCAGTATTTAGCGCTTACCGCCAGCAATTCATTCCCACCGCGTAGTCCACCGCGGCGAGCAATACTCCGCCCGGAGTTTCCAAGCTGCGTCCTTCGGCCCGGCGCTCAGGATGCGGACGGTTCCCCGCCCCAGCGTGGCGTTGAGCCGGTCCACCGTCTTCCAGACGCGCTCCCTTCGTTCGCGGTCCAGCTCGCTCCACAACGCCGGCTGCTGGACTGTCTCGGGCAGCAGCTCTGTAATCATCACACCGCACTTTGCATACCGGAAGCCGTCGCGGAACAGCCGTTCGCCCAGGCGTACCGCGAGAGCGACCACTTCGCCGGTATCGTTGGTCGTGGCCGGGAACCGGGCCGAGGCGCCGTTCGAGTAGAACGGATCGTTATTGAAGGTGTTGGTGTGCATGAAGACGAACAGGTTGTCGGCAGCGACCTTGTACCGGCGCATCTTCTCCGCAGCGCGGGTGGCGTAGCTGGCCAGCGCTTCGCGCATCTCCAGCCATGTCGTGACCGGGTTTCCAAAGCTCCGGGTGACGGCGATTCCCTTCCGCGTCGGCTCCACCAGCTCCAGGGGCATGCAGGAGATCCCACGCAGCTCGTAGACCGTGCGGCCGCCCGTCACTGTCAGTAGTGCCCTTGCGTCGTCCGGTTTCAGGGCAGCCAGGTCCGCGGCCGTCTCCACTCCAAGCTTCGCGAGCTTGCCGGCCGAAGCTCCGCCGATGCCCCAGACCTCCTCCACCGGCACAGTGGGCAGCAACTCCGCCCGCACCCGGCCGTCGCGGAGGTCACACACGCCTGCGTACTGCGGCCGTTTCTTTGCGATGAAGTTGGCCACCTTCGCCAATGTCTTCGTGGGCGCGATTCCAACACACGTCGGAATGCCCACCCAGCGGTGGACCCGTTCCCGCAGGGCTCGCGCCAAGGGCTCCACTTCCCTGCTGTTGAACTCGCCAAGGTTCAAAAAGCTCTCGTCTATGGAGTACGTCTCCACCGTCGGCACCATCGAGTGCAAGGAGTCACCCACACGCCGGGACAAGTCGCCGTACAGGGCATAGTTCGAAGAGAAGACCTGTACCTTTTCTCGCCGAATCAGCTCCCGAATCTTGAACTCGGGGTCACCCATGCGTATCCCAAGCGCCTTTGCTTCTCAGTTATGTGGAATGGCAGAAGGAACGTTATTGTCAACGGCATTGACCACCGTACCCGACATCCCATCCACAAAGGCGTGGAGCTGGCCATGTTGAACATATCTCCACCTTCTGCATCGATTTATTGCCAATCAGTGATTGGCATAATTCGCTTCATGAACTCATCAAACAGGGGCACTGTGAAGGCAGTATCTCCATGGTTTGGGCTCCAGATCATGCCTTTGGTAATCAGGCTAGCGCGAAGTGGCCCTAACGAATTCGTTGGCTTTTTGAGGAGTGTGGCTATATCGCCAGATCGGTGAGGACCAGGACCTAGCTCCGCCATCGCGCGCAGATAATGCTTCTCTTTGGGCGTTAGTCGATCGAAGCGAACCCGGAAGAAACTCTCGTCAAGTGCCGCGATTGCTTCTGTCGAAGCTGCTCTCACATCCTTCAACGTGATCGGGCTTTGCTTCGCAAGATCCCAGGAGTGTTTCCCCCATTCTTGGAGGAAGTAGGGATAGCCGCGGGTTTGATGCACGATCTCTTCGCTTGCCTGTGCAACGTAGTCTGCCCCTATGTCGCGGGCGGGTTTCACAATCGCAAGTTCTGCCTGCTTAGGGTCCAGAGGACCAATCTGCGGAAAGTCGAACAGCCTTTCGGCATACGATTTCGCGTTGCCGGCCAGCGCCAACAGTTGCGGGAGGCCTGCTCCGACAACAGTTACAGGAAGTCTGCCTTGAGCGCAACGATGGAGCGCTGAGATTAATGCAGCAAACTCTTCTTCCTTGATGTACTGCAGTTCGTCAATAAATAGAACAACGGCTGTCTTTGCTCCCTTCGCCGCCGCACCTACTTGCTCAAGAAGTGCACTCAAGTCCCCTTCCAGATCTCCGTTGTCCGCAAGGCCAGCCTCCGGCTCAAGATCAAGCCCAACCTCCAAATCCTCGAACTTGAATTTCAGCGCTTTGGCGAAACCGGCAAGAGCCCGTAGGCCACGCTGTGCAAGGTCTTTAGCAGCATCCACATGGCTCAGCCGAAGAAGTGCAAGCCGGAGCTGTGGAGCCAAAAGCGCCGGCAATGACCTATTTTCAGGAGCTTCGATCCGAATGGTGTGAACCCCACTCCGTTCGGCATCGAGGCGCATTTGATCGAGCAAAACGGTCTTACCAACGCCACGGAGTCCGACCATCAAAACACTCTTTGCAGAGTTCCCTACCCGAATGCGGGCTATGGCTATCCGGACCTGTTCTCGGATTCGGTCGCGCCCCGCAAGTTCCGGGGGTGGCGTACCAGCACCAGGTGCATACGGATTCCGAACCGGGTCCACAGAATATAACCTCTTTACAAAGTTTATGCTGTGTGGATAAATTCTGTAAACTCCGTATTATCGGCCGGAGTAGCTTATCCGACCTCTTGAATGAAAAGGTCGGTTGCTCTAGTGCATTAACTGGGCCTGAGTAGATTTCGAGGCTAGGACTGCTTCCCGTTCAAGCGTTGTTGTTTGCTGGTTGAGATGATCCTGCTTTGTGTTCGCTGGTAGTACAAGTACAAAAGCAGGTGCAGGACCTGGCCGACATCGTGCAGGAGCGTCGTGTGAAATGCTCCCGCTCGCCGCGATCAATCTTGTGAGTTCAATCGCTGAGTACATCCTCGTCGGACCGTGGTCTGCCGTTCAAGTGCAACGGAGGCTCAACGCAGGCTAAAGAGCCGCCTTCAGAGTCTG
>CAXUHM010000086.1:0-7729 GCA_964250935.1 uncultured Terriglobus sp.
AGATCGCTTCTTGGGTGTAGATCGAAGGATTATCTGACCGCCGCCAAAATAGGCGAGAGGTATAAGTTGCTCCTGTGGATTCAAGGCGCCGTTTCTTCGCGTGCCCTGCGGGAACTCCACAAACAACGTCGCCATTAAATACCCGCAAGCCAACGCCTACAACAATTCTTTTACGCTCGTCGTCTTTTGCCGGAAGTCTCGTTCCTCCCTAGGTTGCAAGCGTTCGACTTACCCCAAGCAAACTTACTGCTCAATAAGTCAGAACTTACTTACTCACAATGGTTTGTGACGACGCGTTCAAGTCAAATGCCGCTAACCCCGAACGCCACCACTAATTCTCAGGAAACGCATCCGTGCCGACCTTCCTGTGCATAAGTTGTCCTTGGAAGCGCATCACGCGAGAACCAGGCCGCACTGGAAGCATCCACCTGCATGCCTCCAAGTTCGTTCGAGTAAGGTTCGGTGTTCGTTCGAGTAAGGTTCGGTCATCACGGCGCACTGATATTTCTTCTAAGTCGTTTCTGACCTTCCAGACAGGTTCTTTCGCATCTGGAAAACAAGACACCGACCGTCTCTCCCTCAACGTGCACGCCGCACGGTGCAACAGGATAAGTTGGCGATTCCTTCCCCAAGGCTCTGCAGGAACGTTCCATCAGCAGAAACAGACTTCCGATGCTGATCCCGAACTTCACGCAAACCAATGGAGCAGACCCCTCCTGCTCCCCTTTCAAGCCGGCTGCACCATGGCGCCACTTGACAAGCGCCAGGCATCCAGGCGTTCGCCGACGCTCCCAGCGCGTTCGTGAGGCAGTTGCCGATGATGCCATCGCCTTGAGGTAAAGTATCGTTGCGGAGCATCCTGGACATCGCTTGGAAGGTATCGCGGAGCAATCATGAAACATCTCTTTGAGAGTTCAGTAGCAAAGGAGCTCAACAATCGGATCGCGTCCTTACGGCCTCATAGTCAGAGGCAGTGGGGTGCAATGAGCGCGGCCCAAATGCTTGCGCACTGCTCCGCATGGATGGAGATGGCAGCAGGGCGAACATCCCAGAAGCAGAGCCTGCCTGGTCGGGCATTCGGGAAACTAGCGAAGAAGTTCATCCTTGGAGAAAAGCCGATCCGGCAAAACATGTCGACCGACAAAAGCCTGGTCATTCCTGATCAGAGAGATTTTGTCGCGGAACAGCAACGCCTCCTGGACCGAGTCAGGCAATTCGCGGAGGGTGGCCCACAAAGGTGCACGGCTCACCCGCACAGCTTCTTTGGATCCATGGCTCCGAACGAGTGGGCCAGGATGGGATACAAGCACCTCGATCATCACTTAAGGCAGTTTGGAGCCTGACACACATCTGGATTCCAGTCAGCACCTCATCATCCCTTCAGCCCGACCTCATCCAATGAAACCGGAACGTCGCGAGAGAACCTTCCTCTTTGGTTTCCTCCATCGTGTTTAGGAGTCCCCGCACCGTATCGAAATGTCGGGATCTGCTGCCGCCGAAGCCATCTCCATCCGCACATCGAAACGAGGGAGCAGGCAATCAAATTGCGCGATGCGCCCTCAAAAGAACCAGAACAAGACGCTAAAACGCCTCACCGAACTCCTCGCGAACTTAAATCCCAAGCGACCATGGCCGAGAACAAAACCAAACAGACAACCCGCAGTGTTGCAGCGTTTCTCGATGCCTGCACGGACGAGGCCCAACGAACCGATGCCCGCGTCCTGGTCGACCTCATGCAGAAGGTTACCGGCGAGCCGCCTGCCATGTGGGGAACCGCAATCATCGGCTTCGGCAGCACCCACTACCGCTACCAGAGCGGGCACGAAGGCGATATGCCGATCGTCGGCTTTTCGCCGCGCCGGGCAGCCAACGTCCTGTACGGCGCGATCGGCTTTCAGGGCGCACAGGATCTGCTGTCCAGGCTCGGCAAACACACAACGGGCAAGGGATGCCTGTACCTCAAGAGACTTTCGCAGGTAAACATGACGGTGCTTGAGACACTCCTCACCGCTGCCGTGGCGGCAACGCGCGCGCAGCCGAAAAGCTCGTAACCCCATCGCGGATGCGGGCCGTATGGCAGCCCTTCAAGCTCGCACCACCAAGCAGCATGCAGCTCCGTCCATGGCACGTTCCATCAGGCCACAGCCCAACGTTACTCAGCCAGCGCGCCCTTCCCGCGCGCCCCGGATCCGTGCATCCAATCACGCAGAGGACGACTGCACCAATGAAGAGGCAACCTGCAACATCCGCCGCACCCGCTTCCAAACCGAAGGCGAAACCCAAACCGAAGGCGAAATCCAAACCGACACCCAAACCGACATCAAAGCCCGCCAGCAGCACCACCGCTCGCGCCCAACCTGTCCCACTTCCCGTGCCCGACCTCTACAGCAGCATCCACGCCCTGCTCCACACCATGCGTCTCATCGAGCAGCATGAAGAAGCGCTTTGCAGCATGCACGACGAAATGAAGCGCACCGGCAAGCTCTCCGCGCCGCATCGCCGCAAGCTCCACCTGCTCGTGCACGATCTGCCAGCCGACGACTACCAGGCCGATCTCCAGGCCTTGCGCTACGCCCTTGCCGCTCAGAATTTGTGAAACATGAAGAATGCGCCGCCACCCAGGCAGCAAAACGCTGCGGCATGGTTCCAGTGCAGCTTCTCGCCAAAATAGAACGTCGTAAATACGCCGAACACCGCCAGCGTAATCACCTCTTGCATCACCTTCAGCTGCGCCGGCGTAAATCGCTCCGCGCCCATCCGGTTCGCTGGCACCTGCAGGCAATACTCAAACAGCGCAATCCCCCACGACACCAGGATCACCTTCCACAACGGCACGTCCCTGAACTTCAGGTGCCCGTACCACGCAAACGTCATAAAGATGTTCGACCCGATCAGCAACACTACTGTCCACATGCTCGCTTCGATGCCGCACCCCCGACCGCCGTTTAACTGGCATCTCCGCACCCGCAACCTCGCGCTCGGCCCGCGCCCCCTGCTCGCCGGCATCGTTAACGTCACGCCCGACAGCTTCAGCGACGGCGGTCGTTACACCACACCGCACACCGCCCTCGACCACGCCCTCCAGCTCCTCGACGACGGTGCCGACTTCCTCGATCTCGGCGGCGAATCCACCCGTCCCGGCGCGCCCTCGCGCACCCCGGGGGCCATCTCTGCAGACGAGGAACAACGCCGCGTTCTTCCCGCCCTCCAGGCAATCCTCCGCGCCCGCCCCGGTACCGTCGTTTCCATCGACACCTACCGCGCCGACACCGCCCGGCGCGCCCTCGACGTCGGCGCAGAAATCATCAACGACGTCTCCGGCCTTCTTTGGGACCCGGCCATGGCTGCCACCCTCGCCAGCGCCCGCTGCGGCGCCATTCTCATGCACACCCGCGGTCTGCCCAGCCAGTGGTCCACCCAGTCGCCACTCGTCCCGGACCAGGTCCTGCCCACCGTCCTCCAGGGCCTGCGCGAACGCCTCGCCGCCGCCCGCGACGCCGGCATCCCCGACGAAAGCATCGTCCTCGACCCAGGCTTCGGCTTTGGCAAACGCGGCGAAGAAAACGACCTGCTCCTGACCGGCTTTGCCCAGCTACACCAGCTCGGCCGCCCGCTGCTCGCTGGCCTCTCCCGGAAGGGTTTTCTTACGACCGCAGCCCCCCACGCAAACCTCGACGACCGCGACCGCGCCACCCGCCTCGCCAACAGCAGGGCCATTGCCGCCGGTGCTCACATCCTGCGCGTCCACGAGGTCAAGCGGGCCCGCGCCGCTCTTGCCACCCAGGACCCCATTTAGGACCCCATCCAGGACCCCATTTAGGACCCTGCACCTGTTCCTCGTTAGCCCTCAGGAGCGATCCTCCCGGCCACCACACCGCACGCTTCCGGGCTCAAAGCGGTCCGCCTACTTCACCCGCACGCGAACCTCATCCCGCACCAGGTACAGAAAGAACAGGGTAAAGAACCCCGCCTGTACCAGGAATCCGAACCCGTGGGCGATGCCCACATGCGCCCGAATAAACTGCACCACGTAGTACAGCGCCACAAACAGCGTCGCGCCCAGGACCAGCGCCCACCCCCACCGGCGCAGCCGCAGCAGCCCAAACACGCCGGCAACCACCAGCGAGGCAATCCCCAGCACCGCGTAGCGGCCCGGCCCGTAGCCGAACACGCCCTGCACGGCATAAAACGCATTGATCAGGGCATACACCAGCAGGTAAATCGCAATCATGGCCATGCCCGGCAGCATCTTCGGCCCTTCGGCGGTTTCACCCGCGCGCTCTCGCCGCACCCGCGCCGCATCCAGCGGGTCAAGCTTCAGCCGCTTCGCTTCAGCCGCGTCTTCCGCGTCATACATGTCTTCCGGCATCGCTCTTACCCCTTGCCCAAACCCCAGCTCAGCCCTACTCCCAATCCAGCCCTGGCCCCTGCCGCTTCGCCCGCCCCTGCCTACAACGTGTGCAGGTAGGCCAGCACCTGGTCCAGATCCTCGTCGGTCAGGTTTCCGCCCTGTGCCGGCATGTTTCCGCGCCCGTGCACAATCGTTGCGCGCACGCGCTCATCGTTCGCCGGTGCACCGCTCGGCAGGTACGGCTTCTTGTACACGCCCAGCAACGACGGCCCATGCAGCGCACCTGTCTGCCGGTCGTAGTGGCACAGTCCGCATCGCTCGTTGAACACCGCATGCCCTGCCTGTTCCGTGCTCGTCAACTGCTCCAGCGGCTTGGGCGGCGGCACGCTCCGGCAGCCCGCCAGCAAGCCACACACCATCGCTAGTCCCACTGCCATCCTGCATTGCATACTCTTCTATTTTCGCACTGCCAGTTTGTGCTGCGCGCTTTCCGCGTCGATCACCGGCGCATCCCACTACACGCAGAAGGAGGCTTCCGCACCATGGCAAAAGAACTCGCATTCGTCACCGGCGCTTCGTCCGGCATCGGCTACCAGCTCGCCTATCAGCTCGCAGAGCGCGGCTACGACCTCGCCATCACCGCGCACAGCGACCGGCTCACCCAGGCAGCCCGCGACTTCGAAGCCCTCGGCGCACAGGTCTACACCTTTCTCGCCGACAGCACCCGGCGCGACCAGGTCAATCGCGTCTGGCAACAGGTCCAGGCACTCCAGCGCCCCGTCACCGTTGCCTGCATCAACGCCGGTATCGGCGAGTCCGGCCAGTTCGCCGACGAGAGCAGCCTCGACCAGGAGCTCGCCATCATCGACCTCAACTGTGCCTCCACCGTCCAGTACGGCAAGTTCGCCGCCCGAGACATGGCCGCCCGCGGCACCGGCAACATCCTCTTCACGGCCTCTATTGCCAGCGAAACCGTCTCCCCGCTCATGGCCGTCTACTCCGCGTCCAAGGCCTTTGTGCTCTCCCTTGCCAAATCCATCCGCTTCGAACTCAAGGACCGCGGCGTCAACGTCACCGCCCTGCAGCCCGGCCCGGTCGACACCAACTTCTTTGAGGTGGCGCACATGTCCGACACCAAGATCGGCACCGACGGCAAAAAGTCCAACGAGCCCGACGTTGTCGCAAAAACCGGCCTCGACGCCCTCTTCAAAGGCGAAGAGAACGTCTACGCCTCCGACTGGATGACTAAGCTCGAGGGCGCCGTCGTCAACCTCACGCCCAGCTCCGTACAGGGTGCCATGCAGGAGAAAATGATGCAGCCCCCAAAGAAGTAAGTCACCCGCAACGTTCCGGCGATGGCAATTGCACCAGACGAAGGACCGAGTCTCACACCCGCAGACAAAGCCGCACAGCCCCGTGTCTCCCTTCGAGAGCACGGGGCTTCCCACACAGCGGGACGCGCAGCCGGACCTGCAACACACCGGAGATCGCCGCCGCCCTTCGCGACGCACTCTCCCCGGCCCCGTTCCGGTCCACCGCCACGCCCACCGCCCCGCACTCAGCGTGGCGCCGGTGGTCGACCGCACTCCCCGACCAGCTTCTTCCCCTCGACCACGCACCAGCACCCACCGCCGGCGTGTCCTGCAATTCAAATGCCCCGTCAGCAAACCCGCCCGCGCTAAGCGCCGCCATCCCGTCCCCGCAGGAAACCCCATCCCACGGTTCCCGGCATCCTTTCTTACCGAAGGAGCTTTTCCCATGGCAAACGGATCCACGCACGAGCAGCCCCAGGTCAATCGCAACGCTGCCCAGGAACAGATCGACCCCGACCAGCTCACCGCGCAGGGCAAACCCGGCACCGACTACGACGAGATTGCCGACCTCTCCACAACCCAGACGGACGGCAGCCGCAACGTCCGCGTCATGAACGTTTCCAACGACAAGCGCAACGTCGAAGGCATCTCCGAGCCGACCGACACGGCCTACAACACCGACCACAACGCTAATGCCAGCGGCATCACCAACCAGCCCCTGGCAAAAGAAAAGGCCTCCCAGACTGAGGTCGGCTCGGAACAAAAACCTGCACCCACCCACAAATCCGACAACACCATCGACACCTCCGACCTGCCCACCGGCATGGCAGAAGCCACCGAGACCGTCCAAATCTCCACCGGAACCGTCAAGCGCTAACGCAAATGTCACCGCAGAAACACCACGGGCAGCGAACCCCACGTTCGCTGCCCGTATAGCTCCGTCATATCTCGAAACCGCCCCCTACTTCACCAACTCCGCCACCACCTCCACCTGCGTATGCCGCGTGCTTCCCGGCACATCCAGCGATCCCAGTTCTACTGCCTTACCCAGCACCAGCACGCTTGTTCCCTCCAGCGTCGTCTGCCGCAGCACCGGGTCCTGAGACAGGGCGCTCACCATGTCCCCTGCCACGCTGCTCACCTCCACCTTGGTCTTCAGCGCAACGCCACTCTCGAGCGGATCCACCGTCGTATCCACGGTCAGCCCCACGTCCACGTACGTAATCTGGCTTGAGCTCGTTCCGGGCCCTCCATTGGTCAGCGCAATCTGCCCCGTCACCAGTGGTACGCGGTTGCCCTGCTTCAACTGCGTTCGTTGGCCACCCGCCGCCACCACCGCAAAGTGCTGCACGCCAATCCGTTTGCCGCCGTCCACCTCCGTCAGGGTGTAAGTCAGCCGATACAGCTTCCGGGGCCGGTCCAGCTCCGTCAACACTTTCTGTACCAGCGCCATCTGTTCCGGCCCGGCAACCACCACGATTGCACCCTGCGAGTACACGGCAAAAATCTTCGTCGACGGGTCTACTGAATTTCGCAGCGCCGTCACCAATTCGCTCTGGTCCTGCGACGACTGCGAGTTGTTCAGGTAAAACGTCCGCTCCGTCCCAACGCTCGATTCCACCCGTGCAGGCCCTTGCGCCGCAAGACTTGCCGGCAACATCCCACACACCACTGCCACCGCACTCAACACTGCTTGCATCGTCATCCTCGCTCCTTCTCGCGTCGCTTTTCTACTGCGTGTGCGCCCCGTCCGTGGTCAATTTCAGCGCAGGCCCGACGTGCCCCACACCATCCACTGCCACAAACGCATCCTTGATACCCACAGCAGTTCGTTCCTTCTCGATCTCCGGCCGCTCCGGCGCGAAAAACTCCTGTCGCCGCGCGCCTTCCCATATTTCCGCTGCACGCTCCGCTCCCGGCGAAAGTGTCGCCACCAACTCCGCCTGTTCTCCACCTGCCAGCATCCGCAGCAGCAAGCGTTCCTGGCGCGTCAACGGCATCGGCGGCGCCGGAAAACTCACAGCCTGCCCGGCAACCACAACCCCTCCCCGCTCCTGCAACACAC
>CAXUHM010000087.1:0-7643 GCA_964250935.1 uncultured Terriglobus sp.
CCGCCGCCGCATCCCCGCCGGAGGAAGACACCTGCGCCGCTTCCGCGTTCGCTTGTGCCAGGCCCGTCATCGTCCCGGCAAGCCAGCCGGCCAACAGCACAGAGCACTTGAGGCAACGCGACAAAAATCCTCCAGCCGATACACAACCGTGAACTACAGGGAGGGCAGCATCGAACAACACTCGACTCTTGCAGCGGTGCACCGTCGGGCGGCGCTCTTGGTCGTTGTGTCTTGCAGTGTAGCCTGCCGCGGTGAATGGCTCATCCACAGGCAGCTCCCCTCCGCCTACGGCCTATCCCGTATTACGCAAACCGGCAGAAATGCCGTTAATTGTCGCGGTCAGGCCACGGTTCAGCGCCGGCTCCTTTGCCGGGTCCGCATCTTCCGCACGCTTGCGCCGCAGCAGCTCTACCTGGATCCAGCTGATCGGGTCCACATAGGGATTGCGCAGCCGGATCGAGCGCGCCAGGACCGCATTGCCCTCCAGCAGATCGCTCTGCCCGCTGATCAGCAGCACCATCGAACGCGTCCGCTGAAACTCCGCGTTCAGCATGGCAAACAGCCGGTCTCGCACCACCGCATCCGGCATGATGGACGCATACAGCCGCGCAATGCCGAAGTCGCTCTTGGCCAGTGCCGTCTCGATGTTGCGCAGCATGTCCAGAAACAGGGGAAAGTCCCGCAGCATCGTCCGCAGCCGGTCCAGCCCGTCCACGTGCTCGCGTGCATACTCTTCGAGCGCTGTGCCCACTCCGTACCATGCCGGCACCAGGTGCCGCGACTGCATCCACCCAAACACCCACGGAATGGCGCGCAGATCGCCCAGCGATTTCCTGCCGCCGCGCTTGGCGGGTCGCGACCCGATCTTGGCATGCTCCAGCTCCGCCACCGGTGTCGCCTGCTGAAAGTAGTCGTAGGTATCGGGATTGTCCAGAATATCCGCGCGATAGCGCTGAAACGACACGGCAGAAAGCTCGTCCATCGTCTCCTCCCACGCCGGCAGCATTTCGCCCGTCAGGTGCCCGCTGCAGTCGTGCAGGGCGCGGCACTTGCGCAGGTCCGGACGCGCAATCGCATCCAGCGACGCGGCAATCATCAGCTCCAGGGTGCGTTCCGCCAGTACCACGTCGCTGTACTTCCAGTTCAGCACTTCGCCCTGCTCGGTAATGCGAAACGCCCCGCTGAAGCTGTCCAGCGGCTGCGCATACAGCGCTCGATGCGTCGGCCCGCCACCACGCCCCACCGTGCCGCCGCGCCCATGAAATAGCTGCAGCTCCACACCGCACTCCTGCGCCACCTGGTGTACCGCGCGGTGTGCCTTGTAGATTTCCCAGGTCGACGCAATCATGCCGCCGTCCTTGTTGGAGTCGGAGTACCCCAGCATCACCTCCTGCTTGCGCCCCCATGCCTCCAGCAGCGGCTGATACGCCGGCGCCGTCCACAGCTCGCGGCAGATCGTCGGCGCATGTTGCAGGTCCTCGATCGACTCAAACAGTGGCGCCACCAGCATGCCCGGGTCCGTTCCCCGATCCGCCTCCGGGTTCGCCTTTGCGGCATCGCCTCCCACCGCCACGCCGCCCACCCCTGCCAGCCAAAGCACCGCAAACACGTCCTCCGCACTGGTTGCGCCGCTGATGACGTACTGCCGGATCGCCTCCGGATCACCATGCTTCTTGATCTCCGCGATCGTGCGAAACGTCTCCACCACCTCCGCCGTCATGGCGCTCGGCGCATCGGGCAGGGAATCGGCGCCGGCACGCCCTGCCCACCCGCTCAGCTCCTCCACCGCGGCCGCATGGACCTTTGCATGCTGCCGCAAATCCAGCGTCTGCAGATGCAGGCCATACGTGCGCACCTCCACCAGCAAGGGGTCGATCCAACGCTCCGCCACACGTGCCCCGCGATGCGTGCGCAGCGCCTCCCGCACCAGTTCCAGATCGCGCTCCAGCTCCCTCGCGTTTGCATACGCCGGCAGCCGTTCGCCCTGCTGCGTGGCATAGGAGATCGACGGCGTTCCTCCCATCCGCAGCAGCATGCATGCCAGCATCAATCGCACCTGCTCATGCTGAAAGCGCGCGGCCAGCGAGGCCGCTTCCGCGGGCAGTAGCTCCAGGTATGCATCAATGCCCGCCTGCAGCTCCACGCTTGCCCCCGTTTGCTGGGTCGACACCGCAATCTGCTGCAACGCTTCCGACAGCCTTTGCCGGTAATGCTTCTCCAGCAGCGCGCGACTCATGCTCAGCGACTCGCGCGTGACCTCCGGTGTCACATACGGGTTGCCATCCCGGTCCCCACCGATCCAGCTGCCAAACCGCACCAGCGTCGGCAGTTCGGTCACGGCAAGTTGCAGGCCGTACTCCTTTTCCAGCGCCAGCGCCACCTCGCCATACAACGCGGGAACGGTATCAAAGATCGCGGCGTCGTAGTAATCCAGCGCCATGCGGACCTCGTCGCGCACCGCCGGTCGTTGGCTGCGTACGTCGTCGGTCTGCCACAGCGCGGTAATCTCCGTCAGCACGTCACGCTCCAGCCGCGCTATCTCCACCTCCGTATTCGGAAGGCGATCGAGCTCCTCCAGCAATTGCGCAATGCGCTGCCGCTTGAACATCACCGACCGCCGCGCCACCTCTGTCGGGTGCGCCGTAAACACCGGTGTCACGCACACCCGGCGGAGCAGGTCCATAGCCTCCCCGGCGCTGTAGCCGCTCTCGCGCATGCGTCGCAGCGTCCCCTGCAGGCTGCCCCGCTGCGGCGGCTTCGCCGTGTCCAGGCTGGTCGCCAGGCGCCGTCGCTTGCGATGGTTGGTCTCCGCCAGGTTGATCAGCTCAAAGTAAAAGCCGAACGCCCGCGCCAGCAGGTATGCCGTCTCCGTGCTCAGCCCATGCACCAGGAACAGCGCCTGCTGCAGCTTGCTGTTGGCCGTCGCCGTATCGTCGTGAAAGTCGGCATCCCTGCGTTCAATCGCCAGCTTGCGCAATTGCTCCACCAGAGCGAACACCTCGTCGCCGGCCTGCTCGCGCAGCACCTCGCCCAGCAGCATTCCCAGGCTGCGCACATCCCGCCGCAGTGGCGCTTCCTTGCGCTCTGTCTCGGTGGCACGCAATTCATCCAGGCGGGTCGACCAATCCTGCGGCTGCCAAAGCGACGACATGGCCCTAGTATGCCCTACGCTTCCGGCACAGGCGCAGGCTGGTTCGGCGAATACGCGGGATCACTCGGTGAACCCGCCTGGGACGGCAGCGTGACCGCGATCGCCAATGCCGAGAGCGCTACCGCAACAAGCACGTAAACGCTGCCCTCCGGCCCGGTCAGCCCCCCACTCATCAGTGGCGTGCCCTTCGGATGCGACACGAGCAGATGCTGCTGCATCATGTTGCCGCTATCCGCCACGCCGAAGACAAACGACTGTGCCCAGTCCCACGCCGCATGGAAGCCGATGGCCCACCACAGCGAACCCGTGCGCCAGAGGCTGAAGGCGAAGACCAGGCCGATCAGCCCCGCGCTCACCAGCCCGATGGGGCTCTCTCCCGCGTTGCTCCTGTGCCCAAAGCCGAAAAGGAATGAGAAGAACAGCGCCGTTATCCAGAAGCCCAGCACGCGCCGCGGCCTCTCGCCCATCCCCATCGCGCCCGCCATGCCTGCCAGTCCCCGCGCCAGCGTGAACTGCACAAACCCGCGCGTCGTAAACTCCTCCGCAAACGCCACCGCAACAAAACCGGCAAACCATCCCGCGCCCCACTTCCATGCCTTTGCGCCAGCCAGCAGCTTGCCGTCGAAGACCAGCAGGCCACTCAAATGGAGTGCGAGCACAAGCAGCGACAGCAGGCCCGCGCCCACCACCAGGCCAAGGGCAAACTGCCCCACGCGCAGCCGGCCCAGGCCATATGCCGCAAAGCGGCGTCGTTCTGCTAGGGACACGAGAAACGCCGCGAGCGCAAGAACGGCGAAGGACAACCCATCTCCCACCAGAACAGAGGCAAGCGGAATTTCCTTCCCGCGTGCGTGCGCCGGCAGCAGGTGGCGCAACAGCGGCCTCGATAAAAGGACGAAGCTCCACGTCAGCCCCACAAACAGGAGCAGCGACCATCCCGCGCGCAAGCCGTCGCCGCCATAAAACACCCAGCGCAGATCGCGCGGTGCCTGCTGTTTCAACCGTGCTTCGGCATCATCTTCCGCCGGCGGAAACCACTCGGCCTCCCCGGTCTGCGCGATTGCCTCAGCGCCTGTCCTGTTGTCGTCGCTCACGCGTTCTCTCCACTTGCCGATGCATTCAACGTGCTGCACGTTCGCCCGCCCCGCAATGGCCTGCTTTGGTCAGGGCCCGCGCGGTTCTTCGTAGTGTCGCACGGCCTTGTTTTGTCCCAATTTGCATCACTTTCGCCCCGCTCTTCCGCTTTCCGGCAATTGCTTCCATGCCGCCAAAAAACATTGCGCCACACCTGCCGCCGTTCTGCTATGCTCGGCGCCAGCAGCTCCAGAAAGTTCAGGCACGACTCAGATCAGCCCCCCTGATCTGGCAATTCAAGCCACGCGAGCCTTGCCCCCAGGGACGCGTGAGGAGGTCTACCATGAAGCGTTCCATCCCTGCCGTCGCAGCCCTGCTCTGCGCCACCGCCCTTCCACTTGCCCGCGCAGAAAAGCTTGTCCCCGCCGGCTCCGTCCTGCAATGCACCATCTCCGAAGGCAAGGTCTCCTCCAAAACACTTGATATCGGCGATCCCGTCCTTTGCCGCCTCAGCCCCCTGGAGTACTACGGCAACAGCACCTTCCCCTACGGCAGCTACCTGATTGGCCGCTTTGAAGCCTACAAAGATCCCGGCCACCTCGTCGGCAAAGGCTGGATGGAGCTCAAGTTCGACCGGCTCGTCGTCAGCCAGACCGACCAGGTCATCCCCATCTCTGCCCGCGTTGTTGATGTGCCCAAATCCAAGTACCCCGTCGACAAGGAAGGCCGCATTCACGGCAGCGGTCACGCCGTCAAGGACACGGTGACCTGGCTCATTCCGGTGCTTTGGCCCATCGACCTCATCAACCTGCCGCGCCGCGGACCGACTCCCGTTCTCAAGCCTGAAACACGCCTGACCCTGCGCCTGCTCGATGACATCGGCCTGCCGACCAAGTACGAGATCCGCGACCAGGTCGCCCAGGAGCAGGTTCCCACGCTGCACGAACGTCAGCTTGAAGCGCCCATCGAGCGCCAGGCACCGCAGCAGTACGCTGCCCCCGTCCAGTACGCTGCGCCGCAGCAGTCAACCGCTCCCCAGACCGTGATCTATAACTATCCGCCGCAGCAGCAGCCGCAGCCACAGGTGCAGTATGTCCAGGGTCCCGTCCAGTACGTGCAGGGCCCGACGCAGTACGTGCAGGGCCCGACGCAGTACGTGCAAGGCCCCACGCAGTACGTGCGCGTGCCGGTCTATCCTCCGCCCTATCCGCCCCGTATCTACGCCCACGGCGGCTACGGCTACTAGACGGCAGCTACGGCGAATCAACCTGGAGCGGCTTCGGCCGCTCCATCTCGTTTTGCTGGAAGCGGCGCGATCACTTTCACCAGCCAGTCGAGGCTACTTCTGCGGTCAGGAACTCTTCTTGGCCGCGCCGCTGCCTCGCACAACAACCGGCAATCGTCGAGGCCCATGATGTCAGCCGTGCCGCGGAAAGCACACCCGCAGCCAGGCACCCGCATCGAGGCACCCGCATCCAGGCACCCGCTCTGAAAAGCCGCCCGTCGAGCACGACGTGAGCCCATTCCGCCCACCCGTCGCAGATACAGGCCAGCACGAAGGCCACCTGTCAGGAAGACAGGCCGGAACTACGCCTGCCCAGGACGCCCGCTCATAACAGGGACACCCACAGTACGAAACCCATCACGATCCCCCAGGTGCCAGCCCGTTCTAAACGCCCACGCCCTGTTCTTCCAGCTGCGTGCTCAACTCTTCCCACTCCCGCATCAGCACCTCATGCTGCCGACGTAACTCCGCCAACTGCGCACTCTGCTTCTGCGAGTCCTCCGCCGTCGTAAAGCTGCCCATCGCTGTTTCAAGCGCACTCATCCGGTCTTCCATGCGCGGCATCTCATCCTCCGCAAACCGCACCCGCTCCTGCATCTGCTTCAGCTTCAGCGGGTTCACCTTCCTTGCGGCAGCAACGGCGGCAGACGCCGCCGCCGGCAACTGCACCGCCTGCAGGTGCATGCCCTGCATCTCCACCGCCGCAGCCTGCATCTTCTCCGGCCCGCCGCCCTTGCGCCACAGGTAGTCCTCGTAGTTGCCCGGAAACACCTGCACCCCGCCGTGCTCGCACTCAAACACCCGCGTCGCCAGGCCGTCGATAAAGTACCGGTCGTGCGACACAAACAGCACCGTGCCTGTAAACGCGCGAATCGCCTCCAGCAGCACGTCCTTGGCACGCAGGTCCAGGTGATTCGTCGGCTCGTCCAGCAGGATAAAGTTCGCCGGCGACACCAGC
The DNA here is from genome assembly GCA_964250935.1 of uncultured Terriglobus sp. Classification (GTDB taxonomy): domain Bacteria; phylum Acidobacteriota; class Terriglobia; order Terriglobales; family Acidobacteriaceae; genus Terriglobus. Next base: position 6,469 of record CAXUHM010000087.1, read on the forward strand.
ATGCGCGCCAGCGCATACCGGTTCCGCTCGCCGCCGCTCAGCACCCCCAGCGTTTTAAAGACGTCGTCGCCGTTGAACAGAAACGCGCCCAATAGGTTCCGCAGCTCCACGCTTGGAACCTTGGGTGCCGCCGACGAGATGTCGTCCAGCATCTTCGCATTGCCATCCAGCACCTTGTACTGGTCCTGCGCAAAGTAGTCCGCCAGCACGTTGTGCCCGTAACGAACGTTGCCGGTCGTCGGTTCTTCCAGCGACGCCAGCATCCGGATCAGCGTGGACTTGCCCGCGCCATTTGGTCCCACCAGCGCAATCCGGTCACCGCGCTCGATCGTAAAATTCACGTTCGACAAAATTTGCTTCGGTTCATAGCGCTTGCACAGCCCGCTCACTTCACACACCGTCCGCCCGCTCGAGGGCGGCTGCGGAAAGCTGAAGTGGATCGTCTCCTCGTCCTCCGGCACCTCGATCCGCTCAATCTTGTCCAGTTCCTTGATGCGGCTCTGCACCTGCTTGGCCTTTGTTGCCTGGTAGCGAAAGCGGCTGATGAACGCCTCCAGCTGCTCAATCCTGTCCCGCTGCGATTTGTAATCGCTTGCCAGCTGCTCGCGCCGTGCCGTCTTTTGCGTCACATACTTCTCATACCCGCCGGTGTAAAACCACGCCCGCTTGTTCCACACCTCCACAATCTTCGACACCGTCACATCCAGAAAGTACCGGTCGTGCGAGATCAGGACAAACGCCCGTGGATAGCTCTTCAGGTAGTCCTCCAGCCAGTTGCGCGACTCCAGGTCCAGGTGGTTCGTCGGCTCGTCCAGCAGCAGCAGCGACGGCTTCTGCAGCAGGAGCTTGGCCAGCGCGATCCGCATCTGCCAGCCACCGCTGAACTCCTCGGTCCGGCGCTCCCAGTCCTCGCGCGCAAAGCCCAGCCCTCCCAGCACCGCACCCACCTGCGAATCCAGCGAGTACATGTCCTGCACCATCAGCGCATCGCTCAACTCGCTGTACCGGTCGGCAATCGTCTCGTACTCGGGTGAAGCTGGATCGACGGTGGCAAACCGGTCGCCTAGCTCCTCCATCTCCGCCTGCATCGCATGCAGCTCGGCAAACACGCTCAGGCATTCTTCAAACACGGTCTTTCCGCGCATGGTCAGCCCATCCTGCGGCAGGTACCCGAT
>CAXUHM010000088.1:0-7428 GCA_964250935.1 uncultured Terriglobus sp.
ACACCGTTCAGCCCGGCACAAGCGCCACTGCCGCTCCCACCGCTGCCGCCATTACCGACGCCGCCATCACCGACGCCGCCATCACCGACGCCGCCATCACAGGCTTCACCCCCGGCCCTATCGTCGCCCCCATCGCTTCCCCTGGCACCTCGGCCGTCGCGCCCTCTTCACCGCAGGGGAATAGCGCTTCGACAAACGGCATCGCCTGGCCCGCGGATCCCACAAACGGCAATGTCCTCGGCCCCGACCTCCGTCGCATCGATGCCGGCCTTGTTACCGGCCTGCTGCGCTCGTGGGCACCCCCGCCGGCAGAAGCCCAATGACCCGGCACTCCCTCCTGCGCGGCATCCTTGCCTGGCTCGTCGCTCTCCTGTGCGGTCTTGCGCTTGCGCCCGTCGCGCACGCGGCAACCGCTCGCTGGATCGCCAGCCGACCCACCTGGAGCAATGACGCCCAGCCCATGGTCTGGTACCGCAACGACGTCTCCTACTTCGTCGACAACGGTGCCCTCAACGCAAACGTCTCCAATGCCGCCGCGACCGCCATGGTCGCCGCCGCCGCCAATGTCTGGAACGTCCAGTATTCCAACCTGACCTTTCAGCAGGGCGGCACCCTGGCAGAAGACGTCAACGCCTCCAACGTATATCTCGGCTCCACCGGCCCCCTCTGGCCCGACGACGTCAGCAGCACCAGCTACACCCAAAAGCAGGTCGCGGTCGTCTTCGACGCCGACGGCACCATCACCGACCTCCTGCTCGGCTCCGGCGCTAGTGCACCCTCCAACTGCCGCCAGAACGCCGTCACCGAAGACGTCGACCTCTTCATCCAGCCCGGCGCCATCGCACACGCCATTGTTGTCCTCAACGGCCTTTGCGTCGGTTCCGCCCCGGAACAGCTGCTGCAGATGCGGTACCAGCTCATGCGCGTCTTCGGCCGCGTGCTGGGCATTGGCTGGTCGCAACTCAACGACAACGTCTTTACCGGCGCCCCGCAGCCCACCTACCAGCAGCAGCTGCACTGGCCCATCATGCACCCCATCGACATCGTGTGCGGCACCTACACCTACCAGTGCCTGCCAAACGCCTTTGCCCTCCGCGACGACGACCGTACCGCCGTCCGCCTGCTCTATGGGGTCAACATCTACACCGCCACCGACGGCACCTACCTCTCGGGCTGGCTCGTCTTTCCAGACGGTTCCGGCATGAACGGCGTCAACATGGTCGCCACCCGCACCTCCACGCTGGGCTACTACGGCACCGAGCCGTGGGAAGAAACCTCCGCCGTCACCGGCTACGTCTTTCGCGGCAACAGCGGCAACCCGGTCGGCGGCGTTCCCACCACGTTCCCCGCCATCCAGGGCTCCACCTATACGCCCATCAAGGGGTATTGGGTCATGCAGAATGTGCCCACCATTGTCGGCGTGCAGTGGGACAACGTCACCGTCAAAACCCAGGCGCTCAATCCGCTCTACACCGGCCAGTATGCCGTCGGCCCCTTTAAAACTGGCCCTGCCGCGCCCTCCGGCTCGCCGCTCAGCCTGCAGTTCAACGTGCAGGGCCGCGTCGGCGGTGCCAATTCCGGCTATGTCACCGTTTCCGACGCCGCAAGCGACTGCTCCTCCGGCAACGACGGAACCCTCTCCGCACCGGCGGCTGTCGTTGCCTCCGGTCTTTGGACGGGACGCATCTGCGGCTTCCAGCACACTTCCTGGGGATCGCTCGCCGTGCAGTCCGGCCGCACCGCCACCCTTGAGGTCATGGCCCTCGACGAAGCTGGCGCGGCCAGCATGCAGAAGCTTCATCCCGTGCTCGGCCTGTGGCACGCCGGCAGCAACACCGTTCTTCCAACCCTTGCGGCCACCGTTGCCCCGTTCAACGGCCGTCAGAACGGCACCACCCAGCTCAAAACCGTCTTCAACACCGCAGAGACTGTCACCTTCGCCGTCTCCGATGAGCGCGGAGAAGGGCGCCCCGACTTCACCTACGCCGCCCGCTTCCTCTACGCGGACACGGTTGCGCCGGCGCATCTCGGCAGCGGTGGCGGCACCATTCGCATTCTTGGCAGGGGATTCCAGCCCGGCAACACCGTCAGCGTTGGCGGCGTCCTCGCCACGGTCACCAGCCTCACCGCAACGGAAATCGACGCCGTCGCACCCGCCCTGTCCAGCCTTGGCGGCACCGTGACGAACGATGTTACCGTCAACGATCTGCGTACCGGCGGCACGGCAGCCATCCTTGGCGGCCTCACGTACGCCACCACCAGCACGGACCTCCTCACCGTCCTGCAGGCACCCTCCGGCACCGTCAACACCGGCGTTCCGGCCGTCTTTTCCGTTCGGCTCACCACGGCGGCGGGCGTTCCGGAACCCGGCACCGCCGTCACCTTCATCGTGCCTGCCGGCAGCGCCACCTACAGCACCTGCGCGCTCAGCACCTGTACCGTTCTCACCGACGCTAGCGGCGTCGCCACCACCGGGGTAACGGCCACCTACGCCGGTTCCACGACCCTCAACGCCGCCGTCGCCAGTGGCGCCAACGTCTCCGTCCAGTTCACCGCCGCAACCATCTCGCACTTCATCCTTCCCGTGCGCGCAACGGCATACGTCGCCGCTGTTCCGGGAGCGCTCTTCCACCCTGCGGTCCAGGTGGTCAACAACGGCACCGGCGCAACCGGTGTCCCCGTCGCCTGGACCGTGGTCTCCGGCGCTGTCGGCCTCAGCGGCGCAGCCTCCAGCAGCGACAGCACCAGCGTGGCGACCATCGCTGCGTCCGGTAACCTCACCGCTTCCGGCGTCGCCCAGGTCCAGGCCTGTGCGTGGACTTCCACCTGCACCACCATGAACGTCGTCGGCGTCTCGCAGGATACCCTGGCGGTCGTCGCCGTCAGCGGGGACGCGCAGAGCGTTCCGGCGTCGACAAGACTCGGCACGGTGCATCTGCGCGTGGTCGACACCGCCGGTCACGGCGTCGCCGGAGCCACGGTGCAGATCTACCAGGCTGCGTACGGCTGGCAGCCCGCGTGCCCAGCCTCCGGTCGCTGCCCGGTTCCGCCGCTGTACGGCACCGCCACCACCACCGCGGTCAGTGACGACGACGGCAACTTCCCCGTCCCGCCCCTGCAGTACGACGGCGTCGCCTCCGTCACGCGCGTCGTCGCCGCCACGGGAACATCGGGCTACCTTGCCCTGTCGCTCACACGGCAGCCGTAACCTCCGTACCTAGAGCTTGACCGTGCTCTTGTCGGACGTGACGGCTGAAGAAGCAACAAGGCAGGGCGCCAGAACAACGATGAGAAACGCGGCAGCAATCAGCAAGTCGTGCATGGACGTTCAGGGCTCCTCCGGCGTTCGTCGCGGGTTGTTGCCCGCATCCTCAACCGGCTGCCTTTAGCTTCGGGCTCGACCTGCCAACGACGCCATTGCTCCTTCCGGTCAAAGGCAGAACGTCCGTGGGAACACCAACTCCCCCCGATGTTTGCAGCGCTCCCACCTTTGGGCTATCCAGCCTGGACCCTGCGCTCGGACCCCCGCATCCAATCTGTGATACCTAGGGAGATCCGTCTCATGTCCTCGAACAACAGCCTGACCGGCGGTACGCGAAAGCGGGTGCTCATCGTCGGCGCAGGCTTTGCCGGCCTGAATGCGGCCATGCAGCTCGCGAATGCCGATGTCAACATCACCGTTGTCGACCGCAAGAATCACCACACCTTTCAGCCGCTGCTCTATCAGGTCGCCATGGCTGTGCTCTCCGCAGCCGACATTGCCCAGCCTATCCGCGCAATCCTGCGGTCCCCCAACACGCTTGTCCTCATGGATGAGGTCACGGACTTCGACGTGGAGGGTCGCCGCGCTCACCTCAGCAGCGGTACCGAGCTCGAATACGATTACCTCATACTCGCCACCGGCTCCACCCACTCCTACTTCGGCAGGGACGAGTGGGCGCCCCTCGCTCCGGGGCTCAAAACCATTGAGGATGCCGTTGAAATTCGCCGTCGCGTCCTTCTCGCCTTTGAAAAGGCAGAGGGCGAAATGCTGGAGAGCGGCAAGCACCCCGCCCTCAACTTCGTCGTCATCGGCGGCGGCCCCACGGGGGTTGAGATCGCCGGTGCCATCAGTGACATCGCCAAGCTCTACATCCGCAAGGACTTCAAGCACATCGACCCCGCCTCGGCACAGGTCGTCATCCTGGAGGGTTCGCCGGCCATTCTCGGCGCCTACCCGCCCGACCTGCAGAAGAGCGCGCTCCAGCAGCTCAAGGATCTTGGCGTCATCGTTCGTACCGGCCAGCGCGTCACCGATGTTCAACCCGGCTTCGTCATGGTCGGCGACGAGCGCATCGACGCCGTCGTCACCATCTGGGCTGCCGGCGTCCAGCCTTCACCCCTGGGCAAAATGCTTGGCGTGCCGCTGACCTCCAAAGGCAATGTGATCGTGGATGATCATCTGCACCCCGAAGGTCATCCTGAAATCTTCGTGTGTGGCGATCTCGCGCACGCCACCAGTGCCGGTGCGCACGTTCCCGGCGTCGCTCAACCCGCCATGCAGATGGGTAATTACGCGGGAAAGTCCATCCAGCTGGAGACCGAGGGCGGCCGCATGAAGAAGCCCTTCCACTACTTTGATAAGGGAGACATGGCCACCATCGGTCGTGCCCAGGCCATTGCCAACGTCAAGTGGCCCTTCAAGGCCCACATGAGCGGATTCTTTGCATGGTGCGCCTGGCTCATCGTTCACATTTTCTTTCTCATCGGCTTCCGGAACCGGCTTTCGGTCTTCCGCAACTGGGCGTTCACCTACCTCTTCTTTGAGGATGGCGTGCGCCTCATCACGGGATCGCAGGAGCTGCCGGGGTGGACCAACACGCACCTCGAAAATCCCATGACGCATCTCACCACACGTCCCATCGAGCCTTAACCCGGACGGATTGACTCCATTACGCGTAATCGGCCCCGCCAAGGATGCGAACAACAATGCATTGGCGAGTCCGTCACCAACCCGGTCATTCCAGCAGCAAAAAGCGCGGCCACACGGGCCGCGCGTCTCTGTTGCATAACCCAAAACAGGCGGTTAAAGTTTAGCCCCCGAAGCTCAAGCTCTTTACCCGCCCCCGCGGCAGCCCCCCCCCCACCACCCCCCGCGCCCCCCGGGCCCCCGCTTCTCTGTTGCATCACCCAAATCAGGCGTTTACAGTTTCGCCCGCTACGCTCATGCTCTTGACGCGCACCGGCGTCAGCCAGCCAAACCGGTCCGCCGCCAGGCCGTTCACCAGGCCGAAAAACTGCTTGTGAATCTCTCCCGTGATCGGGCCCATTGTTCCGTCGCCGACCAGGATGCGGTCCACCGATCGCAGGTGCGTCACCTCCGCGGCAGTTCCGGTAAAGAATGCCTCGTCGCAGATGTACAGCAGCTCCCGCGGCAGCGACTGTTCCACGACCTCAATGCCCATCTCGCGCGCAATCTGCACCACCGATGCCCGGGTAATTCCATTCAGCACCGCATTCGCCAGTGGGGAGGTGTACAGCTTGCCCTCGCGGACCAGGAACAGGTTCTCGCCCGATCCTTCGGAAAGGTAGCCGTTTCGATCCAGCGCAATGCCTTCGTCATAGCCGTTCGTCGCCGCTTCCATGCGGATAAGCTGCGAATTCATGTAATTCGCGCCCGCCTTTGCCAGCGATGGCATCGTGTTCGGCGCAAGCCGGTTCCAGCTCGACACACACACGTTCGCCCCCTCGTTGCCATGCAGGAAGTTGCCCCAGGGAAAGTTCGCGATGTAAACCTCAACCGGGCTCTTCAGCGGATTCACACCAATCTCGCCGTACCCCCGAAACGCGATGGGCCGGATGTAACACGGCGATACATCGTTGGCTTCCACCACCGCAACCACCGCCTCGCAAAGCTCGTCCAGGCTGTAGTCAATCGGCATGCGGTAAATCTTTGCCGAATCCAGGAAGCGTCGCATGTGCTCCTGCAGGCGAAAGATCCCCGCGCCCGTCGGCTCCTCGACCGGTCCCTGCGAATAGCAGCGGATCCCCTCAAAGACCGAAGACCCATAGTGAATGACATGCGACATCACGTGAATCTGCGCGTCCGCCCAGGGCAGCAGCGTCCCGTTATGCCAGATCTTTTCCGTCGTTTGAATTGCCATAGCAACACTCCTGTGATGAGCATTCAGTATAGCCAGGCTCCTCCCATCTCATGCAGTGGCTCCCGCACGCACAGCTCCGATCAAGCAGGCACCTCTTCAGGGGAGAGCCGGTCGCCGATGTCGCCAGCCGGGCGCCTCCACCAGGCCACAAGCCGCTTGACCTTTCCTGGCAAACTGGCACACGGCCTTGAAACGCGCACCAGACAGCGTGTGTGGCATTCCGGCAGAAGTCGTCCCGTGCACGCGGAGACAGACCCTGCACCCCGCCCTGGTCTAAAAGCGGTCGGCCACGAAGCTTTTCCACACCGCGCCTCTTGCACAACCCTCTCCCTTCCGATAGGGTCAGAGGAGTTCAAGGGCAGCCGGGATGACACGGCAGACAACAGCCTGAGGATGCGAAAGTTGACAGGAAGCCTGCTTCCTCGATATTCTCGGAAAGTTGCGAAAGCAATCCTTCAACGCCGCGAACGGGTTGAAGCTCCAGGCAAGAGTTGACGGGAACAGGGTTCTTCGATACTCTTGGAAAGTTGACCGGGGACAGCAAGAAGGTCCGGGTCGACACGCTGTAAAGAAGCAGTCCAAGCGTTTGTTTCACGCGGTAGACGTCTGAGAGTTTCGACTCCGGTCACCCAGCAAACCCAAGCCACTGTTGTACAAGAGAGGTATAGGAGCCCAGGCTCCCGGACAGACTTTCTAGTCTCTCCGCTGGTACTTTCAAGTTTGTGGTGCTGTTCTGCAGTGCCAGCCATTTCAGCGCGATCCCTTTCGGGGGCTTCCAGTCGCGGTGCACATGGCTTCTGTACCGTGCCCGAGGGGCTAGCGCGACCAAGAGGATCGCCGAGCGGTTAATCAGAAGCAAGGTGCTCCGGTTGACAATCAAAGCCAAACGCGATACTCTGAGTTGGTTGGTGCAACGCAGTAGAGCGAACGCGACGCGGTACAGAGAATATGTTCTGTAAGCAGCGAGCAAGTAGCCGAATCCTACGGATACAGCCCATACAAGTTCGAGGACACAACCTGCAACACTGCAGGCGTCCTTGATCCAAAAGCGGCCCGCCCACGCGGTGACCGTCACGGATCTTTGACAACATAGTTGAACGTGCCAGTCGTGAGACATGGACGGACTTCGGTCTGGTCATTCTCACTAGTTTTAAACCGGTCAGCATTTCGAGGCTGATCGGCTGCACCAATGCCCCGCACCTCCGTGTCGGGTAAGTGCAACCAGTATTCAAACGAGAGTTTGATCCTGGCTCAGAATCAACGCTGGCGGCGTGCCTAACACATG
>CAXUHM010000089.1:0-7324 GCA_964250935.1 uncultured Terriglobus sp.
TGGTGCGGCCGCGCGGACGGAGCCGATTGGGCCTTTCGTGCGGAATTTTTGGCAACGGCTTTGCCCTGTCTGCGGGTACGCTGCAGGCGGTCCCGTACACTGCACATTCCGTCGTGGAGGACCTGGAGTACCACCTGGCGCTGGTGCGAGGTGGGCGTTGTGTGACGTTTCTGGACGGCGTGGCGGTCTTTGGGGAGCTGCCCGACAACGATGGTGCGGCAAGCACGCAGCGGGCGCGGTGGGAGGGCGGGCGTGCCCGCATGCGACGGCAGTTTGTACCAGCGCTGGCGAGGCGGATGGTGACGGGACGGGTGCAATTGCTGGAGCCGCTGCTCGACCTGCTCGGCATGCCGCTCGCGACGGCTGTGCCGCTGCTGCTGGTGCTGCTTGGGGTGCCGCTGGTGTGGGCGCGAGTCTATGCCGCTGCCGGCCTGGCCACCCTGGTGCTGTACGTGGCGGCTGCCGTGCTGCTGTCAAAGGAGCCCGCGGCTGCCGTGCGCGCGTTGCTTGCTGTACCGGGGTACCTGGTGTTCAAGGTCGGGCTGTTCGGCGCCAAGCGACGAGCCGCGCGGGGAGAGGCGGGCTGGGTACGGACGGCACGCAATGGCACGCCGGGGGACAAGGGCATGGCCGTTCCACCGCAGGAACTCACGTCGGCTCGTGCGGCTGCCGCACCTCTGGAGAGCTCCCGATGACGGCGCCGCGCACCGATGCACCCAACCTGCTACGCGCCTTTGACGCCGTGTACCTGCTGAACCTGCCGGACCGCACGGACCGGCTGCGCGACAGCTTTGCGGAGCTGGAAAAGCTGGACCCTGCCGCGCGCAGCGTGGTTGAAGTTGTGCCCGGCTGGCGCGCGACGGAGGCCCATGGATTTCCGTCGGTGGGCGCGTACGGATGCTTTCAGGCGCATCTAGGTGCGCTGCGGCTGGCGCAATCGCGGGCAGTGGAGTCCGTGTTGATTCTGGAGGATGATCTACACGTGGAGCGGCACATGCGCGAGCATTGGCCGCGCGTCGGTGTGGCTATCCGAACGTGCCGCTGGGATGTGCTGAATCTTGGCTTTCACGCCAGCTTCGATGAAGTCGATGGCGAAACGGCGGAACCGCTCTTTGCCACACGGGAGGCGCTTGGACTGGCCCACTGCTACGCCGTTGCAGCCGCTGCGCTGCCAGGCCTGATTGCGTACCTGGAGGCGGTTCTGTCGCGGCCTGCCGGACATCCGCGCGGGGGCGCCATGCACTTTGATGGGGCGCTGTATCACTTTTTTGTGGAGCACCCGGAGGCGATTCGCCTGCGGCCGCGATGTTCCCTGGTGGGCCAGCGCTCGTCGCGCAGCGACATTGCCGGGGCTCGCTGGTTCGATCGCGACGTGCCCTTTGTTCGTGCGGCCGTGGGTGGTTTGCGCACGCTGCGCAATCGGCTGCGGTGAAGGAACGTGTGCGGGGTTGCGCATACAAGGCCAGACGGGTCGGCGCATGCGCTTTCCCTAGAACGGGATGTCGTCGTCCGTGATGCCTTCGTTGGCGTACTCCGGTGGGGCACTGGAACGCTGATCGAAACTCGCCGTGCTATTGCCGCCACGCTGGGCATAGCCACCCTGGTTGCCGGAAGCCTGGCCGTAGCTCGAGCCACCGCCTTCGCGATCGCCTTTACCGCCCAGCAAGGACAATTCGTTCACAAGGATCTCTGTCTTGTAACGTTTCTGGCCGCTTTCCTTGTCGTCCCAGGATCGAGTCTGGATTTTGCCTTCAATAAAGAGTTGAGTTCCCTTTTTTACATAATCCCGCACGATCTCCGCTGTTCGACCGAAGCAGACGAGATTGTGCCATTCTGTCTTGTCGACCCAGTTGCCGCCCTGATCCTTCGCACGATCTGCTGTTGCAAGCGCAAGTTGCGCAATGACCATGCCTCCAGCCGTCGCACGCATTTCCGGGTCTTTGCCCACATTCCCCAGCAGCATAACTTTGTTGACGCCCTTTGCCATTCCACACACCTCGCCGAATCTTCACACGGAGCATAGCAGATTCCGGCAGAGGGCAGGAGGAGGCAGGGACGGCGATGCCGTATGCTCAGCTCTGTGAACCAGGCCGCCGACCCCCAGAGACCCGCAGGCTACCCACGGATCTGCGTGGCGCTGAGCGGGGAAGCCATGATTGAGCGTGCAACGGCTCTGCTGGCCCAAAGCAGCTTCTTTGAATTTCGACTGGATACGACGGCTAGTCCTGCGGAGACGGTGCAGAAGCTGGCAGCCCTGCTCGAGCGCCGTCCGGAACTGATGGCGATTGCGACGTGCCGCCGAATAGAAAATGGTGGTCATTTTGCAGGCACGGCGAGAGAAGAAGCGGAGGTGTTGCATGCCTCGGCGACGGCTGGCGCTGCGATCGTCGATCTCTCGATTGAGACGGCGGAGGAGCTGCGGCACACGGAACCGGAGGCGCTGGACCGGTTGCGCCAAAGTCCGGCGACCCTGCTGCTGAGCTGGCATGATTTCGTACGGACGCCGGACCTGGAAGCGGTGCACGCTCGGATTGCCTGCTTCCAGCCGGGCCTGGTCAAGATTGTGCCCACGGCAACGTCGCTCGGGGACGCGCTGCGGGTTCTCGAGTTGCTGGAGCGCCACCGTGCCGGGGGAACGCTCGTCGCCATGGCCATGGGGACGCCGGGCGTATTGACGCGGGTGCTCGGGCCGCGGTACGGGTCGGCGTTTACGTTTGCGGCACCCGATGCGGCAACGGCGACGGCGCCGGGACAGCTGGATCTCTCGACGTTGCGTGACCTGTACCGGATCGAGACACTGTCGCAGGCCACAAGAATTTACGGCGTCTTCGGCAAGCCGATTACAAGTTCAAAATCGCCGGTGATGCTGAATGCCGCCTTTGCCGCGGCCGGCGTGGACGCTGTATATCTGCCGTTCGAGACGGGGGACGCCGGCGAGCTGTTTCAGACAGTGGGGGCGCTGAACCTGCAGGGCGCAAGTGTGACGATGCCGCTGAAAGAGCAAATTGTGCCAATGCTTGAGGAACGCCTGACGCCACTTGCAGCGACGATTGGTGCGGCCAATACGCTGGTGCGCCGAGGGCGCGATGCGGTGAAAGACGGCGAGGTGGACGCCGGAGAAACGGGCGAACCGGGGTTGGAGGGCCATAACACGGACGCTGCCGGTATCGCCGACCCGCTTGCGCGGCGCACCGTGCTGGAGGGCGCGCGCATCCTGGTGCTGGGAGCAGGCGGCGCCGCGCGCGCGGCCGTGTTCGGGCTGCGGGCGCATGGTGCGGCGGTGTGGATTTTAAACCGGTCCGCCGAGCGCGCCGAAGCCCTGGCACGGGCAGCGGGCGCCACGGTGCTGACGCGTGCGGAAGCGGCAGCCATGCAGTTCGAGGTGGTGGTGCAGGCAACACCCCACGGCATGCAGAACCAGCATGTCGACGCACTGATGACGGCAGCCGAGCTGCATACCGACCTCTTCTTCGAGCTGGTGTATAACCCGCGGGAAACACCGCTGCTGCAGGCTGCGCGCGAGCGGGGTATTCGCGTGATTGACGGGCTGGAGATGTTTCTGGCCCAGGGTGCGGCCCAGTTCACACTGTGGAGGGGCCTTGCGGCACCGGAGGCGGTGATGCGCGAAGCCGTGCTGCGGTCGATGCCCCAGGTGTGAGTTTTCGATCGGTTGTCCATCTGATCCAGAACCGGGAAGCTGCGTTTGCGAGGACTGTTGCGACTCAGGAGGCCAGATGAATTATCACCAGAAATTCCCGACTGACAGTGCTCCGACCTCTTCAGATCTGGTGGCTCAGGTCGAGGTGCTGCGTCGCGAGCGCTGGACCGGCCGTCGGACCGCGCAGGCAACGGACTGAGCCGGGCTACGGTAAGCCGCAGCCTGAAACGGCTGCAGTTGAACCGGAAACGCGATCTCGAACCCAGGCCGGTGCACCCCCGCTATGAGCACGCCAGGCCCGGCGATTTGCTGCACCTTGGCATCAAGCGCCTGGTGCGTAGCGTGCGTGGCAGCTACGGCATCACCTGTGACTGCCGCGACAGGGTTCCAGGCATCGGGGCCGAGTCGTCCACGTCGCCCATTGATGATCCCTCGCGCATCGCCTTCTCAGCCATCACCCCGGACGAAACCAGGACACCGTTGCTCGACTTTCTGAAGAAAGCTCTGGGCTAGTACGACCGGCCTGGCATCCACTTTCGCGCCGTGCTCACTGATGACGGCACCAGCTACCGTGCTTACGCTTTTACAGGCCGCTTGCGCGAACTGGCCTCAAGCACCGCCGCACCCGGCCTGAAACGCCGCGCACCAACGGCGAAGCCGAACGCTTCATCCAGACTGCGCTGCGCGAATGGGCCTACGCCTGTACGTACCAGAACTCAGGACGAACGAGCACGAACCCGGACATGCTGGATACACCAGTACACCTGGCATCGAGCACAAGCCAGCCTCGGTCTGTGGCCACCCATCAGCCGAGCAGGACTCGAACAGAACAACCTGTTGAGACGCGACATCCCGATCGATGCTTTGGGTTGTGTTCCGGGTCGGTGTTCCGGTTGTGTTCCCGGGAGTGTTCCGGTCAGCGGCCAAGCTCGGTGCGAATGGCTGCGGCGATGGCGTCCGCATGCCGCCGCATGGCGGTGTCGTCCTCGGCCTCGATCATGACGCGGGCCAGGGTTTCAGTGCCGGAGTAGCGAACAACGACGCGGCCCGTTTCTGCGAGGTGCGCCTCCGCGGTCGCGATTGCCGCGGCGACGGAGGGGATGCTGTCGAGCGGCTTTCGTTCCCGCACCGGCACGTTCACAATGACCTGCGGAAAAGTTTTGAGATCGGCCACCAGTTCCGCAAGCGATTTGCCCGCGCGATGCATGACGTCCAGCACCAGGAGCGCGGTCAGCAGGCCATCGCCCGTGGTGCTTTTGCCGGCAAACAAAATGTGGCCACTCTGCTCGCCACCAAGCGAGGCTCCCGTGTCCTGCATTTGCTGCAGCACATACTTGTCACCCACCGGCGCGCGGAGCATGCGAATGCCGCTGCGTTTGAGGGCGGCTTCCAGGCCCATGTTCGACATGGTGGTCGCCACGACGACATTGTCCCTGAGCAAACCACGCGCCTTCAGGTCGCGTGCGGCGAGCAGGAGAACGCCATCGCCGTTGACCACGCAGCCGTGCTCGTCGGCAAACATGACACGATCGGCGTCGCCGTCGAAGGTGATGCCGAGGTCGGCTTTCTCTTCGACGACCATGCGCGCAACGACGTTGGGGTGCAGCGCACCGCAGTGCTCGTTGATGTTGCGGCCGTTGGGCGAGGCGTTGTGGACGCGAACTTCACCCTGCAGGCCGGCGAAAAGCTGGGGTGCGACGGCGCTGGCGGCACCGTTGGCGCAGTCGAGCACCAAACTGCGGCCGTCGAGAGAAAGCCCGTCGACGGCGGCCAGCAGAGCGCGTACATATTCCGCGCGGTCGCTCTCTTCAACGGGAGGCACTGGCTCGACGGGGACGTCCTGATGGGATCGCTCAAGCTGGCGGAAGATTTCGTCTTCGATGGCGAGCTCGGTTGCGTCGGCGAGCTTGAACCCGTCTGGGCCGAAGATCTTGATCCCGTTGTCCTGCCATGGATTGTGCGAGGCGGAGAGCACAACACCCGCGCTGAAACGATGGGCCACGGTGAGGAAGGCGATGGCTGGCGTGGTGATGACACCCGCACTTTCCACCGACGCGCCGCCGGCGCGCAGACCGGCGACCAGTGTTGCGGCGATCTCCTCCGAGGACTCGCGCGTGTCCATGCCCAGGATGACGCGTGCGGGATGGCCGACATGGTGCGCCAGCGCAACGCCCACCGCGAACACGGTTTGACGGTCAAGGGGAGCGACGCCCGCGACACCTCGGATGCCGTCGGTGCCAAACAACTTCCTCATACTTCTTCCTTCCCTGGCCGCGGGGCCGTTTGCTGGACGGGCACGAGGGCCGGTTCCGTGCCGACGATGCGGGAGAACACCGTACCGTCGGCGAGACGCACCGTCATAGGGGTGTTGGGGGCAGCCTGCGTGACCGAGCGCAGGAGCCGGCCGTCCTCATGGAAGGCCAGGGCGTAACCGCGCTCCAGCACAGCCACGGGAGAGAGCGCCTGCAGGTGGAGGGTGGCGCGGCCAAGGCGGCTGTGTGACCGCGCGACAAGGCTGCCGGCCAGGCGCCGGAGCCGCGCGTCGGCAGCTGCCAGCGATGCCCGGCTGGCCGCGACCCGCAGACCCGCATCCTGCCGTCGTACGCGATCGTGCAGATGACGCAGGCGGTTTGCGTGGGCCAGATGTATGGTTTCCATGGCACGCCTTAACCGAAGCTCGAGCGTGTCCAACCGCTGCATGCGGCGCTCCAGCGCTTCAGGAACGCGGCGAAGAGCACCCGTTGCCGAGATGCGGGAGAACCGTTGCCGCGCCGACATGGACTGCCATCGCACGCCACGCAGCAGCCGGGCGCGCAGGGTGTCGACGCGCTCCTGGGCGCGATGCTGGGCCTCGGTGATGAGTTCCGCAGCCGCCGAGGGCGTTGGCGCGCGCAGGTCCGCGACGAAGTCGGCGATGGTGAAATCCGTCTCGTGGCCGACGGCGGAGACGACGGGGATGTGCGAGGCGACGATGCCGCGCGCAAGTGCCTCGTCATTGAACGCCCACAGATCTTCCGTCGAGCCACCGCCGCGGGCGACGACGATGACATCGACCCGGTGGGTGGCGGATGCGTTAAAGAAGCGCACGCCGGCGAGGATTTCCGCGGCGGCACTGGTGCCCTGCACCGCGGCGGGGTAGACGAGGATGTTCATGCAGCCGTGGCGTCGCCGGCATACCGTGACGATGTCGCGAATGACGGCGCCCTGGGTGGAGGTGACGACGCCAATGGTGCCGGGGTATGCGGGCAGGGGCCGCTTGCGTTCGGCAGCGAACAGGCCTTCCTCGCGCAGCTTCGATTTGAGCTGTTCAAACTGCAATTGCAGCGCGCCGGCGCCGCGTGGTTCAAGGCTTTCTGCAATGAGTTGCAGCTGGCCGCGTGTTTCAAAGACCGAGATGCGACCGCGTGCGAGCACGGCCATGCCGTCGGTGGGCTTCCACCGGAGCAGGCCGGCCTGTCGGCGGAACAGCACTGCCGGCAGCTGTGCTTCGCCGTCCTTGAGGGTGAAATAAAACGCGCCGGAGCTGGCGAGCTTTGCGTTGGAGATTTCCCCTTCTACCCAGACGTCGCTGTACTCCCGCTCCAGCCGTCCGCGCAGGACGCCAACGAGCTCTGCGACGGACCAGAGCTTGCGCTCGGCGGCTGGGGCTGGGGCCAGATGCGGGGC
>CAXUHM010000090.1:0-7291 GCA_964250935.1 uncultured Terriglobus sp.
GGTGCGGAGATCGTGGGGTATGGCGGCGATGTGTGGCGGTTGGCGGACATGGTGGTGAAGGTCAAGGAGCCGACGGGGAAGGAGTATGCGCACTTTCGGGACGGGCTTGTGCTGTTTACCTACCTGCACCTGGCGCCGGTGACCGAGCTGACGGATGCGCTGCTGAGCAACAAGGTGATCGGCATTGCGTATGAGACCGTGACGGACCGCGCGGGGACGCTGCCGCTGCTGACACCGATGAGCGAAGTGGCGGGCCGGCTGAGCGTGCAGACGGGCGCGGCCTACCTGCAGAAAGAGCACGGCGGACGTGGCGTTCTGCTGGGCGGTGTACCGGGCGTGCTGCCGGGAAACGTGGTGATTCTGGGCGGCGGCATTGTGGGCACGAACGCGGCGAAGATGGCGCTTGGCCTGGGCGCGCGCGTGACCATGATCGACCTGAACCTGAACCGGCTGCGCGAGATCGACGACATTTTTAGCGGGCGGGTGCAGACGCTGGCATCGAACAGCTACAACATCGCGAAGGCGGCGTCGGAAGCCGATCTCCTGATCGGCGGTGTGCTGATTCCGGGCCACTCCGCACCAAAGCTGGTTACGGCGCAGATGGTGTCGAAGATGAAGCGCGGCGCGGTGATTGTGGATGTGGCGATCGACCAGGGCGGATGCATTGAAACGGCAAAGCCGACCACGCACAGCGATCCGTCGTACGTGGTGGATGGCGTGGTGCACTACTGCGTGACGAACATGCCGGCTGCGGTGCCGAACACGTCGACGCTGGCGCTGACGAATGCAACGTTTCCGTATGTGCTGAAGCTTGCGAACAACGGCGGGGACCGGGCGATCAGGACGGACGCGGGGATTGCGAACGGGGTGAACACGTACCGCGGAACGCTGACGTACGGTGCGGTCGCCGAGTCACAGGGCCGCGCTTGGAAGCCGGTGGCGGATCTGTTGTCGTGAGGGACAGGGACTGCGATAGAGTGGCGTGGGCAGGGATGACGCAGGCAATGAGGTAGGAGCAGCGATGGGAAATGCGCGGCAACGCAAGATCTGGGTGATTGCGCTTGGGGTTGTGCTGCTGGTGCTTTTCCTGCTGCTTGCGGCGCAGAACGCGTTTCGGCTGTCGTTCCTGAACCCGTCGACGGCGGGCGAGATCGTGCTGTTTACGACGCTGTCGGTGTTCGCGTTTCTGCTGTTTCTGACCGCGCTGCTGCTCCTGGTGCGCAACGCGCTGAAGCTGTATGCGGACCAGCGCGGACGTGTGCTGGGCGCGCGGCTGCGCACGCGGATGCTCCTGGGCGCCGTGCTGCTGAGCCTGTTACCGATTACGTGCATGTTCGGCTTCAGCTACCTGTTGATGAACCGGGCGGTCGAGCGCTGGTTTTCGCAGCCGGCGGCGGAGTTGCGGGACGACTCGTCGCGGATTGCGCTGGACCTTTCGCGCTACATTGCCGCGAATGCGCGGGCAGAGGCGGCGAGCATTGCGTCGGAGCTGACCGGGCGGCGGGTCAACCTGCAGCAGGAATCGGGCAAGGTGGAGACCGACCTGCGGAGCCACGAGGCGACGCTGCAGGGCGGGTTTGTGCTGCTGTTTGAGGAGGAACGCGCGGTGGTGCGCTTCCATGCGCCGGCGGCAAGCGATGCGCCTGCCGACATTCATCCGTGGGAGCCGCAGCCGAGCAGTGTCGACGGCATGGCCGCCGACCGCAAGCCTGCCCGGGTCAGCCGTGGACCGCTGGACGCGACGGTGCTGCAGTCCGGCCGCAGCGAGGAAGAGCCCGTGCTGCACATTGCCGGCGCCGACTACGTGGTGGGTTCGGCGTGGGTGCGGCAGAGCGTGTTTGTGGTGGTGGCGCTACCGCTGCCGGGTGGGCTGACGGCGAACCTGGAACGGCTGCACCGGGATGGCGAGCAGTACTGGACGCTGTTCCGGCTGCGGCGGCAGATACGCGCAACGTACATGCTGCTGATGCTGATGATGACGAGCCTGGCGCTGTTTTGCGCGAGCTGGCTGGCGCTGCACCTGTCCAAGCAGGTGACACGGCCGGTGGAGGCGCTGGCGGATGCGATGAACGCCGTGGCGCAGGGTAACTACGACCGGCGGGTGGACGATGCCGCGACCGAGGAGCTGGGAGAGCTGGTGGCGGTGTTCAACAGCATGGCCGCCGAGCTGGAGCAGAGCCGCAGCCTGGTGCAGCAGTCGACCGTGCAGGTGATGGAGGCGAACCTTGCGGTGGAGCTGCGCCGCCGCGAGTTGGAGACGATGCTGCAGACGATTCCAAACGGCGTGGTGATGCTGGATGCGGAGCGCCGCGTGCGCGTGGCGAACCGTGCCTTTAGCGAGATGCTGGACCCGGGCGGACAGCGGGCGTTTGTGGGCGAGATCTTTGATGGGATTGTGCCGGCGGAAGCCATGGAACAGCTGGACCGCCTGTTGCGCCGAAGCCACCGGATGAGCTCCGCCTCTGGAGAGCTGGAGATGCACTCGCCGAGCGGCCCCCTGCACATTGCGGCGACGGTGGCGCTGCTGGAGGCAGCCGGGGCGATGGGTGCGCCGGTTCCCGTGGGCTACGTGGTGGTGCTGGAGAATGCGACCGAACTGCTGCGCGCGCAAAAGCAAAGCGCGTGGAAGGAGGTAGCGCGTCGGGTGGCGCACGAGATCAAGAACCCGCTGACGCCGATTTCACTTTCGGCCGAGCAGATTCGCCGGCACATTGGGCGGCTGGGTGACGTGCTTGCGGCGAAGGGCGTGGAGTCCGCGTCGGTCCACACGATCCACCGGTCGAGCGAGGTGATCAGCGCGTCGGTGAAGAACATGCGTTCGCTGGTGGACCAGTTTTCGTCGCTTGCGGAGTTTCCGAGTGCAAAGCCGCGGCCCGCGGACCTGAACACGATTGTGGACAACACGCTGGCGCTGTTTGCGGGGCGGCTGCAGCAGGTGCGCGTGGTGCGTGCGTTTACGGCGGGCCTGCCGCTAGTGATGGCGGACCCGGAGGCGATGAAGCGGGCGATCTCAAACCTGATCGACAACGCGGCGGAGGCGATGACGGGCAGCCTGCTGCGCGAGATTACGATTGCCACCGCGCTGTCGGAGAACACCGAAGGCATGGTGGAGCTGGCGGTTGCCGATAGCGGGCCGGGGGTGACGGACGAGATGCGGGAACGCCTGTTTGTGCCGTATTTTTCGACCAAGCAGCGCGGTACCGGGCTGGGGCTGACGATTGTGTCGAAGATCATTGCCGAGCACCAGGGAACGATTCGCGCGGAAAAGCATGCGCCCTCTGGAGCGCGCTTTGTGATGGAGCTGCCGATGGCGCAGGGACAGGATGTGCTGGAGTTTGTGGCGCACGGCGGCGAGCGCGCGAGAGATGAGGTGCTGCAGTGAAGCACGTGCTGATTGTCGATGACGAGGCGGATATTCGCAGCTCGCTCGAGAGCATTCTGCAGGATGAAGAGTACCTGGTGACAACGAGCGGCTTCGCGATGGAGGCGCTGGAGCTGATTCGCGACGCCGAATATGACGCGGTGCTGCTGGACATCTGGCTGCCGGACGGCGACGGACTGGACGTGCTGCAGCGGGTGCGCGACCTGGGGCTGCAGCGGCCGCCAGAGGTGATTATGATCTCGGGCCACGGGACGATCGAGTCTGCGGTGCGTGCGACCAAGCTGGGGGCATACGACTTTTTGGAAAAGCCGCTGTCGCTGGAGCGAACGCTGCTGATGCTGAGGAATGCGGTGGAGAGCCGGCGACTGCGCTACGAGAATGCCGAGCTGCAGCAGCAACTGGCGCAAAAGGCCTACGTGACCGGGGAGAGCGTACCGCTGAAGGCGCTGCGGCAGCAGGTGAAGCTGATGGCACCGACGAACGGGCGGGTGCTGATCTATGGCGAATCGGGGACGGGCAAGGAGCGGGTGGCGCGCACGATGCACGCGCAGAGCCTGCGCAGCGACCGCGTGTTTGTGGAGCTGAACTGCGCGGCGATTCCTGAGGACTACATTGAGAGCGAGTTGTTTGGCCACCGCCATGGTGCGATGGGGAACGGCCCGGCGGAGAAGCGCGGGACGTTTGAGCGGGCGGACAGCGGCACGCTGTTTCTGGACGAAGTCGGCGACATGAGCCTGAAGACGCAGGCCAAGGTGCTGCGTGCGCTGGATGAGCAGAGGTTCTGGCCGGTGGGCGCGGCCAACCCGGTGCACGTGGACGTGCGTGTGATTGCGGCGACGAACAAGGACCTGGAAGATGAGATCGTGAAGGGGAACTTTCGCGAGGACCTGTTTTACCGCTTGAATGTGATCCCGTTTTTTGTGCCGCCGCTGCGGGACCGGATCGAGGACATCCCGTTGCTGGTGGCGGAGTTTTTGCAGGAGTTCGGCCGGGAATATGGGCGGCCGCGGGTGGAGATGACGGCGGAGGCGCTGGGGGTGTTGAAGGGGTACCGTTGGCCGGGGAATGTGCGCGAACTGCGCAACGTGATTGAGCGCGTGCTGATTCTGAACCCGAAGGTGCTGCGCATGGAGCGCAAGCACCTGCCGGTGCTGGTGTATCGCGAGTCGAAGGTGGAGGCGCCGGCAAAGACGGATGGGTCGGGCACGCTGGTGGAAGCGCGCGAGGCCTACGAACGCGACTACATCTTGAAAAAGCTGGAGGATTGCCGCGGCAATGTGAGCCGCGCGGCGGAGGCGCTGGGGCTGGAACGCAGCCACCTGTATCGCAAGATGCGGGCGCTGGGTGTGCCGGTGCGTGAAGCCTAGGCGGGATCCTCAGACTTGACCGGCTTGAGTTCGGGCTGCTGCTGCAAGTCGCCGATGGCTTCGATCTGACGCCGCCAGTCGAGATCTTCCACAAAGCCCTTGGAACTGCGCCAGTCTTCCTTGACCTTGACGAAGAGCTCGAGAAAGACGCGGGTGCCGAGCAGGGCCTCAATCTCGTGGCGCGCGGCCGAGCCGATCTGCTTGAGCATGGCACCACCTTTGCCGATGAGGATGGCTTTTTGGCCGGAGCGCTCGACAAAGATGGCAGCGGCGATCTTGGTGACCGGGAGCTTTGCCTCTTCGCCTTTTTTGGGCTTGCGGGGAGGCCCGGGCTCTTCCCACCGCTCCACGACGACGGCCGAGGCGTAGGGCACTTCCTCACCGGTGTAGGTGAGGATTTTTTCGCGGATGAGCTCGGCGGCGAGGAAGCGCTCCGGCTGGTCGGTGAGCTGGTCGGCGGGGAAGTACCGCTCGCCGGGGGGGAGAAGATCGACCACCCTTTGGGTGAGCTCTTCAAGGCCGTCGTGTTTTTTGGCGCTGATGAGCACGACCTGGCGGAAGGTGTGCTGGGCGGACCAGTGCGCGATGAGCGGGAGCAGGTCTTCGCGGGGGACGAGGTCGATTTTGTTGAGCACAAGGATGACCGGTGCCTCGGCTTTTCTGACCAGGCTGAGGGCGAAGGCGTCTTCGGCGGCGGACAGCGCGCGCTTTTCGTTGGCGTCGGTTTTTTCGCGCGCGAGCTTTTCCGGGTCGTGAAGGCGGTGGGTGGCGTCGACGAGAAAGAGGATCACATCGCGCGACTCCAAGGCGTCGTGCACCTCCTGCATCATGCGCTTGTCGAGCTGGCTGCTGGGTTTGTGGACACCGGGGGTGTCGACGAGGACGACCTGTGCCGCGGGCTGCGCTTCACGGGTTTTGGACTTTGGCCGGGCAGGCACCTCAAGCACGCCGAGGATGCGATTGCGCGTGGTTTGCGCCTTGTGCGTGACGATGGCGACTTTTTCGCCGAGGAGCGCGTTGAGCAGGGTGGATTTACCGGCGTTTGGCCGGCCGATGATGGAGACGAAGCCGGAGTGGAAGGGCATGGAACCAGTGTAGCCGCCGCACCGGAGCGACGTGCGCGGTGTCGCGCGCAGGCGGTCGTGCGCTCAGCGGGTGTTGCGCTTGACGATTCAGACGGCGGCGTCTTCGACGATCTGGATGCGGACGCGGGTGACGAGGCGGGTGGTGGAGCGGAGCACTTCCAGGCGGAGATTGCCGTCTTCAACGACCTCTCCCGGCAGGGGGATGTGACCGGCGAGCTCGGAGACGAGGCCGCCGACGGTGCTGGATTCGAGATGGGGTGGAAGGCGGAGGAGGGTACGCTCGCGGTCGTCGTCGTCGGTGCTTTCGGCGGGGATTTCGCCTGGATCGCGCTGATTGAGGAGGTCGCGCAGGTCGGCCAGGTCGAGCGAGCCGGGGACGATCCAGGTGGTGTCGTCGACGCGCTCGACGGCATCGGCGGCCTGCGGCGTTTCATGTTCGTCTTCGATGTTGCCGACGATGGCCTCGATGAGGTCCTCGATGGTGACGACGCCGGCGACGGCGCCGTACTCGTCAATGACGATGCGCATGTGCTGCTTGGCCGACTGCATTTCACGCAGGAGGACGTTGACGCGCTTTGGCTCGGGCACAAAGACGGCCGCCTGCTGGATGTCGCGGACGGTACGGTAGCCGGCCTCGTCGTCGCGGACCTGGAGAAGGTCGTGGGCGAAGGCAATGCCGGTGATGTTGTCGAGCGAGCCGCTGTAGACGGGGACGCGGGAGAAGTTTGATTTCTGGAGCTGGTCGAGGAACTCGGCGAGGGTGGTATTTTCCGCGATGGCGAACAGCTCCGGCCGGGGGGTCATGATTTCGCGCACGACGAGGTCGCCGAACTCCACGGCAGAGCGAACAAGGGCGCGATCGCTTTCTTCGAGGATGCCTTCTTCTTCGCCGGCTTCGAGCAGGGCGTCAACGCCCTCTTCGGGCGAGTCTTCTTCGGCCTCCGGGTCGTGCTCGGCGAGCGAGGCGATGGAGAGCAGGAGGCCGAGCAGAAGCGTGATGGGCAGAACGCAGTAGATGACGGCCTGGTAGACCCAGCGGAGGCGCGCCACCCAGGCACCCGTGGTGCGGGCAAACAGCAGCTGTGGAATGAGCGTGTCGAAGAAGACAAGGACGAGAATGAGCTCGACCAGGGAGGAAAGCAGGGCGAGCGCACCGGGCGTCTGCGTGCCGTAGCGGCCGAGCAAAAGCGAGAGGGCGGCGATGGAGGTAAGCCGGAGGATGCTGGCGGAGAGGGCGATGGAGTCACGCGACAGGCCGAAGCGCGGCTCGATGTGCTCCATCCAGGAGTCGACGTTGTCCTGCGAGTGGCGGGCTAGGAATTTACCGCTTTCGGCATAGACGCGGTCGGCGTAGGCGCTGAGTGTGAGGACGACCAGCAGAAAGACGGTCAGGGCGGTCAGGATCACGCGGTTCTCTTTGCAGCCGGGCGAGGCTTTGTGAGGGACTTGGACGGGGG
>CAXUHM010000091.1:0-7108 GCA_964250935.1 uncultured Terriglobus sp.
GTTCGGCTCGATTGCCCTGCAGGCCGTCGTCGTCGCGCGCCTGCCGCCCATGCCGCCGGATGTCGTGGACGAACTCCACGGCAAACTGGGCCTGGACATTACCTTCGACCTGACGCCGCTCCCGCAGGAAGCCGTGCTCGGCATTCCCAAACTGGAATGCCCCATTCCGCGACATGCCTCATGGCGGTACAGGCCCTGCCGAAGATCGATGTGCTGCCCGATCCCGGTCCTAGGAGTGCCTCATCGCACGCCCCGCCTCCCCTCTCGCGTTGCCCAGCCGTGCTGTCGCCCGGGTTGTCGCGTCCTTTCCCGCTCGGGTTCGCTCTTTGGCGAACCTGCCCACGCCCTCAGCCTTTTGTCACGTTGTGCTCTGCCTGTCTCTGCTGCTCGCGGCCGTGCCGGGTGCTCTCGGCCAGCAGGCCGCAGCGCAGCAGCCCTCGCGTACCGCACCGGTGCCGGCGCGCGTTCTTTCCCGTGTCGACGACGCTGCCCGGACTGTGCTCGCGCACTCGCATCCAGCGTCGCTCGCGCACGCCACCATCGGCGGCCGCCTGCCCGCGTCCACGCCGCTCACCGGCATGGTCCTTGTTCTGCAACCGTCCGCAGCCCAGCAGGCTGCGCTTGCCACTGTGCTCGATCAGCAGCAGGACCGCACCTCCCCTGCCTTCCATCACTGGCTCACGCCAGACACCTTCGCGCAGGGCTACGGCGTCGCCCCGGCCGACCTCGCCGCCATCACCGCCTGGCTCCAGGCAAGCGGCCTCACCGTCCAGCAGGTCTCCCGTGGCGCGCGCTTCCTTACCTTCTCCGGCCCGGGTGGCGCGGTGGAATACGCCTTCCACACGGAGCTGCACCACGTCGTGCGCCGCGGGGAAGCCCACGTCGCCAACACCACCGACCTGTCCATCCCCGCGGCACTTGCGCCGGTGGTCCGCGGTGTTGCCCGCCTTGATGATCTTTACCCGCGTGCTTCCGCCCTGCAGGGCGCTCCCGTCCAGTTGCGCCGCCAACCCAATGGCGCTCTTCAGGACGATGCCGCCCGGCCCAGCTTCGGCACAACCGCACTCGGCGTCCATTACGTTGCTCCCGGCGATGCGGCCGTCATCTACAACGCCGTCCCGCTTACCCGTGCCGGTGTTGACGGCCACGGCGTCACCATCGCCGTCCTTGGCCGCAGCAACGTCGCGCCCGCAACGGTCGCCGCTTTCCGCACGCTGTTCGGTCTTCCCGCAAACCCGCTTGCCGTCACCGTCGTCGGCACCGACCCCGGTTTCGCCGACGACAGCACCGAGGCCTACCTCGATACCGAATGGGCCGGCTCCCTCGCCACGGGCAGCACCGTGCAGCTCATCACCTCCGCCGCTTCGCTCACCAGCTCCGGCATCGACGCGGCCAGCCTCTACGCCGTCGACAACAACATCGGCGACATCCTCTCCCTGAGCTATGGCGAGTGCGAGTCCGACGCAACCTCCGCCGGCACCGCGTTCTGGAACAGCCTTTGGCAGCAGGCCGCCGCGCAGGGCCAGACGGTCTTTGTCTCCTCCGGCGACAGCGGTGCCGCCGGTTGCGATCGCTCCACCAACGGCTTTGCCGATGGCGGTTTTGGCGTCAACGCCCTCGGCTCGTCAGCCTACAACGTGGCCGTCGGCGGCACCATGTTTGTGGACTACGGACCCGCCCAGTACTGGAGCGCGACATCGACGACACCCTACACCAGCGCGCTCGGCTACATTCCGGAAGCCGCGTGGAACCAGGGCCGCCTCACCTCCACTGACCTCAATGGCACGGCTTCGACCACCGTCACCGACACTGGCATCGTCGCGGGTGGCGGCGGTGTCAGCATCGACACCCCGCGCCCCTCGTGGCAGACCGGTTCACAAATCCTGGTGGGCTCCGACCCTTTCGGCAGCGCCTCCGGCTCCACCCTTGGCGGCCTGCACCGCCTCGTGCCCGATGTCGCCATGCTCGCGTCCTTTGGCCATGACGGCTCTCTGTTCTGTGCCACGGGCATGTGTACCGGCTCCGGCCCACTGCTCCACGTGGGCGTTGTCGGCGGCACCTCCATCGCTGCGCCGGTCATGGCCAGCGCCCAGGCGCTCATCGACGCCAGGAACGGTGGCCGCCAGGGCAATGCAAACGTCGTGTACTACGCCCTTTCTGCCCGCCAGACCGCTGCCGGTCTCCATTGCCAGGCAACGACGGGGACCGCCGCATCCCCCACCGTCGCGCTCCCCGACGCTGCCTGCGACTTTCAGGACATTGTCACCGGCAGCAATGTGGTCCCAACGGCTCCCACCGGAACGCTCGGCCTGGGCTTTCCCGCAATCGGCGGCTTCGATGAAGCGACCGGGCTTGGCTCCATCAACATCGCCAACCTGGCCAACGACTGGGCCAGCGGCAGCTTCCGGTCCAGTACGTCCACATTCTCCCTGGCTCCGGCGACCGGCATCGCCCACGGCACGGTGCAGACCTTTACCGTCACAGTTGCGCCCGGCAGCGGCGATGCTCCTGGCACGCCCACCGGCACCGTCACGCTGCTCGCGTCCAACCGCGCCGGCCCACTGCAACAGGTAACCCTCGCCAACGGGTCCGTCACGGGCAACCTCGCCGCCCTGCCCGCCGGGGACTTCACCGTGCACGCGCACTACAGCGGCGATGCCACCTTTTCCGCCGTCGATTCCGCTCCCATTGCGGTCAGCATCGCACCAGAGGCCAGCACCCTGACGCTGACGCCACAGCGACTCGACGCCACCGGCGGCATTGTCCCTGCGGCAACATTCTCCTACGGCGCCGGCCAGATTGGGGCTGCGGCCACCGTCATCGGTCGCTCCGGTACGGGTACCCCCACCGGGGACATCACGTTCACTCTTCAGAATTCACCGCAGGGTTCGCCGACGCTGCCGGTCCTCACCACCGTCCTCGACGGCACGTCCAGCGCCGTCCTGCGCTCCGGTCCCAACTTCCCCGGTGCTCCCGCCAACCTCCAGACCTTGCCTCCGGGCAGCTATCGCCTCACCTCGGCGTACGCCGGCGACACCAGCTTTCTCCCCTCGTCCGGCAGCTCAACCTTTACCGTGACGCGCGCCATCCCCTCCCTGCAACTCTCGGTCGCTACACCGGTTGCCGCGGGAGCCGGCGCAGTGCTGCAGCTCGGGATCGTCACGCCACCGGCAGCTACGCCCGCCACCGGCACCGTCCGCTTTACCGACACCACGACCGGCGCCCTCCTCTGCGCGGTCGCCCTCGACAACGGCGGCGCCGCCTGTGCCACCACCGTGCTCTTCGCGGCGGGAACACACCTCCTCACCGCCACCTATCCCGGCGATACCAACTATGGGCCCGCCACCTCCGACCCGCTCCCGGTCACCGTCCAAACCGTGTCCGTCACCGTCGCGCCCATCGTGATCGCGTACGGCACGGCATCGACGCAGGCGGTTGCCACCGTATCCGTTCCCCAGCCGGGAACGTTGAGCTTTTTAACTGACGGCGCTGCTCCCGTTCCCGCCGCCTGCGGCGTCACCGCAACGGCAACCACCTGCACCGCATCGCTGCCGACAGGTGCTCTCGCCGTCGGCCCGCACGTTCTTACGGCGACCTTTACAGCCCAGCCCGCCGCCGCCGCCAGTCTGACCGCCACGGGTAACGGTAGCCTCACCGTAACTCCCGCCGTTGCGCTGCTCACGCTTTCAGGGCTTGACGCCATCGACGACGGCACGCCGCACGCCGCCACCGTCGTCACGACACCCGCGAATCTCAACGTCACCCTCACCTACAACGGCCAGCCCACCCCTCCCTCTGCCGCTGGCACCTACACCGTCGTCGCCGCCGTGCACGATGGGAGCTACACCGGTACCGCTACCGCGACGCTTCGCATTGCACCCGCTGCTGCAGCCATCACCTTTGCTGTGCCGCCGCACAGCTTCAGTGACGCGCCGTTTCTCCTGTTCGCCAGCTCTGCCTCCTCCGGCAGCTACACCTATGCTGTCCTTTCCGGCCCGGCAACGATCACCGGCAATACCGTAATCCTTACCGGCGCCGGCATCGTCGTTCTGCAGGCCACCCAGGCACCGGCCGGCGGCTACGGCGCAGGCCGTGCGCAGGCCACGGTTGTCGTCAGCCCGGCAACACCCGTGCTTGCCTGGCCGGCTCCCGCATCCATCGCGTACGGCACCGTTCTTGGTGCACAGCAACTCAACGCCAGCGCTACGGTTAACGGCCAGCCCGTCCCCGGCACCTTCACCTACACCCCTGCCGCAGGCACCGTGCTCGACGCCGGCACCCACGCCCTCTGCGTTCAGTTTCTGCCGTCCGCGCCGGCAAACTTCGCCACGGCAGCCGCTGCGGCAACCCTCGTCATCCAGCCCGCAGTCACCGCGCTCACGCTCACCGCTTCCGCTAATCCCGCGGCCGTGGGCACCCCCGTCACCTTCACCGCCACCCTGCAGGCCGGCGTCGCCGCCCCCTTTGCGGGTGACATCACCTTTCAGAGTGATGGCGTCCCGCTCGGTACCGCGCCGATGCAGCAGGGTGTCGCTACTCTGACGTTCGCCCTTCCTGCAGGCGCACATGCCGTGCTCGCCACCTATGCGGGTTCGACCAATGCAGCCGCCTCCAGCGCCACTCTTCGCCAGATCGTCACCGCACCGCTGTCCTTCAGCGTCAGCACCCCTGCGGACCCAGCCGTCACCCTGCCCACCGGCGGTTCTGCAGCGCTCGCGCTCCAGGTCACACCCTCTGCCGGCTTCACCGGCACCGTCCTCCTCGCCTGCGCAGACCTGCCCGCAAACGTCGCTTGCGGCTTCGCTCCCTCTGCGGTCTCTTTCACAGGAACCGGCTTGCCGCAAACGGTGTCCGTCCAGTTCACCGCAGCTGCGCAGCACAGCCTGCTTGCCCGGCCGCCGGCACCGGCAGGCAGCGTCCACCTTGCGCTCCTCTTTGGCCTGCCCATTCTCCTGCTCGCGGAAGCGTCCCACCGCCGCCGGCGCGCCTCCTGCAGCCCGCCTCCCGTCGGGGAGCGATGCCGTCCCTACCCCGCCCTGCGCCTGTTCGTTCTCGGCGGAATGGCCGCCCTCCTGGGCAGCACACTCGCCGGCTGCGGCTCCACATCCCTCTCCGGCGCGGCCACACAGACCGCCGTCGCCGCCGCAACGCCCGGCACCTACACTATCCACCTGGTCGCCAGCAGTGGCTCCACCGTGCAGGCGATGCCCGTCACGCTCACCGTCCAGTAAGCCACCGCCGTCGGCGCAGCCCACCGCTAGAGCGGTCACGCCAGTTATGCCCGCGGCGTTCCACTCTCAGGGCTGCATACCCCGCGAACCACTGTCCGCACACCCGTGAATTTCAGCCCTCAGCCAGCCGTCCCCACGCAATTTGTCCCCGGCAACCGGCAGCCTCTTGGCCTCTCACCAGCCACGGACGCCGCGCGTTCGTCCCCGGTAACCCCGACCGCGCCACCCATCGCGACAGGCCGGCAGCAGCCTCCCGCATCCCGGTCCGCCCGGCCATCTCTGCTACACTTACCTTCGTTGGTCGTTGCGCCGTCCGGGTGCGATCCCGCCACCAACTACTGCTGCATCAAGACGTCGGGGAGTGGCTCAGCCTGGTAGAGCACCTGGTTCGGGACCAGGGGGTCGGAGGTTCGAATCCTCTCTCCCCGACCATCTTTCCGCAGCACATCCGGTATTCCCGTACCGCTGCGACTGCGGCCTCATCCAGACCCAGGCCGAGCGGCTCCACCACATGCACATGGACCGGGATGCCGTTCTCGTCGATCACCATGCCGATGAGACTTGTTCCGCTAAATCCCTGCTGTCGAGCTGCGGGGGTGAACTGCGGATCCACCTGGTACGTGAGCTTGGGAGCGCTGACATTTTCCTTTGAAGCCATTGCTTTGCCGGACCGCTTCGCACTCTGAAGAACGGCGTCTTCCAGTTCCGGGTGCGTGCCGTTGAACTTCATCCCGAAGGGCTTCCACCATTCCGGCAGATCGACCATGACATCCTCCAGCCTGGAACCGAAGATCATCATGATTGCCGGGCGAAAATCTCCGGAAACGGGTAGATCGATCTTGATGCTCACTTTATCCTTCAGGTCGAGAATAACGGGCGCATCGTGGACGAACTCAACGCCGCGCCGGTGGCCCTTGATCTCAACAACCTTTCCCTCCGTCTTATCTCATCCACACCAACGCCGGCCAGCGCAAAACTTGCTCGTACCAGGTTCGCAGGCTCTCGGCATCTGCCGCAAAATGGAGGGTGTCATCCTTCCATCGGCCACACAGAAACAACGGCTGCGCGCTCAACACGCGCAGCAGGTCCGCCTCGGTCACCGGCCCGTCTTCTCGAAACGCCGTCTGCCCGCCTGTAGACGTTGGGATCAACAGGAAAGAAAGAAGCATGCGCAGCAGCGTGTAGCGACGCAAAGAAAACATTTTGGGAGATCATAGCAATCGCCGCGAACGACCCTTTCAGAACCGGTATCCAACGCCGAAGTTCAGAATCGGGATGAACTGCGCATAACTCAGGTTGTGGTTGTTCCGTGCAGTAAACGCCGCCAGGTCTTTCTGGAATTCAGGATCCTGCAGGATGTCTCCACATCCGTACGCCGGGTGCGTAACGTCGCACGCCGTTCCCTGGAAATTCACCGTCAGTCTTGGTTGACCGACGTAATAAAAGCCGAGCTCCACCGGAAACGCCCAGTGCCCACGCCCTTGCGTCAGGTTGCCGTAGCCAATCGCCAGTCCCGGTGCGGTCTTGCGAAAGTCCACCTGCCCCGCGCCACGCAGCGGGTCGGTTGGGCTGCTGCTGTAGGTGTCGCCGTTAAAGTCCAGTGGCTGCGACGGGTCCAGCAGCACCGTCGCATGCACCCGTGTGTTGTTGGCAAACACCAGCAGCGGACTGATGTGGAACCGGCCATTCCCGCCATTGGGAAAATAGTCCACCCCGGCCCTGCCATAGGCAAAACGCAGGGATCCGTACACCGTTGCGCCCTGGTCCACAAAGCTGCCGCTGTACGAAATAAAGTTGCCGCCCAGCTGCAGCGCCACATGCCGGTTCAGTGGCTTGGCCGCGTAAATGCCAATGCCGTTGATGCCGACCACCGCTTC
>CAXUHM010000092.1:0-6985 GCA_964250935.1 uncultured Terriglobus sp.
TCTGAAAAGAGGTCGGAGTAGTCTTTCTAGGCGCAGATCAATCGAACTCGGTGATCTGCGAGACTACCAAAAACATTCGTTTTTGATGCTGTTCGAGCATGCGAGGATCTGATTAGATCCGACCAGGGGGAGAAGCCATAGTCCGACTATGCGAGCCGAAAGACTTCGAAGCAATCTGGGCCATCATCAACGATGGTGCGGAGGCTTATAAAGGTGTGATTCCGGCAGACCGCTGGCATGAGCCCTATATGACTCAAGATCAGCTCCGCGCAGAAATCGATGCAGGCGTCACGTTCTGGGCTGCTGAGAATGAAGGCGTGCTTCAGGGCGTGATGGGCATTCAGAATGTCCAAGATGTCACCCTCATTCGTCACGCCTATGTCCGAACGAGCGAGCGTCGTAATGGCGTTGGAGGGCTGCTACTCTCTCATCTCGAAAGCCTTACGAATCGGACTATCCTGATCGGAACCTGGACGGACGCGAGCTGGGCTGTTCACTTCTACAAGAAGAACGGATATAAACCGGTTCCAGCAAACCTCAAGGGCAAGCTTCTGCAGAGGTACTGGAACGTACCTACCAGGCAGATCGAAACGTCAACAGTGCTGGCACGCGGTCCTATACCTCTCCAACCTGAGTAGGTCATTAGATCGGCCCAGTGATGAATGTGACCCTCATCACAGACCTTCGTTTGCGAGAACAGTTTTAAGCGGGGCCGCTCTGACATTCCTTTAAACTTCTCTCACGATTAAGGAGGCTCTATGCTTGTGGAGGTACCTTGCTTCGGACTAGCCGTCTTCGCTTCTGTAATCCTTTCGTGCCCCGCTGCACATGCTGGGGACGGGCCGACGACACGTAGGGTCACGGATCCTAAGTCCGTCGTATCGACATCTGGCCCAGCTCAGAGCCCCTTGCCGGTGGAAGCGCTCCTCACCACGGTACGCATAAACAGCGTCGCTCATTTAAGAGACGGGCAGAAGCTGGTCTATACCAGCAACGCTTCTGGACGCCCGAACCTTTGGATCATGAATACGGACGGAACGGGCGCACAGCAGATTGTGAAGAATAACGATCGCCAGGGTGGAGCGTTGTTCACGGCGGATGGGCAGAGTGTCGTATACAGCCAAGATCGAGGCGGCGATGAGTACTTCGACATCTGGACGGTATCTTCTTCTGGTGCCGACGCGCCTAACCTGACCCACACTGACGAGGTGAGTGAGACCAACCAGGCGTTTTCTCCAAATGGAAGCATGCTGGCCATCGGCACCAAAAAGAAAACGGAAGCACAGACCAACCTTGCCGTCATGCAGTGGCCCGAGGGAACGATCCATCAGCTGACTCACGAGAACAACTCGAAAGCGAGTTGGCATATGGGAGCCTGGAGTCCGGACGGCAAGTACCTCTATGCCGCGCGTTCGGTTGGATTGAACGATAGCGACCTCTACCGCATCGACGCTGCAACCGGCAAAGCCGAGATGCTGCTGAATCATGCGGGCAAGCAGGAGCTGAGCATCGCAGATGTGTCGCCGGACGGTCGCAAGCTCCTCATCACTTCCAACGCGAAGGCAGGATATGACAATGTCGCTGTCCTAGACCTCAGATTGAAGAGCATCACGTGGCTTACCGATACGCAATGGTCAGCTTCTGCGGTCGCTTTCAGTCCAGATGGAAGGGACGCGATTTACATCCTGAACGCAGACGGACGCGTGTCGAATCATTTTGTTCAACTCGGAACGATGAAGGAATCGGATCGGAATGTGCCCGCAGGCATCAACGTTCCGATCTCCGGGAACACGCCCTTTCTACCGGATGGCTCCCTTCTCTTCATGCATGAGGATTCGAGCCGACCTCCCGAGTTGTACCGGCTACTATCAAGCGGCACCCTGCAGCAAATCACTCACAATGCCAACGCCGCAATCCAGGCTGCTAACCTCCCGCAATCGCAACTCATCACTTACAAAAGCTTTGATGGGAAGCTCATCTCTGCATTCGTCTGGATACCAAACGACCTCAAGCGGGATGGTACAGCGCCTGCCGTCATGGCACCGCATGGAGGTCCCGCCAGCCAGACAACGGACGCGTTCAACGGCCGCAATGAGCTTCTCGCATCACGCGGCTTCGTCGTCCTCTCTCCCAACTACCGCGGCTCCACAGGGTACGGCATGGACTTTCAACAAGCAAACGTCAAAGATTTAGGTGGAGCTGACCTGAAGGACCTCATGGCTGGCATTGACTTTCTCAAAGCAACCGGCTTTGTCGATCCCGCTCGAGTCGGCATGTGGAGTGGGTCGTATGGTGGCTTTCTCACGCTGATGGCGATCGGCAAGTACCCTGACACGTTCTCCGCGGCTGTGGATGAGTTCGGGATCCTGAACTGGCTAACCTTGCTGGAGCACGAAGACCCTGTACTGCAGGAGCACGAGAAAAGCTTGCTGGGAGATCCGGTCGTGGAGCGGGCCATTTATGAAGCAAGCTCGCCTCTGAAGTACATCAAGAACGAGAAAGCGCCGCTGCTCGTCTTGCAGGGTGTCAATGACATCCGCGTTCCAAAAGAAGAAGCCGAGCAGGTCGTCAAACTCCTCAAAGACGAGGGTCACACCGTAGAGGCTGTCTTCTACCCTGATGAAGGACATGGCTTCGTTAAGCGCGAACACCAGCGGGATGAACTGACCCGTGCCGTCGCATGGTTAGAAAGATATCTCCGTCCAACCGCTAAGTAGCACTGATGCAAAAAGGCGTGCTTTTCACAACGTACCGTTTGCGAAATATCAGCCGAATCTGCCCGATCGGCGATTGTCCCGAGAAAGAGTGCGTTACGTCCTGTAGGGTATCCCTTTCACTACAGGCAGGGACGGCTGGAAATCACCATAATCGCCAATTGTGCATCTTTGATTTTGGTATGTGTGTTTGGATCCATTCTGAACCACAAAGGCCGCATCGTCGGGTGCGCTGCAGGAGCGAACCAAAGACGTTCGTTTGTAATGCTGAGTCCGTTACTTCCGACAATGCGACTTGTGGGTATCCGTTGCAATTAGACCTGCCAATCGCAGTCGCGTTGACTATGCTGAACAAAATTCAGGAGGTCGGCTCTATGAACCGTCGCCAAGCTCTCGGCTCGCTAGCTGGGATGGCTGCGTTAACCGCATGGACGCATGTCCCGGGTCGTGCTCCGAACAACTCAGAGATGACGAACACACAGTGGGTACAGCGAGTGCTGCTCAAAATGAGTCGCATAACGCCGGGCATGACAAGAGCCGATCTCTTAAGGATTTTCACAACGGAGGGTGGACTGTCGACGGGTCTGCAGAGGACCTACGTTAGTCAGGACTGTCCTTATTTCAAGGTTGACGTCACGTTCCAGGCAGTAGGGCGACCTGAAAGCGACCGAGAAGGACGCGTGACGCTGGTAGAAGACGGGCGAGACCGAATTGCATCCATCTCGCGGCCCTATCTTGCGTTCAGTGTCATGGATTGAGTCGCGTTCAGGCAGACAAAGTTGAAGGTATTGATAAACGCGGTTGTGGGAAGTTGACCACATATGCTGTCACAAACCTTCGTTTGTGGACCTGAATACCATTGCTTCCGACAATGCGACTTCTCGGTACTAACGACCGAACCTATCGCGAGCAGCAGGAATCTCGAACGCAGGGTGCTCAGAGATGCTCAGAACATTTCCGTCCGGGTCACGGAACCAAGCCACCCTTGCGCCTGTCGGAGACGTCCAGATGCCATGCTCATCCTGAGCAAGCCCCTCGAACCGCTCAAAGTGCACACCCACGCCACTAAGGTCTTCCATGACCTGAGCAATCTCGGGGACTTGCCAACCGAGCACAGTTCCATGAGCTTCTAGCAATTTCTTTGCCATGCCCAATCGCACCATGACGCCGTTGGCATCGAAAACCAGCGCGAAAGGCGGTTCTTCGTTGAGAAGTGTGAGCCCCAGCGTGTCTCGGTAGAAGCGCTTGGCGCGTTCAACATCAACGATGGTGGCAAAAGCAATGAGATGGTGTGCGGCGAGAGGACCTGCCTGACTCATGAAACGATCTTGGGCTGGCCGGGCGCTAGGCGCAAGAGGGCTAGAACGACATAAGATATCGCTTATGCGTCAGCCCGCTGTACGCCGCAATCTGGATCCTCGTCCGGGTACCTCCGTCTCGACACTGGCGTATGACTACTCTGCCGGGTCCTTCATCTCAGAGCATGCTCATGGGTCGGATCAGCTCATCTTTGCAAGCCGCGGAGTCATGGAGATCCATTCAAGCCAGTCCGTCTGGCTTATCCCACCGAGTTTCGCAATTTGGGTTCCTGCGCTTTTACGTCACCGTATTCGTATTGTGGCCGCAGCTTCCATGCGCACGCTCTACGTTCGACCGGGCCTAGTACAGCGATCCAACCCTGGGTGTGAAGTGCTTTCCGTCTCGCCACTTCTTCGAGAATTGATTCTGGAAGCCGTACAAGTCGGGCGCTTGCGTTTGCGAAACGCGGAGCATTGCGCTCTTCGAGACCTGCTCGTTGTCCACGTCGCTCGCGCGACGCCTGTTCCTGTTCAGATTCGCATGCCGAAGGAGCCGCGGGCATTGCAAGCGGCCTCAATTATCTGCGAGGAGATGGCCGATGCTCCATCGCTCCATAGTGTGTGCCGCGCGTCAGGCATCAGCCCGAGAACACTTCAGAGGCTCTTCCGGATGGAGCTTGGTTCTGACGTTCAAGCATGGAGGCACCAAGTACGCCTCACCAAAGCGGTAGAACAACTTCTCGCTGGCAGCTCGGTCAAGCAAGCGGCGTTTGCAGTCGGTTACAAGCAGTCAAGCGCCTTCGTCGCAGCATTTCGGCGCACCTTCGGAAGTACGCCCAGCCAATGGGCAGCCAGCGTAAGCGGTTCCAAGTCCTGAGAAACGCCGTTGTGGGAAGTTGGGACGGCAACCTGGCCTGGGGGAGCCCCGCTCTCCTTACCTCGAGAATGCGACTTATCGGTACCTAGCTGCTCAGTTTCCGAAAACACCGTTTAGTAAGAACTAGCGCAGGGAAGGCTAGTAGGTAACCGTCGGCTTGACCGGTCGAGCGGTAAGCAAGACGTCCAGAGACGGAAGGATTTCGATCTTGGCGTTGGTAGGTGCGTCCGTCTCAGTGCCGGAGATCAGATATGTATATGTCACAGTGAAAGTGTTCGCTACCTGAGCGTCGAATCTCCATGTTCGTAGATTTTCTACTGTTGGCGATTCAAGTAGCCGCCGACCTGGAGGGGCATCAGGTTTGGGTAAGACACTAGTGTTCACCACCAATCCGTTCTTGACGGTCACCTCTACGGTCACTTTGCCGGTCACATGTGCAGCCGCTGCGATAGGCGGGTATCTGGGCGTCACGGCGTCTCGCAGGATCGGAGTAGCGGTCGTTGAGTCAGTCTGCCCAGGCATCTGCAGCGCGAAGAAGAAACCAACCAAGCAGGCAATTACGGTGCGCATCTAGTCATTTTAAAGACGCTCCCGCAAAGTCGCATTATCGGAAACTGAGCGGATCGATAATGATAAGCGTCGCTAGCGGAAGTTCACCGCTCCACCCGGCCCCCTCGGAGCCGGGTTGCTCACGAGACTGCGACTTCCCAGGCCTGATCTCCGTAGCCGGCCATTCTTCTGGCTTACTCTGGTGCGAATAGATAAGCTGAACCGATGGATCGGGTAGAGCGTAGAGAGCGGCTCGCGCAACTCGCTCGAGGGGAGCGGGGACGAAGGAAGCGACAAACGTTCCTGCATGGCCTCTCGTCCGCGATTGGGCAGACAGTCCGTGCTGATCAGTTGTTGAACCTGGAAGCTACCGACGGAGTAAAATCCTGTCTGAGTGCTGGATAAGCTGCGGCTGTCGCGGGAGAGGAGAGCAGCAAGCGGGTTTTCTTTGCCAGAACCGACAGCAGGGTAGCTCTGAAAATAGCTGAGTTGCTGGCAAAATCCTTGGTCGAGGAACGCGTTTTCCTATGGCTAAAGCAAGCGAGGACTGCGGGCCGGTCAGCATGACAGCCGGACATGTTCTAAGCGCGTGTGAGGCGATCCGCGCTTTCGACGGCGACGCCGTGTCAATGCTTTCGGAAGATCACAAACAAGGCTTCATCTTCGACGAGAATCGAGATGAGCTATTCGAGACTTTTGAGGTATCTGTTTGGGGCTCCGTTTGGTTTGAAGCAGCGCGACACTTTGAGTACTGGTGAACTGAGCGCATTGCTCGCACGGCACCGCGTGGCGGGTTAGAAAAAGTTCGGAACGTGTGCAGATCAGTACGAGAACTCCGTTGTGCGAAGGTGAGGCGCGGTAACGCTCATTAGCCTGGTGAACTGTCAAGATCGGATCACTGACGATAATGCGACTTCTCGGTACCCGCTCAACCATAACCAGGAAAAGCAGCGAGTGAAATGCGCATCCAAGCACGGATGAAGTTCCACACAGTTCGTCGCGGATCGGGTAAACCGCTTCTTCTGGTACATGGCATCGGCGGAAGTTGGGCATCCTGGGGGCTTGTCATCGACCGCCTCACAACGGGCGGCCGTGAAGTCATAGCCATTGACCTCCCCGGCCACGGCCAAACGCCGCCACTGTCGGGTCCCGTGTCAATTGGCACGCTCGCCGATGCCGTCACGGAATATCTCAGAGAAGAGGGTCTGCTGGGCATCGATGCGGTCGGAAGCTCGATGGGAGCACGCCTCGTTCTTGAGCTCGTCCGGCGCGGCGGTATCCTCGGCGCCGTTGTCTCACTCGATCCGGGAGGCTTCTGGGAAGGCTGGGAGATCCCCGTCTTTTACCACTCCGTGGCGGCGTCAGTGCGCCTCGTGCGAGCCCTACAGCCCGTGATGCCCGCTATCACGAGCAGTCCAATCGGTCGCACCGCACTGTTTGCTCAGTTTTCCGCGCATCCCTGGTCCCTCCCCTCCGACCTCACGCTTACCGAGATGCGATCCTTCGCAGCCTCTCCTTCCTTCGATGAGCTCCTCGGGAACCTGGCC
>CAXUHM010000093.1:0-6978 GCA_964250935.1 uncultured Terriglobus sp.
ATCGAGGGGCCGAAGCAGATCGAGCGGCAGTTGCTCGGTTTCTTCCCTGTCCAGCCATCGGTCGTAATCGCGTGGGTGGAGGATGACGGGCATTCTTGGATGGACGCGACTCATGAGTTCATTGGCCTCGGTAGTCACGATCGCGAAGCTCTGCAGCCAGTGGCCCTGCTTGTTCTTCCAGGCGTCCCAGAGACCCGCAAAGCCAATCGGGTTGCCGTTGGCGAGTTCGAAGCTGTAAGGAGTTTTGGGCGGCTTGCCCGCTTTCTCCCATTCGTAAAACGACGAGGCAGGCACGATGCAGCGACGCTTCTTCATCGGCTCGCGCCACGTCGGGGCTTTGGTGATCGACTCGGCACGGGCGTTGATGGTGGACAGGCCCTTGATGTCGGAAAGCTCTTTGGTGAAAAAGGGGATCAGGCCCCAGCGTGCCAGCACCATTTCCCGTTCGCCCGATTCCCTGTTCTGCCGGATGATGGGCTGGAAGGTCGTCGGCGCGACGTTGTAGTCTTCGCCGGGCAGCGGCAGCTCGGCAGGCTGCGGGCTGGCATGGAAGTATTCGGCAATCCTCTGCTTATCGCTGCGACAAACGTACCGGCCACACATGGAGCTCTCCTCTGCATTCAGAGGTAACGACGATAGGCTGCCGCGTCTACAGCTTGCTTGATGACAGTACCAAACCGCCACTCAGGCCATAGAACTTCAGCTCGGTTCGCAAGACCCTACAGACGGGTTTGTCGCGGATGAACAGACTCATGCATAAGCTCAACCCGTGATTCTGAGCTTTGGCTTTTCACTAAACGTGGCTTGCCATTGTGTCCGCAAACACCTACTAAGGAGGCGTTGAAAACTTTCGCTTCTCTGCGGTTAAGACCGAATACGCTGCCACGTGGTCTGCTCGGTCGAATGAGACAACAAAATTGATTAACTTGCTTTTAAAACCGGAGGAAAACGTTCTGGATGGCGAGCAACTTTGAAGTCTTTGGCAACAGTGAAGCCGGCCCGCGTCAACGACAAGGGAGAAATGCAGACATGCTCCGTCGTTAACACTTTGTCAAAGGGCATCCTTGTCAAAGTGTTAACTTCGTCTGCGCCCAATAGTTTTGTTAGAAGCGCGACTGTCATCGCGTTCTCAAGGCTTGTGTACCGTGCGACCCAGGTAGCGTTCGGAGTACGCAGACACGCTTCCACACCGCCATGCCCTGCACTGAAGCTGAAGAATCCGGACACTGTCATGCCATGAACGTAGCAGAGCTCTGGAATCGGCCCGTCGCTCTTTGACTACACTGGTCAGTGTACTTCCCGAATAGGCACGGAAGCCCGTCAAGGAAATTGTGAGCAACATTGCAGCGATTACGCCTAAGGTGTCGCGGAAAAGCCGACTCCTCAATGAGGCTCAACTGACCCATGGGAAGGAGCTCTGATCAGCTGTAGACCGTCCGGAGTTAGTTTCCAGACCATACACTGCTGGGTCGCGAAATATCTAAAGCATCGGTTAGCTTCCCTCGTCCGGCAGTCGCGAACAGACCGCAGTGGCCGCCGTTGGCACATAGGATGCCTCTTAGACCACTATTCTGCACGAGGCTGGTAGGAGCGGGGGAGGCTATCTGAGGCGGCTTACAGCTACACGCCGGCAGCCCACAAGCGATGCCAGAAAGAACAATGTTACGAAGTGGGTTCGCATACGCGTGTTCCTCCTTCGGAGTCGGTACGATCAAAAAGTCCCGGGAAGAAAATGGCCATGGCCTTAGCGGCTGCTCCGTTAATCCCGATTTGTACTTCGACGCCCTAGTACGTCCTCTTCACAGCGGCGTCTCTTTGTAAAAGAAACCGCCGGCTTTACGGATGCACGTAAATGCACCGGAAGCTGGTTCTTCTTAGGTTTGTGACCTGGGCTGCCACTCCAATCACCATAGGACGCAGGGGTACGGCGTAAGAGAAGCTGCCTGCCGGCGAGATTCCTAACGCATAGCTTATATGCTCTTTGTCCGCCCAGTACATGAAGGTTCGGCCGCTCTGGAGCGCTAACCTGTCTCCTTTCTGTGAACATTCTGCTACTGTGCCGCCCGGACCTGCAGGCCTACCACCGATCTTTGCCTATCGAACGACGTTTCTGCCGTAGGAAACAGGACACTGCATCGCTCCTGGGCGTAGTAACTTTTCGAACAGACTGAGTTTGAGGTGCACCTGTGAATCGAAGAGACTTGGTGAAACGCACACTGGTGGGGGCCGCCGCCGCCATGACCAGCGGGCGACTGGCGGGTCTCACGCAGGTGGAGGCTGCTCATCCAAGGAACATCCTCGGCGAGCGATTTGTAACGCTCTGCATCATGATCCGGACGACTCCATGGGAGGTCTCTCGCGACGTGAAGCTGCTGGACCGAGATGAGTCCGCTTGGCACACCGTGGCAGGTGTCCGAGCGCTTCGGGAAGCATTCGCCCTCGCCAATCCGGAAGGAAGACTTACCTGGGGTTTTACCCTGAATGCCCTTGAGGACAAGCGTCGGAATTTTGAAGGCATTCGAGCCTACGCGGTAGAGTGCCACGAGCGCTTTGGGGACGAGATCTCGTACTTCCCGGGATACTTTCCCGCCATGTACCTGCCTCGCGAGCGCATCAATTGTGAGATCTCGGAAGCTCTCGAGATCATCACGTCAGTTGTTGGCGGAAACTATCGACCGGAAGCCATCATGGGCGGCTTTCTGTCTGCCAACAACCTGCAGTACCTGTCTGAAAAAGAGAACATTCACGCCGCGCACGCCGTGATCTGGAGCCAGCACGCCATCGACGGAGGCGGCGCGGACGGCTCGCCATCGTATCCCTTCTTCCCGTCCAGCGAGCATTTTTGTAAACCGGCACAGAGCGCCCAGGACTTCATTGATTGCGTCAACCTGGACGGCTGGACCATGGACTTCATCTGCGCGCGCCGGAGCGGAGCGCTGGATCACAAGCTGACTGGCTTCAACAGTCGCCGCGGCGTGGGGCCGATTGAGACTTACCTCGGATGGGGTCTCGACCTGGGACACCGAGAGGTGATGCATACTCAAAGCCTTCACTTTGACGAGGGCTTCTCGCGCAACGGCTTTGGCTGGGTCACGAACATCTGGGAAGCGCAGCTCGTGTACGAATTCGGGCAGAAGCTGGTTTGCTCTGCCATGCACAAGTGGGTCAGTGACACCAAACGGATCTGGCCTGACGTTCGCTTCGTCAGCTTCGGGCAATTCGGCAAGCTCTGGCGTGAAGCCTTTCCGACGAATCAGCACTGGAACTACAGTTTCCTCGAGCGTGGTTCCGGACTTGGAGATTCCTACAACAATCTCGAGATTGAGTGGTTCATGAACCGGAACTTTCGGCTGGCGCTGCTTCGCGACTGGCATGGTGGAACTGCAAGGCAGGTGATCGACCTGACCCGGTATGATCTGCCTGCACAAGAGCCGGCAGATCCAAGTCCAGATCACCCTGCGAAGAACTGGAGTTTGATGAACCGCATCAATCAAAAGGGTACCCGTCCTCAGGATCGGCCTAGACCGCTACAAGACCTTCCATCCAGCGATCTGGAATTTGTTCTGGCCACGCTTCCGCAGCTTGAGACCTTTGCATAGCCGCGGTTCTCTTCGAGCCACCTCGCTACCCATTCGAAACCCTCGCTGATCTCCTGCACCACCCCGGCGTGGAGGCTTTGTTCTATTTACACTTGAAAAGTGCCTCGGCGTCGCCGTGCGTTCTTGCCTCGCGCTCCTCTTGTAAAATGGGCGAGGCTCAAAGCCATTCCCGCGCACCAGTTATCGTCAGGTGCGGATAGTCTATGGCGAACAGGATCCGATTCGCGCTAGGTATCTGTGATGAGCGATGAGCCTCGATAGACCAACATGGAACTAGCCCTTACAAGGCCAGATCCAGTTCCTTGCATGCAGCTTCGCCCTGGCGCAATGGAACCGCGACCCACACGCCGAGATGCTCTGCGCGCGCGGCGACGAAGTGCGCCCAGATCTCTGGACTGCTGTATCGCTGGACAACGTCGAGGACGGTGTGGGTGGCCACCGTCTTCGGCTCGCCAAGTACCCCGTCCCCTTCGGCCAGAACCTCGGACTGCCCACTGTCGAGAAGCCGTGTGCGAAGAATCATCGGATCCACGGCCTTAATGTAAACCAACCCGCGAGCGTTTTGGGCTGCGGCGACGATGCTTCACGTACTTCGGTAACCGTTGCTCCCTTCGGTTGTCGGTCTTGAACGTCGGCCCGATAAGCCGCATCAAGGCTGTGCTCGATGCCCGATGAGCATCAAGTGATCCTCGGAACGTCGGCTTATTTGGTGAAACCGGGATCGAATTCGGAAAGGTTGTCGAGGTGCTGCTTCACGGTGCGGTAGCACCCGCATGCCCGCTTCTCCAGACCCGCCATGTTCAGCAGTTGGATCTCTCCCCGGTAGTGCTCGAGGAGGCCGGCGTCCCTGAAGGCGGCAATTGCGGCCGCCGCACTCATTCGTCGCACGCCAAGCATGGTGGCGAGGAACTCCTGGGAGATGTGGATGGTGGTGCTTCTGGAGCGGTCGCTGCACAGCAGCAGCCAGCGTGCCAGCCTCTGCTCGATATCGTGCTTCGCGTTGCAGCCGGCCGACTGGGCGACCTGCGACAGCTGAGCCTGAACACTCCGCATGGTCAGAGCGTTAAAGAAGTCGCCGCGGGCGAACTCGGTTTTGGCTGCCGACATCGGCGAAGAGAAGCCGTTGCCGGCAATTTGCATGTAGACGCGGTTGAGGCTGCGCCTGGTGCCCATCATTGCGGAGACGCCGAGGACGGATTCGTAGCCAAAGAGGCCCACCTCCACCTGAGAGCCATCCTCGAAGGTTGTCGTCATGGACGCAACGCCCGACTCCAAAAAGAACAGATGATCGATGGTTTGCCCGGGGAACTCGATCTCACGGCCAATGGGTAGTTGCACCTTTGTAAGATGAAGGCGCTCTAACGAATCCTGCGGCAGGTGCCGCAGGATCTTGTTCGTAAAGGTAGAAGCGGATCGAACATCAATGTCCGGCATAATGTCAGCATGCCTGTAAGTTCTTATGTTGTCTAGATGACATAGGGGGCGGTGTGCATCTTGGTTTTGAGCTTGTTGGCGTCATCACACGCCAATGATCTGTAGCAGGGAGACCTCTTCAGAGAAAGGAGCAAAGTTTAGTGCATGGAAGATGTGAAGCAAGTAGAAGTGATCGCCGCAGACCGGCTGAACGACTCCGTCATTCTCACCTTCGACGACGGCAGATGCGGCATCTACACCTCCGACCTGCTCTACTCGATGCTGCCGTCCGCGCGTGAAATACATGAGTCGGAAGATCATGAAGCGAGCGAGCCGGCGGGCAGATGACGACAAGCCGTATCAGTGGCATGATCGTTACGGCTCACAATCGCCCCACACGGCGGGCGTAGCTCGAGGTTCCGGTGTCGACTTTCTGCAACATGGTCTTGAGGGCTCTTCCAGGCGATGCGATTCAGCGTCTGCGGCTGGAGCCGGTCGAGTTCGAGGTCGGTCGCGAGATCGAGTGTCCGGGCAAGCCGGTCACCCACCTCTACTTCGTCGAACATGGCATGGCTTCCCAGACGACCACCTTCAAGGACGGCTCGCAGGTGGAAGTCGGCACGTTCGGCTATGAGTCGATGATCGGCGTGTCCGCGCTGATGGGTACCCTCCAGAGCCTGAACCGTGTCTACACCCAGATTGCGGGGAACGGCTTCCGCTGCCGGCTGAAGGACGCCGGGCTGGAGTTTCGCCGGGGCGAACGTTTTCAGACCCTCGCGTTGCGCTGTGTTCAGGCACAGCTTGTGGGAGCGACGCAGACAGCCGGTTGCAACGCAAGGCACGCAGTCAAACAGCGCCTGGCCCGGCGGCTGCTGACCTTTTCGGATCACGCCCAGAGCAAGACTTTCTGTCTTTCACAGGAGCTTCTTGCGGACATGATCGGAACTCGCAGAACCACGGTGACTCAGGCTGCACGTGTTCTCAAAAGCAGTGGCCTGATCTCTTACAGCCGGGCCCGACTGAGCATCCTCGATCGTGCGGGCCTCGAGCAGCGCGCCTGCGAATGCTACAGGGTCCTCAAGAACCATCTGGACGATTTGCGACAGTTCACAAGCAAGAATGCCGCTTAGGTGACTTGCGGCCCAAGTGAGCTGCATCAACCCCCATTGCGCAGAGCTACAGACCGGTCAGCAGTTCCGCAAGGGACATGTCGAAGCCCTGTGCGACCGTCTCCAGGTAGCTGAGAGTCATGGCTTTTCTGCCGCACTCGACCTCACTGATGAACGTTCGATCAATGCCGAGACGATCCGCCAGCTGTACCTGCGTGAAGCCATGCTGATGCCGGAGGTCGCGAAGCCGCTTTCCGAAACGCCGGAGGATCAAAGTGGGATCGGGTATGGAGTGCCGGACGCTGCCTGCATCGCGGCTGAGTC
This sequence comes from uncultured Terriglobus sp., assembly GCA_964250935.1. Classification (GTDB taxonomy): domain Bacteria; phylum Acidobacteriota; class Terriglobia; order Terriglobales; family Acidobacteriaceae; genus Terriglobus. The sequence continues at coordinate 6,446 of CAXUHM010000093.1, forward strand.
TTTGCTTACCGTTCCATGAGGGTGGCCGCTCTTCCGGCTATTGTTCGCAACAAGTGCGCCTGCTTTTTGCATCGAGTCCTCGGAGAAGAAAAGAGTGTACGGACGGCGCGCTCTATGGCGTTCAGGTCAGCTTCGATCCTTGGCTGCCGTGCCTTGAAACAAAGGATGGGACTTTCCGAAAAGCTTACAGGAATCCGCTTCGAGTGAAGCCGCTGGAAAAGCCAAGGTCATTCCTTGGGCCCAAGCCGGCGGTGGCGTCTTCCTTCACAGCCCGCCCGCAAGCCGACCAGTGCCGTCCCTTGAATCTAGGGCCTACGCTCCTGTGTTGCCGCTTCGGCCATCGCCAGGGCCGGCAAAGGCCTTGCCGGCGTAGAAGGTGTTGAGCAACCGCTGCTGGATGCCGTAGCACTCGCATGCAGCTTGTTCCAGGCCCGTGCGATCGTGGATCACGATCCGCCCATAGTCATAGGCAAGCAGGCCTCCTGTTTCATCCTGAGTGCATTGTCCGACACGGTATTGCGCCGGGTACTGAG
>CAXUHM010000094.1:0-6730 GCA_964250935.1 uncultured Terriglobus sp.
GTGCGGTGGGTGCGCCGGAATCGGCGGGCGTGGGTGCGGGAGCGGCGTAGCTGCGCGGCATGGTGACGTGCGGGTAGTCCGTTGCGGTGACGCGAGCGCCAGCGACGGGGGACTGCGACACCACGGGGCCGGAAGGAACCATGGGCGCGGCGGGGGTGCCATCTGAGGCTGCGGCCGCGGCGCTTTGCGGAACAATGGCGTAGAGGCCCAGGCTGAGCTCTTTCATGCGGGCGCGGGCGGCGGTAAAGGACAGGCCGACGAGATTGGGCATGACCCAGGCGTGGGGCGTGCTCTCGATGGGCTGGCTGAGCAGGAGACTGACTTCCGGTTTTTCGACGCCTTCAGCGTTGGGCGCGGGAGTCTGGGCGAGGACGGTGTCGGCCGGGCCGGGCGCGGCGAGGTGGCCAAAGGTGCCAAGCTCAAGCGAGGCGCGACGGATGGCGGAGGCGGCGTCCCGCTGGTCCATGCCGATGGTGTCGGGGATGGAGACGCGCTGGGGGCCGATGCTTTCGGTGATGCGCATGTTCCAGCCCTTGCGCACGCTGGTGCCGGCGGCTGGGGATTGGCTGAGAACGCGGCCGGCGGGGACGGTGGTTGAATAGAAGCGGTTTTCGACGGTGAGGTTGAGCCTGGCATCGTGCGTGAGGTCGCTGGCATCGTCGAGCGTGAGGCCGCTCAGGTTGGGGACCGAGACCTCGCTGGCGTGGATGGCAAAGCGCACGGTGAGAAGGGCGCTGAGCAGGCCGACCGTCAACAGGGAAAGCAGGGTGAGACCAATGCCAAAGGCGCGCACGATGCCGCTTTTGACCTCTCCCGTGTTGTTGCGGTAGCGGACGCGAATTCTCATGGGCGAGGTTCAGTGTAGCCGGTCCGCGGTCCTGCTTGTGGAGGGTCGCTGCAGGCAGCCTGGACGGACGGTCGCTTAGCGGGCGTTGTCGGTCGCGGGTTCGGGATGGATGAGGAGACGGGAGACTTCAGGCCGTTTGCGCAGAAAGGCGGATTCGACGGAGCTGATGGTGCGGTGCACGTCGTCCATGTGGAGGTCGTCGGGGAGGGTGGCATGGCAGCTCATCTCAAGGCGGTCGCCGCGCTGCATGGTGAGGACATCGTGGATGTCTTCGATTTTGGGAAAGCCGGAGGCGACGGCGCGCAGATCCTGCACGAGCATGCGGTCCCGTTCGACGAGGACGGCGGTTTCGATGGTGGCGATCTCACTCTCGATGTGCGTGACGATGGTGTGGATGGCTGGGACTTCGCGCCGCATTTCCGCCTCGATGCGGGAGACGGTGGCGTGGGCTTCCCGCAGGGGTACGGTCGCGGGAAGCTCCACGTGCTGCTCGATGTGGAGGCCATCGGCGAGTTGCTGCACGCTGACGTCGTGGATGGAGAGGTCGGAGCGCGAGGCGACGGCGCGGACGCGGTCGAAGACGCTTTCATGGACGTTGGCGGTGGGAACGGTGTGCACGACGACGTCGGTGGCGGGAAGGATCTGCTGGACGGCGGAGGTGACGGCGAAGACGATCTGCTCGGAGCGCTGAAAGGAGATGGTGCGAGCCATGCCGACGGTGATGTCGGCGAAGTAGGCAGGGCCGGCACGGCGCATGCGGAGCCGGTTGACGGAAACAACACCGTCGATGCGGCGAACCGCGTCAATGAGGTCACGGCGGGTTTCGGGTGGAGTTTTGTCGAGCAGAGCATCCATGGTTTCGCGGAAGAGTTGAACCGTGACACGCAGGATGATGACGCTGACGACGAGAGCGGCGACGGGGTCGGCAAGCTCAAGCCCGCGCAGCCGGTAGTTCTGTCCAAGGTAGGCGGCGCAGATGCCGACAAAGACAGCGATCGACGACCAGATGTCGGTGCCGAAATGCAGGGCTTCCGCCTGAAGCGCCTGGGAGTGCGCCTGTTTGGCGACGGCGGCGAGCTGGCGGGAACGCGCCCAATCGACGGCGACGGAGAGCAGAAGCACGAGCATGGGCCAGGGGCTGAACTCAATGGCAAGCATGTCCCCGTGGCGATACCGGTTGATGCGCTTGAACGCCTCGAGGATGATCCATGCGGAGGAGGCAAGCATGAAGAAGGTTTCGACAAAGGCGGAAAGGCTTTCCACGCGGCCGTGGCCGTAGCTGTGGTCTTCGTCGGGAGGCTTGTCGCTGACGCGCAAGCTGAGCAGGGTCATGCCGCTGGCGAGCAGGTCGATGCCGCTATGGGCAGCCTCTGAAAGCATGCCCAGAGAACCGGTGGCGACGCCGGTGATGAGCTTGAGCAGCGTAATGGCGCTGGCGGCAAGAACGCTGCGCAGAGCGGTGGCACGCTTGGCGGCGATGATTTCCGGTGCGAGTTCGCCGCTGTGCGGTTGCTCCGCAACGGCTGGCGCGGGCGCGTGCTGCATCTGGCTGGGTTCGCTCATGCCGAACTTCCAGCCTACACGTGAACCGGCGGTGCAAACGCCACAGGAGCTTCGCGCGGGACAGATGGTGCGGCCGGGGAGACCATTGCGCATCTAAAAAGCGCATGGCGACGATTGCGCTGGAAGAACACTTTGTCACAAAAGATTTCCTGAAAGCGACCCGCACCGACGGAGAGCATGCACCGCCGGCGTTGCGTGCCATGCAGCCGAAACTGCTGGACGTGGGCCAGGGGCGGCTGGCGTCGATGCGTGCGAACGGCATTACTATGCAGGTGCTCTCGCTGGCGGCGATCGGGTTTGACGACCTGGATGCGGCGACGGCGACGCACGTAGCGCATGACGTCAACGATGAGGTGGCAAGCCGCGTTGCGGAGCACCCGGACCACTTTGCAGCGTTTGCGACGCTTGCCCTGAAAGCGCCGGAAGACGCGGCAAAAGAGTTGGAGCGATGCGTGCGCACCCTGGGCTTCAAGGGTGCGCTGGTGGATGGGACGACTGACGGACGGTTTTTGGACGACCCGCGGTTTGTGCCGTTCTGGGAGGCTGCCGTCGGGCTGGAGGTGCCGGTGTACCTGCATCCGGCGCCACCCCCGGCAGCCGTGCAGACGGCGTACTACGCTGGCCTACCAGGACCGGACGCGGAGGCGCTGGGGTATGCCCTGTCGATTGCCGGCTGGGGCTGGCACGCGGAGACGGGACTGCACGCGCTGCGGCTGATTGTGAGTGGGTTGTTCGACCGGCTGCCGTCGCTGCAGTTGATCCTTGGGCACATGGGCGAGGGCCTGCCGTATGCGCTGGCGCGGTCGAGCAGCGTACTTTCGCGGGCAGCGACGCAGCTGGAGCGATCGGTGATGGAAACCTTTGTGCAGCAGGTGCACGTGACGACGAGCGGGTACTTCACGAAGCCGCCGTTCGACTGCGCCGAGGCGGTGCTGGGAATCGATCGGATGATGTTCTCGGTCGATTACCCTTTCAGCCCGAACGAGCACGGGCGGCAGTTTCTGGAAGCGCTGAGCCCGATGGAAGACGACCGGCGCGCGAAGTTGACGGGCGCAAATGCGGCGGCACTGCTGAAGATTTCAGGCGGCCACACCGTTCCATAGGCCGGCAACGCCGAAGAGATAGGGACGCCAATCGGCCTGCGTAAAGCCGGCACGCTCCATCATGCGGCACATCTCCGCGGGTGGGGGAAAGCGTTCGACGGAAGCAGGCAGGTAACGGTACGAGCTGCCCGAGCCGGAAAGCATGCCGCCGATTCTTGGGAGGACGTGCCGGAAGTAGAGGCGGTAGGCGTCGCCGAGCAGGCCTTTGGGTTCGCTGAAGTCGAGGATGCCGACTGCGCCACCAGGCCGCAGGACGCGGCGGATTTCACGCAGGCCGGCGTCGTAGTCGGCAAGGTTGCGGAAGCCAAAGGCGGAGGTGACGAGATCCTGCGAGGCCTCGGCGAGTGGGAGGTGAAGGGCGTCGGCTTCAAGAAAGAGGACGGGTTTGCCGGCAAGCTTGGTGCGGCCGCGCTCGATCATCTCGTGCGAGAAGTCGACGGCGGTGATGGGAGCGGGGGGAATGGCATCGCTTCCCTGCCCCCGTGTGGCTGGCCGACGCGCGAGCAGGGCGGCGGTCATGTCGGCGGTACCGCAGCAGAGGTCGAGGACGTTACTGGCGGGCTGTTGCAGGATGGAATCGAAGCGGCGCGCGGCGCGGTGCCACCAGATGCGGTCCATGCCAAAGCTGAGCACGTGGTTGAGCCGGTCATACCGGGGAGCGATCGCGTCGAACATGGCCTGAACGGCGAGGCCGGCAGAGGCGGCGTCGGTTGCGCCTTCTGGACGGGCGCCGAGGGGGCGATTGTCGGAGGGCGGGTCTTGGTGTGGAGGCGATGTCATACCGTCACCGCCGCATGCACTTCTGCAAGCATGCGTTCGGTAGCGTCCTGCAACTCGGCTTCCGTCACGTCGGAGACGAGGGCGACCGAGCCAATGCCAGTGGGCAGGACAAATTTGAGGACGCCGCTGCGCTTCTTTTTGTCGCGTGCGGTAAGGGCGACAAGCTGGCCGGCAGTGGCCTGGAATGCTGGAAGTGCGGTGTAGCGATGGACCAGGGCAACGATGCGGGCGGCCTGCGTCGGCGCAAGAGCACGGCGGGCCTGCGCGAGGCGGACGGCGGCGATCATGCCCCAGCCGATTGCCTCGCCATGAAGCAGGGCGGTGTAGTGAGTCGCGGCCTCAATCGCATGACCGATGGTGTGGCCGAAGTTGAGGATGGCGCGCTCGCCGGTTTCAAACTCGTCGGCGGCGACAACGGCGGCCTTGATGCGGACGCTGGCTTCAACAACGTGGGCGAGCGCGGATGGATCGCCGGCGAGCACGCGGTCGGCTTGTGATTCCAGGAAGTCAAAGAGGCTGGCGTCGCGGATGATGGCGGACTTGACACTCTCCTGCAGACCAGCGCGGAGCTCACGTGGGGGCAGGGTGGCCAGGGTATCGATGTCTGCGATGACGGCGACCGGTGGATGGAAGCTGCCGACAAGGTTTTTGCCTGCGGCGAGGTTGACGCCGGTTTTGCCACCCACGGAGCTATCGACCTGAGCGAGAAGGGTCGTGGGAAGCTGCACCACGCGCAGACCGCGCATGTAGATGGCAGCGAGGAATCCTGTGATGTCGCCAAGAACGCCGCCACCGAGCGCGATGAGAAGCGTGTCGCGGTCGGCGCCGAGGACGGCCATCTGCTCGCACAGCATTTCCAGGGTCGAAAGCCGCTTTTCACCCTCGCCGGCTGGAATGCGGAGGACGTGGACGGGATAGCCTGCCTGTTGCAGGGGGGCGACGACGGCGTGGGCCCAGAGGCGCTCAATTGCGGGGGAGGTGACGACGACGATGGTCGAAACCGCGCCGGGAAGGGCCTGCACGACGGACGGAAGACGTGCGAGAGCACCTGCGCCGATGTGGATGGGACAGGTCGCGGTCGACGTGGTGACTTCAAGAACGGGCACACCATGATTATCGCAGTTCGAGGGGGCGGGGCTTGAATGAGAAGGCTCGCCGGGACGGGGCGCTCCGGGAGGTGAACGCGCGAGTGAGGGCATAGCCGAGTTGGCCGGGACTTCGGCTAAGCTGAGGGCATGACCATTGGAGATGTGGTGGAGTTCTCGTTACCGGATCAGAACGGCACGATAGTTTCGTTGAAGCAGTACCGGGGTAAGCCGGTTGTTCTCTTCTTCTACCCCCGAGCCGATACGCCGGGGTGCACGGTGGAGGCGTGTGAGTTTCGCGATTTGTACCAGGACCTGACCGATGCGGGCGCGGTGCTGCTGGGCATTTCTCGCGACACACCGGGCAAGCAGAAGAAGTTCGCGGAGAAATTTGGACTGACGTATCCGCTGCTGGCGGATGCGGAGATGGAGGTTGCGCGGCAGTTCGACGTGGTGAAGCAAGGAAGCATGTACGGCAAGCCGGTGACGAAAGTGGAACGGTCGACCTTTGTGTTGGACAAGGACGGGAAGCTGGAGGCGGAGTTTCGCGGGGTGAAGCCGGAGGGGCATGCGGCGGAGATGCTTGCGCTGGTGCGCGGCGTGGCGTGAGTCTGCGCTAAAGGTTGAGCGGGAAGGCTCGACCTGCTTGCCCGGCGAAGTCGTACGGCGTGCACGATGACGCCACCTGCGCCGTTATGTCTGTCGGCAGAAGCCGCAGCGGTCTGGCGGCGGGGAAGGTCAGGCGGCGGGAAAGGTCAAGTCCTGGCCGGCCGGGAACTCCGCTTCGGTGCCGGGCGACGGTGCGGCGTCGGCGACCTCTTTCTTGCCTTCTTTGCCGAGGGCCGTCACGATGACGCTGAGCACGTTGTAGTCGCCGATGCGTGTGACCTGCATTGATAGCTCACCGGCGCTGGTGAGCACGCCCGCCTGAGACGCCTGGATGACGGTGAGCTGTACCGGGGTTCCCCTGGCCAAGCCTGCAATGGGAGCGGCAAGGGTTGCGGCAAGGACATCCCCGTTGCGCACGTGGCCAGAGTCTGCGGTGCGGGTGAGCAGGACGTGAATGGGCGCGCCTGAGCGAATGCCGAGCGGATTGCCGACAGCATCCATGGGGAGCATCGGGTGGGCGTCAGACGGACGGAACTTTGCATCGCTGCCGGAAACGATGATGCCGCTGTTTGCAATGGGCGCGGTGGACGTGAGCTTGGGCAGGGCCAGGCTGGTTGAGCCAACAACGTTTTGCGCCGGAGCAGACGCGGGAGCCTGGGCGGGTGCGGGGCCCCCAGCCTGGCCGGAGGGGGACGCGGCTGCTGGAGATGCGGGGGCCGGTGTGGCCACGCGCTGCCCTGCAC
>CAXUHM010000095.1:0-6519 GCA_964250935.1 uncultured Terriglobus sp.
CACTGGGGCGATCCGGATGACGGGGGATGGATCGATTCGGTGCTGCAGACCGAACAGCCGGACGCCCTGGTGTGCGCCAACGACCGGACGGCGGCAACGGTGATGCGCCACCTGCTGCAGCGCGGGGTGCGCGTGCCGGACCATGTGCGCGTGACTGGCGTGGACGACGTGCAGTATGCGCAGTTTCTGCCGGTCGCGCTGACGACCATTCACCAGAACTGCGCGGAGATGGGGCGCGTGGCGATGAGCGTGATGCTGGACCGGATCGAAAATCCGGCGCGGCCGGGAGTGGAAGTGCTGACGGCGTTTGAGCTGGTGGTGCGGGAGAGCAGCGGGCAGGTGGCGCTGTAATACGCGGCGAGCTGGACCGTGGCGCTGCGGTTGGTCGCGGTTGGCAACCGAGGAGCGCGACGCAGGCAAGCAGAGTGGCTGACGGAGCAATCATCATGGCTGGCGGTCGCGGCTGTAGCGGCGTCGGCGGTTGGTCGCGGTGGCAGACGGGAGAACGCGGCACAGGCGAGCAGGGCTGCGGGCTGGAACATGGACATCGTGGTTGGCGGTCGGGGCTGCAGCGGCGGGCTGCGGTTGGTCGCGGTTGGTCGCGGTTGGCGACGAGGAACGCAGTGCAAACGAGCAAGGGATGCGGGCGCGGGCGGGACGGCTATCGGCGAAATCGAAGTGCAGGGTGCGGCGTATGCTGGCGGCGGTCTCGCGTGGTCTGCCGCTCTGCCGGTGAAGTGAACCTGTGACGTCGGAGGCGAAGTGAAAGCCGCCGCCGGAGCGACCACGTGTGAGCAGAAGAGGGCTCGTCCCGAAACAGGCCGCGTCCATACCGATCCAGCGTTGCTTACCGGTTGCATGATCGTGAAGGGAGATCTCGTGAACACTGCCTTTTGTCGTCTGGCGCTTTGCGCCTCCGTCCTCCTTGTACCGCCCTGCCTGGCTGCGCAGGGGCCGCCCCTGCCGGCAAACGCCACCGTGTACGCCGCCGGCCTGAATGGTCCGCGCGGCCTGGCGTTTGGCGCCGATGGAACGCTGTACGTTGCGGAGGCGGGCACCGGCGGCATTGCGTCGACGGTTGGCGCATGCCCGCAGGTGGCAGCGCCGGTGGGCCCCTACGTTGGCGGCGCGACCGCGCGCATTTCCAAGATCGCGGCGGATGGGACGCGCACCACGCTGGCCAGTGGCCTGCCCTCGGACAAGGATGCCATGGGCAGCTACCAGGGGGTAGCGGACGTTGTGTTTCTGGAGGGCAAGCTCTACGCCCTGGTTGCCGGCGGCGGCTGCGACCATGGCAATCCGGTGTATCCGAACGGGATTGTGAAGGTGAACCTGACCAACGGCAAGTGGGATTACATCACCGACCTGACGCTGTTCTACCACGAGCACCCGGCCGCTTATGTGGATGCAACGGACTTTGAACCGGCGGGTGTGCCGTACAGCATGCTGGCGCACAACGACCGGCTGTTGGTGATGGAGGCAAACCATGGCGTGCTTACCGCGACGACCCCTGCCGGCGCGACAAGCCAGGTGATCGACCTGTCGTTGTCGCAGGCGCATATCGTTCCCACGTCGATTGCCAGCAATGGGCCGAACCTGTACGTGGGGAACCTGGGGCAGTTTCCGATCGAGCCGACGTTTGAGCGGGTGATCACGCTGTCCCGCGATCTGTCCTTTATCGACACGACGCCGGGGCTGGCGACGAAGCCGGCGGACCTGACGAAGTTTCGCGTGGCGAATGCGCGTGCCGGGTTTACGACGATTCTGAGCCTGAAGTTTGGTCCCGATGGTTTGCTGTACGCGCTGGAGCTCTCTGCCGCGGCCGGTTACCCGACGGCGGGCGCGGGCAAGGTGGTGCGGTTGAACAGCGACGGAACGATCGAGGACGTGGTGACCGGGCTGACAGTGCCGACCGGCATGACGTTTGGACCGGACCGGGCGCTGTACGTGTCGAACCTGGGTGCGGCTGCGCCAGGGGCGGGGCAGATCCTGCGCATTACGGTGCCGATGTAGGGAAATCCTGTGGTGTTGGCGGGATTGGATGCAGTGAAAGTGTAGACCGGCGACAAAGGTACGTGTACATTAGCGCTATCCGCCACGCTCGTAGGCGAGCTTTAAAAGCCCCCGCAAGGGGGCTTTTTGATTGGAGCTAACCAGCGTTGAAGATCGCAATTCTGATTGATGGCGGATTTTTACGGGTGGTCGCGAAGAAGGCGCAGAAGCGGTACGACCCCGACTTCATTGAACGGTTTGCCCACGCCTGCAAAGCTGACGACGAAGATATTTTTCGCATCCTGTACTACGATTGCGCCCAGTATGACGGGACGGTGAAGCTGCCGATCTCCGGCAGGAGCCACACCTTTGTTGCGGATGATTTGTGGCTTCGCACGTTGTCGCACAAGAACCTCTTCGCGGTGCGCCAAGGAGTGTTGAAGTTTCGGGGCTATGTGCCACGCAAAAGGCGAAACCCCACACCCATGACGGCAGAAGTAGCGCCACTGACCGACGAGGACTTCAAGCCCACCTTTGAGCAGAAGGGCGTGGACATGCGCATCGGTTTGGATGTGGCGGCGTACTCCGCAAATCGTGCTGTCGACCGGATTGTTCTAGTGAGCGCAGATACCGATTGTGTTCCTGCGCTGAAATATGGACGCAAGGCGGGGATGCAAGCCGTTCTGATTCAGCCGGAGAAGATTCATTTGGCGCCGGAACTGCTGGTCCATGCCGACTTAAGCGCGTGGTAGGTCTGAGTGCGCTGTAGGAGAGTGAAGAACCCACACATCGCAAAGTGCCGCGATGTATGGGGCACCCGGCGTAACGAGCGATAGCCGTGAATGGCGACAGTCCGGATCACAAGATAAGGATAGGCCGTGGTTTATTGTTGGTTTCGAGAAACGCTGCTGTAGGAAGTTGACGCAGGTTCGGCCTTGAACGGGTCCCTCGGGGAGGGTTGGTCAGCACTGTGCGAGTTTCCACTACCAGGGCTGGCGCGTGGCTGCTCGCCTTGTCACGGCTATCTACTGTGGCGGACTGCTAGCCCCGATGTGTCGCTGGGAATCGTACCCCTGAAGCTGAAGCTGTTGTGAGGAAAGATCAGGAACCCCAAGCACGCGGCGAAGAGTATCTGAAATCAGCGTACGGTCGTATGGTTCCTGAGTGGTTGGCTTGTCATCAGGGTTGAGAAACTGAGTGCCATAGATCTGAGGTTGTTTGATTGCGTGCAGATACCTGTCCAACGTAGCTGCAGCGATCCATGTTCCATCGCTGTACCCTTTCCGAACAGCAACGATTGCGAGTGTGTGCGCTAAAAGGAAGTCTCCGGTTTCCGAGCCGTGCTGAAAAACGTTGGCAGCCCATTCAAAGTCCTCACCTGAGTGAAGAGCTCCCGCGTTGAGCAGTCGCATAGTTGTTGCGCGTCGAACGGCGTCAGCCTTGCTCACTGTGGTCCAATCTATCTTCGGCCAAGCCTGCCGCGCACGTTGGTCCTCCTCGAAGATTCGCTTCATCTCAGGATTCGAGGGCGCGTCATCGTCAGGATAATATCTCTGTCCTGAGTGCCAATCGTCCGAGACAGTTGCGTCTCCTTGTGACCGAGCAAGCGTGAGAGGCGGTAGAGGAACGCCATCGATCTTTACTTGTACGTCATTCTTGTCCTTGAGGGTCAACTTGTAGACGGTTTTGTCGTTGGGATCTGTTGGATTCTGAGTCGTGAAGGAAAGAGTATTTTCCTCCCACCGCGACGCCACGATCCGATCCGCCTGAGTCGGACCCGTCACGTTCGAGAATGACACCGCATCAGCAGTTGCGAAATGCACCGGACGTGACAGGCTACCTGTAATCGGGCCGGATTGCCCGTTTGAGCGCTCAAGCGACAGCACCAAAAGCGTGCGCTTACCCAACTGGAGCGTCCACTGGCCAGTGATGGCCTGCGGCACCTGAGCAATGAGTAACCATTGAGAACTGGCCGCTAGAACCACCATTGCAATCAGGGAAAGGGTACGGGACGTACGCTTCATGTCCAATAAAGTACAGCTGAATGACCATGGGAGGATAGGTTCCCATGAACGTCGTTATGAAAATTGAGGATGGTTACAACTCGAGTCTGGGGTGGCGGTTCAACGTTCAGCGAATGCGATACAGCGGGACCGGATTCGGTGGTGGGCTTGTGGGATGGGTCGCGTTGCGGACATGGTTCCGGTGAGAAGGATTAGGCGGATTTCTTTATGGGGTGGTGGGCGGCAGGAGGCGGAGGTAGACGCCGTTGGTCCAGCCGAAGCCGACGCCGTTGGCCTTGTAGCCGAAGGTGACCTGCGTGGTGGTGGAGCCGGTGAGGACGTCGTATTTTTCGCGGATGGTTCCCTCGCGGAGGTAGTTGGTTTCGACGTCGGTGCGGAACTTGGCGGCGAGGCGGTCGGCGTCGGCGGTGTAGCCGTAGCGGCGCAGGCCAAGGATGGCGAAGTAGTGGTTGGGGGCCCAGCCGAAGGGCTTGTCCCACTGCTGGCCGCTATTGCGGTCGCTCATGGCGAGGCCGTGGTCGTTCTCAAGCTGCTGCAGGGTGAGCACGGTGTCCGCGGCCTGTTTGGGGGAGGCGATGCCGGCCCAGAGGGGGTAGAACTCCGACGCGTAGAGGTAGGTGGAATGCTGCCTGAGGACGGTGTCGAAGTCCACGTAGCGGTGCTGCGCGGGGTCCCAGAGATACCTGTCGATGGCGGCTTTGCGGGCGGCGGCGCGGCCGGTCCAGAGCTTGACGTCGGCGGGTTTGCCGAGTTCGCGGGCGAAGCCGGCCATGTCCTGCTCGTAGCGGTAGAGGAGGGCGTTGAGGCAGACGGGGGCGTAGTGGTGGGTGGAGCCGGAGAAGGGGCCGAAGCGGAAGGTGGTGTCGAAGCCGGATTCACGGTCGGCGCGGTCGCCCTTGTAGAAGTCGCGGGAGAGACGGGTGCCGTCGACTTCTGCGTTGCGGCAGACGGCGGTGAGGGTCTGGTCGCAGCTGGCCGCGTCGCCGGCGGAGGCGGGGACGAGGTAGTCGCGAGCTTCGTCCTTGTGCTTGAGGAGATAGCGAAGGGCGTCGGGGTAGTAGGTGCTGTCGTCGGCCATTTCAAGGACGGGGCCTTCGCCTACGTCGAAGTAGCGGGCGAGGCCGGTGGGCTTGCCGTCGATGGTGGCCTGGTGGATGGGGCTGGTCCAGAGGGCGTAGTCCTTTGTGGCGACGGCGTAGGCATGGGCGAGCCATGCCTGCGGGCACGGAGACGCCGTGCTGGCGCGATCCCATGTCTCAGAAGCGAGACATGGGGCACCCGTCTGCCGGAGTTGCGCTTCGTGGATTTCGCGGATCATGTCGGCGAGCAGCGGTGGCTGGGAGCGGGTGAGGAAATAGGTGCGGTTGGCGTTGAGGAGGGCGCCGTAGTGCTCGATTTCGAAGAAGTAGTTTTCGGCGATGCCGCGGGCGAGTTCAAGCCGGTGGTCGGTGAGCAGGCCGAGGACGATGAAGTAGCTGTCCCAGCCGTACATTTCGTTGAAGCGGCCGCCGGGCACGACGTAGGGGTTGGGCAGGTAGAGCAGGCCGGGGCGCTTGAGGTCCTTCTCGGGGCGGAGGTCGCCGAGCTGGTTGATGGGTTTGGGGAGGTGTTCGATTTCGACGCCGCACTCGGCGTGGAGCTTTTGCAGGGACGGGGGGATGTCCATGGCGAAGGGCAGGTAGACGATGGGAGCGGTGGTGACCTTGGGATCGCGGACGGATTTGCACTCGGTCATGGAGCGGGAGAGCGTGTCCCAGGAGGTGTGGATGTAGTCGCGGATGGGGGGAAGAGCGGTGTCTGCAGGCGACGACGCGTCTGCCGCGGGCGGGAGCGTGACGGCGGTTTGCGCGAGCAGGGGCGCGGCGATGATGGCGAGGAGAATGGCTTGGGTGAAGCGGGCGGCGATGGCGTGCATGCGAGGAGAAGCTTACCGGGTGAGGTGAGGTTCCGTACAGGAGGCAGTGCGGAGGGGAGACCTGTTGCGTCCGTGTGGGGATCTGGGGCAGCTCTGCGCGTGTTCCCCGGTTGGGGAGGCCAGGTTCGGCTGGTTTGCGCAGAGCTTTAACGCGCAGGTGGGATTTGTTTGTCCGGAGGTGAGACACGGGAGGCGAGCGCGGGCCGGAAGGCTCCTAGGATGAAAGACGGGAGACGGCGATGCAGGCGATGGTGCAGGGCGTGGAGCGGCGAGCAAGAGAGCGGTACCGGTGCGGCGGGCGTGTGGAGATTCCGCGGTCGTACAGCTGTGTGCCGCTGTATGGGGTGGTGGTGGATTTGAGCGAGGGCGGCTGCGGGATCTGCATCCCGAGTGGCGCGGACTTTGAGCCGGACGAGAACGACGCCGCGTGCGAGGTGGAGCTGCGCTTTAAGACGAGTTACCTGTCGTTTCGGGCAAAGGGAACGATCCAGAGCACGCACCGGCATGCCGGGTTTGGCGGGGTGGTGGTGGGTGTGCGGTTTACCACGATGAGCGCGCGGGGGCGGGGAGACGTGGCGGCGTTCTTGC
>CAXUHM010000096.1:0-6499 GCA_964250935.1 uncultured Terriglobus sp.
CATCAAGGTCAACCCCGACCTGTTTTCGTCCGAGTACCGTGAGCCACCGTTTGGCAGCGGCGGCCGCGTGGAGATCTACACCAAGCCCGGCCAGCCCACCTTCCATGGCGCGCTGTTTACCACGAATGGCAGCCCGTTTGAGAATGCGCGAGACCCTTTCTCCACCAGCAAGGCGGCCATCGGCAAGCAGCGTTACGGCTTTGAACTTGGTGGGCCGATCCGGAAGAAAGGCAGCGACTTTTTCACGTCGCTGGAGTATCGCAGGATCGACAACTTTGCCGTGGTGAATGCGGTAGAACTCGACAGCGCGGGTGCCGCGGTGCCGGTGGTTGCCAACGTGGCCACGCCGCAGCGGCTATGGCTGCCCAACGTCAAAGTCGATTGGCAGATCTCGCCACGCAACACCTTCATCGCAGGCTTTACCGGGACAGTATCTCATCTGGAGAATGTCGGCGTCGGCGGAACCGCACTCGCCGAAACCGGCTACACCAGCGACACCTACGACAACACGTTGCGCTTTGCCAACATCAGTACGGTGAATGCGAACCTGATGCATGAAGCGCGCGTCAGCATTCGCGAGGACGGTGAAACCGACACGCCTGCGACCACCGCGGCACAGGTGCAGGTCGCCGGTGCCTTTACTGGCGGCGGCGCCGCGGTCGGTCCACGACGGCTTCGGGAAACACGCATCGAAGTCGATGACGACGCCATCCTGACGACGAAACATCACACGGTAAAGGCCGGTACGCAGTTTTACTTCAACAACGAGCATCGCCGCGACACCACCGACTTTAACGGCAGCTACATCTTTGGCGGCGGGACAGCGCCGGTGCTGGACAGCAATAACCAGCCCCTTGCCGGCCAGACCACGACCATCAACGGGCTGGAACAGTTCCGCCGCGCTCAGCTGAAGCTTGCCGGCGGCACACCGACCGCGTACACCGCGGTCACCGGGGACGCGAACATCGACTTCCACCAATTCAACAACGCGCTCTTTGTGCAGGACGCGTGGAAGCTGCCGCATGGCATTTTGATTTCGTCCGGACTGCGCTACTACCAGCAGACAAACCCGACACTGAACGGAGCCCTGACGCCGCGTCTCGGCATTCTGTGGGCGCCCGGGAAAGAACCGAAGTACACGATTTACGCACACGCGGGCACATTCGCCGGAAGCTTCGGCATTCGCGACTACACCAGCATCGTGCGGCAGGACGGGATACACCGTCTCACCCAGACCGTCTATAACCCGAGTTACGGGGCACCGTTTACCGGCAACGCGACGACCATCGCGACCGCGCGACAGTTTGCACCAAAACTGACCAACACGACCTATGGCATTTATGCCGTGGGTGGGACCTACAACCTGCCGCACCATTTTCAGCTCATGGTCGACCTGGGCTATGGCCGCTTCTGGAATTACTTTCGCTCCAACAACATCAATGCACCGTACAACAACAGCCCCACCGGTCCGCGGCCGCTCGCCGCAAACCTGAACCTGCTGCAATTGCAAAACAGCGGCCAGGGAAGGCTGGCGTTTGCCTTTGCCGGTGTGGAAAATCACTCGCTCAAGCGTGTGCAGTTTTTTGCCGGCACCGTGCACATCGACCAGATCGACGATACGGACGACGATGTGCTGTTTACGCCGCAAAACTCCCGCTCCGATGCAGGGGAGTTTGCACGTCGCAGTGACAACAGCCCGTGGCAGGCCTTCGGCAACGTGTCCGTCCAGCTGCCGTACAAGCTGCAGTTCAGCGGCAACGGCTACGCCAATGGAGACCAGCCGTATAACATCACGACCGGCTTCGATAACAATGGCGACGGCAACTTCAACGACCGTCCGCAACTCGCCACCGCCGGCACGCCGGGGGCGATCCAGACCCGCTATGGCTTGCTCACGGACGGCTCCGGTGTCGGCGTTCTTAGCCGCAACAAGGGACGCATGCCGTGGCGGTTTCACCTGGATGCAAACCTGCAACGCACCTTTACGATGACGCACGATGCGAAGGCCGATCATCCGCAGACGCTTGTGGCGAATATTCGCTCGTCCAACTTCATCAACCACACCAATGTCACGGCGGTTGGGGGCGTTCTCGGCTCCCCGCTGTTCGACACGCCGTATGCCGCAGACAATGGCCGTCGCATTGAAGCGGGCCTGCGTTACAGCTTTTAGCCATTGCTGCCAACCTGTGGCGCGAGACTATGGTGACAACAGCCGTCGCTCCAGCCGCTGCAGCAGTTCCCCCTGCTCCTGCCGCAGAACAGCGCGTGCCTGGTCGAGGCCGAACCATGCACCACGGTCCACCTCGGGAATGACCATGCGCCTGCCGGACTTTGGCGGCCATTCGATCTCGCAGGTGTTGCTTACCAGGTTCGCCGGATCCGCGTCGCCCGCAAAGGCCCACGCGGCGACGACCTTGCCGCCCTTTTGGCGGATGGACCCGAGGTCAAGAAAAGGGCCGACCGCGGCGAAGCCGGTCTCCTCCTGGAACTCGCGGCGCGCTGCTGCCAGAGGCTCCTCGTCGTCCGCGTACTCGCCTTTCGGCAGCGTCCACGCGCCCTCATGCTTGTGCGTCCAAAAGGGTCCGCCAGGGTGCACGAGCAATACCTCAACGGCGCTCCCCGTGCCGCGATACATCAGCAGACCCGCGCTTTGTCGGGTTGATTTTGTCATGGGTTTCCCAGTCTGACATGCCACACGGACCCTGCACAAACGCCGATCCTCGGGCGCCCTTCGGCAGAGGCCGACACACAGAAATGATAGTGGCATGGTCACGCTCACGTGCGTGCCGGGGTAAGCCCAGGTCACGGCGTTTCGCAGCCATCTACACTATGCGCAGTACGGGTGCCAACCCGACGTAACATCTGCGTGTCCCGAGACGTCCAAGGACCATTGACCATGGAGCAGCCCGTCCGCACCGGAGTGCCCGCCCGTACCGCTCCCAGCTTCTACATCACCGGTCGGCAGCCGGTCCGCCTCGGCTCCGTTCTGCTTGCCACGGCGGTTGTCGCCGGCGCGGTCCTGTCGGTGCCCATTGCCTTGCGTCACGCCGCGGTCGCGCGCGCAACTGCCAGCAGCGGCGACCCGGCGAGCTCGAGCGGGGCACAAGCCGATGACGACAAGGACGATCCGAACCAGGTGGACACGATCGTTCTCGGCGACCCCGGGGAGGCGCCCGTTCCCGCCCGTCGTGGAAAGCACGTCAGCAGCGTTCACCCGACCATGATCATTCGGCTGCCCAGCGTCGGGAACCAGGTTGGCCTGATCCCGGACAGTCCCGCGGGCCACTTCCTGTACGACTGGATGGCCGCCTTTAACCAGGCGAATCTTCCCGCGCTGGAAAGCACTCTGCCCAGCGTGGCGGCTGGCCCTGCAGCAGCCGCACAGATGCAGCTTCGGCTGCAAACCGGTGGGTACCGTCTGGTATCTGCCAAGGAGATCCAGCCGGGCATTCTGGTGTTTCGGCTGCGCGACCAGACGCCTGCCGCAACGGAGGTGCTTGGCACGCTCCAGGTGCGACCGGACTCCAGTCCCGCGACGATTGCAAGCTTCAGCCTGCGGGAGGTGCCGTAAGAGGCAATGCGAACGGCCGCAGAACTGGCGCGGAAACGGTGTTAGGGCTGCATCGCCATGGAACGCGCTGTGTGGCTCACCACCGGTCGAATCACAACCTGCCCGGGCGAGGTTGAGCCACTAAGATGTGCCGGAAGGACGATCCAACGATCCGACGTCCTGTCCCAAAGGACATCCCCGCCTGACATCCCCGCCTGACTACCCGCCTGACTAAAGGACAGGTGCGCTCAAGCCGGAAGTGGCGGGGCATGCGGTTTCGGGTTTACAGGTACACCACGGCCGTCAGCTTTTCGCTCCACGCCCAGAGCCGGCTTGCGACGCCCGGCTCCAGCGGTATCTGCGGATGCATCGGGACAACACTTGGGTATCCTCTGATCTCTTTCCAGCCATCGGGGCCGATGTACTCCCCGCCCTGGATGTCCGGCATGGTCGCCGCGTATTCACTGGGCAGCGCACCCATGGCGTCGCTTTGCAGGAACGGTGTCGCAAGCGCATTCAGCAGCGTCGTCCTCAGGCCCTTGCCAAAGCCGTTCTCGATGATCTTGGTTTTTGCCAGACCGGGATGAGCGGCAACGCTGAGCAGGTTCAGACCCGCTGCGCTGGCACGACGGTCAAGTTCCTTCGCGAACAGGAGGTTGGCCAGCTTCGTCGCGGCGTAGGCAGATCGCGGGTGGTAAACCCGCTCGCTCTGCAGGTTGTCAAAGTCGATTCTGCCGCGCAGATGGGCGAGTGAGGCGACGGTCACCACCCGAGGTGCCGCGCTCAGTTTGAGCGATGGAAGCAGCAGGCCGGTGAGGGCGAAATGGCCCAGGTGATTAGTGGCCATCTGCTTTTCGAAACCGTCGCCTGTTGCTTCGCGTGTCGGTGGTGCCATGACGCCCGCGTTGTTTACGAGAAGGTCGAGTGCCCGCGAACTGGCCCGGAAGGTCCCCGCAAAGGTGCGAACCGAGGCCAATGAAGCCAGATCCAGGATGGCGAGCTCGACACTGGCTCCAGAAATCTCCTGTTTCAGCCGTTCCAGGGCTTCTGCTCCCTTGCTCTGGCTGCGGCAACCAAGAAGAACGTGGGCTCCGTGGCGGGCCAACTCCAGGGCCGTCTGGTAGCCGATGCCACTGTTTGCGCCGGTAACCAGGGCTGTTTTTCCGGCCTGCGATGGCATCTGCGCGGCCGTCCACTTTGCTGTTCCCACCATACCTGCCTGCTCTCGTGTTCGACTGGTACCGTCCTCGCAACGGGTGTTTCCATTGTTACCGCGATCGCCGCTCGTGGTGGAGCGGCTTCGATCCATGCACGTGCGAGGAAAGCAGCCCCGAACAGTGGAGTCATCTGCAACGTCGGGAAACCAGCTCAGGGCCGATGCATTCCCTCGGCTTCAAGACGCTCGAAGGTCGTCGTGGGCCAGCGCAAGCGGTTCACGGCGCAAAAGGCTAGGCGAACAGAAGGAGAACGTGGCAGAATGGGTGCGTGAGCCGCTGCAGGGCTTAAAACGAGCCTGACACTGCGCTTCGGCTGGCTCTGTTGTCGGAGCGCAACGGTCGAGCGGGTCATTTCATTGCTGAACAAGAGAGCACCCATGACGGAAACGTCTGATTGCAATGTCACCGAGCTTGGCGCGCGCAAGATCGTGCATGTCGACATGGACGCCTTCTACGCGTCTGTGGAGCAGCGCGATGATGCGCGTCTTCGCGGCCGCCAGGTTGTTGTTGCGTGGAAGGGGATGCGCTCGGTCGTCTGTGCAGCCTCGTACGAGGCAAGGCGCTTCGGCATTCGTTCCGCGATGCCAGCCCTCCGCGCGGAACGGCTCTGTCCGGATGCGGTCTTCGTTCCTCCTGACTTTGCACGGTACAAAGCAGCATCGCAGGCGGTGCGTTCCATCTTCGAGCGGCACACATACGCGATTGAGCCGCTGTCGCTCGATGAAGCGTACCTCGATGTCACCGAGAACAAGACCGGCCTGCCCACCGCAACACTGGTGGCGAAGACCATTCGGCAGCAGATCCAGGAGGAGCTAAACCTGACGGCATCGGCCGGCGTTGCACCCAACAAGTTCCTGGCGAAAATCGCTTCCGACTGGCGCAAGCCGAACGGCCTCTTTGTGATTCAGCCGCATGAGGTGCAGGCGTTCCTGCGGACGCTCCCGGTTGGGCGCATCCCCGGCGTGGGCAAGGTCACGGAGGCACGCATGGCAGATGCCGGGATCAAAACAGTGGGTGACATCTACACCATGGACCTTTCTACGCTGGAGCAGCACTTTGGCAGCTACTGCATGCGCCTGTACGAACTGGCTCGCGGCATCGATCACAGCCCAGTGGTGTCGAATCGTGTGCGGAAGCAGATTTCCGCCGAGGACACCTTCCCCACGGATATCCCGCTCGCGGAGTGCGACGCCCATATCCGGCGGCTGGCGGAAAAGATTTGGAATGCTTCGAACGGCAATGCACGTCAGGCCAGGACGGCCGTGCTCAAGCTGAAGACGAAGGAATTCAGCTCCTTTACCCGCAGCCTTACACCACGGAAACCAATTGCGCGCTGCGAGGACCTGACAAACATCGCGCTCGCACTGCGGGAGCGTGTCGGTCTGCCGCCGCAGCAGCTCTACCGGCTGGTCGGTGTGGGACTCAGCAATTTCACAGTGGAAGACACGGCAGACGGAGCGGCAGCCACACGGGCTTCCGCTGCGCCGCTCGCGGAGCTTCTGTTGCAAGGGTCGTGAGTTCGCTGCAGGCACCACGGGGCCGGAATCGTCCGCAGTTTGAGGAGCTCGGCGGCAACCTTCTCAGGAGAAGTGCTTATAGAGCTCGGGGTTGGGGCTTGCCAGCCTTGCTGGATATGAATGGACCATGACGTGGGTTGCCAAACGAAGCGACACAGGGTGCTTTGAATGGCGGGGACGACGGGGCTCGAACCCGCGACCTCTGCCGTGACAGG
>CAXUHM010000097.1:0-5863 GCA_964250935.1 uncultured Terriglobus sp.
CCCGACCCTCTGCTCCCAAAGCAGATGCGCTACCAGGCTGCGCTACGCCCCGACTCGAACCAATTGTATCGCCTTGGTGCCACGACCGCCCAGGCCTGGAGCTAGTGGCGCATTCCGAGCGAAAAAAGCCTGCCCGCGATGTACGCCAGCAGTGCGAGCGGGATTGCAAGCAAGAGGAGCATGCCCAGGAAAAGCCAGAGGAGAAAAAACCAGTCCGAGGCGGCGTGGCGCTTCCGCTGTTGATTGCTGACTCCCAGCCGGTGCTGGCCAACACCCATGCCGGGGCTGACCGGCATGGCCGCGCTGGATGGGCTGGTTTCGTACCCGGGATAGCCTGCATCCCCCATTGCCCGCTGCAAGAGGGCAAAGTTACGCCGATTCGCTTTCCAGGCAATGTCGAAGGCATCGCCAAGCACCGGGACCGTGCCAAGGATGGTCTCGATGGCAACGTTGGCCAGCATGCGCGCCAGCGTCACCTTGGGCACACCGCGCAGCCAGGCTGCCAGAATGATGATCCAGGAGGCCATGGCGCCAAGAATGTCGCCGATACCGGGAATCAGGCCAATGATGCCGTCCAGGCCAAAGCGGATGTTTGTGCCGGGAATGCGGAGAAAATCGTCAAGCAGATGCGACAGCATATCCAGGTTGCTGTCGCTGAACAGGTGGTCACCGCCGCGAATCCGCGGTTGAAGCACTTCTGGATCGGCGGTGGGTCGGGCTGGATTGGAAGGAGCCACTGCGGATTGGATGCCGCGGCCGGCCCCCGGTTGTCGCACGACATTCGCCTGCGGAAAGCTCATTTGGAGGAGGGAGGCTGCCGAGCACTGGAGCTCGCCTCTGCCGAGCCGTCCCGTGCCCTGCTACAATCAGTCCTGGCACGGCGGCTGTAGTTCAGGGGTTAGAACGCGGGTCTGTGGCACCCGATGTCGAGGGTTCAAATCCCTCCAGCCGCCCCAATTCCTCCGTCAGTGACATTGTACTTACAGACCATCGAGCAGTTGCGAAGCGGGCGTCCAGGCGTCCGCTTCGCCGTTTGTTGCCATGGGTGAGGGCAACGCATGGCAGATGGAAAGGTTTGCGGAAAGGTCTACGGCGGCACCAGCGGATGGGCATACCCGAGCTGGAAACCCGGGTTCTACCCCGGCAAAGGTCTGCCGGCGCGGCGTTTTCTGGAGCACTACGCCACCCGTCTCAACTCCGTGGAAGTGAACTATACGTTTCGGGCACTGCCCACGGCACCACAGCTTGAGGGTTGGATGGCAGCGGTGCCGGACACTTTCCGCTTTTCGTTCAAGGCACCGGAGGCCATCACGCATCGCAAGCGGCTGCGCAACTGCACGGACGGCGTTGCCGCCTTCATTGCTTCCCTGGAGCCCGTGCGCGCTGCCGGACGGCTTGGCCTGTTGCTGTTCCAGCTGCCACCAAACTTCAAGGCGGACGCCGATCGCCTGCGTGACCTGCTGCAACTGGCGAGCATTCGAGACGAGCGGCTGAGCTTCGAGTTCCGCCACCCGAGCTGGTTCACGGAGCAGACCTACGACCTGCTGCGGGCAAACCAGGCGGCCCTCTGTGTTGCTGAAAGTGAAGACCTGCAAACGCCGGAGGTGCATACCGCGACGAGCTTTGCCTCGTACCGACAACGCATGCCGGGCGGCTATACCCCGCGCAAGCTTGCCGCACATGCCAAGCACTTTCGCGCGCTGGCCGACGCAGGCCGCGACGTTTACGCCTATTACAAGCATGAGGACGAGCCAACGGGTCCGCTTGCGGCAGAGGCTGTGCTCAAAACCGTCAGCCGCGGTGCAAAACGAAGTGCACGGGCGATCCCACGCTGAGAAAGCAGATCCCAGGCTTTATGCGAACATGCATTGCCATCGGAGCCGGTCCCGCGGGCCTTACGGCCGCGCTCGAGCTGCTTCGCCGCACGGACGTCAAGCCCATCGTGCTCGAGGCTTCGGATGAGATCGGCGGCATTTCCCGCACGGTGCGCTACAAGGGCAATCGCATGGACATTGGCGGTCACCGCTTTTTTTCGAAAAGTGACCGCGTTGTGCAGTGGTGGATGGAACTGATGCCGCCAGACGTACCTGGTGGGATGCCTACTGACGGGCCGCCTGCGTACCAGGGCAAGCAACCGGACACGCAACCGGATAAGCAATCGGGCAAGCAACCGGGCAAGCAGCCGGAAAGGACGGCGGTGCAGGCCGTGTCCGTTCCAGCGCACCTGCCGCAGGAGCCGCCGTTGCGTGGCATGGGACCGTTGACGCGGACGGCGGAGGCGCCGGTAGCGGATTCTGTGCGGAAGGGCAAGCTGCCGGAGCACGGCTGCACCGAGACCGTGGTGCTGGCGCCGCCGCCACAGGACCAGGATCTTGTCATGCTGGTACGAACGCGCAAGAGCCGGATCTACTATCTGCGCCGCTTTTTCGATTACCCGATCAGGCTGACGGGCAACACGGTCCGCAACCTGGGCGTGGTGCGCATGCTGAAGATCGGCACGAGCTATGTGAGCAGCCGGTTGAGGCCGATTGCGCGGGAAGACAGTTTGCAGGACTTTCTGATCAACCGCTTTGGACGAGAGCTGTACCTCACGTTTTTTCAGAGCTATACGGAAAAGGTCTGGGGCATGCCCTGCAACCAGATCTCTGCGGAGTGGGGGGCGCAGCGTATTAAGGGGCTGAGCCTGACAACGGCGGTGAAACACCTGCTGCGCAAGTGGATGGCACGCGGGGTGAACCCTGGGCGGGAAACGGTAGACAGCATCGGGCAAAAAGGAACCGACACCTCGCTCATCGAGCGCTTCCTGTACCCCAAGTTCGGCCCCGGCCAACTGTGGGAGCACGTTGCCGACAGGATTGTGCAGATGGGTGGCGAGATGCACAAGAATGCCGCGGTCGACACGGTGGCCGTCGACGGCCACCGTGTGGTTGCGGTCGAGACGGTGTCGCCAGATGGTACGCGGCAGCGCTTTGAGGGTGATTTTTTTCTGTCAACGATGCCCATGCGCGAGCTGGTGCAGGCGCTGGTCCGTGGCGGCGCCGCCGTGCCGGCAAACGTGCTGGAGGTGAGCGACGGCCTGCAGTACCGCGACTTCATTACCGTGGGCGTGCTCGCGAACCGGCTGGACGTGACAGAGCCGGACGGCGGGCTGATTCGCGATACCTGGATTTATATTCAGGAGCCGGATGTGCTGCTGGGGAGGCTGCAGATTTTCAACAACTGGTCGCCGCACATGGTGGCAGACCCCACCAAGGTCTGGATCGGCCTGGAGTATTTTTGCTACGAGACGGACCCGATCTGGTCGATGCCGGATGACGCGCTGAAGCAGTTTGCCGTTGCGGAGTTGGAGAAGATTGGCATTCTGAAAACGGCTGAGGTGACCGACGCCCACGTGGTACGTGTGCCCAAGACCTACCCCGCGTACTTTGGCACGTACAGCCGGTTTCACGAGCTGCGAGAGTGGGTGGACGGCTTTGAGAACCTGTTCCTTGTGGGGCGCAACGGCATGCACAAGTACAACAACCAGGACCACAGCATGCTGACCGCCATGGCGGTCGTCGACGGCATTGCGGAGCACGGCTTTGTGGACAAGCGCGCTGTCTGGAACATCAACACAGAGCAGGAGTACCACGAGGGGAAGGCAGGTTCCTGACGCACCGGTTGAAGCGGCCGCATCTCTGATGAGGTTGGTGCCGCTGCCGATAAGTCCAGCAACATTCGGAGGCGCACATGACCGGCAACGAAGAGGTACAGGGCAACGAACTGGCAGCTCCGCGTTACACCTACGATGTCACGCTGAAGCTGGAAGGATCAGACATGCTGCTGCAAGCGCTGGACGATCACATGCGCACCTGCGAGCTGGCCAAGGCACTGGTGTGGGAGCGCGATGCACTCGCGTCGGAGCTGGCCGAATTGCGGCGGCGGTACGAAAACCAGGCCTGACGTCCCGCGACTTTCCCAAGAGCTTCATGCCGTGTCTCCCGGTTTGTGGTCGAATGGAGATACCCGTGAATTTGCTCGCCTCATCCGATCCGCAACCCCCGCTTTGCCTGAAGACGACGGTTCAGCCGCAGAGCCCCTCCGGGCTGCGATTCCCGGTGGAAGCGGGGCGGACGTTCCGGCCGCGGCGCTGGTTGGGGAACGGCCACCTGCAAACCATCGTTGGTAACTTTCTGCCGCGGGTTAACCGCCTGCCGCAACCCCTTACCGCGCTGGTGCGTGTGCCGCTACCGGTGGAGATGCAAGCCCTGCCCCACGCCGTTGCGCTGGACCGGGAACTGCCGAGCCGTGTGCTGTGCCATTGCCATTGGCAGGTCGACGTCGCAAACGCAACGACTGTCGTGCTGGTGCATGGGCTCGAAGGTTCGTCGTATTCGCAATACATCGTGGGCAACGCGAACAAGCTGTGGGATGCGGGGTGCAATGTCATCCGCATGAACATGCGCAACTGCGGCGGTACAGACGCACTGAGCCCGACGCTGTACCACAGCGGCCTGAGCGGTGATGTTGCGGCCGTGCTGCGCTGGGCGGTGGCGTGTGGCTGCAGGCGCGTGGTGCTGGCCGGTTACAGCATGGGCGGAAACCTGGTGCTGAAAGCCGCAGGTGAGCTGGCCATGGACGCACCGTCAGAGCTTGCGGGTGTCGTTGCCGTTTCGCCGCCGATGGATCTGCGCGAGAGTGCCGACGCACTTCACCATCCCCTCAATCGCATCTACGAACGGCGCTTTCTGCGAGGTTTGTCCGCGCGCTTTCGGCGCAAGGTACAACTGTTTCCCGCGACCTACTCCGACAATGCGCTCCAGGGTGTTGCCTCTATCCGTGACTTTGACGAGCGGGTGATGAGCCCCCCATGCGGCTTTGCCGGCGCCGACGATTACTACGCGCGCTCCGGCGCGACGGGGGTAATGGACCGCATTGCCGTGCCGACGCTTGTGCTGCATGCGCTGAATGACCCCTTCATCCGGCTGACCGCGCCGACGCGAGCCCGCGTGCAGGCAAACCCGTTTGTGGAGTTGGTGGAGCCGTATTCCGGTGGGCACTGCGCCTTTTTAGAGGACGCATCGCCCGGCTACGACGGCTACTGGGCCGAGGCGCGGCTGCTTTCTTTTGTGCAGGCGTGCAGCCGCACCACGCACCCGAGCGGGGCCGCATGCTGATGGAGTGGAGCACTGCCTGCGGCGCGGACGACCCTGTCTTGGTGGTGCCATGGAGTTCGCCCGATGGCAGCCTGCAATGGGTCGACCTGCGGAGTGACCCGGACGCCCTGGACGACATTGCCGAAGCCGACGAACACCCGGCGCTGCTGGCCGCGCTGCGAGCCTTGAACGCGGCCCGATCCCCCGTTTTTACCGCGAAATGCGATGTGTGGACGATGGACGCGGAAGAACTCGCGGCTGTCCGCGAC
The DNA here is from genome assembly GCA_964250935.1 of uncultured Terriglobus sp. Taxonomy (GTDB): domain Bacteria; phylum Acidobacteriota; class Terriglobia; order Terriglobales; family Acidobacteriaceae; genus Terriglobus. Next base: position 5,405 of record CAXUHM010000097.1, read on the forward strand.
GACCTGTTGCTGGACGATGATGTGGCTGCGGCCGGCAGAAGTTGCTACATTGACCTGCTGTGGCGGGAGCGCGCCGTGTTTGCCTCGCGCCATCGCACGGCGCAGGTGCTTTACCGCATGGAGCGGCTCGCGGCCGAGTTGCCCTACAGCCTTGCCAAAGCCGAAGGCGTGTTGCGGCCCGCCATGCTTGACCTGGGAGCCGTCAGCGAAGGCTTTGCGATGACGCTGTATGTGAAAGGCGTTGGCGTGGATACCGATGAAGCGGAGCAGCGTTGGGGCGAAGCGTTGCGCGACACCGTTGCCCTGTTTCGCGCGCGGGAACTGCTGAGCGTTTAGCGAGCGCTTCCACCGGCCTTGCCGCGCGATGTAGTCTAAGCGCAGGGAACCGGTAGCTCAGCCGGATAGAGCATCTGCCTTCTAAGCAGAGGGTCGCAGGTTCGAGTCCTGCCCGGTTCACCA
>CAXUHM010000098.1:0-3409 GCA_964250935.1 uncultured Terriglobus sp.
GCATGGCATCCAGGGCAATGGTCACAAGGATCGTCAGGACCATCGCGGCACCGGCCGCAAAGTAGCCCGCGCCGAGCAGCCAATCGGCACCGAATCCGAACAGGGCCGCGCAGACTTGGGCCAGGATCACGGTGCGGATGCGGTTGGCCGGATGCTCGGGGTCGAGGTAGATCAGAAACGCGCTGGAGGCCAGCGAGGCGAAAAGCAGCCGCTGGCGACTGAAGGATTCCACGCCGGCGAGCATGAGGAGCACGGTCACCGTGGGCAACAAAGCCAACGTAAGTTCCTGGCGCAACCCTAGCCGTGGACGAGAAGACATGTGGACGGGCGAACTTGCGCGAGGCGATACGAACAAGCGCGCTCTATCCGCCTGCACGGATGGGAGCGCGCTTTGGCTAAACGAGGTATTGTCCTACTGCGCTTTCACCATGCTGCCAGCGAACGCTTGCTTGAGCTGCGTGGCGGCGAACTCCTCTGCTTCCTTGGCTTTGTCGACAACCGCTCCCATGCCAAAGAACTCGTGCGTGACGCCCATGTACTCCTTCACGGTCACCTGGACACCATCCGCCTTGAGCTTCTCGCCATAGGCTTTGCCGTCGTCTGACAGCACGTCGCACTGCGCGAGGATGATCGTCGCCGGGGGCAACCCCTTGAACGACTTCGCATAGATGGGCGAGGCTTCCACCTTCATGCCGTCTTCCTTACTCGGCAGGTAGAAGCCCGCGAACCATGGCAGGTTCTGCTCCGGCAGCACCGGCGAAGAGCCATACGTCACGTGCGAAGGCCGCGTCGACATCCAGTCGCTCACCGGGTAGACGAGCAACTGCGCCACGGGCATGACACCGCCGCGCTCCTTGGCCAGCAGGCAGACTTCGGTGGCCAGGTTGCCGCCGGCACTCTCGCCGCCGACCGCCACCCGCTTGCTGTCGATGTTCAACTGCGCGCTGTTTCCGATGATGTACTGCGTGGCCGCGTACGCATCTTCCACCGCCGCCGGGAACTTGTGCTCGGGGGCGAGGCTATAGTTCACCGAAATCACGACGCAATGCGCCGAGTCAGCCAAGGCACGGGCGGACGCATCGTAAACGTCGGCGTCCGCGATCACGAAGCCGCCGCCATGGAAGTACACCAGCACCGGCAGCGGGGCCTGGCTCGTGTCCTTGCCCTTGTTGCCCACCGGACGGTAGAGGATCGCGTCGAGTTTGTCGTCCTTGCCCGCCACCTTGATCTTGTCGCGGTCGCCGACCTCTTCTTTCTTGGTGGAGTCGCCCCGCTTCTTCTCCACGGCCTTGACGGCATCGGCGAAGGTTAGACCCTTGCGGGCTTTGGCGGGTTCGAGTTCGTGCAGGGGCGGCTGCTTGGTTGCGAGCATTGCCTCGACCACTTCCTTCATTTGGGGGTCGAGCTTGCTCAAAAAGTCCGCTGGTGCGGGATCAGCGACCGGTTTATCGGCGGCGCTCACACTGGTCTGGCCGACGAGGAAGGCAGCGCTGGCTGCGACGGCGGCGAAAAGAGGGATTCGAAGTTTCGTCATGAATAATCGAGGGGTTTGCTGTTGGAGAAGTTTGAATCGTTCGGTGAGTGGGTAGCTGGTCGCATCCCAGGGGAAGTGGGAATGATTTTGGCCGGGCCGGTGCGCGGGGTGCGCGGTGCTCGAAAGGCGCAAGAACTTTACGTCAGCTTGCCGCTCTGGTTCCTGGCATTTCCGTCGTGTTCGATCCCGTGGCACCGCTGCGGGGAATCCATGGGTTTGGTAAAGGGTGTGATAAAACCGACTCCCCGAGCGCGAGAGAAAACTCGCGCCCGAGGGCGAGCCCGTATTTAATCACTTCCCTCTCATGGACGGTGCTGCCTCCACACACAACGAAGCGTCGCGCGTCGCCGCCCTCAAGCGCTATGGCATCCTCGACACCCCCCGGGAACGGGACTTCGACGATCTCTGCCGCCTCGCCGCGCGTCTGTGCGGCACGCCCGTCGCCGCGCTCAACTTCATCGACGACGAGCGCGAATGGTTCAAAGCCGAGATCGGCTTGGACGTGCGCGAGCTTCCACTGGGCAACTCGCCCTGCATGCACGCGCTGTTGGAGCAGGAAACCCTCGTGGTTCCCGACACCCTGGCCGACCCCCGTTTCTGGAACCATCCCGCTTACGTCGGCGGACCCAAGCTGCGTTTTTACGCCGGGGCGGTGATCCGCTCCCCGGAGGGTTTTGCCATCGGCACGGTGTGCGTGCTCGACAAGCGGCCGCGCCAACTGGAGCCCGAGCAGCTAGCGGATCTCTGCACGATTGCCAGGCAGGTCGTGACCATGTTGGAACTGCGTCGGCAAACCGCCGAAGCCCAGCAGCTTGCGACGATGCGCGGCCAGATCAGCGTGCTGCTGGCCAGCGCCGATCCTTTGTCGTCGATCCTCGCGCGCTGCGTGCAAACTCTGGTCGAGCAACTCGACGGAGCGTTTGCGCGCGTCTGGACGCTGGACGAGGCGCAGGAAACGCTCGTCTTGCAGGCAAGTGCGGGCATGTACACGCATCTGGACGGACCACATGGCCGGGTCAAGGTCGGGGACTTCAAAATTGGACGCATCGCGCGGGATCGCCGCGCCCTGCTCACCAACGACGTGCGCCACGATCCGAACATCGGCGATCCTGCGTGGGCGGCACGCGAGGGCATGGTCGCCTTTGCGGGCTATCCGCTCCTCGTGGATGACCGCGTGGTCGGCGTGCTGGCGATCTTCTGGCGGCAGGCCGTCTCGGAGGCGGTGCTCGGTGATTTGGCCCCCATTGCCGACAGCCTGGCACAGTGCATCGAGCGCAAAGTCGTGGAGGTGGGCCTGCAACGCCGCGAACAAACGGCCCGCTTTCTCGCCCAGGCCAGCGCCGACATGGCCGAAGTGCTCGACCACCAGAGCACCCTGCAAAAGATCGCTAGCACTTCCGTGCCCGCCTTCGCGGATTGGTGCACGGTCGATTTGCTGGACTCGGAAGGCCGGTTGCGGCGGTTGGCGGCCTCACACATCGACCCGGCCAAGGAGAAGTTGCTCCAGACGCTTCGGCGGCAATTTCCTCCGAGCCTGGACGACCCCCACGGGGTCGGCGCGGTCCTGCGCACGGGCGAACCTGAAATGGTGGTCAACGTCCCGCAGGGGCTCTTTGCGCAGATGGCGCGCGACCCCGAACATTTGCGTATCCTGCGCGAACTCGGGGCACGTTCCTACCTCTGCGTGCCGGTGTCCTGGCGCGGCAAGACGCTGGGTGCCCTGACCTACGCGCATGCCGAATCGGACCGACGCTACACGTCGCTTGATCTGCTCGTGGCGACCGACCTCGCCCGCCGGGCCGCGGTTGCCATGGAGAACGCCCACCTCTACACCGAGTTGCGGGACGCCGACCGGCGCAAAGACGAGTTCCTGGC
>CAXUHM010000098.1:3509-5741 GCA_964250935.1 uncultured Terriglobus sp.
GATCTGCCGCCCGAACCGGTGCTTTTGTATGCGGACCCGACGCGGCTGGCGCAGGTGTTCTCCAACCTGCTCAACAACGCCGCCAAATACACGCCGGACGGCGGCAAGATTTATCTCTCCGCCAAGCCCTCGGAGGATCACCGGGTGCGGGTGATCGTCAAGGACAACGGCTCCGGCATCGACCCCGCCATGCTGGGGCGCGTCTTTGATCTGTTCGCCCAGGAGGACCATTCCCTGGAACGCTCGCAGGGCGGTTTGGGCATCGGTCTGAGCCTGGTGCGCCGGTTGGTCGAGCTCCACGGCGGCCGGGTCGAGGCCCACAGCCCGGGACGGGGCCGGGGGAGCGAGTTCGTCGTGGATTTACCGATGGCAACGGCTACCGAGCGTCAGCCGCCCACGCCGACCGATGCCGCACCTTCCCCGGCGGCTCCCCCACGCGCACGCCGTATTCTGGTCGTGGACGACAACCGCGACGCCGCCACGACCCTGACCAAGCTCCTGCGCCGCCGAGGGCACGAGGTGGCAACCGTCTTCGACGGCGAGGAAGCGGTGCGGATGGCAGGCGAGTTTTGCCCCGAGGTAGTACTCCTCGATATCGGTCTGCCCAAGCTCAACGGCTACGAGGCCGCCGAGCAAATCCGCCGGCAGTCGCCGCGGCAGGATATCGTGTTGATCGCGCTGACGGGCTGGGGCCAGGATGAGGATCGCCGCCGGGCCAGCGAGGCCGGGTTCACGCACCACCTCGTAAAACCCGTGGTCTTCGATGAGCTGCTTTCCCTCCTGGCGTAAACCGGCTTCTTTTCTGCATAGGCCCACACTCCCTGGCGATGTTGCATGATCTCTGTGCAACCGAGCCTTCTTCGCGAGGCGAAAAACCATCGACTTCTCCAATATGTCAGACCTTATCGAACCTTTCGTCCTCCAGGTAGCCCAGAGCGAATTAGACGACCTCCGCCAACGACTAGCCCGGACCCGCTGGCCCGAGAAAGAACCCGTCGGTGACTGGAGTCAGGGCGCTCCCTTGGGGGAGGTCCAGGCACTCTGCGACTACTGGCAGAACCGTTACGACTGGCGGCGCTGCGAGGCCATGCTCAATGGCTTCGGGCAGTTTCGCACGGAGATCAGTGGGCTGGGCATCCACTTCCTGCACGTCCGTTCGCCGCACGCGCACGCGCTGCCGCTGATCATGAGCCACGGCTGGCCGGGTTCGGTCGTGGAGTTTCACAAGGTCATCGGGCCGCTGACCGATCCGGTGGCCCACGGCGGTGAGGTGAGCGACGCCTTCCACCTCGTGATCCCCTCGCTGCCCGGGTACGGTTTCTCCGATCTGCCCACCACGCCGGGCTGGAGCGTTGAACGGATTGCGGGCTTGTGGGTGACGCTCATGGGGCGGTTGGGTTACCAACACGGATTTGTGGCACAAGGAGGCGACTGGGGCGCTGCCATCACCGCAGCCATCGGTGCGATGAAGCCAGCAGGCTGCCTCGGCATCCATTTGAACATGGCCATGTTCTCTCCGCAGCCTGGCGACGAAGCCGATGCGAGTCCCGCCGCCGTGAAGGCCCTGGCACTGCTGAAGCGTTACCAGAAAGAACTCAGCGGTTACTCCAAGGAGCAGAGCACCCGCCCCCAGACTCTGGGCTATGCGCTCAGCGACTCACCGGTCGGCCAAGCTGCTTGGATCTACGAAAAGTTCTATGACTGGACCGACAACGACGGCACCCCGGAGAGCGTGTTCAGCCAAGATGAACTTCTCGACAACATCATGCTCTACTGGCTACCCAAGACGGCGGCTTCATCCGGTCGCCTCTACTGGGAAAGCTTTGGCGAAGGCGCAGCCATCAAGGAGACCGTCAACGTCCCGGCGGGAGTCAGCGTGTTTCCCAAGGACATCCACACCGCTCCACGCAAGTGGGCGGAGCGAAAGCTGCCACAACTCGTGTACTGGAACGAGGTGGAGCGCGGCGGGCATTTTGCCGCTTTCGAGCAACCGGAACTCTTCGTGCGGGAAGTGCGCGACTGTTTCCGCACGATGCGTTGAAGCCGCATGGTGCCCAGGGAAAACCTCGCCGCGAAATGGTTTCGTCCTCTGGCGGCGGGCGCCTTCGGTGGCGCGGCTAAACCCCCTCAAGCCTTCTCTTCCGGAACCGGCACCGCGAAGGCGTTGAGCAGGGCGCTGGTGCCCATGTACAGGCTGATCAGATGGATCATGTCCACGATGCCCTTGCGGCC
>CAXUHM010000099.1:0-5724 GCA_964250935.1 uncultured Terriglobus sp.
GGACATCTCAGGCGGCAAAGAGAACAGGTGTATCCCTGTGTTCAACACGGTGGAGGAAGCAGTAAAGGAGACCGGCGCGAATGTGAGCGTGATTTTTGTGCCGCCGCCGTTTGCCGCAGATGGGATTCTGGAGGCGGTGGCTGCCGAGCTGCCACTGGTCATCTGCATTACCGAGGGTATTCCGACGCAGGACATGGTGAAGGCGTGGGAGGTGGTGCGGGCGTCCGGGTCTGGATCGAAACCGGGGAGCCGGCTGATTGGGCCGACCTGTCCGGGGGTGATTTCGCCGGGCAAGGCCAAGGTGGGCATCATGCCGGGGCGGATTCACAAGGAAGGCTCGGTGGGGATTGTGTCGCGGTCGGGAACGCTGACGTACGAGGCGGTGTACCAGCTGACGACGCGGGGCATCGGGCAATCGACGGCGATCGGGATCGGGGGTGACCCGATTATCGGGACAAACCATGTTGCGGCGCTGAAGCTGCTGAACGAGGACCCGGAGACCGAGGCGATTATCCTGATCGGCGAGATTGGCGGAACGGCGGAAGAGGCGGCGGCGGCGTACATCCACGAGCATGTGAAGAAGCCGGTGGTGGGGTTTATTGCGGGGCAGACGGCACCGCCGGGGCGGCGGATGGGACACGCGGGCGCCATTATCAGCGGCGGCGAGGGCACGGCGGAGAGCAAGATGACGGCGATGGCGGAGGCGGGCATCCACGTGGTGAAGTCGCCAGCGGAGATTGGCGAGACGATGGCACGCGTGCTGGGGCGAAAATAGTTGCTCGAAGCCGGGTGAATTGCTTTGACGGTGCCATGCAAATGCTGCGTGCCGCATCATGGCGTTGTGCGACAGGGGGTACATGCGCGGAATGATGGCCCTGTGAACAACGCCTGACGTACAGAAGCTGCATCCCACTAAGGAGAGTTGATTTGGGACTCGACTGCGGTGGGAATGAGTCATGAAGCAACAGGAACGAATGCGGCGGACGGCGGAGACGTCGTTCGATCCACCGGTGAGTCTTTGCTGGACCGGGTCGACGCACCGCTGTATGCGGTAAACGCGGCGGGGCTGTGCGTGCGGATCAATCCCGCGTGCGAGCAGTTGCTGGGGTACACGCAGGCAGAGGTGTTCGGCAGGGACATGCACCTGCTGGTGCACGATCGCTGGCCCGACGGCCGGGTGTACCCGGTGGAGGACTGCCCTCTGTTGAAGGCGCGGTCGGCTAAGGCTGCGGTGCACGGCATTGAGGAAGTGCTGTGGGCGCGTGATGGGCAGCCGGTGCCGGTGGAGTGTTCCGTGGCGCCGGCGGTGATGGAGGACGGTGGAACGGGCGCCATCGTGACGCTGAAGGACATGCGCGGCAAGAGTTCTGTTGAGCGGCGCCTGGAAGCGGTGGTGCAGCAGCAGCAGGAGACCATTCGGCAGCATGATGCGACGGCGCGCATGGCAAGCGAGCTGGCGGCGGAAGAAGCTGAGCGGCAACGTGAGGCGAATGCCGCGCTGGAACGGGTAGCGGCGGAAGAAGCTGAGCGGCAACGTGAGGCGAATGCCGCGCTGGAACGGGTAGCGGCGGAGCGGATTCGGGAGCAGCAGGAGCTGCTGGGAACCGTGGCGGAGACGGCGCCGGTGAGCATTGCGGTGTTCGACGCGGAGGTGCGGTACCGGTGGACGAACGAGAGCTACGCAACGTCGATGGACCCGGCGTTTCAGCAGGTAAAGCTGCAGGGGACGAGTTTTTTCGACACGGTGCCGGATGAGAACCGGGAAGAGTTGCGGGCGATTATTGCGGGGGTGCAGAGCACCGGCACCACGTACGTGACGGCGGCCTATCCGCTGAGCGGTGTGGCGCGGGGGACGACCTACTGGCGGTGGTCGCTGAGCCGGCTTGCGAACGGCGATTTGATGTCGACCGGCGCCGATGTGACCGAGCAGGTGAATGCGCGGCGCGAGGTGGAGATTGTGTACGCGAATGCGCCGATTGCGCTGTCGCTGCTGGACGCCACGACGCTGCGGTATCTGCGGGTAAACCTGCAGTATGCCACGTTGTTTGGGGTCGCGCGGACAGAGATGGTGGGCGAGCGGATGACCGCTTTCTCTGACTCTGCGGAGGCCGAGAACATCGTGCAGCAGGCGGTGCAGGGGCACGCGGTGGTGAACCGGCTGCTGAAGCTGGAGCTGCTGGCGGACCGGGGGAAAGAGCGATTTCTGCTGGTGAATGTGACGCCGAACCGGAATGTGACGGGGACGGTCGAGACGATCAGCATTGCGATTACGGATGTGACGGCACAGAAGCGCGCCGAAGATGCGCTGGTACAGGCGGACAAGCTGGCGGCAGTGGGCCGGCTGGCGGCGTCCATCTCGCACGAGATTAACAATCCGCTGGAGGCGGTGACGAACCTGCTGTACCTGGTGCACCAGGACGAGGCCCTATCGACGGAGAGCTGTGGATACATTGAGCAGGCGGAGCAGGAGCTGCGGCGGGTGTCACAGATTGCGTCGCAGACGCTGCGGTTCCAGCGGCACGCGGTGGAGGCGGTACCGGTGCTGGCACGGCAGTTGGTGGACCCCGTGGTGGCGCTGTACCAGGGCCGGTTAAAGCATACCCGCATCGAGGTCGCCGTGGAGTATTGCGGCACGCAGGAACCGATGGTGGTGTTTGAAGGGGATGTACGACAAATTCTGAATAACCTGGTGGGCAATGCGATCGATGCCCTGGCGACGGGCGGGAAGATCACGATTCGGGCAAAGCCGGCACGCTGCGTGAGGACGCGACGGTCCGGGACGCGGATCTCGATTGCGGACACGGGTCATGGCATGAGCGAGGACACGGCGGCGCACATCTTTGAGCCGTTTTTCACGACAAAGGGGTCTGGCGGGTCGGGGCTTGGCTTGTGGATTTCGCATACACTGGCCAACCGGCACGGCGGACAGCTGCGGGTACGCTCGCGCAAGGCGGCTGCGCACGTTTCAGGCCAGGGCGGGACGGTGTTTTCGCTCTTTTTACCGAATCTGGCTGGGGCGGAAACGGCGAAGCGGAAGAGCTAAATGACGGATTCGAGAGCAGGGGCGTTGGCAGCTGCCGCTACAATGAACACAGGATTTTAAGTTTGTTTGAGGAGTGTTATGTTGCAGCGCACGTTCAGCATTGTGAAACCGGACGCGGTCCGGAATGGCCATACCGCGGGCATTCTTGCCGAGATCGAAAAGGCCGGATTCAAGATTGTGACCATCAAGCGGATGAGCCTGACGGTGGAGCAGGCCCAGGGCTTTTACCATGTGCATGCCGCGCGCCCGTTCTTTGGGGACCTTACGAAATTTATGGCGAGCGGTCCGATGTTTCCCATGGTGCTTGAGAAGGAGAACGCCATCGCCGACCTGCGCAAGCTGATGGGCGCAACCAACCCGGCCAATGCGGAAGATGGAACGATTCGCAAGAAGTTCGCGGAGTCCATCGAGGCCAATGCGATCCATGGGTCGGATGCCGAGGATACGGCGGCCTTTGAAATCGGGTATTTTTTTGCCGGGTATGAGTTGAAGTAGCGGGTGCTTTGAAGCGGAAAGCCGCCCGGTTGGGCGGCTTTCTGTTGGCGGGAACCGGTGACACGGGCGGAAGGTGCTGCATTGTGGAGGGTGTTTCGGGCCGAGATTGCAGCTGACCGGGCGGTATGCAGGTCGAAGTTGCCCGGGCTGGGGTTGTGTTCCGTCGGGGTCGATCGCTCTTTGTTCGGAGGTGAGCCAGCTCCTTAGTCGTTGGGTTTTTGCTGGGCCTGGCGCCGGGCTTCGTCAATCTGTTGTTGTGCCTGACGACGGGCTTCGTCGGCCTGCTGCTGGGCTTCACGCCTGGCCTGAGCAGCCTGCTGCTGGGCTTCGCGTTTCGCCTGGGCAGCCTCCAGCTGGGCTTCACGGCTGGTCTGGGCGGCCTGACGACGGGCTTCGTCGGCCTGCTGGTGGGCTTCGCGCTGGGCCTGGTCTGCCTGCTGCTGACCCTGACGACGGGCTTCCGCAGCCTGCTGCTGAGCTTCGCGACGAGCTTCGTCGCCTTCGCGCAGCGCCTGCGCGGCCTGCTGGTGGGCGTCCTGGGTGGCCTGCCGGAGCTGTTCCTGCGCCTGCTGCATCTGCTCGCGCGCGTTGGCAAGGGCACCCTGCGCCTCAGACGGCAGGGAGCCGACAGGCGGGGTTGGCGGCGGCACGGAGCCGAAGCCAAGCCGGATGGGGGGCCGCGGAGCGCGGGGAGGCAAGGGACTGGCGTCGCCGCTATGGTCGACGGCGATGTCGCCGTGCGTTGTGGTGAGACGGACTGCTTCGCCACCGCCCGCAACGGTGCCGTTGAGCGTGCCATGCGTGGTGTTGCTGCCGGTTACGGAGAAGTTCGAGGAAACATCGCCATCACTGGTTTCTGCGGCGAGGGTGAACTTTGCCTGCTGCGGAAGGCTGAGGCGGACGTCGCCGTCGTGATTGTCGACAGTAATGGTGCCGCCGGGTGGGATGGCGGATAGATCGACCTTGCCATGGCTGTTGGTGACGGTGATAGGGCCGGAGACACGGGTGAGGGTAAGGTCGCGGCTGCGGGTTTTGAGGGTAAAGGGACCGACAGCGTCGCGGGCGGAGAACTCGTCGTGGTCGTCGAAGCTGACTTCCCCGTCGAGACTGGCGAGGTTAAAGGTGATCCGGGTCGTGCCGTAGTCGATGGGACCGGTGATGTGGCGAAGGTGGCCACCGCCGAAGAAGTCGCCGCCGACGCGGACCGGGCCGTCGATGTCGGAGAGTTGAATCTCATCGCCAGTTCCCTGCACCTCCACCGGGCCGGCGATGCTGTGCGCAAGGACAGATTTATTGCGGGAGTTGACGCGGACAGAGACCTGGCCGGTGATGGCGGCGACGTCGACATCTCCGCGGTTGGCGGTGACGAGGGTAGCGGCTTTGAAGTTGCTGGCTTTCACGTCGCCGCGGTTGGCGTTGATGCTGATGCGGACGGTGGCGGGGACGAGGATGGTGAGGTCAGCGCTGTCGTTGTCGTGACCGTTGACGCGCAGCACCATGTTGTCGCCGGAGCCGGAGAACTGCGGCTCAAGCGCGGCGAGACGGTTGCGGGCGTCGTCGTCGGAGCTGGTGAAGACCTCTTTGTGGGTGGAAAGGTGAAGAAGGCCGTCGTCGCTGGTGCCGGTGGCGATGACATCGCCGCGAGGGTTGTCAATGACGAGGGCACCACCGGCGGCGATGACGCGGGTGGCGGCCGGTGTGTCCTGCTCATGCCGGGAGCCAAGGAACTGGCCCCAGTTTTCATGGTTGAAACCGAGTGCCCACTGGTCGCCGTTGTGGTGGAGGCCACCCTGGGCGGCAATGCCGACGAGAATGAGAAGGACGACGAGCGAGATGACCCCACCACCGAGGCTGTAGCGTACGGGTGGCTGATCGGGTCGACGGGTGGCGCGGTCGACGGCCCACTCCCCCAGCCTTAGCAGACCAAAGGCGATGAGTGTGACCGGCCACCAGGTGGCATACCAGGTGAGGAGGGCGGGCAGCGTAAACCGGCCATTGTGCACAAGCAGGACCACCACGGCGATGGCGATGAGAAGGATGGGGCCGATGATGGACGGTGCGCGATTGCTGCGGCGGTAGGCGCGGAATGTATTGCGCTGCTGACGTGCCTGTGCCTTGAGGAAGTCACGCTGCTGGCGTTCGGCAAAGCGCTGCCGATCGCGCACCGCGTCAGCCTGGGCCTTGGT
>CAXUHM010000100.1:0-5188 GCA_964250935.1 uncultured Terriglobus sp.
CCGACTACATCTACCGGCACCGCAACCTGATCGAACGCTGCTGGTCGCGGTTGAAGGAGCGGCGTGCCATCACAACCCGCTACGACGAGACCGCGACATCCTATGCAGCAGACGTCGCCATCGCTGCATCACTGGACTGAATCAAAAGCCTGCTTCGATAAACACCGAAATGCGAACGGACCCTAACAAAGCATTCGCCGTGTGGCTGCAATCAATCCTGTCAGGGCGTGAATCTGCTCGACGTCATTGTGGTAGCGCCCTGTAAACAGCTTGCGGATCATTGCATGCCGCGAGGCCTCTGTATGCAAGAAAATCACGCTCATCTGGTCGATGAATTCCGATTGCTTTGCTACGAATGGGATTCGGAGCGATCCATGATCGAGCAAAAGCTCTCCGCTTCGCTCATCTCCCTTCAAATGGTTACAAGACAGATTAGCAGTTTCAAGCGACATCTCATGCAGCACACAGGGGAAGGACGTCTCGCCACCATATGAGATTGATGCTCGCTCGTTTGTCGAAAACCTCATCGCCCCTGCTTTGGGTGCCTCGACGCAGGACGTGCAGACCACGCTTAGTATGATGATGTTAAAAATCGACCAGATTACATTCATCGTGTAGGCTTTATCGCCGGCAAGTGAGCTGTAAGTGGTGATGTTTAAGGACAGGCCTGCCAGAGTTAGTATTGCAATCCCGGCAAATGGCGTAAGCATTCGCCAGTGAACGACATACTCTTTAGAATCGAGGCCTTTTGCGGTAACTTTGAACGGGTGTCCCCAGGGCTTGATCAGTCCAACAAGTGCTGAGCCTATCACCGCAGGAGCAGCCAGGAGATGCGTTGCATCTGTCAAAATCGGGAACACGGTGTTGCCTGCAAGCAGGGCGGTGAAAATCATTCCTCCAACGATATTGGGTGCCATCCAGTAGATCATATCGCGGCCATTGCAATCGATCACTGCCGTGTTCAGCCACCAATACAGCAATGGTGCGATAATCGTGCAAATTCGGAAAGCGAACGTAGCAGTCCAAAAGATAGTGCCCTCAAGCGAGGAGACGCGATTGGCCAGGCCTACTCGGCCGGAGCCAAAAAATGACCAACGAGTTCGCAGTTGCTGGATTGCGCCAAGGCACCAGCGCTGACGTTGAGAGACGAACTCATCCAATCCCTCTGGCGCAAGCCCAAGGCTAAGGCGTTCGTTCAGAAACACCGTACGGTAGCCGTGCTCTCGCAGAACGAAGCTCGTCAACATGTCTTCCGTGACCGTTTGGGTCGCAAGGCCTCCGCAGGCTAACAGCGCCTCCATGCGAAAGAGAGCTGAGGTGCCACAACAGAATGCCGCTCCCCAAGCATCCTTACCGGGCATCAAGTGATTGAAGAAGAAGCGTTGTTCGTCCGGCCAATGGTCAGAGCAGAAAAGATTTGTTTGAATTGGATCATGGTTGTAGAAATGCTGCGGCGTCTGCACGACGCCGACATCGTGATTCTCCATCAAAGGTAGCGTGCGCTTAAGTATGGCACGCGACGCCACGAAGTCTGCATCGAGTAGAAGAATAAATTCAGGCGACCTGTCGCTTGCTACGGCTGCTTTGATCGCATTGTTTACGTTGCCGGCCTTGGCGTGCTGTCCCTTATGCCGGAATATGTAGTGAGCGCCAAGACGCTCCGCCATCTCGCGGAGCCATGGGCGCGCGCCATCATCCAATACCCAGACGCGAAGATCAGGATGATCAATGTGTAATGCCCCTACCACTGTACGCTCCAGGATCTCGCGTCCCTCGTTGTAGGTGGCAATAAAGACGTCGACCGGTGCAGCAAGGGTGGAGGCCGTGGAATGAGCATCCACCTCCGCCGATCGGTCCTTGGTTCGTGACATGAACACGTAAACAGACATCGTACCGACGGTTGAAAGTGTCTCAAGCATTAAGAAAGTTAATGAAATACCTCCCTGCCACCAAATCTGATCCGCTGGAATGGATACCGTCCAGCGCCACCATAGATAACGCGCTGCAAAGCAGAGGCAGCCTATCGATACGATGACGCGGGCTGTATCTGACCGGCGACCCAGCAATAAGAAGGCGAGTAGCGGCAAGCTCGCGCTGAGAAACAGCGGAAACAAGACATCCATTCCCTCTGTATAAAACATGAACCCTGTCTATTTCGATGATGGATGGAGTGTCGCTCGTGCAGGTCAGATGCGACCGAGCAAACCGCCGATCGGGGTGTTGGCAAGCAGTCGGTGGATGGCCTGTACCGGTCCTTTTTCGGCAGCAACGGGTAGAATCACACGAGCTGTACGGCCAACTAAGCATTCGCTGGTCGCCTCGTGGGTAGGATTGAGTGCAATCCAGGCAACGACTGTTGAGCTGTGCGGCAGTGGTGGGACAGCTGCTAAATTATGTTGGTTCGTTGAGTTGACGTCTCCGGTTACGGAAACGACGTGACCTATCCGATCTGTAGCTTCACCAGCGAGGCGGACACGTGCGCTGCTTCCGAGCGCAACATCGGGATAGTTCTCCTGAGGAATAGCGTCGACGACAAAGACCTGTTTGCAATCAACCAGTTCAGCGACGGTATCGCCAACGCCGATCCGCTCTCCAAAGGTCGCGCCGAGGCGCCATAGCATGCCTGAGGACGGGGCAATCAAGTCGGCGGCCTGCAGTGCACTAATGCGACGCTGCTCCGCTTCCAATTGAATTCTTGTCTCTGCTGCAGCGGTGGCAAGGGTCGCAATATCGCGGTCCACTTCGGTCAGTCGAATAGCGATCTCGTCCGCCCGTTGCTGACTGTAAGACACGTCGTTCGAACCGCCATTCAGAAGTACGCCGTCTCGCGCAGCTTGAGCCTCAATCCGCAAGTATGCGATACGTAGGGTATCAGCAAGTGTGTCCGCGCTGTATTGTTCGGCAATCGACCAAGCCTTTTCAACATCCGCTACCGACGCATTGCCATTTTTGCCAAGCGCGTTTTTACGATCATAGTCCCTACGGAAGTAGTCACGGGTAAACCCCTTGGCTTCGCTTTGGTGTTCTGCTTCTACAACTTGCAATGAGGTAAACTGGACTGCAGCCCGATCATACTGCTTCGCGCGTTCCAGGAGAGCATCAAATTGCTGTTTCAGGCGATCCCGCTCGTGCTCACGCGCTTCGCGATCGGCGATGAATTTGCGCAGTTGGCTGCCTAACTCGGTCAGGTGCCGATTATCCACGCGCGGCTCGCTTAGGCGCGCGAACACACTTCCGCCGACGACCATGTCTCCGACTTTGGCCTGCAAGCCTGCAACGTAGCCGCTGATCGGCGCGCGTAGAGACGTTGTATAAGATGAGACGACGGCATTGTCGGAGACGACATGGGCATTGTTGGAGATGATCGCGGTACAGCCAACTCCCAAGACAATGCCGGCCGCAATGATTTTGACACCCATCCTGCGGCGAGGGCGGCTGGGTGGTACTGTAGCGCTGCAACTCGCCTTATCAAGTTGCAACGCTTGCTTGGCAAACGAACCCCCGTCCATCTTAATGCGCCTTATCCCAGTCGTGATTAAAAATTAACGCTATGTTAATAGCTTATTACACTGGTAATGAAAAAACAACGCAATAATTATTCTATATTGTATCAATTAAAATACGTTATCTCACAGGTTGAGGATGGTTGCCATTATGGGGCCGGTCCGTATCTCAGCATTATGCCGAGCCGGGGTAAGCCGTCCGGCTGTAACGCTGGCAGGCGCGATACGCCGAAGCAGGCGGGAAGCACTGCCCCGCGACAAAGCCTGCGTTCGGTGCAGCGCATCTGGAATGCTCGTCACCTGCACGTCCGGACGTCCAAGGCGATGTGAGTGGCCTTGTTGCGCACCAGGCCCTCGTCACGCACCTTGATCCGTAAAGCGTCGAAGAACACCAAAGGATAGACCGGCTCAAGCGGGCGGTTCTGCCAGTTTGCCACCTCGTCCAGCACGGCATCCGTCCCTCGCCGGAGAACTTTGCTGCGCTGCTGGCGCAAGCCCGGCGTTCCTGCGCCTGCTCGCGGCCGGGCCGGTCGACGTCAAAGGCCGACAGCCCGGCGCGCTACCTCGACCGATCCGGGATCGGCCCTTGCTGAGCAGAGCGTGGAACGGGCAGGCTGCGCCTCGTTGCATCGGCACCTCCGGTAGCGCCAGTGCGGCGGTGCAGGCGCCCGCCAGCCCTCCTTCCTCTGTCGCGGCATCGTAGGGTGGGGGCGGATGTCACGCAGGCTCGTCCAGCAGCTTGTCAATCGTGATCGGCAGGCTGCGGACCCGCTTGCCGGTGGCATGGAAGATCGCGTTGGCCACCGCACCCGCGGTGCCGACGATGCCGATCTCGCCCAGCCCCTTCACGCCCAGCGGCGTCACCTCCGCATCCGG
Organism: uncultured Terriglobus sp.; assembly: GCA_964250935.1. Classification (GTDB taxonomy): domain Bacteria; phylum Acidobacteriota; class Terriglobia; order Terriglobales; family Acidobacteriaceae; genus Terriglobus. The sequence continues at coordinate 4,380 of CAXUHM010000100.1, forward strand.
CTCGTCCACGAAGATCACCTCGATGTCGTGGATGTCGGCATGGGCGGGGATGTGGTACTCGGCGAGGTTGTGGTTCATGAACCGGCCCAGCCGGTGGTCGAGCATGCTTTCCTCGTGCATCGCCATGCCGATCCCCATCACCACCCCGCCGAGGATCTGGCTGCGCGCCGTCTTGGGGTTGATGATGCGCCCGGCGGCAACGGCGCTGACCACGCGGGTCACGCGGACCACGCCCAGCTCCTCGTCCACCTTCACCTCCACGAACACCGCGCTGTGGGTGTGGCGGGACTTGCGCATCTGGCTGATCATTCCCGAAAGGCCGGCGCTCGCCGTTTCCTCCGCCTCGATGGAGGGCAGGTCCGCGGCGCGCATCGCTTCCGTGATTCCCACCCCGACGGATGGGTCCGCGCGAAGCACGATGCGGCCGCCGGTGAACTCCACGTCGTCCATCGACGCGCCGCCAAGGGGCTTGCCGGGAACGCTGGCCGCCGCCTTCAGCAGCTGTTTGCCCACCGCCTGGCAGGCGACCCGCACGGCGGCGCCGGCGGATGCGGCAGCCCAGGAGCCGCCCTCGACCGGGGAATGCGGCAGGTCGGAGTCGCCCAGGCGGGCGGTGATCTGCTCCGGTTGCAGGCCCAGCGTGTCGGCCGCCACCAGCGTCATCACCGTATAGGTGCCGGTGCCGATGTCGGACGTGGCGGTGGCGACCTCCAGGTGGCCATTGGCGCTCAGCTTGGCGCGTGCGGACGTTTTGGAGAACATCGCGTCCCACATGCCGGTCGCCATGCCCCAGCCCACCAGCTCCGACC
>CAXUHM010000101.1:0-5032 GCA_964250935.1 uncultured Terriglobus sp.
CCGCAGGAGGAGCCTGGCCGGGCGCGGGTTTTGCGGTGAAATCGCTCCAGTTGGGGCCGTTGCCGACGCCAAGACGCTCACCGATGTTGTTCAGGCCGAAGGGGTCGGGCAGCTGGAGGCCTTCGCGACGGGCACGCGCGGTCTGGTAGCTGTCAAAGACCATGTAGAAGATCCAGCCGGCAACGAGCAGGCCGAAGATGCCATTGACGTGGTCCGAGAGGGAAACAAGCACGGCAAAGATGACAATGTGCGCGAGGCCCTTGGCAAACTGGCCGTTGTACATGGCGCCAACGCCGGGGATGAACCCGAGCAGGACCGCCAGACCAGGATTGGGCAGGCCGGAGGGAGATGGCTGCGGCGCGACATAGCCGGGCGCGCCGTAAGCGGGTGGGGTATAGCCGGGAGCGGTGTAGGACCCACCCGCGGCAGCGGTGCCGGCAAAGGGCGTGGTGGAGGTCGCGGCATCGGGGCCTGGCGTGGCGTCGGCGGGCTGGTTGGGGTTATTGTCAAAGCCGTTCATACTCGAGTTCCTTTTGCGCGCGGGGTGAGGGCTGCGGATGCCGTGAAGCTGGTGGTGGACAGCGTGCCGGATGGTAGATGCGCCGGTGGATGCGTTGCGAGATTCGACGGGAGAGTGACCGTGGCGCGGGGAGTACGCAGGCTGCTCCGTGGTTCGCCGTTGCGCGGCGCGGCATCCTTACTTTTGGAATCGGCGGGCCTGGTATTCGGCTGCGGTGCGGATGGCGGGGGAACGGTGCTGTCGTCGGTATCGCGCTGCACCTCGTGGACGCGGGATTCCAGCTCGTAGACGACGCGAAGATTGTCGTAATAACGGAAGACGCGGGCGTTGGTCGTCCAAAAGGTATGGCGCAGGTTGCCCGGGGTGAAGCTGCTGGCGTGCAGATTGCGTAGGCTGATGCCGGTGAGGTTAAGGGTGAGCGCGATGGAGAAAAACGCCATTGCCGCCGTCATGGCGAAGCGCGGCTGGGAGACGGACGTGAGCAGTCGCCTGAACCAGTTGCCGGTGGGCACCGGACCGAATGCAAGCACCCTCTGCACGCCGTTATCGAGACCGGAGTTGGAGGCGAGGACGGTGGTGCCGGCATAGGACAGGATGGGCTCGTTGCGGGGTCGCACGGGGATGGCGATGGCCGGGTTGCCGGAGGTGCTGGCGAGGATGCGCTCCATGAGCGAGTCGGGCGGAGTTGGGGGCGTGGCATGCAACATGCCCAGCCAAGCATGTCCGCGCTGCGCGTCGGCGAGGGCGCGGCTGCAGTTGTCACAGCCGGCGATGTGGAGGTCAAACTGCACCTGCTCCTCCGGCAGAAGCGTGCCGTCGGCCGCGTCAAGGAGCATGCGCTCACACTGCGCGCAGGTGAGGCGGCTACCGGCGGTGCGCCGCGTGGCGCTGGAGTGCAACATATCGTCGTTCATACGCGGTCGCCTCCTGCGGTGCGGGCGCTGGGCGGTTGATCGCCAGCGCGGTCGAGGCCTTCGCGACCGAGGACGCGCGCGAGTTCCCCGCGTCCACGGCTGATGCGGCTTTTGACGGTGCCTTCCGGGACGCCGAGAACGGCGGCAATTTCTTTGTAATCCAAGTCCTGCAGATCACGGAGGATGACGGCTTCGCGCAGTTCGGGCGAGAGTTGCCGGAGGGCGTGCTGGATGCGCGCGCGGAGCTGGGCGCCGGCGATAGCGTCATGCTGGTTGCGCCGCGTGTCAGGCAGCTGCTCTGCCCGGGTTGGGCCCTCGCCGTCGTCGCGAAAGGTAATGTCGAGCGAGTCGGTGGCGCGGTCCTGGCGGGTGCGACGGAAATGGTCGACCAGAAGATTGCGCGTGAGCGTGGTGAGCCATGTGCTGAACGCACCCTTGCTTGGGTCGAAGTTGGCCAGACTACGATAGAGCTTGAGAAAGACGTCCTGGGTGAGGTCTTCCGCGTCGGTCGTGGAGCCGGTAAAGCGATAGCAGATGCCGTAGATGCGGCGATGCTGCGCGCTCACCAGCTGCTGCCAGGCTGCGGAGTCGCCCGAAAGGCAGAGCAGCACCAGACGCTTCATCTGCTCCTGCTCGGCGGTGCGCTCAGGATCGACGGAGGCTGCGGGCTTTACGACAGCCTCGCTGTAGCGCGACGTTGAGTCTTCCACGATGCGCAGAGCATTATCCTTTTTCAGGGGTATGGGCGGAGTCGCTGCCTGAAGTACCGGCAGTGTACCTTGCCTGGGTGCCGAAGCCGGAAGGGATCGCTGCCGGGAGCCAGTCCAGGGTGCCGATACTGCCGCACAGCCGGCGAGGGTCAGAGGCGAAAGCGAGATGGGCATGGTTGCCATGGGTGGTTATACGCGGGCGACGCTTCCGCAGTTCCGTGGTGGTTCCGGGTTTGTGCCGCAGGGCCGGGGGCGGGGAGGCGGTACACTGGCGCCATGCGTGCTCTTCTGCTGTCTGTTCTGTTGCTGTCGCCTGGTATTGCTGCTCCCGCCCAGAAGCATGGATGGCTGGGCACGTGGACGACGTCGAACTTCAAGATGCCGCCGGGAATGACGGCAACGCTGAAGCAACAGTCGCACCTGGGGAGCGAAACGGTAACGCTGCGCGAAATTGTGCACCTGAGCCAAGGCGGAAGCAGGGTGCGGGTGCAGTTCTCGAATGAATTCGGGACGACGCCGTTGACCATCGGTGCGGCGCATGTGGGGTTCCTGCAAGCGGGTTCGGCGGTGCTGCCCGGCACGGACCGGCAGCTGCTGTTTGCGGGCCAGCCATCAGTGACGATTCCCGCAGGTGGATTTGTGGCCAGTGACGCGGTGGTGGAACGGGTGCCGATCTTCTCGGACCTGGTGATTTCGATGGCGGTACCGGCGCAGCTGCTGCCGAGCGTGACGTTTCACAACCTGGCGCTGCAGACCACCTTTATCGCGAGCGGCGATCAGACCGCGGCGGCTGCACTGTCCTCACCGCTGTTGCGGCCGCCAGGCCTGAGCGCGCCCGATGTTGCCGCTCCGATCCAGAAGTCAAACGCCGGGGATAAGCCAATTGTGCGTACCCCAAATCGAGACACGACTGCGTCCGCCACGATCGTAACGCCGTTGCTGGCCCAGTCCGAATCGTGGTTCTTTCTAAAAGACGTCGAGGTGGATGCGGGCAGGAAGTCTGCGGCGGTGGTGTGCCTGGGAGATTCCATAACCGACGGCGCCGGATCGACGACCGAGACGAACCGGCGATACCCGGACGTATTGGAAGGGCTTGCCGCACAGCAGACAAAGACGATGTACCTGGCGGCCCTGAATGCGGGCATTGGTGGCAACCGGCTGCTGCAGGATGGTGTCGGACCGACTGCCAGCGCGCGGCTGGACCGCGATGTGCTGACGCAGGCAGGGGTGCGGTGGGTCATTCTGCTGGAAGGGATCAACGATATTGGCGCGACCCACGGAGTAGGACTGACGGTGGAGCAGTTGATTGCGTCGTACACGGACATCGCGCAACGGGTCCATGCGAAAGGCGTCAAGATCTATGGGGCGACGCTCCCGCCGTTCGAGGGCGCGGGATACTACACCGAGGCGGGGGAACAGATTCGCCAACGGGCAAATGCTTTTCTGCGCTCCAACAGCGTCTTTGATGGCGTGATCGACTTCGATAAGGCGGTGCGGGACCCGGATCATCCGACAAGGCTGCTGGCGAAGTTCGATCGCGGCGATCACCTGCACCCATCCGACCAGGGATATGCCGCTATGGGTGCTGCTGTTTCGCTGAAGCTGTTTCAACGTCACAAATAGGCTGCTCTGGCTGGCCAACGGTCTTGTGGAGTCTCTGACCGGTTTGTGCGAGTTAGCCCTTCGTCTTTGCAATGCGAATAGTGTTGTGCAGAGTTTTATAGCAGGGGACGAGATCCGTGGCATGGTGGGCCAAGGTGTCGCGCACCGAACCATCGAAGATCACTTTTTCCGAGGGTGCGAGCGCAATCTGCTGACCTGGCAGGTCACAGTCGGGTTCCCGCGTGACCTTGAGCGTAAACAGCGTGTGGTCGCGCAAAAGGGTGTCGCGAATGGGCAGGCCATAGCCCGGGTACTGGTCAACAAGCCGCACGAAATTATGGTCGCCGCCCTTTGTCGCGAGATCTGCAAGGTAGATTTCGCGATTGCCGGCAAAACTTTGCCGCGAGGAGCTGCTCACGGCAAGGATGGTAGCCTGCGCAGATTTTGGCCTGGACTGATTGGTAAATGCGGAGGGTCTTTCCGCATCGGCGGTGACGCAGAGGCCCAGCGCCAGGGTGAGCAATGAGACGGCTGTTCGCTTCATGAAGGATCTCCTGCAAGCCAAGTGTACCGTTCGTGGGGCGGCCATGCTGGCGGTGGAGAGCGTGAATTCCTGCTGCGGGAAGATCGGGGCGCACTGGAAGATGGAGGGCACCCCAGTACGACGCACGGCCAAACAGGGCGGTGAGCGAAGGTTGCTTGCGGACCAAGCAAAAAGCCTACCCGGGGAGGGTAGGCTTTGAAGTAATGCCGGCGACCACCTAATCTCCCACACAGCTGCCCGTGCAGTACCATCGGCCCAGCGAGACTTAACTTCCGTGTTCGGGATGGGAACGGGTGTGACCCTCGCGGTATTTTCACCGGCAAATTGTCGAACATCGCATGCGATGGTTCACAACTGAATAGATTGGGCAGACATTTACACGTTACGTCTTTCCTGTAAGGGTTACAGGACATAACTACAATGCTTGGTTGAGAGTCACTCAGGACACAAAAGGTGAAAGTCACACTCTGTGCAGAGTAAATTCAATGAACAAGCCGAACGGGCGATTAGTACTGGTAAGCTGCACGCATTACTGCGCTTCCACACCCAGCCTATCAACCTGGTGGTCTTCCAGGGCCCTTCATTTCCCTTAGGGTTGGGAGATCTCATCTTAGGGCATGCTTCCCGCTTATATGCATTCAGCGGTTATCATAACCGAACTTCGCTACCCAGCCGTGCCTTTGGCAAGACAACTGGAACACAAGAGGTTCGTCCATCCCGGTCCTCTCGTACTAAGGACAGC
>CAXUHM010000102.1:0-4929 GCA_964250935.1 uncultured Terriglobus sp.
CGTCGACGCCGGCACCAAACTGCAGAACAGCGGTGTGCGTGTGGATGGTGGGATTGTTGCGGCCGCCGAGGAAGAAGTCGCTGGTCTCAAACAGGCCGTAACCGATGCCGCCGGAAACCCACGGGGTGACGGGCGTTCGATTGGGCAGGGCAAGGCGTGCGGACGGCGTGACGTAAAACGTGGCGTTGCTGGTGGGAAGGCTGGCATTGCCATTGGAGATGCGGTGGTTGGGGCCGACAAGCGCCGGCAGATCGAACCAGAGCTCCGTGTGGCGAAAGCTGTGCAGGTCGCGGCCGTAGTAGAGCTGCAGCGCCATGCTGCTGCTGGTGGTGATGGTGGCGTTGGCGCCCGGGGCAGGTGCGGCAAGGCTGTTGGATGGATTGAACTCGCCGCCGATGTTGAAGCCGAGCAGATTCTTTTGGCTTTGCGCCGAAGCTGCAGCGAACCACAGGACGAGAACTGCACACACACGCGGGCTGAACATGGAGGTAAGAGTCGCGGGCGACCGTTTGGAAACAGGCCTGCGGGTCAGCGGCGGTCGACGCGCAGGGCGATGCCGTCTTTGGGGCGCAGGCTGATGGCGGGATCGAGCGCAGGTTCGGCGGGGCTGCCGGGGGGTGGCGTCAGCCTCCAGTCGCGGGCGATGAGGGCGAGACAGAGCGTGCCCTCCATCCACGCCAGGCCTTCGGCAATGCACTGGCGTGAGCCGCCGCCGAAGGGGAAGTAGCTGTTGCGCGGGCGGGTTGCCTTGGCGGCCTCGGTGAAGCGGTCGGGGTCGAAGACGTCCGGGTCAGGCCACCAGCGCGGATCGCGGTGCACGGCGAACTGCGGAGCCATGAGTGCCGCGCCCCTGGGGATGTCGTACCCCGCGATCTGGTAGGGCTCGGCGCACATGCGGCCCGTGACCCACACCGGTGGATACAGCCGCATGGTCTCGGCAAACACCTGTGTGGCATAGGCGAGGGCCGGATAGTCCGCGGCGGTGGGCGCACGTTGGCCGAGAACGCGCACTGCCTCGTGGTGCAGGCGATCCTGCACTGCCGGATGGTGCGCCAGGAGGTGGACGGCGAAGGAGAGCGCGTTGGCCGTGGTCTCGTGCCCGGCAAGGATGACGGTGACGCACTCGTCGCGCAACTGGCGGTCCGACATGGTCTGGACGGCGGTCGCGGGCGGCGGCGGGGGCTGTCGATCCGGTTGACTTGGTTGGCCCGGTTCAGCCGGTTGAGCCGGTTGAGCCATCCCTGCCTGCGGGGCACGGTCGGCGCCTGCCTGCGGAGCTGCCGTGGCGGGTTCGCCGCCCTTGTCGGAGCCGTCGTCCGTCGCATTTAACAGCATGCTCAGAAGGTCGCCGCGGTCGCGCGGGTCGTTGCGGCGTTCGGCGATCAGGCCGTAGATGAGGCGGTCCAGGTAGTGCTGGCCCCTGCGCAGACGGCGCATGCTGGGCAGCGGGCTGGCCTGCACCAGCCGCGAAAACGGGATAAAGGCCAGCGGCATGAAGGCCATAAAGCTGGCGACGGCGGTTTCCATAGCGTGCAGGTCATCAAACTCGTCCAGGTCGAAGAGGCATTTGCTCACGATCCGCAGAGCGAGTTCCAGCATCTGCGCGTGCATTTCGATCACGGTGCCGCTCTTCCACCCGACCGTAAGCGCGAGAGTCTTGTCGGCGATGACGTCGCCATAGCCGGCGATGCGGCCGCGCAGGAAGGCAGGATTAGCGAGGCGCCGCTGACGCATGTGCAGGGGCTCTTCGCTGGTCAGCAGCCCGGTTCCCAGGACATCGCGGGACCGCTGCATGACCAGGTTGCGGTGGTGGTGCGGTGTGTCCTTGCCGAAGAAATCGGTGATCAGCGACGGATGGTTGATGAGGTAAATGCGATGCCGGCCAAGCCGGTAGACGACCAGGTCGCCGTACTGCTGCGCCGTGGTTCGCATGAACTGCGCCGGGTTCTGCCGGAACTTGGTGCTGAAGATCTGCCGCGTGATCAGGCGAAACAGCAGCACCGGCCCGGCAGGCTGGCCGGGTTTGCGGCCGGGACGAATGTCAGGCGGCGGAATCATTTTTTCAGTGTAGGCTGCGCGGCCTGCACCCTGACAGCGGCGACCGTTGCAGCCGGCTCCACGGTTTCACGGGGCAAACACAGCTCCGCAGCAGCTGCGTTCAGGCGCAGGCGAGCGCTTCGATCTCCTGTTGCATGGCCGGCACTACTGCTTTGGCGGCGCGCCGACTCCGCCGTCCGGCCGCGGCCCGCGGGGTCGAGGGGTATTGACGTGCAGATCGGTCGGCACAAACGTGCCGTTTTTCAGGCTGCCGGTCGCGGCCAGGTTGTCGCCGATCTTTACGTCGGCAAGCGTGATCGACTCGCCCTCGTTGGCGGTTGCGGGATTGCCGCCGCTGGTCTCGTTGGGCGTGCCCTCGGCGCGGCGTCCATTGCCGCCACGACCGCCATTCGCACCGCCGCCGAAGCCGCCACCGGTGCCCATCGCCATGTACTCGGCGGGCAGACGGCCACCCCGGCGCAGCGACGTGCCCTCATCGAGGGCGATCGTCTGGCTGACCTTGTCCGGCCGCTGCACGGTGATGTTGGTCTCGTTCACGGCGGTGATCTTGCCCACGATGTAGGTCTTGCCGAGGTCGGCCTTGAGCTTGGCCACCTCTGCCGCACTTGCACCCAGAATCGCAAGCGCGTGCAGCTCGTGCTTTGCCGGGTCGGGGACGCCCATTGCAACCACTTCATCGCCGGCCTTGAGGTTGGCGATCCGGGTGGGCTGGCGGTCGATATTGATGCGCGTGTTGTCGGTGGAGACGACCGTCCATGTCTCTCCCGTGTCGGTCTTGAGGGTGACGTTGGCGCCGGAAGTGGAAACCACGGTACCGCGCACGCCGCGGCCACGGCCCATTGCCATGGCGGGGGCGTTGCCGTCCTGCGGTGGGCCGCCGTCCTGCGCAACAGCGGGAACGGTGCAGGCAATGCAAAGGGCAGCAAGTGCGAAGGTGCGGGTCACAGCGTTGATCATGGCTTCCTTGGCCGCGTGCGACGGCTGTGGCCGGCACGCGGCGGTTCGTCTGTTGAGACGCGATGTGTTGGTAAAAGATGCGGTCGCCTCCCGTTGCAGGCGCGCTTCGGCGACCCGCAAGCCCCGGCAAGCCGCTAGATGCCGTCCAGCACGACCTTGCCGATCGACCTGCCGCTTTCGACAAGCATGTGCGCGCGCCTGAGGTTGGCAGCATTGAGCGCGCCAAAGTGTTGCGTCGCCGTGGTGCGCAATGTTCCCAGGTTGGTCAGACGTGCGACTTCCGTGAGCAGGTCGTGCTGCCGCAGAATATCGGGGGTGTCGAAGACCGGCCGGGCAAACATGTACTCCCAATGCAGCGAGGCGGACTTCCGCTTGAGCGGCACAACGTCGAGCGTGGGCGGATCGTCGATGACGGCGATTTTGCCCTGCGGCGCCACAAGCTCCACCAGCTCCGGATAGTGGTGCGCCGTGCCGGTCAACGACGCAATGTATTCCGCCTGGGGGAAGTTCAGTTCAAGCAGCTGCGGCTTGAGGGGGCGGTGGTGGTCGAGGACGAAGTGCGCGCCAAGCTGCTGGCACCAGGCTACGGTCTCCGGCCGCGATGCCGTCGCGACCACGTGGAGCCCGGTCAGCTTGCTGGCAAGCTGCAGCAGCATGCTTCCCACGCCACCCGCGCCGCCCACCACCAGAAGCGTGCCCTTGCGATACCCTGCCTGAACGCCCTTGGTGACCTCCACGCTCAGCCGGTCGAAGAGCAGTTCCCACGCGGTAATTGCGGTGAGCGGCATGGCCGCGGCGTCGGCAAAGCCGAGCGACTTCGGTTTGACGGCAACGATGCGCTCATCTACCGCGTGGCGCTGGGCGTTGGTTCCCTGGCGCGCAATGGACCCGGCGTACCACACCTCATCACCGGGTTTGAACAGGGAGCAGTCCTTGCCGCGCTTGAGCACCACGCCCGCGGCGTCATAGCCCAGCACCTTGTACACGCTGCCCTCCGGCGGCTTTGCCCGGCCGCGCACCTTGGTGTCGACGGGATTTACCGAGACTGCACGCACCTCCACCAGCAGGTCGCGCGGGCCAAGCTCTGGCTCGGGAATGTCGATGTCGAGCAATGCTTCCGGCGCCTCGATGGGCGAGGGAAGCTGGTAACCGATGGCCTTCATAGCACCTGTAGATGCAGGGCAAGGCCAAAGTGTCGCGAGCGTTGTGACGAACGCAGGGAGCGATGCGTGGCGCCGCTTCACGGCGGTTCAGCGCAGGCGAGCAGGCCCATGCTCTGCCCGGTCAAGGCGCATCGGCAGATGTCGGCGCGGGGGTGTGCGGCGGGTGTGCCCTGCGAGCGGGCAGCACAGTGACGCGCGCCGAAGCCACGGTCGAGGTGCCATCGGGTGCGAACACGACCAGTTGATGGAGAGCGCTCTCCACGGGCGAAAGGAGCCGCGTTCCACTGAGCGCGACCTGCCTGCCATCGAGCAGAACCCGCGCCGCACCATAGGCCGACCAGCGCAAACGCGCGTGCTGGCCCGCATGAATCGTTCCGGGAGCGACGGAGAGGGACACGCCATCGCGGATGGGCGCGCGCAGAAGTGCGCCTGCCACCTGCGCACGGTGAAGCCACATGCCCCACGCCAGCACGGCAGCCAGCAGGGACGCAAACGCGAGGGAGCGAACAAGGGAAAGGCGCGTGCGGGCGGCGAAGGTGCGCGGGGTGTGGCGGGGCCGAGAGCGAGGCCAGGTGCGGGGCCGAGAGCGAGGCCCGGTGCCGGGCCAGGTATTGGGCCAGGTGCTGGAAAGGGGGCGGGACAGGATGCGCGACAGCATGCGGGACAGGCGGCGCAAGAGCCGGTGGAGGAGGCGGAGAAGCCCGCGAAATCTGCGGGTGCGCCGGGGTCCTGATGTTTCCCGGGCAGGGAT
>CAXUHM010000103.1:0-4580 GCA_964250935.1 uncultured Terriglobus sp.
GCTGGACAGGGAAGAAACCGAGCAACTGCCGCTCGATCTGCTTCGGCCCCTCGATCCCGACGAAATGAGATGTTCGAAGCTCACCCAATGGTCGGGAATGTCCGCAACAAGCCCGCATAGCCGCACGGCAGAAGAAGCGCTGGGCTGCCAGGAAGAAAGTCGCCCTGGCGCTGGCTTCGGCCGCCGCTGCGAAAAGCGCGGTGACCCCAAAAAGAAGGCGGCGGGGAAGAAGTCCACCGCTCCCGCCTGCAGGCCTGCAGTGAAGAAATCTAGCAACCCGGTCAAGACGTCCGCAGCAGCCAAGCCACCTCGGAAGTAAGAGCGTTCCAGACCGGCGGAGAATGCGCCACGGCAGGCCTCGGTTCCGGAAGCGACGGCAAACGCATAGCGCGGACGCTGTGCTCTGATGTTACGCACTAGGGTACAGGTGTTACTGCTGAGAAGGCTGTTTGGCCCTGCCTGGGATTGCCAGCCAGTCTGCGAATGATGGCTTCGGAATCGGGTCTAGATCGTTCCCGTTCACGGAAGGCGACCGCCAGCGAACGTGGAAGGACCCAAGAAAAGGTGTCCGCTCTATTTCTGCTGGCTCTAGGATCGATGCTGCGCCGATTTCGGGAATACCCACGGCCCCGATTGTGGAGATCAGCTTCAGCTACCGAAAGGCAGTCGCGCAGGGTTCAAGATTTCCCCTTCGGAATTGCTCATCGACCTGTAACTCTGATTTATCCCTGACAATAGCTCGCATGTCCGGAATGCCCTGCATCACTCCGGCCTTCCCGTGCTCGGCAGGAACCTATCTAAACCAGAAGGTAGGCACCTGCCCGCTTTACGCCGCTGTTCCATTGCAGCCTTAACAAGCAGAGCGTAAGAAGCCTGAACCTGCTTCGGCGCACTCTCCAGTTGCTCGGCAATCGTCTTGGTGGTTTGAGTTTTGGTGCTGCGAGCGGCAGTGTTCTTTGCCGGGGCACCTGTATGTCTCTCAACAGTTTCCTCGAACGCCACTGTCAATTACCTCCTCCGGTGGGGTTTGCTGAAAAGAGTACAACGGCGACCCCGGTTCGAGGTTGGGTTACCGACAGGGTAGGCCGGTAACACGCTTCCGGTAACGACCGTTTCGGGAAAGCGGAGAAGGACCTCAGGTTACGGCTTGGGTGAGGTAGGGCGGTTAGAGGCCATCGCAGACACCTCCATGCTGATTCAGATACAACTACTTCGTCCCTCTCGCAGGAACGGGATGTGCCCCATGTTTCGATCCGCTTCGGTCCCCGCTTTCTGCAATCGAGGCGGCTGAAACAGCTCACCCAGCTTCAACTCGCAGAAATGCTCGGGGTCGACCGCAGCTATCCAGCGTTCTTTAACGGGCAGGGAAAGCATGACCCTGCTCTATCTTAAGAGGGTCGCCGACGCCTTTCAGCTCACCTTGCCAAGATGCTCGACGGCATCGACTGAAAGTTATTTCGCCCGTCAGAGTGCATGGTGCGCCTAGGAACAGGGTTCCTAGACAAATTGCTATTCCATTGCCAGCGTGTAAGGCCCGAACTTATGCCATACGGGTGAGCTACGTGAAGTGAACGTTGTAGCAACCCCACGCCGGGCCTTATTTCAGGATGCGCTGTCTGCAGCCGGGCAAGGCAACCCGCTCTTGATAGCTGGGCAATGCTGGCCTGGACGATGCGTTCCTACGAGCCGACGCGGAGGTCGATCGGGTAGCCGGCTTCTGGGCGACCTGCTACAGGAATAAACGCTGGGTCCGCCCGCCCCGTAACTGATCGCTGCAGCGAGCCTGCCCGGGCGCACGCGTAATGTCCTGCAGCGGGATAGCAATGGGTCTCCTTGAGTTGAGGGAATCGAGGCCCCTCATTGGGCTGAGGCGCAGCTCTGCAACGCGGATTGTCCAAACGTGTCTTCGCCGGACTCCAGTTCGTACGTAAAAGAGACACCTACCTTATTCTGGTAGGTCCTTGTCCTGCTAGCAACGTAAGCATAGAGGCTGCAATCGCCGTGCACACTACAGAGGCCGTAGTGCCGCTTCGCGGCGTGGGTTGGACCTTCAATCTCCAGTCCCGTCACTGTCAACGGGCCGCGAAATCGGTAAGCAAGGCGGAGCCGAACAGACCTTCCATAAAGCTGTGACCGTTTGCTCAAGCCACCGCGTCGGCGCGACGGGCACGCTCGTCCGTGCTGATCGGTACCTCGACCGAAGCGGGCTGAATGCAAAGATCTGGGACTACATTCACCGTGCTCACGCCGGCCCTACTATTGTGAAGATTTTGCGATGGATTCGCAGGACTATGAGTACGCATGCTTGATCCTGAGAACGATCAAACCGGGTCAAAACTCCACGCCAAGATCATGCTGCTGTTTGATGGGCCTATGACCTCGGCCTGGTAAGCTCTTTCGCAGAGGTGAAGCGCTGCATCACAGCGAGGGCAAATTGTCGTGGCATCAAGGCGGACAGCGAGCCGGCGTATAGCCTGAGTCTCGCTTCCGCGAGGGACGCCCTGGAAAGGCTGTTGCAAAAAGCCCGTTGTCGGTCGCGATGGTGCGCTCGTTACAGCTGGATTTCAGGCTGACTTGTCTGGGAGGCGAATCTGCTTCCGTAGAGGCAAATGAGGAGACGAGCGGCAAACAACGGCCTAACAGATTGTTTTGACTTGCTTGGCCGTCGGCAAGTACATGAATACCAACACGGGCAGCTCGACTCGTGTTACGCTGCGGCATGCTTGTGGAGCAAGGATGATCAAGGAGCTGCTCGGTGTTGATTGGCTAGCGAATGTTGACGTATCGATTGCGGGAGCTAGGACGTTTTGCAACACCAAGTTCTAACGGCAATATCATGACGCTTGTTTTCTGTGCATCGCAAGACATTTCGCTGAGGACACGCTGATCTCCGCTGCAGTTGGATCAGCGACGGTGAGTAGTGGCGCGTTTACAAAGACGCCCATCGGACGCGATAGGGCCAGAAATCGTCGAGCTGTTCTTACTGGCATTACGTCGACAGCAGCGCGATTTATTCAGATGAGTACCTCGCTTATCACTGTTCCGTTAACGCTAAAGTACTTAGGGGTCGAGCAATTTGGACTTTGGATGACGATAAGTGCCGTGCTTGGCATGGCGAGCTTCGCGGACTTCGGCCTCGGTAGTGGCCTGCTAAACGTCGTTTCAGAAGGTTTCGGCAAAGATGACTTCGTTGCAATTCAGCAAGCTGTGTCAAGCGGCTTTGCAGTAATGATGGCAATTGCAGCCATCCTTCTTACAATGTTCTTTTTAGCGTGGCCGCTTGTCGATTGGGCTCATTTCTTCGGGGTGCGTTCGGCTGACGCAAGCATAGTGGCGTCTCCCGCGATCGCAGTATGTGCAGTATGTTTTACATTAAACATTGGGTTGGACGTTGTGCAGCGCGTACAACTGGGTTTGCAACAGGGTTATCGATACGGTCTATGGCAAGCAATTGGCAGCATCATGGCGCTTGCCGGTGTTCTCATCGGAATACATTTCCACGTGGGCCTAGCTATGTTGCTGGGTGCTATTGCGGGCGGCCCGGTGCTAGCGACAGCGCTAAACGGGTTCCACTTTTTCTTCCTTGTTCGACCCGACCTGCGGCCACGACGAGCGCGAATATCCAGCAGAATCGTTCGCCGAATTGCAAAGCTGGGTTTCTTATTCTTCGTATTGCAGGTTGTGTCAGCTATCTCCTTTTCTACTGACAACTTCATTCTCGCACGCACGCTTGGTGCAGCAACTGTTGCAGGCTACTCGATCCCACAGCGGCTATTTTCACTCATCACAATAATGTCCTCGATGCTCATCGCCCCGCTTTGGCCGGCATATGCGGAGGCACTTGTACGTGGCGATATAGCGTGGGTGAGCCGAACTTTACGTAAGTCACTGCTTTACGGAACAGGAAGTGTAGCAGCCATGTCGACGGTCACTCTGTTGCTTTTACCGTGGCTGCTGCGCAGATGGGTCGACAACAGAATCCATCCTTCAGCTACGTTGCTGTTGGGTCTCGCCGTCTGGACGGTGATCGGTTTTGCTGGTCAGGCTGTCGGGATCTTTCTAAGTGCGGCAAGCAACGTACGTCTGCAGGTGTCGACTGCAACGGCGTTCGGCGTAGTGTGCGTATTGACGAAAGTGTACTGCGTGCGACACTACGGTGTAAGTGGGCTTCCGTGGGCAACTGTGATAGCTTACCTTCCATTAGGTATTCTGCCATTTTCAGTATGTGTTCCACGATTGTTGCGTGATATGCAACAGAGAGCTGCACCGGTGCAAAAAGGTGGGCTCTAACCCATCCTATCGACTGCGATGCAGGGTAGATCGACTGGGCAAGTCTCTTCCCTGCAGGCCGGAAACTACGCGAGATTCTGGAGCGATACACGACGCCAAATTGCGCGGTTGCGACTGTCAATTGGGGTTAAAAACTTCTCTCGCTCAGCACTGTCATCAGCTCAACACGCGACATTCGGATTCGAACCTGCGGTGACGACGCCAAAAAGCCTAAATTCATCCGCAAACATTCGGTGGCGCCTGTCTACTTTGCACTCACAAGATTCCTCTGGGTCTGGGGAGGGAGGGCC
>CAXUHM010000104.1:0-4193 GCA_964250935.1 uncultured Terriglobus sp.
GGATTGGGGACAAGAATCGTTGCTGCGCCGTACCCTTGGGCAATGGAACCGACGTTGACCGTGCTGGGAGTGTACCGGCCAGTGATCTCGAAGGAGACGTGGCAGGAGCAGTGGTGCGTGACCGAGGACGACGCCGAGACCGAGGACCACTTTGCGGAGTTGGTGCTGGTGGAGGGTGTGGTGGACGGGATCGACGGAGCCATGGACTTCGGCGAGTTCGGACAGATGCGGCTGGAGTTTCCTGACGACCCTCGCCGGATGATGGTGGGGTACGACGAGGGTCTGCTGAGCGCGGACGGCGAGACGCTGATTGCCCGCGCGATGGATTGTGTGGAGGGAACGGGGCCGCTGCGATTCGCGGTGTACCTGCACCTGTATGACCCGGAGCGACCGTTGCAGTGGCAGGGTGGCGCGGTGGTGTGTCCGCCGGTGCAGGATGCGCCGGTGCGGTTGATGTTGTTGATGCCGTATGTGGCTTGTAGTTAGGCGCTGCTACAGCATGTAGCAAACAGCGCGCGATACGAGAACCTGCTTACTTGTCTGCAATGATTAGGGTCACTGGAGAATGATCGCTGTATTGAGACCAGAATGCGGGTGCACCTACAGAGATGCCGGTAAGGCGGGGCAGCCAGCGCTGCGGGGCGAAGATGTAGTCGAGATGGAACGTGTTGTCAGGGGAGTGTAGGTGGCGGTATGTGCCTTCTGGTTGCGTGACGCCGGAGGCTCTGCGTAAGGTGGCGTAAGTGTCGATGAACCCTTTGTCGGAGAGGCAATCGACGAAGCCTTTGTGATTGAGCCTGCCCCGGTCGAAGGATTGACCCTGCTGGCTGTTGAGGTCACCGGCGAGAACTGTGTCGTCCGTGAACCAATCGTCGCAGGTGCCGAGGAAGCGGTGGAGTTGGGCGGGGTAGCTTTCGTTCTGCTTGCAGTTCCACACGGCGATGAGGCGAAAGGGAACCGGGCCTGCGATGTCGAGGCGGGCGAAGCAGGGGAGAGCTGCGACTTCGATGTTCGAGATTGAATACGGCGCGCGATAGATAAGACCTAGGCCGTGCTTTGGGTCGCCCTGCAGGAAACGACCGCTGTAGTCTTCAGGAAAATTCTGTAGCGCGACTTCGGAGCACTCCTGGATGATGGCGATGTCTGGGGACTCTGTGAGGAGTGCGGCTAGCTTGTCTTCGAGCTTCCAGCAGCAGTTCCATGTGGTCAGGCGCATGGGGAGAAGTTAGCACCGGGTAGGTAAGACGTATTCGCGAAAAGTGTATTTCGGCTGTCACGGATTTTCGTGGGGTCATTTGCTGGATTGAACCCATGTCTCAAAAGCGAGACATGGGGCACCCGATTTCTCTGTTTGGTAGAGGTTAGAGGTGGTACTCGGTTTTCCATGAGGTTCTTCGGTGGATTTGAACCCATGTCTCAGAAGCGAGACATGGGGCACCCGTGTTCTTTCTTTCAGTGGAGCTTGGGTGTGGGAGGTGGGTTTAGGATGCTGGGATGACTCAGAGGTTGAGGCGTGTGCAGAGTGCGGGGGACTTGCACTTTGTGACGATGTCCTGTTTCAAGCGGCTGCCTTACCTGCAGTCGGCGGAGGCTCGGGACTGCTTTCTTACTGCCCTGGAGCGGATGCGTGTGCGGTATGGGTTCTGGGTGACCGGGTATGTCGTGATGCCGGAGCATGTGCATCTGCTGGTTTCGGAGCCGTCGGAGGAGTCGTTGGCGACGGCGTTGCAAGCGGTCAAGTTGTCGGTGACAAAATTTCGGACGGAACGGCCTTTTTGGACAAAACGGTATTACGACTTCAACGTGTATTCGGCAGGAAAGAGGGTGGAGAAGCTGCGGTATGTGCACCGTAATCCCGTGAAGCGCGGGTTGGTCATGGAACCGGAGGACTGGAAGTGGTCGAGCTTTCGAGATTGGTGGAGTGGGGAGGCCGGGGTGGTGGAGGTGGAGTGTCCTGGCACGGTTCGGCGACGGTCGTTGGTGTCTTGAGGGTTTGAGGGTGGAGGAGGAACCCATGTCTCAGAAGCGAGACATGGGGCACCCGGCAAGTTTGCTAGCGGGGCTGACTCGGGTAGTTTCCATTTGGCTCATGAACAAGTTTCCTTGAGAGATAAGTCGCTACAAGGAATGTCGCTAAACTGCCGGACAGATTGACTGCTAGCTCTGCATGTCGTGAGAGTGGTGTGACCGGACGTTTCCGTTGTCCATGTGCATCACCTAAACGGTTTCGTAGAGAGCCTAGGCCTTCAACGACAGCCGTGCAGCCGCCAAGAATTTGCTTAAACACGTTCTCTGTGTGCTGACTAGGCGCCAGATTTAATGAATGCGCAACTTTCTTATACAAAGCAGGTAAGTCAATGTCGCGTTCGTATTCAAGCGTCTCGGAATCCAAGATGTACTTGCATACAGATTCTAGTAAGGTCCGCGCAGAAGTGATGGCCCCCTCAGGGTCGTCTGTTCTGCGCGCAAGAGCCTTCGCCCATGCTGCGCTGACGCCCGCGCTGTCTAGAACCGTCAGACCATGGGCGATCGCAACATCAGCTGGAGTGCCTGTTTTCTCTACGGCTTCGATCAGAGGATTGAAGCTCTCCCACAGGAAAGCACGTCTCTCAGCATAGGTCGAGAAATTCGTTTTAATGTACTGCCAGAAATGATCGAGGGATCGGCACATCTTGAGAAATGGAGGAGCAGCCGTTAGTAATTTATGGTCCGCTAGAACTTTCCTACGAAGATCGATGTAGCGATTCTCGTCACCGCCACCGCCGGTGGCATGCTTCACTAGTAGAGCTTGAAGACCCTCTAAGTCTGAGATAGTCGTTTCTACCATATACAAACTCTACTTGGCGTCGCGCCAGTTGGGGCCGCGGTTTACTTCGGCGACGATGGGGATGGAGAGGGTGATGACTTTTTCCATTTCGGCTTTGACCAGGGTAGTGACCTCGTCGGCTTCTTCGGGTGGGGTGTCGAAAAGGAGTTCGTCGTGGACCTGCAGGGTCATGACGGTGTGCAGGCTGCGGTCGCGAAGGGCGCGGTCGATGCTGAGCATGGCGACCTTGATCATGTCGGCGGCGGTGCCCTGCAGCGGGGTGTTGACGGCGGTGCGCTCGGCGAAGCCGCGGGCGTTGGGGTTGCGGGAGTGGATGTCTGGGATGGGGCGGGTGCGGCCGAACAGGGTGGTGACGTGGCCGGTGTCGCGGGTTTCCTGAAGGGTGCGCTCGATAAAGGTGCGGACACCGCTGTAACGGTCGAAGTAGGTTTCGATGTAGGTCTTGGCGGTCTTCTGGTCGATGCCGAGATTGGCGGCGAGGCCAAAGGGGCTGATGCCGTAGACGATGCCGAAGTTGACGGCCTTGGCTCTGCCGCGGGTCTCCTTGTCCATGGTTTCGGGCGCGACGCCGAAGACCTCGCTGGCGGTGAGGGTGTGGATGTCGATGTCGTTGCGGTAGGCGTGGAGAAGGAGCGGGTCCTGGCTGAAGTGGGCCATGAGACGGAGCTCGATCTGGGAGTAGTCGGCGCTTAGGAGCACGTTGCCCGGTTTTGCCGTGAAGGCGGCACGGATTTCGCGGCCAAGCTCGGTGCGGACGGGAATGTTCTGCAGGTTGGGATTGGTGGCGGAGAGGCGGCCGGTGCGGGTGGCGACCTGGTTGAAGGTGGTGTGGACGCGGCTGGCGCTGTCGACGAGGTTGGGCAGCTGCTCGGTGTAGTTGCTGCGGAGCTTGGCGAGCTGGCGGTATTCCAGAACGAGTCGGGGCGCTTCGTGGTGGGCGGAGAGCTCTTCGAGGACATCCTGCGCGGTGGAGACTACCTTGCCCTTGCCGTATTTGAGCGGCTTGGGGAGAAGCATTTTGTTGAACAGGACGTCGCCAAGCTGCTTGGGCGAGTTGATGTTGAAGCGGTGGCCGGAGAGGTTGTAGATCTTCTCGGCCAGATCTTCCATGAGCATGACGAGGTGCGCGTTCTGCTGGCGGAGGAGGTCGGTGTCGACCTGGCAGCCGGCCTGTTCCATGCGGAGCAGGACGGGGACGAGCGGGAGGTCGATGTCGTGGTAGGTCTTTTCGAGGCCGGCGTCCTGGATTTGCGGTTTCAGGGTGCGGTTGAGCTGGAGGACGGCGCTGGCGGCTTCAGGCAACTTGTTGGGGTCGGCCTCGGGCTGCGGTTTGTTTTTGGCGACCTTGGCGGAGTTGGTGAGGGCG
>CAXUHM010000105.1:0-3885 GCA_964250935.1 uncultured Terriglobus sp.
GGGCTTATCGGCGGCGGGTCTCGAGCCTTTAGTCGGATGGCGCACTTAAGGAGAACGGGATGGGGCTACTCGGGGTTGGCCGTGCGTCGGCGCTCAAGGCGGGGAGCCTGCCTGGCCTCGGGAACAATGGCATCGCGGTTGGGGCCGGCGGTGGGGTGGATGCCGAAGTCCCAGACGCCGAGGTTGACGGTTTTCGGGTCCAGCACTTCGATCAGGGCGTACTCGCCGAAGGTAAGCGGCTGCGTCGGGGTGATGCTGATCCAGTGGCCGCCGGGGAGGGTGGCGGTCCTGGTGTTGATGACGTCGGCCTGCCGTTGCTGCTGGCCCAGCAGATTGATGGAGAAGCTGGTGACGATGCGGGCGTCGCGACGGACATCAACGCGGACGATGGCGTAGGTGCTTGAGCGGGGCACCTTCTGCGACGGTGCACCACGCGCGCCGTGGGTGTCGATCTGCAGGGCGCCGGCGGGCGCCTCGTCGCTGCCGGGGGTGTCGTCGTCGAGGCGGAGATAGAGCACCGGGTCCGGCACATGGAGCTGCACGGCGCTGCGTTCGCCCTTGAGTGCGACAAGCTGGTGCGAGGACGACAGGGGGTTGACCGTGGCCCGCAGCAGATTGTGGGCGGTCTGGTGGTTGAGCTCGCCGTCGGTCTGCTGCAAGATGGCGAGCTGCGGCTGGCCGACGTAGGTGTCGAGCGCGAGGACCGCGTCGTCGTCGGGCAGACGGAGATCCTTTGCAACTTCAGGAGAGCGTGCGGCGCGATCGGCTTCTTCCTTGACCAGCGCCGGGTCGAGTTCGACGGTTTGCCTGCCGGCGGCGCGGTCCGCGGCACGCTGCTCAAAGAGGTGCGTCGCGTCGAGGTCGACGAATTTGAGGGGGATGGACTCCTCTTCGCCGGCGCGCTCGGCGGAGCGGTAGACCACGTTTTTGCCCTGGATGCGGTAGTTCAGCACGACCTGGTAGGAGCCATCCGTGAGGTAGAGCCGGCTGCGATGCAGGCCGCTGCCGATCGCCGCCTCTGTGGGCAGACGGTTGTGGACCGGTTCGTCCGGCGGTGCCGGCGGTGTTGGTGGCGCAGGCTGCTGGGCACGCGCGCCGACGGTCAGCAGCAGGGCGACGAGCAGGCAGCGATGGGTTCCGGCGGTCACGTGGTGTTAGACGCGGCGGGTGCGGGGGACGATGGCGCAAGTTCGGAGGGATGCGGGCGGGCAGGCAACCATCGCCATGCGCGCGGGGCGCATCCGTACGTGTATGAGTGAAACAGTGCGGGAAACGACCTTTCGAATCGGTGGCGATCTTGAAGTGAATCGCCTGGGATACGGCGCCATGCGGCTGACCGGCGACGGCGTGTGGGGTCCGCCCAAGGACCCGGCGACTGCGAAAAAGGTGCTGCAGCGCGCGGTGGAGCTGGGCGTGAATTTTATCGACACGGCCGACAGCTATGGACCGTACCTGAATGAGGAGTTGATCGGCGAGTCGCTTTCGCCGTACAAGGCCGGTGTGGTGATTGCGACCAAGGGTGGGTTTGTGCGTACCGGGCCGAACGTGTGGCGCATGATGGGCAAGCCGGATTACCTGGAGCAGGAGGTGCTGATGAGCATGCGCCGGCTGAAGCTGGACTGCATCGACCTGTGGCAGCTGCACCGCATCGACCCGACGGTGCCGGTGGAGGACTCGCTGAAGCCGATTGCCAAGCTGCAGAAGCAGGGCAAGATCCGGTATGTCGGGCTGAGCGAGGTGAAGCCGGAGGAGATTGAGCGGGCGTCGAAGGTGGTAAAGATCGTATCGGTGCAGAACGAATACAACATCGGCAACCGCAAAAGCGAGGCGACGGTGGACTACTGCGAGCAGCATGGGATTGCGTTTATTCCGTGGTACCCGGTCGCGGCGGGCAAGCTGGCGGTGGCGGGTGGGCCGCTGGATGTTGCGGCGAAGAAGCACGACGCGACATTGGCGCAGCTGTCGCTGGCGTGGCTGCTGCACCGGAGTCCGGTGATGCTGCCCATTCCGGGGACGTCGTCGATTGCACACCTGGAGGAAAACCTGAAGGCGCAGGCGCTGGAGCTGAGCAACGAGGAGTGGGGCGAGATCGAAGCCGCGGTGGCCAAGAAGTAGGGACGGCACGGGGTGGGTGGAAGCGGCTTCTTCGTCTGGCGGACTCCGGTCCGTCCTGCGGGTCGAGGCCGCTTTTTACTGTCTGGCAGTGGCTGAACGGTTGTGGAGAGCGTCAGCGCAGGACGTCTGTCAGGCTGACGAGGGTTTTTGCCATCGTGCTACGGCCGAGGCCGAAGTGGAGGATGCGACGCAGTTGCTGCAGGCGTGGAGCAGCGTCGAGGGTGGAGTAGGCCTCAAGCGTCTGCACCTGTGGTGCGGTGAGGCGGTTGCGATAGGTTTCGAGGAAGGCAGCGGCTTGTCGCTGGTTGCGGCACTGCGCGGTGCGGCGGGCGGAGACGGCAGCCGGGGACAGGAGGCGTTGCAGAGGTGATGCGTGCGCGGCTGCGCCCACCACGTTGCCGCTGTGCTGCCGGTACTGCACGGTCGGCTCGTCGAGCCATGCGGCATGGCCCAGGGTGCAGGCGAGCAGGGCGATCCAGTGGTCGTGCTGAATGGCGAGCGAGTCTGTCGGAAAGGGCGCCGGCATGTGCTGTGCGAGCTCGACGAGCGGGCGGTTGAGCAGTGCGGTGCAGCCGGTGACGACGTTCTCCCCCAGCAGATGGCCAAACCGTTGTATGGACGCGGGATTGATGCCGTTTTGCCGCCACAGCGAGGGTGCGCGCGGTTGCAGTGCGGCATCGACCACGGTGGCGTCGGTAAAGACCAGAAGGGGTGCGGTGCTGCCGAACTTCGCCTCAAGCTGCAGCATGGCGCGCAGGCTCCGTTCCAGCTTTGCCCCGTGCCAGACGTCGTCCTGGTCGGCGAGCGCGGCATAGGGGGCGGAGGACGCCTGCAACAACAGCCGGAAGTTGCCGGTGGCGGAGCCGGTGGGAATGCCGGTGGGCAGGATGCGGACGCGCCCCGCGCTGGTGGCGGCGAGGTCTTGCAGCAGGGCGGGCGTGCGATCGGTGGAGCCGTCGTCGCGCGCGATTACCTGGAGCTGAACATTGACCTGGCAAAGGAGGGAATCGGCCTGTTGGCCCAGGTAACGCTCCCCCTGAAAGGTCGCGAGCAGAACGTCAATGGCCGGCTGTGAGCCGCTCATGGGCGGGTACCCGAACAGGCTGCGCGGACTAACTGGAGGGCGAAGGCCCAGTCTCGCTGGTGAAGGGCGACACTGCCGGCGCGGCGAAGAAGCCGCAGCGGGAAGAGCAGGCGTTCCGCGGGGGTGCCGTGCACCCGGTAGAAGCGTCGCTCGGCGGCAAGGATGGCGTACTGGCGGCGGCGCTGCGCCGGTGTCAGCGCGCGGCCGGTGTCGGTGGAGAGTGGATGCTGCAGCGTGGCGTGCAGCACCTCCACGCGGCCGCCACGCCGCTGCAGGTTGGCGAAGGTCGCGTGGTCGAGGTAGTCCAGGGGGAACCGGAGATCAAAGCCGCCGGCATCGACGAGCGCCTGCGTCCGCACGACCGCGCCGGAGTTGAACGCCTGCAGCGGACCGCCCCGGACGAAAGGACGGTGGGGGCCAAGCGGGCGGGGCGCGATGGGAGAGACGATGGTACCCCGGTGAAGGAGCCGCGGCACAAGGGCGACCACGTCCGGAGGGGAGATTGCCGCCGTTGCGAATACCTCGTCGAGGTAGGCGGGCGTGACGACGGTGTCCTGGTCGAGCAGCATAAGCCACGGGATGTGCTGCGCCACGGCCATGGACAGGGCGGCGTTGTAGGCGGCGGCAAGGCCGGGATTTGTGGCGTCCGCCTGGAACCGGACGTTTGTTGCGGGCGTGGGAGGGAT
>CAXUHM010000106.1:0-3669 GCA_964250935.1 uncultured Terriglobus sp.
AGCTGTCTGGCCTTCGAAAGGAAGACATTCAAGTCCGACAGGGCCATTGGGCCATCGTGGACCTTGTCGGTACTGCAAACACGTACGGACAGTGCCTATGCCGATCTGGGTGAAAGACGCAGTTGACAGATGGCTAACAGCTGCTTCGGTCGCCACCGGGCGGGTGTTTAGAGCGGTGAGTCGACACGGAACGCCCTGGGGAACAGGCATCTCCGAGAACGTGATCTGGTATGTGATCCGGAACTGTGCCCAGCGCCTAGAGCTTCATCACCTCGCTCGCATGACCTTAGGAGAACTCGTGCAAAGCTCTGCCACGTGAATGGAGGTGAGCTTGAGCAGATTCAGTTTCTCTTGGGCCACGCCTCAGTCTTGACGACCGAGCGATCCCTCGGCTGCAAGCAGAACCTGGAAGAACCCGTGAACGATCGTTCGGGTCGCTGTTCTCAAGGGTTCTGCATCCGCGATAAGGCCTGATCGCCACATAAGACTCGAGCGGTCCACACAAGCCCGA
This sequence comes from uncultured Terriglobus sp., assembly GCA_964250935.1. Taxonomy (GTDB): domain Bacteria; phylum Acidobacteriota; class Terriglobia; order Terriglobales; family Acidobacteriaceae; genus Terriglobus. Next base: position 512 of record CAXUHM010000106.1, read on the forward strand.
CCTCGCGAGACTTGCAAATGGTCGAAGGGTTTGATGTACGCGGACGCGCGGTCCATTAGACCAGCCAAGGCGCACTGAGAGAAGAGCTTTTAGCCATGCGATGTCCGGAGTTATGCTGAGCAGCAGAAATCCTGGAGGAGTGCAATGCCCAAAACTTTGGTATGGAGACTGGGCTGGATCATGGCGGCTGCGGCTTCTGGGCTAGCGCTTGGGCAACAGATCGGTGCGGAGTACAAAGGAGTGGCTGAACGGAGGGCTCAGGCGACCGCGCTGCGCGATTCATTCGTGAAAGCGACTTTGACGGCTGGCGTGGGTTGTCCTTCTACGCCGCCAAAAATTGCGGTGGAAGATGTGCCGAGTTATGCGAGCTATGACTCTGAGACAAACATTTTGAACACGGGCACATGGGAGTAGCTTACCGCCGAGGAGAAGAGCCGGGTTTTCGGCTCGTTAGGGCCGGGCGCTACGGAGGACGCCGCGCGGGCAGAGTTTGAGATTGGGGCGAATCACTGGGTGTTTGTGCGGGAGCTGGTGGGTTGGTGGCTGGCTTGCCGCAAGGTTCCAAGAAAAGCAGTGCTTATGCGTTCGAGTCTGAAGTGAATCGCTTAGAGGCGGCGTATTGGCGGCAGCAGGACGCGTCCGTCATTGAGCATATCCGCGGAGTATTCCAGTCCCTGCAGAGCCGTGTGCCAAGTCCGGTGCCAGAGGGACAGAGCGTGGAGGCGTACTATGACGCGCACTATCCAGACAAGTTCAAGAGACCGCCGGAATATCTCTGGTTTCAGGCGCGGATGTGCTTGACCTCGTTTGAGTAGAAGCCGAGTCCAACCTTTGCGGAGGCGCTCAAGGAGACATCCTCTTAAATAGCTTTGCGACGCGGTGTAAGGGCTCCGTACTTCTAACTGCGTCCTTAACAGGATCGGCCTCGCACTAGAAGAGAGGCGGCCGCAGCGATTCTTAATCCAGTAAATCCGCTTCTCGTCAATATCAATCTTCCATCATTGCTTCATCGCCAAAGCGGTGATCGACGGTCTAAGTCATTGGAAACGTGCATCGGCCTGTTCACACCGGTACTCAGTACGTGTTTCGGTGGTTCCGTCGCATTTGTGCTGGCGGACAAACCCGTCGCGGCATAGCCTGACATGAGGTACGGGTGTTGAAGCTGACTTGATCGACGGCACCATCTGTTCGACATCTGTCTTTCGCGAGATTTTATGCTGACGGTTCAAACTGCGCCTCCTCAATCCGTGCTCCGGCCTTTCCTTCGCGCGTATGTCCAGCGAGAAGCTCGTCTCGGCGCTCACGAATTGGTAGAACCGGTGATTGCCCGCCTGGGTGTCATGCTCGAGTTTGAATTTGCTGGTGCCTACGAGGTTCGGAACTACGGCTCAAACGCACTTGACGCTACCTTTCCGGTTTCCATCATCGGACCGCAGACTTGGCGTCGCGCGCGATTGATCATTCGCGATCAAGTTGAGTCGCTGGTCGTCATGTTTCAGCCCGCCGGGTTCCACGCCCTGTTCGGAATCCCTACCGCACCCTTGGCAGAAACTGGTACGGAAGGTCATTCGGTCCTGGGAAGGTCCGTCTCCCTGCTGCACGAACGACTGGGGAATGTCCGGACATTTGCCGAACGAGTTCAGCTTCTTGATCGCTACTTCCTTCGCCGTTTCCAGGATTGTAAGCCGGTCGACCCCGTGTACAAGGCTCTCCACCGGCTCACGGCGCCCAACGCGACGCTTCGAGTCGAAGAGGTGGTTCGGCATATGGGTGTCAACCGAAGGTATCTCGAACGCAAGGCGCTCATCTATGCAGGAGTCTGGCCCAAGGCGCTGACGCGCATCGCGCGCTTCAGTCGCGCTTTGCAATTCAGGACGAACACGTCCCAAAGCTGGACACAGATTGCGCACGCAGCCGGATATCACGACCACATGCACATGATTCGCGATTTTCGAGTTTTTGCTGGCGACGCGCCCACCTCTGCGCTGCAGGAGATTGCACCGGAGCATCTGATCCACTTTGCGCATAACGGCGTGTCAGGTCTTTCATAGCAAGAGAGCTTCAACGCAGCGCGGCATCGACCATTCGGTGCCACAAGGAAGCGCGGGACAACAACAGCGGCAACGGCGGCATGGTGAGAAGCAAGAGAAGAACTCCCCAACGATAGGCCGGATGGACGCGATGCCGTGTAAGCCAGTCATACAGAGGACCTGCCATATAGAAGCACAGCGCGAGCAGCAGTGTCAGCAGGTTGATTCCATGAAGAAGCCTGCCAAACGAAGGAAAGAAGAAAAGCATCGGTGCCATCAGAAACAAACGCTTATGTGTTTCCGCGTTCCGCCGCAGTAGAAGGCCGAGAGAGACAAAGACAGCAAAAAGAAGCATCTGGCCGAAGGAGATTGCGAGCATACTGTAGACATCCGGGAATGGAAACGACCTGTTTTGTCTAGCTTGGCGCACAGCGATCGCGCAACCGAACAGAACCACTGAGCCTGAAAGAAATATGCCGAGCAATCCCAGGTTACGATGCAGCTTCATGCCTCCGGTCATTGCAAGTAGATTCTGGAGGAGGTAAAGCAACATCCACGCGGTGAAGACAGCGCCGTGGACCTGGACCCAGAAAGGGAGAGCCGGGCTGTGGAAAGAACTTCTTGCATAGTAGGTTGGCGTAAATCCTGCGAAGACTCCAAAGGCAATTGCACACGCCATGCTGGTGTAGAAGCGATGGTCTCGTTTACGAGTTGTGACCGTTTGCCGTGGGGTTACTTGGCCCTGTCGTCCTTCTATGTCTACGAATGGGTATGCCATCGCCTCTCGTTATCTCCTTGACCCAAACTAGGAGAGGCTCGAGGGGCGCGATAGTACAGATGCGACAGCGACGACGACTAAGAGTGACTTGGATAAGCCGAAATCGCCTGCGCTCGTCTAGCCCACTCGCTAGGGCCGCTGAGATGGGCGCAAGGCTTACGCTGCATCCGAGACGTCGCTATGATGGTCGTCCTGCCTGGCTGTGGTCTGCGTCGAGCCGAGCTGTCGGGCCTGCGCAAGGAATACATCCAAATCCGACAAGGACACTGGGCTGTCGTGGGCCTCGTCGGCAAGCGCAATCAATTCCGGACAGTTCCCATGCCGATCTGGGTGAAGGATGCCGTGGACAG
>CAXUHM010000107.1:0-3416 GCA_964250935.1 uncultured Terriglobus sp.
GCTCTACACCGTGTACAAGAGACCTGCTTTCCCCCTTGGAGAGACCCATGTTTCGTGGCACCCTCATTTATTCCTCGTTGCTGATCGGCTCGATCTCCCTTCATGCACAGGTTGTTGGCGGGTCGATCAGTGGTTCTGTGCTAGACCCTGCAGGAGCCGTCGTTCCCGGCGCCGCCGTGCTGATTCGTAACCAGGAGACCGGAGGCGAACGTCGTCTTACGACCGACGCCTCTGGAGCTTATGCGGCGCCCTCTGTCCCAATCGGCCGTTACACCATTGCAGTGACGCGCGATGGCTTTGCACCACAGTCCCGCACGGATGTTTCCCTTACCGTTGGGCAGGCGAGCCGAATTGTAATCACACTGCATCCAGGCACGGTGACCGAACAGCTCTTTGTGACAGACGCGCCGAGCGACGTGAATGTGACGACCCAGCAGACCTCGGGTCTTGTGGACGAGCGGCAGGTCAAAGATCTTCCGTTGAACGGTCGATCTTATGACCAACTCATCACGCTGAACCCCGCCACCGTGAATTACACGGCGCAGCGCAGCGGATCTGTGGGGACCTCAAACTCTTCTGTGGGAAGTATGTTTTCTGTCTCCGGGCGTCGGCCGCAGGACAATCTCTACCTGCTGAACGGGGTGGAGTATACGGGTGCGTCGTTGATCAATGTAACTCCGGGTGGCACGAGCGGTCAGTTGCTGGGGGTAGATGCAGTGCGCGAGTTTAACGTGGTGGCCGACACGTATTCCGCCAGCTATGGCAAACGGCAGGGCGCGCAGATCTCCATCGTTACGGCATCCGGAACAAACACGGTTCGTGGCTCGGCCTACGAATTTGCACGCAACTCCTTTTTTGATGCACGCAATTACTTTGACCAGGCACGCATACCTGAGTTTCAGCGGAATGACTTTGGTGGCTCCCTGGGTGGGCCGCTGCGGCATGACAAGCTGTTTCTGTTCGCCAATTATGAAGGTTACCGGCAAAACCTGGGCTTGTCCGATGTGACACTCGTTCCGGATAACCAGGCGCGGGCGGGCTATCTTCCAAATGCAGCGGGTGTTGAAACAAAGGTGACTATCGCGCCTGCGGTGGTTCCACTGCTCAATCTTTGGCCGGTACAGAACGGCCCGGAACTGGTCGACGGAAGTGGCCACCTGACGGGTATCGGTGAGGCTTTTTCTTCGCCAACGCAACACATTCACGAAGACTTCGGTACAGCTCGATTTGATGTGAACCTGTCTTCGCGCGACTTGCTTTTTGCGGCGTCCACGGTGGATGATTCCACCGCAAATACTCCGACGCAGAACCCTTTGTCCCTGATCAACGAGAGCCTGCGGGAACAGGTTACAAGCGTGCAGGAGCAGCACGTATTTACAGCGCATTTGCTGAATACGGCAAGGTTTGGCTTTTCGCGAGCGAGCTTTTACTTTGTCGGGAGCGTTCCAGGAAGTGCCGCAGAGACAACACCGGGGTTTGTCGCTGGCAAGCCCGTGGGAGCCATTGTGATTGCGGGCTCGACCGCTTCAAACGGTTCGTCACAAGTTACGGGCGCGGGCGCGAATGTTGGCTCGAACAACGCGATTGCGCGCAACCTGTTTACGTTCGACGACCATGTTTTTTACTCACGTGGGCACCACCAAATTGAACTTGGGGGATGGCTGCAGCGTTTGCAATCAAACGACAACCTGGCGCAGAACCAATTTGGCCAGGCCTCATTCGCTTCTCTCGCGACATTTCTCGCCGGTACGGTAAAGACCTTTACGCTGGTGCCAAACCCCACCGCGCTGAACTGGCGGAATTACATGGGTGCCGCATACGTGGAAGACACGTGGCACCCGCTGGCCGATGTCGAGGTGCGCGGGGGCGTGCGCTTTGAATCTACCAACGGCTGGAATGAAGCGCACGGGAGGGCATCGATTTACGGCTCTACCAATGGCGTGATTGATAGCACGCCTTCAACCGGCGCTTCAGGTCTGACGGACAATCGTGCCCGTTTTCTGCCGGAGCCGCGGGTAGGCTTGGCATGGAACGTCGAGGGCCGCAGTCAGACGAGCGTTCGCGCCGGCTTCGGCCTTCATCACTCGCTGCTCGATAACCTGGATTATCGTTTCGATCAGGCTGCGCCGTACAACACGACGCTGTCCTACTCTGGGGTTTCCATCGCCAACCCTACGGGTGGTGCTGCGGGTCTGATTTCGCCCTCAAACGTTCAGCCTGACATCGCCACACCTGCCGTGCTTGCGTACGACCTGCGCGTGGAACAGCACCTTGGGTCGCTCGGCTCGGTGACTATTGCATATGTGGGTTCGCGAAGCTATCACCAGATTTTGTCGGAAGACCAGAACGAGCCGGCTTTCGTCGTGTGCTCTGCAACGGTGACCTGCCCGACGAACCAGCCGGCGGGCACGATCTATTATCCTTCGGCGACCAAGGCGAACCCGCAGGTTGCGAACACGACGTCCTGGGTTTCAGGCGGGTCCGGGAACTACAACGCGCTTGAGGTGGACTACCAGCGTCGGCTGCGAAGGGGATTGCAGCTTCGAGCGAACTATACGTGGTCGAAAAATCTGGACAACGGCTCCGCCTGGAACACAAGTGTTTCGTCCAATACACCGGCCTTTGTCTCTGTGCCTTCGCTGCCGCAACTAGATTATGGCCGGGCGGCAACGGATGTGCGCAATGCCGGAGCGCTGAACGGTACCTACGAGCTTCCGCTGGGCCAAGGGCAGCGATTCCTGGCTTGGGCGCCGGCGGTGCTCGATCGCCTGGTGGGCGGCTGGGAGGTCAGCACGATTGCGACCGTGCAAAGCGGATTTCCGTTTACACCGCAGCTTGGCTACAATCCCACCAACTCCGGCGACACACGGAACCCCGTACGCCCGAACGTTAACCCTGCCTTTCGGGGCGCGCTTTATACCCGAGGATCTACTGCACAGCGAGCCGCGCAGTTCTTTAATCCCACAGCCTTTTCTGCACCCGCCAACGGAACCGTCGGCAATCTGGGGCGCGACACGCTGACCGGTCCGGGATTGGCAGAATGGGATCTTTCTTTACTGAAGTCCACGCGAGTTACCGAACGCGCGCGCCTGCAACTTCGGGCGGAACTCTTTAACGTCTTGAATCACACGAACCTGCAAACGCCGAATGCAGTCGTGTATACCTCCGCAACCATGCAGAGCCCAACGGCCGGCATCATTACGGCTGCTGGCGCGAGTCGACAATTGCAACTTGGATTGAAGCTCCTCTTTTGACACCGGATCGTTTGTTGACTCTCTTAGTGAGCCGGCTCTTTGTATGGGCTAAGCGGGAGGGTACGCCAGCGGTTCAGCAGGTGGTTGCAAAAAGTATGGGGTGGTCCTTGTCCGTGCCATTGTGGTGGGTAACCTGTGAGGTGTGACGACGGTTTGGTTTGG
>CAXUHM010000108.1:0-3102 GCA_964250935.1 uncultured Terriglobus sp.
TCCTGCGGCAGGTACCCGATCGTCAGGCCCTTCGACCGGTTCAGCTTGCCCGCGTCCAGTGCCTCCACGCCCGCCAGCACCTTCAGCACCGTGCTCTTGCCCGTCCCGTTCCCCCCGACCAGCCCCGTCCGCTCGTCCGGCGTAATCAGCCAGTTCGCCCCCTCAAACAGCAGCTTGTGCCCAAACCGCTTCGCCCCGTCCGCCAAATGCAACATACTCCCATTTTCGCATTGCCACTATCAAAAATTGGAAGTAGTAACATTGCTACACTAGGCAGAGGAGAAGCCATGGCCATCACGACCCTGTCCAGCCGCGAGTTCAATCAAGACAGTAGCCGAGCGAAAAAGGCAGCAGCCCAGGGACCGGTTTTCATCACGGACCGTGGTAAACCGGCTCACGTGCTCCTCAGCATCGAGGAGTATCGCCGCATCTCCGGCCACCCCCGGAATATCCTGGACGCGTTAGCCGTGTCAGGTCTCGCGGAGATCGACTTCGATCCGCCGAAGCTCGATCTCCCAGTGCAATCGGCGGACTTCTCCTGATGTTCCTGCTGGACACAAATATTGTCTCCGAGATGCGCAAGGTTGGCGATGGCGGAGCTAAGCCCAGTGTGATCGCTTGGCTGTCCAGGGTGGACGCAGCGATGCTTTACCTTTCGGCGATCACTCTGCTGGAACTCGAAGTTGGCGTTCTACGGATGGAGCGGCGCGATATCAGCCAGGGTGCCAGGATTCGTGCATGGATGACGCACCGCGTCGTTCCGGAATTTCTCGATCGCATTCTTCCCGTCGATGCTGCCGTGGCACTGCGCTGCGCGGCCTTGCACGTACCAGACCCGCGCTCCGAGCGCGATGCGCTGATCGCGGCAACTGCCCTCGTTCATAGCATGACGGTCGTCACCCGAAACACCGCAGACTTCCAGGCGACCGGCGTGCCCCTTGTCAATCCCTGGGAGGCAACTACTCTGAGCGGGTGAAGAGAACACCTGCTGACGCAAGTCAACCCGACGTCGGCGTGAAGGTATGGCTAAAGCCACTCCGGCCCTACGATAACCCCACCCGCCGCCCCAGATTCGACGTAAACACCCCGTCCGGGTCATACTTCTTCTTCACCGCCAGCCACTCCTCCACCGCCGGGTACATCGCCCGAAATGTCTCTGCCCGCAGGTACGCATCCTTGCCCAGGTACACGCGCCCGCCCGCATCCAGCACCATCTGGTCCAGCCGGTGCGTCAACTCCACCGTGCCCTCGCGCACCGGGAAATCGATGGCAAACGTGTACCCCTCCTGCGGAAACGACAGCGTGCCGCCGCTCTCCCTGCCCATGCGCTTCAACACATTCAAAAAGGGCAACTGCCCCGACGACAGAATGGTCGTCAGAATCTTCCGCATCTGTGCCTCGCCATCCGCAAACGGAATCACAAACTGGTACTGCGTGAATCCTCGCCGTCCATACCCGCGATTCCACTCAGCAATCTTGTCCAGCGGATAGAAGAACGCCTCGTAATGCCCAATCGGGGTCGCCGCCGCCTGTATCCGCTGGATCACCGCGTTGACCAGACGAATGCTCAGCGGATTGAGCGAAAACTCCGGCAGATCCATCGGGATCGTTACCTTTGGCGGTCCACTCACCAGCAGCGGATTCGCCCGCAGCTTCTCCGGCAGGTCTGCAAGTTTCGCATGATCCCCGACCACCAGCACACCCCGCCCCAGGTCCGCACCGCTCGCCATCACATCCAGCGTCGCCACGGAGTAGGGGAACGTGCTGTCATTCTCCTCCAGCGCATCCAGCATCTCGCGTAGGTTGCGCGCCTTGACCGGCTTCTGGATAAAGTAGGTCGTCTCGATCTTTCGCAGCTGAATCGTCGCCGTCAGGATCACCCCCAGCAGGCCCATGCCGCCAAACGTCGCCCAAAACAGGTCCGCATTTTCCTCGCGGCTTGCCGTCACAGCCTGCCCACTCGCCAGCAGCACCGTCATGCTGTACACGCTGTTGCTAAACGTCCCCTGCGCGTGGTGTGCTTTGCCGTGAATGTCATTGGCGATGCATCCTGCCACCGTCACAAATTTCGTTCCCGGCGTAATCATCGGGAACCACCCCTTGCCGGCAAACGTGTCGATCACGCTTTCCAGGCTGGCGCCCCCCTCGCAGGTCAGCACGCCCGTTTCGGGGTCAAATGCCAGCAGCCGGTCCATTCGCGTCGTTCCAATCACCTGTCCGTCTGCGTTAATGGCGCAATCGCCGTAGCTCCGGCCCAGCCCGCGCGCCACGGTTCCACCCGCATGGTCCACCAGTCCCGCAACGTCACTTGTCGCTGCCGGCTCCGCCAGCAGGCATTCGGCTCGCAGGTTCGCGCCCCAACCTGCAAGTGTGGTCTTTGTGCCTACCGTTGTCATGCTGCACTCCTTGCGTCCTCTTCCATCATAGAAGCGCGTCGTCGCAGACCATGCGCTATCCTTTGGCTCACGACTGGCACACGGGAACCCCACGGCATCCATGACCCTCGCGCAAGTGTTTCGCCATCCGCTGCTTGCCGCCGCCGAACACCTGGCGGCCCTGCTGGAGCGTGTCGGTCACCGGCGACTTTCGCTCGACCCGCGCAAGTCCGCCGGCAACACCGGCGAACGCCTCGCGTACTTCCACCTGCGTCGCAACGGCTACGTCGTCGTCGCCCGCCAGTGGCGCGCCCCCAACATCAATGGCGAAATCGACCTTATCGCCTGGCAGGGCGAAACCCTCTGCTTCGTCGAGGTCAAAACCCGCACCCGCGACGACCGCTTCGCCCCGGCCTATGCCGTCGACCGAAAAAAGCGGGAAGACCTGCGCCGCATGGCCTCGGCCTACATCCAGGGCCTGCCCTGGCAGGGGGACGAACCCCCTCGCCCAACCATCCGTTTCGACGGCATCTTCCTCCTGCTCGACCAGCAACCCCCCAAGATCGACCTGCAGACCGGCATCTTCTGACAGGGAACAGGGAAAAGGGCTCAAGGCTCAAGGCTCAGGGAACAGGGAACAGGGAACAGGGCACAGGGAACAGGGAATAGGGAACAGGGCTCAGGGCTCAGGGAACGGAGAGCAGGGAATAGGCGCAAGGGATAGGGA
>CAXUHM010000109.1:0-3008 GCA_964250935.1 uncultured Terriglobus sp.
TCCGTCCGGACGCTCCGCACACCCGGCAGCAGTAGCCGTCCCGCTGCAAAACCTGCTCCCGGAGCCCACCGAAATACACCGCGTCATGCCGGCGAAGTGCATAGCAGGTGGCACAGTGGCCGTTGGCACGGATCTTCTCTCGTCCGCATCGGCAGTGGAGCGCGCGTTGCATGGTTCGCTTCAAAGAGAACACCCTGTGTGGTGCAGGTTCGGTAAACAAACTAGTGGCGATCACGCAAGATCAGTCGAACAGGGATGCAAATGTTTTTGCCGCGATGATGCGCGTGCCTTCGTGCTTTTCTAGGTCCAGAAGACCGCTTTTATCTCCGGTGACCAGGTAGTCGGCGTGGCCAGCTTCCGCCGCCGCCAACAAGAAATCATCGTTCGGATCGGGCGAGCGTCGAACCGTCGATAGAGGGTCGACATTTTTCTGCAAAGTGCTTCAGGTCGTTCATGAGGCGGCCGGCATCGTGGGGCCGGATGCGTGCGGCGATGGCCGGCTTACGCAGCGTCTCGCGCATTTCGTCGAGCTGGGCCTGGCAGATCAGCAAGGTAAAGCCACCTTCAATCCAGGTGCGGAAGATCGTTCCTGGAGGCCCACTCTGCACCAGCATTGCCGAGATCAGGATATTGGTGTCAAGGACAACGCGCATGCTTTACCGGTGCCGCGTCGCGCCGATCGTACGCACATCCTGTACTGCGTCATCGATCAGCGCCTGCAGCTCTTCGGGGTCGGTTTCGGCATTCCGCGCCTTGATGTCTTGCACGGTGAGCTGGAAGATGCGCGCCCGCACAGCCTCTTCGATGAACTTCGACAGGTCGCCCTTCTTCGTTCCCTGGGAACCAAGAAAACGGCGCAGCGCCAGGTCAGTATCGGAGGAGACCTTGATGTTCCAACGAACGGCTTGTTCCATGTCCTGCTGCATAAACACCTATGCAGTGATCTTAGAACGATCCAGTCTATGCGTCTTGCAGGCCGCCAATACGTGGGATTTTGTTTCCACGGGACAGCTCATACTCCCACTTGCCAGAAGGCGAAGAATAGGCGAACATCATGCATGCGGCACCGGAGACACCGCGCACGTCATTTCACCCCGACAGGTGAAGCTCTCTGGGCCGTGGTCACCCGATGTGGTGGCTTTCCGTGGACTGCCGGCCGCCAAAGAGCTGCCGCAAAGGGGTTCCCTGCTGAAGGGCGCTTCCTGTCCTCAGCCGTTTCCTGCTCCCTGTCTCACGCACCGCTCCCCGGTACGCAACGCCACCCACTGGGCGACGAAAACCTGCCTTTGCAGTCTTTGTCGACCACTTCACCGAATCTCACGCACCGGCGCCAGCCGGTGCCACGAACCCGCGACCTTCTACGAGGCTGGCAGCTATGGGCCACTACCAGAGCAACAAAGTTTCGCCCAGAAAGCGAAACGCTCCAGGACCCAAATCCTGGAGCGATCTCGTAGAAGGAGGTGTCCCGCCATGCAAACCGTACAGTTTGCATTCAAGGGCTTCAACGTACAGATTCCAGGAGAAATCCTCATGTTTCTGCTCGTAAAGCTCCTCCAGCACTATGCGTTCTAACGCTGGAGGCCACCACTAACCGGCTTCCCCGTCCTGCCAGGGATGGGGAAACCTTCCAATTCAGCATAATGCGTTTTCTCGGGGAATTGCTATGAAGCGCATGGGGTGTTCTACAAAGCACCGTTACTGACATCGGGCATAGACCATGTGCACTACGCTTGCTTGGCAAAGGAAAGTAGCCAGTCGTAGAGCATCGGTTTCTCCAGCAAGGCTATGAATTTGCCGCGCAAGCGCTTGGAACGCGGAAGTGCCCGTGTTCGACAAACCCACAGTCACTGGCGACGAAGATACACCGGGTTATCGGATTTGATTTCCAATGCGATATAGCCGAGCCGCCGCGCTAGCTTCGGGTGTGCCTGAAGGTATTCCAGCGAGAACGGGTGACACCCACAGTACGGGCAGACGGCAATCATCTCGGGCGGGTCAGGGTTGAGGATGCGCAACAGCCGGAGAGGTACACTGTCGCCGATGTTCTGGATCAGATTGCAAGCGCGATGCACGAAGGTTCCTTATTCGTTCCATCTTCTAAATTCGTCGCCATCCAAAATCACGTTAGGCGGTTAGACCGTTACGGCAGTCGCGTACAAGACCAAGCCATCTTCGAATGTTCGGCCCGTCATCCCCGCCCTGAGTTGTTCTCAGTAATACCTAAGGGTGACAAGCCTCCAAAAAGCCAAAGGCCGCTTTCGCGGCCCTTAACCAGAACTTGAGTGATTCGCCCGGGTACGAAATGCGTCCGGCGCACCAACTACTCAACCATATGATGCGCTGTTTCGCTTCCGGCTTCAAGTGAAATCGACCAGGGACCCCACCAGGTCACCAGCGGTTTCTAAAGGACTTATCGGCTTTAGCGGAAGTTTTCTTAGCAAAAGCATGCTTTGTAGCTGCCCACCATGGTTTCTAAAAGACTTAGCTCCGTTAGCAGCAAGCTTGCGTACCTGAAGCCCGTTTCAGCCTGTAACCATTGAAGGGAGCGTTTCAAGCAAGTACGTGCGGTTGAGCAAGAGTGCTAGAGTTCGGGCCATGGATCGCAAGGAGTCATCAAGCCGTTCGGACGGTTGGATCGAGACGGAAGCGACCATCGTCTCCTGCAAACGCACCCTTCTCTCCTCAATTCCAGGTCAAGGGATTACTGGTGAAGGGTACTTTGAACCTCCCGAGTACACCGTTGAGTTTAGCTATGCAGTGGCTCGCGAGGTGTTCTCCGGCAAGTATGTGGCGCATTCTGAGCAGGCGGTGGGCAGCACACTGACGATTGCCTACGACCCTAGAAAACACAACCAAAACACCGGTTCTAATTCGAAACCCTTTTGGGTTCGGATCGCTGCGTGGCTGGCCGGCGTGGGTATAGCTGCACTTGCTATATGGCTGGGCTTCTCTGATGTCCCACCATTCTGACCAGGCCGCGCCATCAAAGCTGTCCTCAGCCTTTACAT
>CAXUHM010000110.1:0-2913 GCA_964250935.1 uncultured Terriglobus sp.
CGTTGTCCCAGCCCCACGCCGAAGACGGAATCTCAGGATGCGCCGCCTGCAGCCGCGCAAGGCAACCCGCCCTGTCCCCCAACTCGTAGCAACTCCGCTCATGCACCTTCCCACAATCACAGGGAGGCAACACCGCCTCACATACGACGCAATGCGTCTCCAGCCATGCCAGTAACTCGGGTTTTGTCAGGATAGCCATAGGAGACCTTTACTGCGACCGAGGTGGAGCGTCAATGGAAAATCAGGCAAATCCGTTTGCTGTGCGGGGCTTGAAAGAGAGCATGCCGGCGCTCCTGCGTGATCAAAAGATCTGAACCTGTGCGGGTTGAATGAAGGTGAGTCGCCGGGTCTGCTGCTTCGCGAAGCTCAAGCCGTGAACCTTCGCCGCCTCGCCAAGTAATGAGCAGAAGGTCCGCGGGGAGAAGAGTGAGTATTTCGAACGTCAAAGTGCCGCTGGCCGCTTTCTACTACTCTCTGACTAACAGGAGGATGAGGGATCAAGCGACGTCTGCGACTCACTTCTGGTGCAGCGTGTGGCATTAAGATTGGCGTTGAGGCAACCGCATCGGGCGGCTGGCCCCTTCAAGCGAACAACACCACAAGACGAGATGCAACCATGGCGAACTATTTGCTTGCCGCGACGATCTGGAAACGTTCGCGACCGATGAGGACGAAACGAAGCAGAAGACTGTCGACGTTATGACGAATTGCATGGAGTTGGCACGCCAGAACTATGGTCGCGCTGTCCGTATCTCCTATGCCAAGACAGCGGAGGCGCCGACCAACCTTGAGCAGGTTTCAGCCTGACCAGCGATTGCCGCTGACTACTGAGAGCTCTGAGCTGCGCCCAGCGGAACTCTGAATGTCTGTGTTTAAGAATGGATGACTACTCGCTCGCTAGAAGACCTGATCTTACGACCATTCGTCCTTGTGCATCCTTCACTTATGATCACAGTGCTCCAAAGCGTCGTACTGTCACCGCTGAATCGGTGGAAGTACGACGATTTAGGCTAAGCTAGGTGATCTCGCGTATTCGTTGCACTAGGAGCTTGAGCGGGTACTTAGGAACGTGCTAAGTACAAAAGTCCGACTGTTCTCTTTTCGGCACTTGTGCAGTTCAAAAATCGATTAGGCAGATTACCTGACGCTAGTTCCCAAACGAAGTGGAAATCTGCTTCGCGCCAAAGTCTTCCGCTACCTTGGCCTTTGCAACGACCGCACCCATTCCGAAGAATTCATGCGTTGTGCCTGAGAACAGCCTGTAGTTCACCTTGTTTCCCGCGGCTTTAAGAGCGAGGAAGTAATCCTGCCCGTCGCTGACGAGAGGATCAAGCTCTGCAGCGATGATCGTGGTGGGAGGAAGGCCTTTCAGGTTTGCATTGATCGGCGCGACCTGTGGGCTATTCTTGTCTGACGGATTCTGGACGTACTGGCCGTCAAAGTAGGGCAACTCTGCTGTGTAGAGCGGCAGCGTGGAATTGGTGAAAAGCTTGTCTGATGTTTGGCTTAGATCGCTGGTCGTTTCCGGATAGATCAGTAGCTGATGAACCGGCAGCTGGAAGCCACTATTTCGAGCTGCAATGGCAACTTCAGTCGCCAAATTTCCTCCGGCACTCTCTCCCGCAACAGCCACCTGACGGGGTAGGCCGTTATACGTCGCAATATTGTTCGTGACCCATCGATAGGCATCGATGGCGTCTACGCGGGCTGCGGGAAACGGAGCTTCAGGAGCTTTCCGATACTCTACTGAAACAACGATCGCATTTGCGCCATTACAAAGCGCGCGAGCACTTTCGTCATACGTGTCAATGGTTGCAACGACGAAACCACCACCGTGGTAGTACACAATCACTGGGAAGGGTCCTGCACCGGCCGGCTCATAAATACGGATTGGAATCTGCGTAGACCCTTGTCCTGGTACGGCCAAACCATCGATGACCTTGCCAACCGGGGTAGCGGATGCGTCGCCTGCGGCACCACGAGCAATTATCTTTGCCGCGTCTTGTGCTGAAAATTGTTGCCGAGCGTCTTGCGGAGTGAGCTGTTCAAGGTGGGTGCCCTTGATCGCGTCATATAGCAGAATTACATCGCGCATGTCGGTATCCATGCGGGCAAGAAGCTCGTTTCGGGTAAGGGCTGCCTGGGCATGCGCGAAGGGGCCTACGAGAATAGAGCTTGTAAGTAGACATAGTCCGGCCAGGGCGTAGGAAAGATTGCGTCTCACGAGAACCTCGAATGGGCACACAGTAAAAGTTGACAGGAGAGCCTGCTGTCGTAATGTCCGCTGTCGCAGGCAATGCATACGTGCTAATCCTAAAGATTAGGCGTTCCTATAGCAGCATGAATCGAATGAATTGACAAGGACCGAACCGCCTGTTTTAACGTGTGGGAGAGGGCTGCATCGGCAGAGAAGGACCATCCTAGGCAACGTCTAGAGGCGCGATCTGCAGCCTTCGGGTGGCCCATTGTGCAATATCTGACCTGCGGAGGCAGGCTCGGCCTCCGGTGCTGTTAGCAGGATCCGACAGCCAACGGCAAGCGCGCCTCATGCAGGAGCAGCGGAAGCTCGCGGCGAGGAGGCTGGGCGAGATTGCCTGGCACGCGTTCCGCCACACCTGTCGTTCGTGGCTGGACGAAACCGGAGCTCCGATGAAGGTGCAGCAGGAGCTGATGCGACACACGCTTCCATTCGGACGATGATGAACGTCTGTGGACAGGCTATATCGTCATCGAAGCGGGAAGCGAACGAGAGAGTGGTAGAGATGGTGCTCGAGCCATTAAAAGCGAGCGCCTAAATTCCACTTTTACTATCGGGAATTTATTGAAGTCTGTCAGCATGTTCAGACTTTCATAGCTTGTTCATTGGATTGGTTGCGGGGGCAGGATTTGAACCTGCGACCTTTGGGTTATGAG
>CAXUHM010000111.1:0-2581 GCA_964250935.1 uncultured Terriglobus sp.
AGACTTCTTCTTGGCCCGAGGACACATGAGCACAAAGCATTTGGTCGACCCTGAGCTTGCGAAGGCGTTGGAAAGCATGCCACCTCTCAAGCCCACGGCGGAATCCCTGCCGGAACTGCGTTCCGCGATGGCAAACTTTCGCACCACAGCGCCTGCCGCGGAAGATGTGCGCACAGAGGAGAGGCTGGTTCTCCGACAGGATGGCTCGTCGCTCCGCATCCTGCTCTACATCCCAGAGAATGTCACTCCCACAGGCGCGTTGTTATGGCTGCACGGCGGCGGCATGATTATGGGCGCGCCCGAAACAAATGAAGCGCAGAGTAAGCTGCTTGCGCACCGCTTTGGGGGAATTGTCGTGGGTGTAGATTACCGCCTGGCTCCCGAGCATCCCTATCCCGCCGGCCTGAACGATTGCTATCTGGCTCTTCAGTGGACCCATACGCTGGCTTCGGAGCTTGGTTTCCCACCAGAGCGCATCGCCGTCTTAGGAGAAAGCGGAGGAGGCGGCCTCGCAGCGGCCCTGTGCTTGATGGCGCGAGACAAGGGGCAATTCCGGTTGTCCGCGCAATTCCTGCAATACCCCATGCTGGACGACAGAACCGGAACCGACGCGCAACCCTCAGCCATGCCGAACGCCGGGGAATTTGTTTGGACAAGGGAGAATAATCGCTTCGCCTGGGGCTGCGTGCTTGGGCATGCGGCCGGCACGGAGTCAGTACCCACCTATGCATCGCCCGGGCGTATCGAGGCGTTAGCGGGTCTGCCTCCGACTTGCATAGTCATCGGAGAACTCGATCTGTTCGTGGCCGAGAATCTACGCTTCGCGGAAAATCTGATCAAGCACGGCGTTCCCCTTGAACTACATGTGTATCCAGGGGCCTACCACGGCTTCCTCAGCTTCGTCGAAAATGCGGAGTTATCAAAGCGGGTTGAGACAGATTTGTGGGGAGCCATCGAAAAGCACTTCCGTCAGACCCAGTAATCGGGCGTCAGGCGATTCAATTGCCAGCACGCGCAGTACTTTAGCACTATCTTCGCCCTGACGCAGCCCGAATCCTCAACGCGGCAGGCGGGAGTTGACCCTGTCCCCGGGCGGCCTGCAAAGCGTTGCCAAGCCACGCAAGGTCGTCAAGCATCGCGGCAAGAGTTGCGATGAGCACTGGGTTTGTTGGCTCCCCCTGCTCGTCGAACGCAGCGCTAACAAACGGAACCAGCGTCGGCGTTCGCACCGGCACAGCCTCTGTTTCCACCATGATCTGGGTGAGGTGCTCAACAGCTCTTGCGCCGGCCGTGAAGCCGAGGCTATAAGCCACAAAGGCTACCGGCTTCTGCCGAAAACGGAAGGAGAAAAAGACGGAGTCAATCGCATTTTTGAGGACGCCCGGAACGCCGCGATTGTACTCCGGCGTGACGATGATATAAGCGTCAGCTTCCTTGATCTTTTCGTTCCACTGCTTTACGAGCGGGTCGGAGTACGTGGGATTGGCAAAGTCACCAACCGTGGCGATTGTTTCCTGAAACATCGGAAGCGGCCAGTCCCGAAGATCGAGGGTCTCTACCTCAAACGCGCCGTGTGATTTCGTGGCGGGCACGAACCATCGACAGACAGGATCCGCGTTTCGACCTTCCCGGGTACTGCCGATGATGATCTGAAGTTTCAGCATGCCAGTTCACTTTCTATTCTGAATTCTGAGACGAATTCCGCGTAGGTCCAGGCTTGTGTTGACGTATCAACAGACTAGCTCGCACCCTTTGACGTGTCAACCTCGCATCCGTAGGCTGGCGACATGCCCGGTGCGCTCACCAAACAAGAACTCGAAGCTTGGCGCAACTTCCGTTACATGGTGGAGGAGACAAGCCTAAGTGTCAGCCGGGCACTCTTTTCGGCAACGGGAATGTCAGGGGGGCAGTTCGGGATTTTATCGATCCTGGCGGAAGCTCCGAAAAACACCATGCGGCAACAAGAGCTGGCCGACGCGATGCGCTGGGATCGGACCCGCCTCTCACATGTTCTTACCAGAATGCAGTCGCGAGGCTGGATCAAACGGATCAAAGTCGAGAGGGAAGGAACTTTCATTTTGATGAGCCAAGCCGGCAAGGCGGAGCAGCAAAACGCGGCCCCTGTGTTAGCCAGAATCGTGAAGGAGTGTTTTCTCAATCGTTTGAGTCAGGTGCAGTTGGAAAGTCTTAAGGACGTGCAGAGAGCCCTCAATGTGCAACAGGAAGACTTGAAGGAAGTCGAGACGGGGTGAGTGACTGAACGTTGAGCGTCAGAGTGTACGCCGCGTATCTCCACCTTTGCCCTCAGGTCGAAGTGCGACATCGTGCGGAGGACTCACCGACCTTCGCTGCAATTCCTTGTATGTTTTTAGCAGCAATAGGGCCTGCTCCCCAGCTCCATAGCTGTAGCCCCAGACCCTTACTGTCAGGTGGAACAGTGTGTCGAAGTAGCACACGATGCAAGCTGCTAGCTTCGGTGGACTGCGGAAGTCAGCATCATCTTTAAATCGTCGGCTTCCCAGAAGTACCCGCCTAGGCGCGCTCGAATGATGAGAACAGGCCAATGCACTCGTCGAGAACC
>CAXUHM010000112.1:0-2369 GCA_964250935.1 uncultured Terriglobus sp.
ATCACCGAGTTCGATTGATCTGCGCCTAGAAAGACTACTCCGACCTCTTTTCAGATCGAAAGCGTGACCGTCGAAAAATGAATCATCACGCCCAAGCCCGACATCATCTTCGTGCCTGGGAATTGTACGTGTCACAGATTGTTCTCTGTGTCCGCCGGATCAGGGCAGATCGGAGCTGACCTTGATCTTCGCCGCGGTTATTGAGTACAGCAAGAACAAGGACGAGGTTAGAGCGCTGCATGGCGTCCATCGCCAGTACCTGCGTAGCTTCCTGGAGAACGGTCAATTGCGAGCTGCTGGCCCGTTCGCAGAGGACGCTGGAGCCTTGTGGGTTCTTGATGCGGAAACATCGGAACAGGCCAGTGAAATTGTGAAAGGCGATCCGTATGTTGAGGCTGGAATCATAGTGAGCTGGCAGATTCGGCCCCTCAGCTATTGGTCGGCGCAAGAAGCCAAAGGTTCGCGCTAGCAGCGCGATTGCAATTGCCGCTTGGAAGCCATCGATCAGTACGCACTGCAGGACACTCTCCCGCATATGTATTCCGCTTGAGGCTAGAAACAGAACAGCTCGCGGGGATGTGGACGCGTCTGAAAGAACACGTACGTTCTTGGTCGCTTGATGGAGAAAAGCACAAGTTCAACAGGTGGGGCTTACACGAGACACTAGCGTTCTCTCAAGAGCTTAATTAATCGTCCAGAATCGCCGGCCCCTGAGCGTTATCGATAAGAACTTTCCATTCGCTATTCTGTTGCCTGAGAACAGTCGTCGACACGAAGAACTTTTCAATCTGACCCACCTTACTTAAGCTCCATTGGGAGAGGAAGAGAGCAGTCCCATCTGCTTCGAGCACTCTTACCTTGACTTGCCGCGCTATAGTTCCCGTCTGTAACATGTTGGCGTACATCTCGCGGATGGCTTCTTTGCCCCGAGCTTCGATCCCGGGTTCAGGCACCACAATAGCTGCATCCTCGTAGAAGCCCATGATGGTCTCCAGATCCCCTTCGTTAAAAGCACGATCGAGAAGGGCAATGACATGTTCCGGACTGCGGGCAAATAATTTCATGTTCGCTATGTTCTCACCCATGAATGCCATTCAAGTGCTTACATGGCCGGCTTACATTTGGGGCTTTTGCCGTCTTCACAAACGGACGTTTTGTGCCAGTGTTCGCGTTAAAAGCAGACGGAGATGTTCTCACCTGCAAACTATGGGAGTGCTAAGGGTTTGCCTGAACCCGTAAGCAGTGACGGTCGCACTCACGGTTGAGTCCGATTTGGTCGACCCCAGACAGGTGGCGAGTCCGTTTGTTGCATTCCTGAGCGCTGCTGATTGTGACGTTCTGTGGATCTGAGGTCGTCCATTGAGCCGGGACGGTATGGTAGAGCGGATGAAAGATGCAACTTGGTCCGACTCCGGTCTCGACGCCTTCTGCCGCAACAAATAATTCTTGGTTCGCGGAGGGCATAGCGGTGTGGTCAGGAGCGGGCGTCCCGGGATCGAAAGGACGAACCTCCATTGCAAAGCCTGTAATAGTACATCCTGATGACGGTGTGCCGCCGCTTCCACAGCCTGCACAGAGAACGGAACTAAGCGCCATCGCGGTAAGAAACGTACGTCGGATATTCATTCGAGTCATCCCTTCTCAGCGGGCGCCCACTAGGCGGCGACTATCCATCGCTCATAGTCTCGTGCGCAAACGGGTCTGAGATAACAGGTCGGGGTAGTGAAAGGTAATCTGACTTGATCGCCTCATCACAAACGAACGTTTCTGGGTAGTGTAGAGCCCCAACTGCCGTGAACGACATTCTAGGATTTGTGTGGTCTTCTGGTTAAAGCGTCGCCCTGATCGCACTCATTGGGTTTCAGGCGGTTGATGAGCTGGCAAGTTGCTGCTCAACCTTAGCCACTTTCACCTTTTCCCAGAGGTACATTTCATTACCATCGGGATCCTCCAAATTTGCGAAGTTGCCGGCCTCACTACGAACGACACTGCCCTTGATCGTGACACCTTGCTGAGCAAGCCTCGCAACCATGCGCTCAACAGGCATATCGATGTCCAACCCAAGGATGATCGCTCCTTTGGTTCCCGGGGTAGGGTATTTGGTTGAGGCTGGATGGATTCCGATGGTGAGCCCTTCTCCCGCACTCACCGTTGCCCAGTCGTTGCCAAAACGATTTGTGAGCTTGAGACCTAGAACTTCCGTGTAGAAGCGGATTGACCGGTCCATATCCGCAACGATGATGGTTGCATTACCGCCTGAGATCATTGGAAAATTCTCCTATTGGTAGGCTCCTCCCACTGGCGTCAATTGAAAAGGGCCAATTTACAGGATCCTTTTCAAGACGACCACCACACTTCCCGAGCTTTGC
>CAXUHM010000113.1:0-2362 GCA_964250935.1 uncultured Terriglobus sp.
TACAGGATGCCAAGGATCCTGGTCACATCATGGTCAACACACTCTGGATCAGTGAGGACGCTTCAACTGCCGTCCTATCGAAGTATGAAAGCGACGAAAAGATTAAGCGGGCCACCGAGTTGATCGGTGCGCCTCCTACCGGCTTCGTCGGAACTGTTTTGACGAACGCTTCCTGAAATGCTCACGCTGTGATGGCCCTCGCGCAGGTCTGATCCAGTCGGGCCAGACCTGCTCCGTTGCTGCTCACAGGATCGCAGCTTCGGGCATTCGTTTCGCAAGAGGTTCTACGTCACCGAGCGACTTGAGCGCAGCCGTAGAGACTCCGTCCATACCGCCCGCAACAAAGAGGAGACAAGCGACAAGCGCCCGGCACTCGTTCGCCCCTGTGGACAGCAGTTCGCGAAAGGATCTGTTTCTCGAGATCAGGCAAAACATGCAGGCGATAAGCACGTTCGGAGTACCGTTGAGAACCGTCTTCGCCGCGGGATAGAGAGGGTGACCCAATTTCTTGACGATCGAAAATGCGCTTCGCATGCCCCTTG
The DNA here is from genome assembly GCA_964250935.1 of uncultured Terriglobus sp. GTDB lineage: Bacteria > Acidobacteriota > Terriglobia > Terriglobales > Acidobacteriaceae > Terriglobus. The sequence goes on from CAXUHM010000113.1 coordinate 543, forward strand.
CAACGACCATCCCGTCCTGCCAGGACGCGATTCCTCCCTGCTGCTTTGCTTTGATCGCGATGCTCTCCATCGCGACACAAAGAGGAACATGGGAGCGGAGCCACAACTCCATTTCGGCCTCGTACGCTGAAGGAATACCAGCATGTTGAAAGAGCGACATCCAACGTCGATCCCCATGCAAAGTCTTCCTGAAAGGGCTGATCTTGGAATCAAGCCTTCCCTCGCTGCTAAGCCTCGACATCACGAAAGGCATGCCAAAGGCGCAACGAACCTTCCCGACCGCCTGTTCAAGACGCGCAGGCTTCAAGGTGTTGAACATGAACAGGACACACGCCGCTTTGCATCGCTGCAGGGAAGGAAGCAGGGCGTCAACCTGGTAGTCGAGGGTGGTTACTACGATCAGGTCGTAGGCCGTCACCTCGTCTAAAACATCAGCGACCCGTGCCCTCGCTTTCTCGCCCGACTCCAACACGATCGCCTGATCACGGCTTAGCTGTTGGAAACGTTGAGAAGCCGGCCTCGCCACAACAGTGACATCGTGACCTGCTTTCGAGAGATAGTAGGCGAACGTGCTACCGATCGCACCCACGCCAAGCACGGCGATGGAAAGAGGTGTCTGGTTCGAGGGAGAAACATCGCGCATAACGTGACCTCTGGGGAAGCGCTTTACAGAAAAGGGACTGGATTGCAGAACCACCGTAGACGTGAGTTGCGCCGACAGAATTCCCTAGAAAGCCGCCGCTTGCAACGGGTGCGGCGGCGACGACAAGTCGTTCATTAACTCGGTTGCGAGTCTGACTTCCTCGATGACTCTACGAACCGGCTTACTCGTGGGAGCGCCCTGTACTTAAAGGTAGGATCAGACGTGCGAATGATCAATGCGGGAACGTTCGTAATATCTTCGCAAACGTTCAGAGAGGAGAGTCCGTGGATCCTTTGTCCGATGTTCTCTCACTCGTGAAAGTGCATAGCTTCTGGTCACTGGACTTCGAATGGGGAGGACCCTGGTGCTTGGAATTTGGCGCCTACGACGGCATCCGGATCTATGCGATCGTCTTCGGTAGTTGTTGGCTTTCTGTCGACGGGGTATCGGAACCGATCCGCGGAGAAGCGGGTGATTGCCTGCTGCTGCCGAGCGGAAGACCATATCGGGTGGGGAGTGATCTCGCATTGTCGCCGCTGGATGCCGCTGATGTTCTCGTCGAAAACGGTAAGGGCGGCATCACGACGTACAATCACGGCGGTGACTTCATGGGAATTGGCGGCCACTTCAATCTGGCCGGAGACCAAGCGGGTCTTCTGATCGACCTTCTTCCGCCTGTTCTCCACATCCGCCGCGACTCCGATAAAGCCGTGTTGCGGTGGACGCTGGAACGGTTGCGCCAGGAGCTTTACGATCCGCAACCCGGTGGCTCGCTTGCTGCGCAGTATCTGGCGACGATGCTGCTGATTCAGACGTTGCGGGTGTACCTGACGGAATGCGCTGGCAACGGCGTTGGATGGCTTTTTGCATTGGCGGACCGGCGTATGCGCGCAGCCCTCACAGCCATACACAACGATCCAGCCCGTCGTTGGACGGTTCAAGCCATGGCCAAGCAGGTCGGCATGTCACGAACGGCGTTCGCCCTCAGGTTCAAAGAAACAGTCGGAAAATCTCCACTGGAATATCTAACCCATTGGCGTATGCAACTCGCTGAAGACCGTTTTGCGAACACGGACGACTCCATCGCCGTCGTCGCGCCCTTGCTCGGCTACGAGTCTCTTAGCGCTTTCAGTACAGCCTTCAAAAGAGTGATGGGGCACTCCCCACGGAAATACCG
>CAXUHM010000114.1:0-2308 GCA_964250935.1 uncultured Terriglobus sp.
AGGGCCAATTTACAGGATCCTTTTCAAGACGACCACCACACTTCCCGAGCTTTGCGTTAATAGGTCCGCAGGAGCGCCTAGTCTGCGAAAGCAGATCGAGAGGCAACTTGCCTCCGCAATCCGTAGAGGGCCGCTGTCCAGCGATTGCCGCTTGCCATCCTCCCGCCTCTTCGCCAAGTGGCTCAATGTATCGAGGGGCACGGTCGGTGGTGCTTACGAGGCTTTGCTTGGAATCGGTCTTCTCACCAGCAAAGGCTGGCAGCGGCATCAGGGTAGCTTCTATCCCGCCCAGCGTTCTCAACCTCAGCAACCTGCGAAGGGCGGTCATCGCAGCACATTTCCAGCACGGGTCCGCAGATTTCAGGATTGCGATGGACTGCTCTCTACCTGAATGTGAATCGGGTTAGCAGGACGCCATGCGCCTATTCCAGCTCCTTGACGACACTGATGCGCAATTGCTCACTCAACCAGGGCAGCACCTTGTTCATCTCCGGTTGCTGGTCCTTGACATGCTTGTCTAGATGTTTTTGGCTGGCCCATACTTCAATGCTGTAGAAGCTGCCGGTGTATTGCACGTCCTCATACATTTCGTAGCGCAGGCAGCCGTCTTCCGCACGCGCGGGCCCTACAAAGGCGTGCAGGGCCTGTCGGACGTCGTCTTCGTGGCCTCCCTTGGCGCGTGCCGAGCCCAGAACGGTGATTGCGGTGGTGTTGCTGGCGGTGTCGTTCATCGTTACTCTTCTTTCTCGCTGGAGAGAACTGTTGAAGTATGGTGAGTGTGCGGCAGTGGGTTGGCCGCCCACGCGGAAGCCCCGGCATCACGCCCTAGATGAATCTGTCCGGCCTCTCCACCTGTGCGAGGATTCCGTTCAAGCCGGGAGCTACATCGGCCGCAAGCTGGTGGTGGTCCGGATAGTCTCCCTTGTTCTGGAATCGGAAGGGAATCGGCGCGTCTGTGAAGAGGCCGGATAGCCGTTCTTTTAGCGCGTCTTTTGCTTTGTCAACGCCGGCCTCTGTGATGCGGACAGTGCCGTACACGGCGAATGTCGGCAGGACCTCCATGCCGGCAAAGAAGAGCGTACCGTGCGTGATCGGAAAGAGGAGTTGCTCCAGAGATCCATTGATGCCCCTCGCCCCATAGTCCACCTCAGAGCCCCCGGCCAAAACACCGAGCAGGGCTCGCTTTCCTGCAAACCCACCTTCTCCATAGCGATATTGATTACCCTGTCCCTTGTATCCATAAGCCAGACCGAAGGCGAAGACGCGGTCCACCCAGCCCTTTAAGATTGCCGGAAAGCTGAACCACCAAAGCGGAAACAGGAACACCACGGCATCGGCCTCCTTCAGCTTCTCCTGCTCCGCTTGAACATCCGGGGTCTGCGTCGCATTGGCATAGGCAGCGCCCGATTCCGCAATAAACGACAGCCTGGCAGGATCAGCGCGTTCTGGAAAGTCCTGCGCATCAAATACGGCCTTCCAATTCATCCTGTAGAGGTCGCTTTCAAGCACCTGGTGACCCGCCGATGCCAACTCGATCTTTGCAGCGTCGGCAAGCGTGTGCGTTAAGGAGGAGGTTTCAGGATGGGCATGGACGACGAGAACACTCTTTTTCATTCAACTCCCTCAGGGCAATGTTTCGCCACAAAGGAGAAGATGCAGGCGAGACCGCCCAAGTTACATAAAATGTTATACTTACAAGATCGTAACGTACTAACAGAAAGGATAGCGTAAAGGAGGGAGAGCCATGAAGCAGCGGCGTTTTAAGCACTACGAACTCCAGAGTGGTTGTGGGGTAGAGGCATGCCTGGAGGCCATCGGGGGCAAGTGGAAGGGCGTGATCCTTCATCATCTTCTGGAGCACGGCACGTTACGGTTCAGTCAGCTTCAACGCCTGAAGCCAAGTCTCAGTCCCAGGATTCTGACCGCCCAGCTCCGTGAGCTTGAGCGAGACGAGGTGATTCTCCGCAAGGTGTATCCGGTGGTTCCTCCGAAGGTCGAGTATTCGCTATCGCCCAGGGGCGAATCTTTGCGAAGCTTGATCTATGCCATGCAGAAGTGGGGAGATGCTTTCCTGATCAACGCCCAGGTGCCTGTAAGCGTCAGCAAAAAGCGGGCTCCGTAACGAGAAAAGCCGTTCTCGTCAGTAAAGACGCGTGTTTCTGCTGAGGTATACGCTAACGCAAGGTCGCGGGAGCGGCAGAAAAGCGTTGATCAAGGGTTGGTTTGTCCATTCTGCGACATCGCAGGGCAGAGGCCTAGATGCTATTGAGACGGTTTGTAGACTATGGGGTGCGCTGAACGATGTACT